>CAKTZI010000033.1 GCA_934635385.1 uncultured Kiritimatiellota bacterium | reverse complement strand
GCGGTGCACCTGACGGACGTGCAGGGCGCGGGGACGGTCTACGCCGACGAGACGCGGAAGGTGCTGCTCCAGTGGGGGAAGGGGTGCCTCGTGGAGAAGGGCGAGGCGGCGTTCGCCGTCCGCCTCGACCGCCCGGAGGCCTACGCGGTCTACGCGCTCGGCACGGACGGGGCGCGGCTCGCCGCCGTGCCGGCGGAGGTGCGCCACGGGCGGCTCGTCTTCACGGCCTCGACGGCGAACGGCGTCCTCCACTACGAGATCGTCGACGAAAACGGAAACAGCGAAAAGAAAGGAAACAACGACAGATGAACCTGAATTCCGGTCTCGGGAGGGTCTGACCCCGGTCTCGGGAGGGTCCCCCCTTGGCCCCTCCGGTCGCGCTGCCCGCGAAGTCGATGACGTTCCTGACGACGGACTACGTCGACCGTACGCCGCCGAGTGTCGGGGGCGTGACGCTGGGTGGCGACGGCGCGCTCGTCTGGGATGCCGCGACCGACCCCGATCATGTCTACTATCGCGTGTTCCGTGACGGGAAGCAGATCGCCTCGACCGTCGCGACGCGGCTGGACGTGAAGGGCGCGAAAGGCAACTACGCCGTCCGCAGCGTCGACCGCTGGGGCAATGTGTCGGAGTGATGGCTTCGACGGCGATGGCCCGACGGTCTATCGAACGGACTTTGGTGCGCTCCGTGATCCGGGGCGCGGCAAGGCGTTTACATTGGCGTGGCGTCGTCCCGACAGCTCGCACGAACCGTCGCTCCGGGATTCGCACCTGTCGCCACGCATCAGTCAATCAAACGTGACGAGCCATTCCCCTCGGCAAAATGCATTTCCGCAAGCGCAAACACCGAGGCGACGGGCGATCCCTTCGTTCCTCTCGTGCGACTGTCGGCTCCGACGCCACGTCGTGCTGTGCGACGTCGAATGGTTCTGTTTGCCCCAAAAACGGCAGACGTGTAACACGGAGCGCGGTTTGCGCGTAAGATTGATGAAGTCCTCAGAATGGTCTCAGCCTTGAGGATGTCGTGTAGAGTTGTTAAGGTCGGCTTGGATTCGCGAAGGCGGTTGGAGCCGAAGGGCGCATGAGAGGAGCGAAGGGATCGCCCGTCGCCTCGGTGGTCTCGCTTGTCGAAGTGTATTTTGGTGAGGGGAATGGCTTGTCTCGTTTTATAGGTTTCAGTGCGGCGACGGTTGCGACTCCCGGAGCGACGGTTCAGGCGAGCCTTCGGGCCAGCCGCCGAAGCTACGGTCGCCGAAACTAAAGCTTGGATCATCGCATTTGCATAAAACGTGCGCAAACGAGGCATTTTCAATAAATTAGGGGGGGGGGGTAAATAAGTGACTTTTGTTGTGCGCCTAAAGCGCACTTTTTGGCTTGCCGAACGTCCGCACCTTTTGCTACAATGCGCCCCATCAACCCACAAATAGGAGCATCAAGACCATGCAGAAACTCACTTGCTGTGCACTCGCCGCCGCGTCTCTCGCGTTCGGCGCGGTCGCCGAGGAAACGGATCATCCGTGGCAGTTCAACGAAACGGATCGCGCGGGCCAATATGCGCCGGCGACGGCCGTCACCGCCGCGAAGGCGACGGACAGCGCGTGGACGTGTCCCGCGTGGATCGAGGCGTTCATTTCGGGCGTCGTGCCGTTTGGCTCGCTCCTCATCCTGCGCTGAGAAAGAAGGTCGCCATGAACAGACTTGAGCAGTTCATCCTTGTCGGCCTTGTGTCGTGCGCGTCGGTCGCGTGCGCCGCGCCGTCGGTTTCAAACGTCTCGGCCTCGCCGCGCCACAACGGCGATGTGCGCGTCCGCTACACGCTCGGCGCCGAGCCGGCGGTCGTGACGTTCGCGCTCTACGACCGCACGTCGGGCGCAAAGCTTGATGCGTCGCGCTACAACGTGACGACGGGCGCAGTCAACCGCCTCGTTCAGCCGGGTGCGGCCAAGTTCACCTTCACGAATCGGACGGGCATCGATCCGGCAAACCTCGACGTCCGCGTGCGCGCATGGCCGACGAACTGTCCGCCGGACTACCTGGTCGTCAATCTCGCGGACAGGGACGCGGCGCCCGCCTACTACGTGAACACGAACGCGATGCCGTTTGCCGTCACGGACGAGATGTGCAAGACGACGCACCTCGTCATGCGCAAGATTCCGGCGGCGAACGTCGAGTTCCGGCTGGGCTCGCCGGACGATGCGTTTGGCCACGCGGTCGGGCTGGCGGAGAACCTCCGCTGGGCGGTTCTCTCCGAAGACTACTACCTCGGCATCCACCCCGTCACGTATGCCCAGCACAACTATGCGCAGGCGGGCACCCAGAACGGGACGTCCTACAATCGCGGCCACTGGTCGAGCGACACGTTCAAGGACATCCGCCGCGACGACTGGCCTGTCGATCACGTCATGTTCGCGTCGCTCCGCAGCTACATGCACGAGAGCGCCTGTCCGGGAACGTCGAACGCGGCGTTCACGGACTACAAGTACTGGCCGCGCGACGGCTTCGAGCTGAACACGAACAGGACGACGAAGTGCGTTTGCACGAAGTATCCCGGAACCTTCACGCCGTACCTCTACGCCTGGCGGCAGAACTTCGGCTTCCGCTTTGACCTGCCGACGTCGGCGCAGTGGGAGTTCGCCTGCCGCGCGGGGACGCTGGGGCCGGGCTACTGGACGCGTCCCGTCGCGCAATACAAGGACGCGCTCGTCGTCAACACGCAGGGCGCGACCAACTGCAACTGGTATGCGGAACTCGACGACTACGCCTGGAACGTGAACAACTCGTTTGACGAATCCGTCGGTGCGCACGTGCCGCATTCGGTCGGTCTCAAGAAGCCGAATCCGTTCGGCCTCTACGACATGCTCGGCAACGTCGCCGAATACTGCCGCGACATCTGCCGCGACGCCGTGGCGTCCGGCACGGAGGCCGAGACGGATCCGACGGGGCAGACGGCGGCAGGCGCGTTGTTTGGGCGGAACGACAAGATTGCCGCGCGCGGCGGCAGCTACTGCTCGAAGGCCGAGGCGTGCCGTCCCGCAACCTACGTGGGAATTGAGCCTGGCATGGGCGACAATGCGTACCTGACGGACGATTCGGCGAGCGGCGAGACGGGCGTCAAGTGGGTGATGGGCTATCGCCTCTGGGCGCCGGCGGCGGCGACACGGTAATGTTTTCAGAAAGGAACAGAAAAATGAAGACTCTTGTTTCGATGCTTGTCCTTGGGGCGGCGGTCGCGGCGCAGGCGACGCCCGCGATTTCCGTCGATGCCGTGACGCAGGGCGCGACACGCGCCGTTACGGTCAACTATACGCTGTCCGGCGAACCGGCTGTCGTCACGCTGGACGCTGTGACGACGAACGGCGCGGCGATGGCCGCGTCGGATCTCCTCGTCGTCTCGGGCGGCGCGAACCGGCTGATGCAAACGGGCAGCCACACGCTCGTCTGGCAGCCGCCGGCCGACAGCGGCTTCGGCCCGTTCGACGCGGGGGCGGTGACGGTCACGCTGAAGGCGTGGCCGACGAATGCGCCGCCGGACTACCTGGTCATCGACCTCATCCAGCCGGAACGCGGTGTACGCTACTACACCTCGGTCGAGGCGATTCCGGGCGGCGTCACGGATGTCCGCTACAAGACGGACTACCTTGTCCTGCGCCGGATCCCGGCGGCGGGCGTGACGTGGCGCATGGGCTCGCCCTCGACGGAACTGGGGTCAGAAGACTATCGCACGTCCGAGCAGACGCACTTTGTCGAACTGACGGAAGACTACTACTGCGGCGTCTACCCGACGACTTACCGCCAGACCTATTGGCTCAACGGCAAGAAATTCATCAATTCGGGCGATGCGAACAATTGTTCGTTTGACAAGTTGAACTGGGGCTGGGATTGGCCTCAGACGGACATCCAGTATTGCTCCTACCGCAGCTGGTTTCACAAAAGCGACTGCACTTACCTGTCTGGGCTGGAGGAGGCCGGCAAAAGCAAATATGCGGACGATACGGTCTACAAGTCCTGGCCGAAGGACGGACATGCGCTCGATGCCGCCGACACGCCAAAATGCACGGCTTGTCAGAAGAACGAGACGTACACGCCCGTCCTGACGACATTTCGCACGAACTACGGCTTCCTGTTCGACTTCCTGACGGACGCGCAATGGGAGTTCGCGTGCCGTGGCGGCGCGGCGAACGGCGGCCACGCGATTTGCGACGGATCGGATCTCACGGACGCGACGACCGACGCGAACCTGTCCAGGTACGGCTGGTACGCCGATGAGACGTACGGGACGCTCGTCACGGCGACGGACACGATCACCTGCTGCTTGCCGCAGTCCGTCGGCGGCAAGCTGCCGAACGGGTATGGTCTCTACGACATGCACGGCCTCGTGTGGGAGCAGACGCTGGACACGTTTAACGCGCTGGGCAATTCGGATAAGGTGTCGCTCGATCCGGTCGGGGCCAAGTGGGCAAACATCGGCGTTGGTCGTGTCGCGCGCGGCGGCGCGTTCTGCACGGCGGCGCGACATCTGCGTTGTGCGCGGCGCAAGGAAGTCGGCACGACGGCTCTTTTCTGTGACAAGCCCGACGCGGCGACCGAGGATGCCTCCGGCCTGTTCAAGCGCTCGAAGGGCTATCGCTTCTGGCTGCCGTGCGCGGCGGTCAAGTGAAAACTTCGGCGGGCGGATCTCTTCCTCCCGCCGAATTATCGCCCGTCGACTACAAGACGACGTTTGCGACCATCTCCCCGGCGGGCGTGTTGAAGGCACACCGTCCGGGGGCAGTCATGGCGCTGGCGATGGACGCGAACCTGAACAAGGAGATATTCCCCGTCCAGGTCATCGCCTGAACGGAAGCCAACAAGAATCGTGGGGACAGGCCCCCCTCATTCGAGATGCGTCACTCCAAAAGGAAATCGTATGCGTTGACTTGGCGAATGCCATCGAGACTGGAGGGAAGATCCTCGTCAAGCGTGATCAGCGTCTTCGGGAAGTGGTCGTGAATCGCTTTGAGAGGCGCGAATTCGCGCGTTCGCGTCCGTTCGTCTCGAACCGTCTCTGCAACCTGATAGTAATGCACGGAGCCGTCGTCACGCGTCACGAAATCAACCTCGCGTCCGTCATGACTGCCGACGAATACGTTTGAGGAGCGTCGCAAGAGTTCGAGGTAGACGACGTTCTCAAGGATGCGTCCGCTGTCCCCGACCCTGTTGCCGAGAATTCGGAAACGCATGCCGATGTCGGCCGCATAATATTTGCACCCGCTCTGGAGAAGTTCCCGTCCGCGAATGTCGTAGCGGCAGGCCTTTCGGAAGAGGAATGCGTCGCATAGGGCATCAACATAGCCCTCGACCGTATTGGCGTTTGTCTTCGTTCCCGAGGCGCAGAGGCAGGTGGCTACGTTGCGAAGGCTCGTGAGGTTGCCGATGTTGTCAAACAGGAATCGAGCCAGTCGGTCGACGAGCCCCGCATCAGACAGCTTCTTCCTCTTCAGGACGTCTTTCACCAAGACGGTATTGTAAATCCCGTCCAGATAGTCGCCAACCAGACCGATGTCCTCGTCGAGCGAAAGGGCATAGGGAAACGAACTCCTTCTTAGGTAGTCGACATAGTGTCTTGCATACCCGTCTCGGACGTTCTTCGCCGAACAGTACTCGCGAAAGGAAAGCGGCTGCATCTGCAGTTCGACATAGCGCCCCGAAAGATAGGTCGCAAGTTCGCCTGAGAGAAGATAGGCATTCGATCCCGTGATGTAGACATCGACATTCCGTCGCGTATGGAGTCCATCGACAAGTTTCTCGAATTCTGGAACGCGCTGAATCTCGTCGAGAAACACATAGGTCATTTTCCCGTCGAGAAGCCGAGGCTTGATATCCGACCAAACCTCTTTCCAACCCTTGTATTCTGGCGTGTCGGGATCTTCAAAGTTGATGGCGACAAACTGATTCGGCTTGACGCCGAGACGCAACAGTTCATTTCTGAAAAGCTCCAAAAGCACGGACTTGCCGCACCGACGGACGCCGGTAATGACCTTGATGAGGTCTTTCTCTCGCCATTTTGCAAGGCGCTCAAGGTAAAACGGACGGTTAATGAAACCCGTGTTGGAGTGTGTCTCACGCATAACAGGAGGTATTTAACCATAATTATGATGAAAAGTCAATGCGGATGCTAAATTCGTTTGTCAAAACGGGCGGTTGTCTTGTGTTTGCTAAAATGAGTTTGCATTCGCGAAAATGCGCTGAAAGGGGTTTCAGCGTGGATCCCTGTGGGGACAGCCTCCCGTTCGTCGGGGCCTGTCCCCAGATTTCCCTTGCGGGGACGGTCGGGATGTGGCAGTTGTTGCCCGCACTCGCAGCCGAGGTCGCGCGGGCGGATGTCCTATCGCGTTCGGCGTCGTGAAGAAAAACCAGGCGGCCTAGCCGTTCGCGCGAAAGGCCTGCGGCGACAGGCCGACGTATTTGCGGAAGACGCGCGTGAAGTAGTCCGACGAGGCGAAGCCGCAGGCTTCGGCGACGGCGTTGAGCGGCGCGCCGTTGTCCGCGAGCAGCTTCTGCGCCCGCGCCACGCGGCAGCGGTTCAGGTAGTCGATCGGCGTCGTGCCGACCTTGGCGGCGAACAGCGCGAAGAGGCGCGTCCGCCCGTAGCCGGACAGTCGCACGAGGTCGTCGACGGACAGCGGCTCGCCGCAGTGCGCGCAGATGTGCGCCCGAACCGCATCGACCACGGTTTCAGGGGATGTCGGGGACTCGTCCACGGGCTGGAGGTCATTGAACGCCTCGACCAGCAGCGTGCAGACGAGCGCGCGCAGGAGCGCCGTGCCTTTCGGCCGCGCGGAGGCGCTGTCCCACGTCTCCGCCAGGCGGCAGATCTCCCGCGCGAGAGACTCCGTCCGCGCTCGGAAGCGGACGGGGACGAGCGCGTGCTGCCTGAACGCCGCGAAGAGGCGCTTCAGCTCCGTCGGGCGGAAGACGGTCTGCCGTGTCGCGGCCTCTGACGGCGGGCCGAACTGGATGCCGAGGCGGTTGGCCGGCGCGCCCTTGTCGTTGGCCGCCCGATGTCGCTTGTGCGCGGGGATGACGAAGAAGTGTCCGCCCGGAATCGTGCAGGTGCGTGTGCCGTGCGCGAACTCGTAGGCCAGCGCCCCCGAGAAGACGAAGTGGATCTCCAGCTCGTCGTGCGCATGCCAGCGGATGGTGTGCGTGGCGCGGTGCTTGAGCGTCGCGAGCTTCGAGACGAGCGGAAACGCGAGGTCTTTGCCGAACAGTTCTGCCATGGACGGAATTATACCACAACCGAGGGCGTAAAATCGTCCGTCGAACGATTTTAGGGCTTGTGCCGTCGCGCGGCCCGGTTGTATAATGCCCCTGTCATGAAGATGAGAGAACAAGCGTTGAGGGGAGTGATTCCCCCGATGGTCACGCCGCTGAACGCGGACGGAACCCTGGACGTCGCCGGAACCGGGCGGCTCGTCGAGCACATTCTCGCGGGCGGTGTGCACGGGCTCTTTCTGCTCGGCACGACAGGCGAGGCTCCCGACCTGCCCTACGAGATCCGCCGCGAGCTGGTCAGCCGCGTCTGCGCACAGGTCGGCGGGCGTGTGCCCGTGCTGGTCGGAATCACTGACACGGTGTTCGCCGAGTCGGTGCGGATGGCCGCGTTCGCGCGGGAGCTGGGCGCGTCTGGCCTCGTCGCCGCGCCGCCCTACTACTTCGCCGCCGGACAGCCGGAGCTCGTGGACTATTACACGAAGCTCGCTGCCGCCGTCCCCCTGCCGCTCTACCTCTACAACATGCCGTCGCAGGTCAAGGTGTCGATTGCGGTGCAGACGGTCGTCGAACTGGCGAAGTGTCCGAACGTCGTGGGACTCAAGGACTCGTCCGGCAACATCGGCTACTTCAACGCCTGCCGCTACGCGCTCCGCGAGCGGGCGGACTTCGCGATCCTGATGGGGCCGGAGGAGGCGATGGGCGAGGCCGTGCTGATGGGCGCGTCGGGCGGCGTCGCGGGCGGCGCGAACCTCTTTCCGCAGACGTTCGTCGAACTCTATGACGCGGCCGTGGCGAAGGACGTGGATCGCGTGCGCGAACTCCAGGCGCGCGTCATGAAGGTCTCGTCGCTCATCTACGGCGTCGGCCACCACAACTCCAGCTTCGTGAAGGGCGTCAAGTGCGCGCTCTCGCTGATGGGCATCTGCTCGGACGCGCTCGCCGCGCCGCGCGCGCCGTTCAATGCGGCCGACCGCGAGACCGTCCGCCGGCGGCTTGTCGAACTGGGGGCGCTATGAGGATTCTCGACCTGGCCATTCTCGGCGCCTATCTCGTGGGCGTGACCGTCTTCGGCTGCTCGTTCTACTTCCGCAAGTCGGCGAAGGGGACGGAAGGGTTCGTCGCGGGCGGCGGCCGCGTGCCGAGCTGGGCGATCGGGCTTTCGATCTTCGCGACGCTCGTCTCGTCCATCTCGTTCCTGGCCCTGCCGGCGAAGGCGTTCGCGACGAACTGGAACGCGCTCGTCTTCTCGTTCGCCGTGCCGATCTGCGCCGTCGTCGCGGCGGTTGCGTTCGTGCCGCTCTACCGCAGCCTGAACTCCGTCTCGGCCTACGCCTTTCTGGAGGAGCGGTTCGGCGCGTGGGCGCGCCTCTACGGAAGCGCCTGCTTCCTCGTCATGCAGACGGCGCGCTCCGGCGTGATCCTCTACCTGCTTGCGCTTCTCCTGAAGACGCTGTTCGGCTGGTCGATTCCGGCGACGATCCTCGTCGTGGGGCTCGCGACGTGCGTCTACTCGATGCTGGGCGGCGTCCTCGCCGTCATCTGGACGGACGCGATCCAGTCGATCGTCCTCATCGCGGGAACCGTCCTCTGCATCGTCGTCCTGCTCGTCACGATGCCGGACGGCCTCGCGTCCGCCGCCGGGCGCATCTGGACGGAGGGCAAGCTCTCGCTCGGCTCGCTCTCGCTTGCGGACTGGGCGGGCGAGACCTTCTGGGTCACGTTCGTCTACGCCGTCTTCGTCAACCTCCAGAACCTCGGCATCGACCAGAGCTACACACAGCGCTACATTTCGGCGAAGAGCGTCCGGGACGCCGTGAAGAGCGTCTGCTTCGGCAGCTTCCTCTACCTGCCGGTGACGGTGTGCTTCGTCCTGATCGGCACGCTCCTCTGGGCCTACTACACGGGGCGGCCCGGCGCGCTGCCGGCCGCGATCGCGGCGGTCAAGGACTCGGTCTTCCCCTACTTCATCGTCCATTCGCTCCCTGTGGGCGTGACGGGCCTGCTCGTCGCGGCGATCGTCGCGGCGGCGATGAGCACGGTCTCGGCGACGCTCAACTCCGGCGCGACAGTCCTTCTGGAGGACTGGTTTCGGCGCTACGCGCGGCGGGACGCCAGCGAACGCGCCTGTGTCGTGACGCTTCGCGTCTCGACCGTCTTGCTCGGCCTCGCGTCAATCGCCGTCGCTTTCGCCGTCATCGGCGTGGAGTCGGCGCTCTCGACGTGGTGGATGCTGCAGAGCGTCCTGTCGGGCGGCATGCTGGGGCTCTTCCTGCTTGGCTGCGCGTCGAAGCGCGTCGGCTCGGCGGCGGCCGCTGTCGCGACCGTCCTCGGCATTTTGACGGTCGCGTGGGTTGTCTTCGGGCAGCGGTCGCTTCATCCGAATCTCGCCATCGTCTTCGGCACGGTCGTCCTCTTCGTGTCCGGGCTGGGACTGTCATTCCTGAAGAAAGGAGCGGATCATGGCAAAGAGGTTCCTCGGAATTGAGCTGGGATCGACGCGCATCAAGGCGGTCGTGACCGACGAGACGGGCGTCGTCCTCGCCACGGGGGCGTTCGCATGGGAGAACCGTCCGCTCTCCGACACGGCCTGGACTTACGACCTCGCGGACGCGCGCACGGGGATGGCCACCGCGTATGCGGCGTGCGCCGACGACTATGCGGCGAAGTTCGGCGTGCGCCCGACGCGGTTTGACGCGATGGGCGTCTCGGCGATGATGCACGGCTATCTCGTCTTCGACCGGGCGATGCGGCAGTTGGCGCCGTTTCGCACATGGCGCTCGACGAACGCCGCGCGGGCGGGGGCCGAGCTGTCGGCTGCGTTCGGCTTCAACGTGCCGATCCGCTGGTCGGTCGCCCAGCTCTACCAGAGCGTGCTGGACGACGAGCCGCACGTGAAGGACATCGCGTTCCAGACGACGCTCGCGGGCTACGCCCACTGGCTGTTGACGGGACGGAAGGTGCTGGGCGTCGACGACGCGAGCGGCATGTTTCCGATCGATCCGGCGGCGAAAGGGTATGACGCGCGGATGGCGTCCGTCTTCAGGACGAAGACGGGGCTGGACGTGACGGCGCTCTTCCCCGAACCGCTCTTGGCGGGGGCCGACGCGGGCGCGCTGACGGCGGCGGGCGCGCGGCTGCTCGATCCGACGGGCGCGCTGGAGGCCGGCATACCGCTCTGCCCGCCGGAAGGCGACGGCGGCACGGGCATGGTGGCGACGGATGCCGTCCGTCCGGGGACGGGGAACGTCTCGGTCGGCACGAGCGTCTTCGCGATGGTCGTTCTGGACAGGCCACTCAGGCGGACGCATCCGGAGATCGACGTCGTGATGACGCCGTTCGGCGATCCCGTCGCGATGGTGCACTGCAACAACGGCTGCGGCGAACTCGACAAGTGGGTCGGACTCTTCGGCGGCGACTACGCCGCGCTGCTCACGGAGGCCGTGGAGAAGGGCGAGGCCGACTGCGGCGGCGTCACGGCGACGAACTGGATCTCGGCCGAGCCGCTGGCGGGCGTCGAGAGGCCGTTCCCGTACCTGACGCACACGGCCGACGCGCGCCTCACGCGGGCGAACGTGCTCCGCGCCCAGCTGAAGGCTGTCTTCGCGACGCTCGCGCAGGGACTGGAGATTCTGCGCGAAGAGGGCGTCTACCCGACGGCGCTCACGGGGCACGGCGGGCTCTTCAGGACGAAGGGCGTCGCGGAGCGGATTCTCGGCGAGATGCTCGGCATCCCCGTGACGGCGCGCGAGACGGCCGGCGAGGGCGGCGCCTGGGGCATCGCGCGCCTCGCGGCGTTCCGGGATGCCCGTGTCCCGATGGACGTAAGATAGTTCGGCGGACGATTTTATGCCTTGCGCGGCTGACAGGATTGGTCTATAATGCAACCATCGAGAATCGAAAAATAAATTCAATCGAAAAATAAATTCACGAAAGGACAACGACGATGATGACGTCTAGACTGAAGAAATGCGGTGTGCTTCTGGCGGTGGCCAGCGTGGCCGGCACCTGTTCGGCGGCGAATCCGAATCGGATTCGTCCGTTGGCCGACGAATATGTCGAAGTGTTCCGCTCGCCCGATCCCAAGACGGTCTTCTGCTACACGCCCGGCATCGCGCGACTGGACTCTGGGCGGCTTGTCGCGACCTGCGATTTTGGCGGCAGGAATCTCCCGAAGGACGTGTGGGGTGGGCGCGTGGCCGTTTCCGACGACAGGGGGCAGACCTGGCGTCCGGTCGGACGCTTTCCGATGTGCCATGCACGCCCGTTCACGGCTGGCGGTCGGCTTTACATCCTGGGGCACCGAGGGAACCTTGGCGTCTGCGTCTCGGATGACAACGGAGAGACGTGGGGCGAAGTCCGTTGGCTGACAAAGGGAGAGAGCTGGCATCAGTCCGCCTGCAACGTCTGGTATTCGGGGGAGAACGTCTATCTTGCGATGGAGCGGCTCATCCCGTCGCCCGACGGGCGAAAGTTCGGCTGGAGCGTGAATCGTCTGGCGCCCGTCCTCATGCGGGCCAAGGTGACGGACGACCTCACGAAACGGGATAGCTGGACGTTTGCGGAGTCGTTCACGTTCGATTCCATCTTCGACGGCAATCCCGATCCCGAACTCGACGGCGTCGGCATCCCATGGTTCACGGCCTTCACGAAATGGAACGCGGCGAATCCGCGTCCGAAGGACGCCCCTGCCGTCGCCATGCCGATCGGCTGGCTTGAGACGAACGTCGTCCAGATCATGGATCCGAACCATGTGTGGTTTGACCCGACAGGACATACCTTCCACCTGTTCATGCGGGCGAACACGAGCGGCGCTGGCTATGCGGCCTTGGCGAAGGTGACGGAATGCCCGGACGGCACGATGAAGACGTCGTTGGAGCGCGCGCCGTCGGGCGTCAGGATGGTGTTCGTGCCGTTCCCGGGCGGCCAGATGAAGTTTCACCTCCTGTGGGACGAGAAGACGAATCTCTATTGGCTCCTTTCGACGCAGACGACGGACACGATGTGCCGATACGACAAGATGCCGAAGGGGCGCTTCAACCTCCCTTACGACGAGCGTCAGCGTCTGCAGCTCTGCTACTCGAAGAACATGATGGACTGGTGCTTTGCCGGCTTCGTCGCGTCGGGCCGGTCGGTCGTCGAGTCGCGGCACTATGCGTCCATGGCGATTGACGGAGAGGATCTCGTCATCGTCTCCCGGTCGGGGACGAGAGACGCCGCATCGCCCCATAACGGCGACATCATCACGTTTCACCGCGTGACGGACTTCCGTTCGCTGGTCTACTGACCTGAAGGCAAAAGGAGACTTTTCCCATGGTGCATTCGCTTGTATTCTGTTTGTTTTCGGTTGCTGCGCTGCTGGTTGCGCGGGGCGAGACGCCGGCCGCGCCGCAGACGGTCGTGGGCGTGGTGAACTGGGACTGCTCATTGCCGTCCGACACCTGGTTCGGGTACTACGCGACAAGGTCGCTGAGTCCGGCGAAGTATCGATACGCGACGCCCTACTACGCGGACGTGGTGGGCCCGGACGGCAAGCCTGACACACGCCGCGTCCAGGCGTTTCGCAAGGTGGGCGAGCTGTGGCGGAAGATGCTGGACGAACCCGCACAAGACAGACGGCCCGCGTCCGCAAGGTGAGGGCGTAGCCGAGGGGAACGTGAGATTGACAAGGAAAATGCGCATAGTAAGCGCTTGACACGCAAAGAAAGGAATAAACCCATGACAACGAGAAAAGCGATTCGAGCGTTCGGCGCCTGGGCGGCGATGGGCGCGTTCGTGCAGACGGCTGATGCGGCCTTTTATTCGGCGGACTTCAAGGGCGGAAAAGACGCCCTCGGACGCTACTACTATGACGACCCTGCAAACTGGGGCGGGGGTTCGCCCGCGTTTGCCGGGAGCGCAACCGACCCGGGGCTTGGCCTGAACGCGGGCATCCAATGGTTCGTATTGACCAATGGCTTTGACTCGACCCGGCTCGTCGTTCAGGCTTCGCAGGCGAATCACGGCATTGACCTGGGCGGACATACGCTGACGCTGATGGGCAGCATGCGCCATTACAAGGACAACAACAGCTTCACCGTCTCGAACGGAACGCTTCGCGTCAAGGGCGACTATCAGGTGTCTAGCGTTCAGGCCGGCAGTCCGCCGGCGACGAACGACGCACTGAACGTACGCGGGGCGGGCACGAGGCTCGTGGCATCGATGGTCAGCATTCCGCTCGGCACGAACATCGTGTTCAGTCTGGAGGACGGGGCGACGGCACAGGCGGATCTCGCCTTTGGCGCGTCCGGTGATGCCGTCTGCGACAGCCGGATGACCTTCACGGGTCAGGGGACTCGCTTTGAGCTGAACGCGTCCAGATTGAGCGTCTTCAGGGGAAATGCCGCGAACTGCGGCAATCGGCTGGAGGTTCGGGACGGGGCGCGGCTGGACAACCTTTCTGAACTCTACCTGTCTGGCACGAGCAATGCGGTTGCGTTCTGCGGCACGGCCCTGACCAATGCGCCGAAGCTCTCGATTCTCGGCGGCGTCGGCAACGCGGTCGAGCTGGACGACCTCGACTTGTCGGCACAGGGCATTCCCCAGATGGACATCCGCAGTGCCCACGCAAGCCGCATGTCCCTGACGGGTTCGACCCGCATCACCCGCAGCGAGGCGTTCGTCCCGTTCGTGAACAGCACCAACTGCGTCTTTGAGATTGCGGACGGTGCGCTGCTGGCGCGCACGAACGGCAATTTCATGACGTCGACGGACGATTCGGCGGATTCCATCGGCAATGTCCTGCGCATTGTCGGCGTCGGGTCGAAGCTCCTGTATGACGCCTATGCCTACTGCGGGTTCAAGGGCGTCAATTCGACCGTGTGCGTCGAAGACGGCGGCATCCTCGAACACAGCGGGCGGAACTCAGGCTCGTTTTACGTCGGCTACACTGGAACGGGGTTCCATCGTCTCCTGGCTTCGGGTCTGGATTCCCACGTCAAGGTCATGGCGTTCTATCTCGCCGCGAACGGGGCTTCCTTCTGCGAGGCGCGGATTTCCGAGGGCGCGGTCTGCGAATCCGATTTCTCCGTCATCGGCTGGTGGAAGCGAGACCCGGCAGATGCCGCGTTCTCGGCGACGCCCGGCGGCACGAACGTGTTGGCCGTCACGTCCGGCGGCACGTGGTCGACGAGATGGCTGACGACGTCGGGCGTCGGGAATGCGCTGGCTGTCACAAACGGCAGCTTCGTCGCCACGGGCGCGCTCAGTTATGGCGGACGGAGCTACGCAATCGCCATTCCCGACCCGATCTTCGAGACGGAGGCGGCCCTTGCCAAGCTGAAGACGGTTCCGCGTGACACGCACATTTCGATCGGCGGCACGAATTCGGTCATTCGCTCGACGGATGCGGCGGGCAACATTCGCTTTGCCGGGAAGACCGACTTCTCGTTCGAGATCCCGGCAGAAGGCTATCGGCAAGTCCCGATCCAGTCAGCGGGCGACATCGAGATCGTCGACTGCGGGTCGATGCGCGTTTCGCTCCCGGACGGATGGGCCACGGCGAATCCGGGCGCGAAGGTTGTCCTGATGGAAGCGGCGGGCGCGTTGCGAGTCGATGCGCAGTCCCTGACGGCGTTCAACAGCGCACTCCCCGAACGGACACGCATTCGCGTCAAGGGCAAGCGGCTTGTCCTGTCGTCCCAGAAGGGGTGCCTGATGCTGCTTCGGTGAGGCCTGGGGGCAACGCATGAATCTGCTTCCAGTCTTGGCTCTTGTCGCGTCTTGCGCCGTTTCGGGTGGCGCGGACTCCAGTCCCCGGCAAACGGCACGTGAACTGTCCTTGGCTGGTGACTGGACGTTGACGCGCGCGGACGCCCCTGCGTTCAGCTGCGTGGCGCGTGTGCCCGGAGACGTCGCTTCGGCGCTCTTGGCGGACAAGGTGATTGACGACCCATATTTTGGGCGCAACGAGGAAAAGTGCCAATGGATCGCGCGCAAAGACTGGACTTTTTCGCGCACGTTCGAGGTGTCTGCCGATATGCTGGCGCGGCGTTCGGTCGTTCTTCGGCTAGAGGATATCGACACGTTCGCGACCGTGACCCTGAACGGACGCACGGTTGGGGTGACGTCGAATCGGTTTGCGCGCTATGACTTTGATGTCAAGCAGGTTCTGCGGTCGGGGCAGAACGCTCTGGCAATCGCGTTCCGCTCGACGGCCGAGGTGACGGATCGAATGGCCAGTGACTGTGGCCGTGAATTCCCCATGGCGCCAGAAGGGCGCTATCGGCATCTGGCTCACGTGCGCCGTCCGATGTTCGACGGCGGCTGGGACTGGGGCATCTCGCTGTTGCGGACGGGGCCGCTCGGAGACGTTCGGTTGATTGCGCACGAGGAGGCGCGAATCGATTACGTTGGATGGAGCGAGTCCTTTTCCCCAGATTTCGCGTCCTGTGCGGTCGACGTGTCCGTTGATGTCATGGTGTCGACGGCGGCGGAGATGCCATTTGCCTTGGAGCTTGCGGGCGTCAAGGTCGAGCGGACGGTGCGGCTGAAGCCTGGACCAAACAACCTGAAGGGTACGCTCCGAATCGACCGTCCGCGCCTTTGGTGGCCGAACGGTGCCGGCGAGCAGCCGCTCTACGGGCTGAAGGTGCGCGTCGGCGATGACGAGACCGTGCGGCGACTGGGCTTTCGGACGGTTGAAGTCGTTCACGAGGAGGACGGCGTGTGTGCAGACGGACGGAAGACAGCAAGTTTCTTTTTCAAGGTCAACGGCGTGCCGCTGTTCATGAAGGGGGCGAACTGGATTCCAGTCGATTCGCTGGCGGCGCGCCGAACGGACGAACGCTACCGTCAGCTTCTTGAAAGCGCGAATGCCGTACACATGAACATGCTGCGCGTCTGGGGCGGCGGAGAATACGAGAGGGATGTCTTCTACGACTTGTGCGATGATCTGGGAATCCTGGTCTGGCAGGACTTCATGTTCGCGAACGCCCACTATCCTGTGGACAATCCGGCTTTCGCGGACGAGGTGCAAGCGGAGCTGCGCCATCAGATTCGGAGGCTGCGCGGGCATCCGTCGCTCGCGATCTGGTGCGGCGACAACGAGACGTTGGGTGCCTGCTGGCGGATCTGGCCATGCGTCCGGGAGAACCGCAGCTACTACTGGGACTTGATGCTGAAGCGGCGCGCGCTTGTGCGTGATGCCGTCGCACGGAACGACCCTGACCGCTTTTACTGGCCCACATCGCCCTGCGGTGGCCCGGACGACGTGACGACAAACTGCTTCAAGGAGGATTTTCGCGGCGATATGCACGACTGGAGCGTGTGGGCGAACGGACTTCCGTTTTCCCATTTCGCCTCCGTCCGTCCGCGCTTCTGCAGCGAATTCGGCTTCCAGAGCTTTCCGTCTCCGGCGGTCGTTCGGACGTTTTGTCCGCCGAAAGGCGCGCAGGTCGGAAGCGCAGATTTCGAGCACCACCAGAAGAACGCAGCCGGAAATGGTCGCATCCGCGGACAGCTGAAGCGTTATTTCAGGCCGCCGGCCGATTCCGACGAATGCCTCTACTTCTCGCAAGTTCAGCAGGCGATGGCGATCGAAAGCGCGGTTGACGCCTGGCGGGCCTTGCGACCGTACTGCATGGGCGCTCTCTACTGGCAGCTGAACGACAGCTGGCCGGTCGCGAGCTGGAGTTCGATTGAGTATGGCGGGCGATGGAAGATCCTCCATTATGCGGCGAGGCGGTTCTTCGCTCCGTTGTCGCTTGTTGTTTCGGAAGACGGCGACATTCGTGGCGTCAGCGATCTGGATGAGGAGGTACACGGCACGTTGACGTGTGAGCTTCTTTCCTTTGACGGAGTCGTGCAGACGAACGCGGCATATGCGGTACGTCTTCGTGCGCAGGGCGTGACGAAACTGGGGCGTTTCCCAGGTTCTGCCGGGACTTTTGCGCGGTTGCGGCTGAATGGGGGCGCGGTCTCGGCGGAGAAGGTTGTCCTTTCTGGGGCACCTAAGGATTGTCCAATGGCCGAGGCAAAGGTTGTCTGCCGCATCTCACGCCAGTCGTCGAAAGTAGGAGCCTTCGATTTGGAGTTGCGCACAGACCGCCCGGCGTTTTTCGTCTGGTGCGAATCCTCGATGGAAGGCTCGTTTTCTGACAACGCCATGACGCTTCTGCCGGGCGAGGTCCGAAAGGTCGTTTTCACGCCGCGCGATGCGGCGGTTTCGGCGGAAGCCGTCCGCACCTCCTTGCGAATTCGACATCTAGCGGGCTCCTGCGCCGCCGATGCCGTGCGCCTCAAGTCGAGGCACGAACGATGAGCTTGTCCGAGACGTTGATTTCGCGAGGCTCAGCGTTCGGATAGTGGGTGCGGGCGAAGAGCGCACACAGAGGAATTGTGGGGACAGACCCTCCGAATGGGGGTCTGTCCCCATTTTTATATGTTGGAAATGAGTGGAAACGATGATTTTCGCTCAGATACAACTTATGCGGAAAATTCTTGGAACGAACCAATGTCGGATGTTCGTTTGTCGGGCGCAGGGAAGTTTCCGATTCCAGCAGATAATCTCACGCTTGATTTCTCTTAAGGAATATGTGACATTTGTTGTGCGTTTTAAGCGCACATTCTGGCTTGCCGAACGTCCGAACCTTTTGCTACAATGCGACCCATCAACTTAAAATGGAAAAGGTCGCTATGCAGAAATTCTCTTGTTGTGCACTTGCCTGCTGCGCGTTCGCCGCCTCGGCGGTGGCGGCGCCGCGCTTCGCGTCCGTCTTCACGAACGGGGCTGTCCTTCAGCGCGGTGTGTGTGTTCCGATTTGGGGAACGTCCGAGCCGGGCGAGCGGGTGACGGTTTCCTTCGGCGCGGCGTCGGCATCGACGAAGACCGGGCCGGACGGTCGCTGGCGTGTCGACTTGCCGCCGCAGGAGGCGTCATCCGTCGGGCGGACGCTGACCGCCTCTTCCGCGTCCGGCGGCGGACGTCCGGCGACGGTTTCGGATGTCCTCGTCGGCGAAGTCTGGATCGTCTGCGGGCAGTCCAACGCCTCTTTCCCGCTCTGGGGCGACAATCCGCGCTACCGCGACCGCGAGGGTGCGCTCGTCGCCGCGCTCACCGACCGTCCGACCGTGCGCTACGCCGTCGCGTACGGCCCATGGACGCTGGAGCCGCAGCCGGAGTCGCGCAAGCCGATCGTCTGGAAGCGCTTCAATCGGGCGACCCTCGGCAATCCGCGCGGCGGCTCGTGCTGCGCGTATGCGGTCACGTTCGCATGTGCGCTGCAGGACGCGCTGAAGGTTCCGGTCGGGCTCGTCTGCGCGTATTCCGGCTCGACGCCGATCGAGACGTGGATTCCCCGCGCGGGATTCGCGGCGCGTGCCGACTTGCGCGATTACCTTGATCTGCCGCGCATTCCGCCGGAGAAATGGGATGACCGGGCGCGCAACGACACGTTCATGCGGCGCGGCGGCTTCCAGCAGCCGTCCGTCATGTGGAACGCACGGCTGTCGCCGTGGTGTCCGTATGCGGTGAAGGGCGTCCTCTTCTATCAGGGCTGCTCGAATTCGTGGAACGCAGAACGTTACCTGTCGCTTCAGCATGCGCTCTACGACAGCTGGTCGGAAAAGTTCGAGAACGGCGATCTGCGCTTCCGCTACGTGCAGGTCGTGCCGTGGCCGTTCCTCCAGAACTGCACGCTTGGCGTCTCGCTCGCCCAGGCGCAGTTCGCGCGGGAGCAGACGAACGCCGCGATGGTCGTCGTCAGCGATCTCGGCAACAATTGGGATGCCCATCCGGTCGACAAGGGACCGGTCGGACGCCGCCTCGCCGCGTTGGCGCTCGCGCGCGACTACAGCTTTGACCTGGCGGCCGATTCGCCGGAAGTCCGCACGGTGCGGGCAGAAGCCGACGGACAGGTCGCCGTCGAGTTGGCGCGGGCGAAGGAACTCTACGTCTACAACGATGACGGCACGACGGGCAGTCCCTTCGAGCTCGCGGGTGCGGACGGGGTGTGGCAGCACGCCGAAATCCGAAACGTCGACAAGCAGGGGCGCATCGACGGCACACGCCTTGTCCTGACGGCGGCGGGCGTTGCCGCGCCGCAGAAGGTGCGCTATCTTCAGTGCGCGCCGTGGCGCAGCAACGTCTTCAACGAGATGGGCCTGCCGCTCGGCGTCTTCACGGCGGATGTCGCGGCGTATTGAGACTTGCCGACTGTCCGGGAGCCGGCGGGCTTCTCCTGTTTTGTGCGCATCGACTGACCGCGCGACAATCCAGTGTCGGAAGATGCCGTAACACTGATTAATATCAAAAAAATGACAAAAGCAGCAGGACGATACTTCAAAAAATGACATAATCGCTACTTTTGCTGTTGCATTTAATGACGAAATTTTGATATCATACGCTCTGTGAGGTTAGAAAATCATGATAAATCGTCAAATAGATGCTGAATTTTCGTCGTTTTATGCCTTGAACCGTCCTGAGGCCTTGCTTATTGATGGGGCGCGACAGGTCGGCAAGACATTTAGCATTCGCGCATTCGGTCAACGTAGCTTCAAGTCTGTTGTTGAGATCAATTTCGTCAAGAACCCAAAGGCCAAGGCGATTTTCAGGGATGTCAGTGGCGAAGCCGACGTGCTGATGCGTCTGTCGGCGTTGCCGGGAGTCCGATTGATTCCACATGAGACGCTGATTTTCTTTGACGAAATTCAAGAGTGTCCGGAAGTCGTGACATTCATCAAGTTTCTTGTGGACGAAGGCAGTTATCGGTATGTCCTCAGTGGTTCGCTGTTGGGCGTCGAGCTGAAGGACGTTCGTTCTGTTCCGGTCGGGTATTTGCGCGAAATCAGAATGTATCCTCTTTCCTTTTCGGAATTTGTTCGAGCCATGGGATTGTCCGACGAAATCTTTGAACACCTGCGTCGGTGTTGGCGGGAAGACAAGGCGGTTGATCCTGTCGTGCACGAACGGATGAACGCGCTTCTTCGGCTTTACCTCGTGGTCGGTGGGATGCCGGCAGCCGTGCAGACGTATTTGGACACGAAAAACATAGCCGAGGTCGTCAAGGTGCAGCAAGGCATTCTGGTTGAATACCGAAAAGACGCCAGCAAGTATGCCAAGGGCAGCAAGTTGCACATCCTGCATATCATGGATCTCCTGCCGGAAGAACTGAACAAGAAGAACAAGCGATTCCATATTGCTGACGTAAAGGCGGGCAGCCGCCTCGCACGGCTAGAGGACAACTTCATCTGGTTGCAGGAGGCGGGCATCGCTCTTGCGTGCCCAGTTGCAACGGAGGCTCGGCTTCCCTTGAGACTGACGCAGAACTCGAATTTCTTCAAGTTGTTCATGAACGATGTGGGGCTCCTGTCCGCGATGTACATGGACGGCATTCAATTTAAGATCCTTTCGGGCGAGACATCGATCAACAATGGTTCGGTCTACGAGAACTTCCTGGCGCAGGAACTGGCGTTTCATGGTTTCCCATTGCACTACTACAATGGCGAAGACGTGGGCGAGGTTGATTTCCTGGTCGAGAAAGACTCAAAGGTCTTGCCTTTGGAGGTCAAGTCAGGCCGTCATTACAAGGCGCATGCGGCACTGAACGGGCTGCTGAGAAAGAATGAGGCGGACATGCCGCGCGCGATTGTGTTCTCGAATGCGAACAGTTCTCGGCAAGGGAAAATTTCCTACCAGCCGCTTTACCAGGCCATGTTCCTCGATCATGACGGCTTGCCGTCGGATGCGGTGTACGAATTGCCGTCTCTTGATGTTCATCCGCGAACGTAAGGAGACAAAGTGACTTTTGTTGTGCCTTGAAAGCGCACGTGTCGGCTTGCGTCGCCGGAGAGGCTTTTGCTACAATCCGCGTCCTGAAACGGTGAAAAAGAGAAAGCACTCCGACATGACGCAGCAGAACCTTGCACACGCCCCCGAAGGGGCGAATCCCAACAGCACCGAAAGGGCCCTTCACCCGAACGACGCGCTCGTGCGTGTGGCCGATACCGGCATCCTGCCGGTCATCGCCATTCCCTCGGTCGAAGCGGCCGTTCCGCTCGCCGACGCGCTCGTCGCGGGCGGCGTCCGCTCGATTGAAGTCACGCTCCGCAATCCCTGGGCACTGGAGGCGATTGCGGCGATCCGCGCGGCTCATCCCGACATGGCGATTGGCGCGGGGACAATCCTCGCCGAGTCGCAGGTCGCCGCCGCGCAGCGGGCGGGTGCGGATTTTCTCGTCTCGCCGGGATTCGACCCGGCAATCGTCCGTGCCGCACAGGCGGCGGGGCTGCCGATCGTGCCGGGCGTGGTGAACCCCTCGCAGGTGACGGCGGCGGTCAAGATGGGGCTGAAGGTTCTCAAGTTCTTCCCGGCCGAGCAGTCCGGCGGCATCCCTGCGCTCACGCTTCTGCACGGGCCGTTCCCGGATGTCACGTTCGTCCCGACGGGCGGACTCACGCTCGCGAACATCGGCGCGTATCTCGACAAGCCGTTCGTCGCCGCGTGTGGCGGCAGCTACATGGCGAAGGCGGCCGACATCGCCGCCGGCGACTGGGCGAAGATCACCGACCTTTGCCGCCAGTGCATTGACATTTCGCTCGGCTTCTCGCTCGCCCACGTCGGACTCAACACGGGCGATGCGGCCACGGCGGCATCGACGGTCGCGCGCTTCGCCGACCTCTTCCGCCTGCCGGTTCGGGACGGCCACGGCTCGGCGTTCGCCGGCTCGGCCATCGAGTGCATGAAGACGCCGTTCTACGGCGCAAAGGGGCACATCGGCTTTTCCGTCCGCTCGGTCGAGCGTGCGCTCGCCTGGTATCGGTCTCGCGGCATTCCCGTGCGCGAGGAGTCGATTCGCCGGACGGCGGACGGGGCGCACCTGCAGTCCTTCTATCTCGCCGAGGAGCCGGGGGGCTTTGCCGTGCATGTCGTCAAAAAAGCCTCGTAAGGAAAGGACCGTTTGACATGAGAGACAATTGCAGAACCTCGGACGCGACAAGCGCGCCCCTCCCGTATCCTCGCAAAACCGCCATGATTCGTCCCCTTTCGGGAGGGACGGGCTTGTCCCGTCCGCGATTGCTTCTGGTTATCCTGTTGCCGTTTGTCTTTGTCGGCTGCACTCCGCCGTCGGGAACAACGCCGGCGTGTCCGGCGTCGAAAGCGCCGGCTGAACTGCCGCCGCCGAAGCGTGTGCGCACGGAGCCCGTGCAGTATCTGCCGAGCGCTCTGGACGCGGCGCGGCGGGCGGCGATGGAGACGCAGTTGCCGCAGCGTCTCGCGGCGGCGACGCGGCGCTTGGCGGACGAACGCCGGCTGGTGTCAGAGACCTTCGGAGCCGCGGCGGACATGCCGCCGCGCGACCGCGTCGAGAAGAGGCTTTCCATGGCCGAACGGCTGGCCGCGTTCATCGGACGCGAGATCTCTTTCGGCGACACGACGGGGCTGTGCCGCGCCGAGGAGGCGTTGGACGAGCTGGACGAACTGCTGCGCTATTTTGCGCTGGAGTGCGCAGCATGGGCTACGAATCCGCTCAATCCGTCCGTGCAGGCGCACCGCCTCAACGTCAAGGACTTCGGCGCGAAGGGCGACGGCCAGGCGGATGACGCGCCGGCGTTCGAGCGGGCGTTCGCCGCCGTGCGGGCGCGAAAGGGCGCACCGTGCGTGCTGGAGGTTCCGGCGGGCGAATACCTGATAGTCGGCACGAATCCCGACTTCAAGCCGCACCTCGATTCGGGCGCGATCTCGAACTGCGTGATCGCCGGCGCGTCGCAGGAGACTGCCAAGCTCGTCCTCGGCCGCTATGACGGCGACGGCATCCGCTTCACGCGGGCCTACAACTCGACGCTGCAGGACGTTCAGCTCCACTGGAAGGAGACGCCGTTCGTAGAAGGCACGGTCGAGGAAGTCTCGAAGGAAGGGGGCTGGATCGTTGTGAAGCATCGCCCCGGCACGCTCAAGCCGAACGATCCGCGCTTTTCCCGCATCGGGCATCCGAACAGCTGCGTGCAGTTCGGCGCCGACCGCCGTCCGATCCGCAAGCCCGTCCTCTGGTACGACTACCGGTGCGATGACCTCGGCGGCGGACGATACCGCATGCACTTCGCGCCCGAGTACGCCTCGACGAGGAAGATGGACGTCGATCTCGGCGCGACGTTCGTCTATCCCGACCGCAACAACGCCCTCCAGGCGCTGCGCTGTCCCGGCAGCACGCTCTTCACCTATTCGCGCGTTTGGGTCCGCAACTCGCGCGCCGGGGCTTTCTCGTCTGGTCCATGCCGCTACCCGTCGGTCATCGGCTGCCGCATCTCGCCGCTGAAGGGAGACTACAGCCTCTCGACGAATGCGGACGGCGGCTTCAGTCCAAGTGGCGTGTATCTCGCGAATTGCGATTTCACGAACATGAACGACGACGGCGTCAATTCGCACAACAAGGGCGCGACGGTCTTCGCGAAGGTCGATGACCGCACGATCGAGCACGATCCGTTCTGGGAGAGGGAGTGGCCGGGACTGCTGACGGTCTTCGTGCGCTCGATGGACGGGATGTTCCTCGGGCAGGCGCGCGTCGCGTCGTGCCGCAACGAACGCCGCGACGGCGGGGTGGTCGGCGTGACGACGTTCGACCGACCGCTGCCCGCCGGACTCAAGGCGTGGGAGGACATGCCGTTTCCGAAATACAGTGCGCTCGACATTCGCGCCATCCGCCTCGGCACGAAGAAGACGCCGGACTACCCCGACCAGTTCTACCTGCCGATGAACCTGGGCACGGGCTTCGTCTGCACGGGCAACCGCTTCACGAACCTGCGCGGCGTCGCGATCCAGATCCAGTGCGCGAACGCCTACGTGGCGGACAACGTGATCGATTCGGTCTATCGCGGCATCGAGATCTCGAACCTGCTCCACTACCAGGAGGGGCCCGCGCCCTACAACCTCGTCATTCGCGGCAATGCGATCCGCCGCGTCAATCGCGGCATCCGGTCGTCCGCGATGACGGTCAACCATCCGCCGGCGAAGTCCGTGCCGTTTGCGGACGTCCTCATCGAAGGCAACGCGCTTGCCGAGGTCGCCGAACGGGCCTTCATCTTCAACAACCTGGATGCCCCAATCGTCCGCAACAACACGCTCGACGGACAACCGCTTTGGCCTTAGTACGCGCCGTTTCTCTTGCGCGTGTCTGCCTTTTCTCTTGCGTGAATGATGCCGTTTTGCGGTTGCCGTCGAACGGTGGACGTGATACAATACGCGGTCGTTTGCCCAGGATGAGCCTTGGCTGGAATGTCGAGAGGGAAAAGGAGAATATGACGTCATTTTTCAAGGGCATGAAGCGTCCGCCGCTCGTGGACATGGTGCTGGCGCCGACCGTCGAGGAGATGGTTTTCCGCTTTCGCAGGGGCATCTGCGACGGCGCGGACGGCGCGGACGCATTCGGCGTCCAGCTGGACTGGCTCCGTCGCGAGCTGCGCACGGAGGCGCGGCTGCGCGAGGCGTTCGCCTATCTGGGCGACCGTCCGCTCTACGTCACGAACTACGCCAAGAACTTCAGCGCGGGGATGAGCGCCGACGATCGGGTGGAGGAGCTGAAGCTCGCCGTCCGCTGCGGCGCGACGCTGGTGGACGTCCCCGGCGACCTGTTCGCGCCCGACCCATTCGAGCTGACGCGCGATGCGCGGGCGATTGACCGCCAGCGGCAGGCGATCGATGCGTTTCACGCGCTGGGCGTCGAGGTGATCATGAGTTCGCACGTCTGCAAGTTCCTGCCGGAGGAGGCGGTCGTCGAGTTGGCGCTGGAGCACCAGCGCCGCGGCGCGGACATCGCCAAGTTCGTCACCTATTCGGGTTCGGAGGCGGAGCTGGACGCGAACTTCCAGACGATTCGTACGCTGAAGCGCGAGCTGAAGATCCCGTTTCTTTTCCTCTCGAACGGGCCCTACTGCAAGATGCACCGCGTGCTCGGCCCCTATTTCGGGGTCTGCATGTGGCTCTGCACGGACACCTATGCGGGGCAGTCCTCCCTCGATCAGCCGCTTCTGCGGTCGATGGCTGAGGTCGTGCGCAACTGCGACCTCACGCCAAACGTTCGGGCGTGATTGCGGTAGTCCTGCATGCTCATGCCAATGGCTATGCGCGAATGAGGCGTACGCGCAAGCGGTCAAGCGCTGGGAATTCTTCGTGATGAGCCACTAGCCAGGCACGACGTGTGAGTGTTTCGGCAATCTGCAGACGCTCGTTTTCAGAATAGCCGAGCGCCCAGGCATAGTCGTTGACATTTTCATTGTCTCGGATGATACGGATTGTCTTGATCATTTCCGCAAATCCTCCAGTATTTCGGCATCCGCCAGATCCTTTGTGCGGCCAGACGAACGCTTGTTCGCAATCAGGTCTTCAATCGAAATGACGCGGACGGGAATTTCGTCAATCTTTAGGGAACTTGCGCGGACAACGGCTTCCGAATAGCGGACGCCGTCAATTCTTGTAATGACGTCAATCCGGCAAGGTGCAACACCGATTTGAAACACGATGCCTTCCTGCTCGAAATCCTGTGGCTTGATTCCTGACATTGGGGCACCGAAAGCGGCCAGCGCCAGACAGACACGTTTTGCGTTGGCGGCATCCGCAAGAATCCAGATGTCGAGATCGACCGTCGTGCGCACATAGCCGTACAGGTTGACAGCCCATCCGCCAACAAGCAGATAGTCGACTTGCGCCGCATTGAGGCATTTGAGCATGTCAATGTAATCAGGATTCATCTGCCTGTATTATACCAAATCTGAGATTGCCTTGTGCCTCTGCGTGGCAAAAACCGGAGCGAGGCTACTGTTCCGCCGCTCCGCTGTGGCGCTTGCGGTAGTCCCGCATGCTCATGCCGTAGGTCTTGCGGAAGAGGTTCTTGAGCACGGCGGCGTTCTTGAAGCCGCACTCCCGCGCGATGTGGATGAACTTGCGGTCGCTCAGCGCCAGCTCCCGGCAGACGGCCGCGAGCCGCGTACGGACGAGCGCGGCGTGGACGGATTCGGTGTGGAACTCCGCAAAGCGCAGTTCCAGAAGGCGGCGTGAGCAGCCGACTCGCTTGGCCACGTCGTCGGACGTGATGCCCTTGACGGCGTTGCGGGCGATGTAGTCCAGCGCGCTCTGCACGAGATGTGCGGCGGGCGGCGGCGGGCGCGTGGAGGCTCGCTCGACGATCCCCAGGTGCCTCTTCAGGATCGTGCGCCGTCCGGCCTTGCCCGCGCCGCACATGAGCGCGTGCAGCGCCTTGGCGGCCTCGAATCCCTCGCCCTCGGTGTCGGGACGGATCGAGGAGAGTTCGGGGCGGGCGATCTGGCAGATCAGCTCATCGTTGTCCACGCCGAGGATCGCGACCTGGTCGGGGACCCTGACGCGGACGCGGCGGCAGGCCTCAAGCGCGACGGCGAAGCCGCGTCTGCGGCGGTCGCACCACCACTTGGGTTCGGCAGAGGGCACGTAGCCGTAGGAGCGGAATTTTCCGAGTCCGAAGAGATAGGCCCCGGCGGCAAGGCCAATGCCGCCGTTGTCGTTTGCGACTGTCACGTCAATGGCGCGGAAGACCCGGCGTTCGCGACGGTCAACGTCCATGAACACGACGGGCGTCTCCATGTTTTCCAGTGTGCGGAGAAGGGCGTCTGAATAGGCACGGGAGACGATGATGCCATCGACGGGCTCCGACAGCGCCTTCTCGAACTCCTCCTGGGTCTGCGGCAGGCGGATGTCCCAGTCGCACCGTCCCCTGAGGAAGTTGAAGACCCCCTGCAGGCGGTTGCGTCCCGTCGCGCTGGAGAGAAGGATCTCGATGATGACTTTCCGTGCCTTGCTCATGGACGGGAGTATAGCATTATTTTGCGCGGCGCGACAGGAGGCGTGTGCCGAATGCCGTTTCTGTTGCGCCCGTCGTGCGGTAATTGGCTTGTCAGATGCGGAGACTTTACGCTATACTACCCGCATCTTTGGCAGACAAAGGACACATCGGAAACTCATGAGGAAACTTGCAGCCATGAACAACAGAGAAAGAATCAAGTCGTACTGTTCGGTCTCCCTGCTGGCGGCGGCACCCGTCCTGTTCGGGGCGGCGACGCCCGAATCGGGCCTCACGCGCATCGACGTGACGGCGGCGGTGCGCGAAGCCGGCGACCTGCGCACGGTCACGGCCAACGTCACGCCGCGCTCGGATACGTACGCGCTCGAAAAGGCCTTTGACGGCAAGGCCGCCGCGCAGACGGATGGCCTTTTCTCGGATTACGACAATGCGGGTCAAACGCCGGTGAAAGATGCCTACGCGGCGGGTGGCGTCACGCTGGAGTACGCGATTGACGCCTCGTTCGCGGCGGACAAGGACATCGTGATCGACGGCTATTCGATTCTCTCCGTCGCCTCGGTCGCTCACGCGCTCAACCGACTGCCCGGCACGTGGCAGTTTCAGGCCTACGACGACGCGACCTCGGCTTGGGTGACGCTCGATGCTCGGACGGCGTATGCGGGCTGGACGGAGAACCTGACCTACGACGGCACGAAACAGGCCGGTTCGCGGTTTCGCTTCGTGAACAGCAAGTCCTATCGCAAATACCGTTTCCTGATTATGGCACCGTACTGGAAGACAGCCGGCGTCTGGACGGATGAAGAGGCGGCGACGAACAACAAGGGCGCACTCCAGATTTCCGAAATCCAGCTGTTCGGCTACGTGGCCGACGGCATCGACGGCACGGTCAACACGGGGCTCCTGGATCTGACGGCGTTTGTCCGGGAGGGCGGCGACGAGTTCCGAACGGTCGAATCCAACCTGAAGGCCAACTCCGATGATCTGAAGCTGGAGAATCTCTTCGACGGCATTGGCTCGAATCGGTTCTTCTCGAATTACGCGGATTCCGTGAAGCCCGCATACGAGAACGGCGGCGCGTGGGTCGAATATATATTCGACGAGGCATTTGCGCCGAACGCGGATATTGTCGCGACGGGCTATTCGATTTCTGTCAGCACGAATTCGAGCTTTGCGCATGCGCTGAAGCGAATGCCGTGCGATTGGGCGTTTCAGGGCTACGACGAGGCGGAGAACGCTTGGAAGACGCTCGACGCCTACCATGACTTCACGTGCTGGGAGACGGTCGATGTGTCGGGAACGCCGAGCCTTGGCTTCCGTTTCGATTTTCCGAACGCGGCCGCCTACCGCCGTTACCGCCTGCTGATTTCGCGTCAGTATTGGGGGCGTGCGGGCATCGATCCTGTCTCTTCGAACCTCGGCGCGCTGCAGCTTTCGGAGATTCAGATCTTCGGCTATCTGGGCACGAACATCGCGGGGACGGTCGAACAGGCCACGACGGCGCATCCGCTGAAGCTGACGGCATGGGCGAACGTGGCTGATTTCGACGGGCAGAGACTTTCTCCGCCGTTTGCGCCCGTTGTCTCGAATTCAACCTGTTCAGCTGTGGCGGCAGGAACTGTGCAGTCGCTTTTTAATGGGCTTCGGCACGATCGCTTTCTCTGCACGCCTTCCGGGTTTCCGTTCGACGTCTACTACGAGATCCCCGCCACCATGTTCCTGGCGGACAAGGACATGGTGCTGACAAACTATGTGCTGGAGGTCGAAACGGGTTTCGGGAACTACGCGGCGCGTGTGCCGAAAGCCTGGCGGCTGGAGGCGTTTGCGGACGGGCGCTGGGTTGCGCTTGACCGCCGAAGCGAAGCCACGTGGCAGGAAGAGCCGTTCTCGCACGGCGAAAATTCGTATACCGCCTACAGGGCCGTGTGCGAGATTGCGTCCGAGAAGCGGTTCACGGCGACGCGCTACCGCTTGCGGATCAAGTCCCTTGCGGGGGCGACGGACTTCCAGTTGAGCGAACTGACGCTCAACGGCGTCTGGGGCACGGGCATCGCGAACCCGCCGCCCGCGCGCAAGGGCCTGCTGATGGTCATTCGCTAACGATTCTGAGATTCAACGACAGAAAGAAAACGACATGAAAGAAGACGAATTCAAGGGCTGGACGGCTGTCCTGACGGGGGCTGCCAGTGGCATGGGCTTTGCCGCCGCGAAGGAACTCGCGCGGCGCGAGGCGAACGTCGTCATGTGCGACATCAACGCGACGGCGCTGGCGGCGAAAGCCGCCGAAGTCAACGCGCTTGGCGTCGGGCGGGCGATTCCCTGCGTGACGGACGTGCGGAAGTTCGCCGACGCCGAGCGGGCGGCGGCGCTCGCGCTCGCGGAGACGGGGCGCATTGACCTGCTGGTGCCGTTTGCGGGCGGCTATGAGCCGCGCATGTGCGACAGCTACGTGCCGTTCTACGAACAGCCGATCGAGGTGATCGACTGGGGCGTGCAGGTGAACCTGATGGGACCCGTCTACTTTGCGCGTGCCTGCCTTCCGGCGATGGTGCGCGCGGGGCGGGGCGTCATCTGCCTCGTCGGCTCGACGGACGGCTTCGAGAACGACGGGCAGGGCCCAATGTACGGCACGTCGAAGAGCGGGCTCTTCAGCTTCACGAAAGGGCTGGCGCAGGCCGGCGCGCCGCATGGCGTGCGGGCGTTCTGCGTGGCGCCGGGCGGCGTCCTGACGCGCCCGAACATGGCGTACATGAAGTGTCTCCAGAACCGTGCCGCCGACCCGATGGAGATCGTGAACTTCATCCTGTTCCTCGCGTCGTCCGATGGACGCTACGTGACGGGTTCGGTGCACGTGATCGACGGCGGGCGTCTCTGCATGAAGGCATCGGGCGGCAAGCTGCCGGACGTGGTGAAGTGAAGAAGAAAAATGGAAAGGTGGAAAGAATGAACGGAAGAATGGTTTTGACGGTTGTTGCGTTGGCGTTGGGCCTTGCGGCACATGCCGACACGGCGTGCGATCCGACGCAGTCGGTCGAGTGCCGCGCACGCGACGGACTCCCGAATTCGCTGGCGAAACTGCGGGCGGGCGAGACGGTGCGCCTCGCCTATCTCGGCGGCAGCATCACCAAGGCGGATCCCGGCTGGCGCGCGATGACGCGCGACTGGTTCGCGGCGCGTTTCCCAAAGGCCCGCATCGAGGCGATCGACGCGGGCATCCCCGGCACGGGGAGCGATTTCGGGGCGTTCCGCCTGACGGCGGACGTGCTGGCGCAGAAGCCCGACCTGCTGTTCGTCGAGTTCCGCGTGAACGGGTCGGGCGGATTCGACTATCCCAGCGTGGAGAGCATCGTCCGCCAGACGTGGACGGCGAATCCGCGCACGGACATCTGCTTCGTCTACACGCTGGACGAAGGCATGCTCCCGACGCTGACCGCCGGACGGCAGACGGCCTTCGGCACGGCGATGGAGACGGTCTGCAACCGCTACGGCATTCCGTCAATCGACTTTGCCCCTGAGATCCTGAAGCGGCTGGCCGCCGGGGAGATCGTCTTCAAGCCGTCGGCGGACGCGCCGTCGAAAGACGGTGTCGTCGTCTTCACGAAGGACGGCGTCCATCCCTATCCGGCGGGACACGGCCACTACCGCGATATCGTTGCGCGGGCGCTGGAGACGGTGGTCTTTCCCGCGTCCGGCACGGGCGAGCGGACGCATGCGTTGCCGCCATCGGCCGCGAAGGACGCCTGGCCGGCCGCCTCGCTCGTGCCGAGCGCGCAGGTGCTGACGAGTGCGGTCTGGCATCCGATTGACGTCGAGAAGGATTCCGTCTATGCGGCGACGCGCGAGCCGATGCGGACGCACCGCATGCTGCGCGGCGGCGTCTGGACGGATCGGGAAGGGGTTTCGTTCACGCTTGCGTGGACGGGCGCGACGATCGGGTTCAGCGACATCCCGCAGTCCCGCGAGGATCCGATGGTGCTGGAGGTCACCATCGACGGCGGCAAGCCGCAGGAGGTCACGCGGATGCGCACGACGCCGCATCTCTCGTCGCGCTTTTGGTATCTGCCCGTGCAGACGTGGGGTGAACACACGGCGACGGTGACGCTGAAGCGTCTGCCGAAAGGTCAGCGTTGGCTTCTCGGCCAGTTCCTCGTGACGGGGACTCTGCATAGGCCCGACTCGATTCGTCTCCATTCGCGGCACATCCCGGACTCGCACCTTCAGCACACGCCGTTCTCTCTCGAACGGCGGACGGAGACGCTTTCGAGCGTCCTGGAGCCGGACAAGATCGGCGACTTCGCGAAGTGGGGCGTCGACACGATCGAGCTTCGCCTCTGCTGGTGGGCGCTGGAGAAGACGCCGGGCGTCTTCGACTTCTCGCGCTTTGACGCCGACCTTGCGCGTGTCGAGGCGGCGGGCCTGAAGGGAGGACTCATGTGCTGGTTCTTCTTTCCGCCGGACTGGTGCAAGGACGTCGTGCGCTTCAGCTGTACGAAGCATCACGAAGACGCCACCATGCTCTCGCCGTGGGATCCCGAATCCGTCCGGGTCGCCGACCGCATCTACGGCGCGACGGCGGAGCGCTACGGCACACGCATCGACTTCATCTATCTCATGAGCTGCGGCGACTACGGCGAGCCGATGCTCACCTGCGGCGTCAAGCACTACAAGTTCTCCTCGCCGCATTCGCACGGCGGCGTTTGCTGGGCTGGCGACCGCCTCGCCCGCGCGGCGTGGGCGAAGGTCTCGCCGCTGTCCGTCGAGGATGTCCTCTCCGATCGGTCGGATCGCGCGACGCGGCTGAAGTACATGGACTTCCTGCAGGAGCGCGTCGCCGACTACACGGCGGAGAACTTCGCCGTCGTGCGCAAGCGCTTTCCGTGGGCGCGGTACGGTCTGCCGATCGGCGGCGGCGAGGAACTCTGCGGCAACAGCCGCGCGCTGACGATCAAGCGCGTGTGCGAGGTCTCGACGAACATCACCGTCCGCTGGACGTCGCTCAACGGCGAGAGGGACTTCGGGCTCTCGAACGTCTTTGCGCGCCGCGTGTCGAGCGCCTGCCGCTTCTACGGCTGCGCGTTCGGCGAGGAGATCGCGTCCCCGTCGTGCCTGACGAACGCGACGGCCTTCGCACATTCGTCCTACGAGGTGATCGCCAATGCGGCGACGATGCTCCACAACGACTACCTGGCGATGGATCTCTGCGGCGATGACCTGGTCTGGCGGCTCGGCGGCACGAAGGTCAGCCCGCCGGAGACGGACGTCGCCCTGCTTTGGCCGGATGTCGATCTGGCGCTGAACGCGGTCGACCGCGAGATCGACCCGCACTGCGAAGAGCAGCCGCCGTGGATCTTCTTCTATAACCTCGTCGAGGCCAAGGCGCGCAAGATGCGCATGCACACGGACTACGAGGTCTGCGACACGCGGATGATCCGCGACGGCTTCCTGGAGAAGATGAAGATCCGCAAGCTCGTCTCCTTCGCCCCGGTTCCGCCGGAGACGGAAGCCGCGCTCGCGGGCTTCCGTGCGCGCGGCGGCGAGGTGTCGGACGGGATGGAATACCTTTCCGTTCCCGAACGCATCGTCTACCGTACGCGCCATCGCGACTACGACAGCTCGTTCGAGCCGGCGACCGGCAAGATCGAGTTCTATCCCAAAGGAAGTCTGGCAGAGTGAAAAACGTCCTCCTGATTGCCGGAGCGGGCACGTTGGGTACGCCGACCTATCGCGAACTGATTCGCCTCGGCTACGCCGTCGATGTCATCTCGCTTGAAGATTACGCGAGCGTCAACCGTCGGCTGACCTTCGTGAAGGCACGGGCGGATCTCGCTTATCTGGAACACTTCCTCGCCGGGAAGCGGTATGCCGCGATCGTCGATTTCGTCCATACGCGCGAGATCGAGGAGCTGAAGCGGCGCATGGACCTGCTGCTGGCCCACACGGATCAGTTCGTCTACCTGTCGAGCTACCGCACGTATGCGGACATCGACGCGGTCATCACCGAAGATTCGCCCCAGTGGCTGGAGCATCCGGCCAACGACCGGATGCTGGCTGAGGACGACTACGCGATTCCGAAGGCGCGCGGCGAACGATATTTGACGTCGTCGCCGCAGCGGAACTGGACAATCATCCGTCCGCTCATCTCCTTCACCCACTACCGCCTCGATCTCGTGACGGTTGGCGCCTATGCGCTCCTGTATCGCACGAAGGCCGGCAAGAAGATCCTGTTGCCGGACGGGTGCCGCGACAAGCTCGCGGGCGTCGGCTGGGCCGGCAACGTCGGGGGCCAGATCGCGCACCTGATTGGTGCGCAAGGCGCGCTCGGCGAGGCATTCACGCTGGGCACGCCGGAGGAGATCACCTGGGGCGACGTCGCCTCGTACTACGAGGAGTTCCTGGGTGCCTCGTTCGCGTGGGTGCCGACGGAGGACTATCTGGCGTTCGCGACGCCGAACGACTACATGGATCGTCAGATGATCTGGTGCGACCGCAACCTGAGCCGCCGCGTCGATCTCTCGAAGATGCTGCGCGTGACGGGGCTCGATCCGAAGACCTTCCTGTCCTGCCGCGAGGCCGTCGCCTATGAGCTGACGGTGCTTTCGGAGCGCCCCGACCTGGTGGCGCGCTTCGACACGCCGCGCGCGCGGGCGATTGACGCCTTGACGGACGCGTACTTTGCGAGGGGGGCATGTTGAAACGGCGGCTGAAGACGCTCTTCTACGGCGTGACGCACGAGCACGCCTGCGGCAAGTTCGAGACGCTCAAGCGCCTCTCGGACGACTTCGAGATCGTCGCGCTGGTCGATGACCGTCCGCGCGGGACGGTCTGCTCGCTCGACGAGCGGCTGGACGTCGGGCAGGCCGTCCGCGACGGGTTCCGCGTCGTGTCCGAGGCCGAGGCGGAGACGCTGTTGGACGGCGGGGGCATCGACGTTGCGTTCGTCGAGACGGCGAACGCCGACCTCATGGAGGTCGCGGCGAAGTTCGTCGCGCGCGGCATCCCGCTCCACTGCGACAAGCCGTGCGGCGAGGCGCTGGAGCCGTGCCGGTCGCTCGTCGAGACGTGCCGCGCCACCAACCTGCCGTTTCAGATCGGCTATATGTATCGCGGCAATCCGGCCGTCCAGTTCGCGTGGCAGTTCGTCGCCGACGGGGGGCTTGGCGAGGTTGCCTTCATTGAGGCGGACATGAATCACGACTACGGCGGGCCGGACTATCCGGACTACATCGCCTCGTTCAAGGGCGGCATCCTCTACAATCTCGGCTGCCACCTCGTGGACATGGTGCTGCCGTTCGTGCGCGGCGAGCTGCGCGCGGCGCATCCGTTCCTCGGCGACGCGCCGGGCGACCCGGCCGGAAGCCGCACGTCGGGCGCGGCGTTCCTGCGATTCGCGGGGACGGACGTCCTCCTACGCACGTCGTCGCGGATGCCGGGCGGCATCCTCTGCCGCCGCCTGCGCGTGGACGGCACGAACGGGACGCTCGACCTCTGCCCGATCGAGCGTTTCGACGGCGGCGAGCTGAAACTCACGCTGACGCTCAAGAATGCGGCGGGCGGGTATGCGGCGGGACGGCACGAGGTCAACTTCGGCGTACAGACCGACCGTTACGCGCCGCAGCTGAAGGAGCTTGCGGCAATCGTGCGGGGCGAGCGGCCGAACGCCCAGGACTACGCCCGCGACCTGCGGGTGCACGAGCTCACATTGAAAGCCTGCGGCCTTGGCGCGGAAAACCGCGGAGGGGAGAAATGAGGCAGACGGCGATGGCTTTGGACAGGATTGCTGGGACGGACTTGCCGAGCCTTCCCAATCCTGTGAATCCTGTAAATCCTGTCAAGAAGACCGGTGTGTCGAATCTCTGCGAACTCGGTGGCCCTGCGCGATGTGCCTGCGGCGCTGAACGCGGAGGAGTCGGAGGAGGTGAGGCACGGAGAGAGAAAGGTAGAATGGCGGGTCGACAGGGAGGAAACGGACGTAGCCATGCCCCTCTGATCTCCGTGTCTCCCGAACTCCGTCGCCTCCGCGTTAAACGCCGTAGGCATCCCGGCTTCGGCGCGCCTTCAGGGTGTTTGGGGGTTAACGCGAAGAACGCGAAGGGAAGAGACGCAAAGACACGCGAAGACCTTTGCCGTCTTGACGACAACAGCCTTTGCGACCTTTGCGTCAGAACCTTTGCGACCTTTGCGTTGAAGGAATCTTCCTGGTGCAAGGGGCGCTCGCTGAACGCGCGAAGCCATTCTCCCGCGACGCTCCCCTTGCCCCGCGAAGCGGCTCTGTGTTAAAAAACGAAATCTGACAGCAACAGAAAACAAGAAAGGATCATCAACATGAAAGCCATGTGTCTCGAAGAAAAGGCGTTCGTCTGGAAGGACGTGCCCGCCCCCGTTTGCCACGGAGGGTTCGACGTGAAGATCCGCATCCGGGCGTGCGCCCTCAACCGCGCCGACCTCATGCAGCGGCAGGGCATCTACGCGCCGCCGGAGGGCTGGCCGCTCTGGCCCGGCCTCGAGTGCGCGGGCGAGGTCCTCGAATGTCCGCCGAACGGACGCTTCAGGCCCGGCGACAGGGTCTGCGCGCTCCTCGGGGGCGGCGGCTACGCCGAGGAGGTCGTCGTGCCGGAGGGCATGGTCATGCCCATGCCGAAGGGCTTCTCGTTCGCCGAGGCGGCGGGCGTCCCGGAGGTCTACGCGACGGCCTACCTCAACCTGAAGCTCGTCGGCGAAATCCGACCGGGCGAGACCTTCTTCATCAACGGCGGCGAGGGCGGTCTCGGCATCGCGGCGATCCAGCTCGCGAAGCACGTCTTCGGCGCGAAGGTCGTCGCGCAGGTCGCGTCGGACGCGAACGGCGCGTTCTGCCGCGAAGTCGGCGCGGACGTCACGGTGAACCGCTTCACGGGCGACCTCGTGCAGACGCTCGCGGCGAATCCGCCGGACGTCGCGATCGACCCGGTGGGCGGTCTCCTGATGGGCAAGTGCATCGCGACGATGCCGTATCGCGGACGCTGGATTTCGCTCGCGTCGATGGCGGGGCCGGAGACGGTGCTGGACGTGAACCTGCTCTGGCGGAAGAACCTGCGCGTCATCGGCTCGACGCTGCGCTCGCGCACGCCGGCGGAGAAGGCGCAGATCCTCGCGGGGCTCGTCCGCGACGTCTGGCCCGCGTTCGAGGCGCGGAAGTTCGCGCCGTTTATCCACAGGGTGCTGCCGATCGCGGAAGCCGCCGAGGCCCACGCGATCCTGGAGCGCGGCGAGAATCGCGGCAAGGTCGTGCTGGAGGTCGGTTGAGAAGTTGAGAAGGTGAGAAGTGGAGAGAGGAGGCATTGACGTGCGTAAAGGCGGCGGATACAAGTGGGTGATGCTGGGGATGCTCAGCTGTGCGTTCTTCTTCCATCAGGCGGATCGCGCGCTCTTCGGGCTGTTGACCATTCCCATTCAGGAGGAACTCGGCCTTACCGACCTGCAGATCGGCTGGATCAACACGGCGCTTTTCTACACGCTCGCCGTGATGACGCCGCTCGCGGGCTTTCTGGGTGACCGGTTCTCGCGCAAGTGGATCATCACGTTCTCGCTCCTCTTCTGGTCGCTGATGACGGCCTGCACGGGTCTGGTCGGCGGATTCTGCGGACTCGTCTTCTTCCGCTCCATCGCGACAGGCGGCGGCGAGAGCTTCTACGGACCGAGCGCCTATGTGCTGCTGGCCGAACATCACAGGAAGACGCGTGCGCTCGCTTTCGCCGTGCACCAGTCTGCGCTTTACGTCGGGCTCATGTTCTCTGGCGCGATCGTCGCCTGGGCGATGCACCTTCTGGGCGGCTGGAGGCCGGTGTTCTTCGCGTTTGGCGGACTGGGGCTTCTGCTGGGCGTCGTCTTCTGCTTTGCGCTCAAGGAGCGTCCGCCCTGCACGGGGACCGCCGAGGCGCCGGCTGCCAGCCAACGTCCCACGACGAAGGAGGTGGCGCGTCCGTCGCTTCTCGCTTCGGCGCGGGCGTTCCTCCTGAATCCGGCGGCCCTCTGCGCCATGGGCGGCTACATCGCCGTCGTCTTCACGAACAACGCCTACATGAGCTGGGCGCCGAAGTTCTTCGCGCGCAAGTTTGATGCGCTGACGATCGGCTCGGCGGGTTTCGGCTCGATGTTCTGGCACCACCTCGCGGCATTGGCGGGCGTTCTCGCCGGCGGCATCCTGACCGACTGCCTCGTGCGAAAGAGCCCGCGCTTCCGTCCACTTCTTCAGGGGACGATGACCCTCCTGGGCGCACCGACGCTCGTCTGGGTGGGCTTCGCGCCGTCCGCCGTTTCGGCGTGGCTGGCCGTCTCGGCCTATGGCGCATTTCGCGGGCTGATCGAGGTCAACACGCATCCGTCGCTCTTTGACGTGATCGAGTCGAAATATCGTTCGTCGTCCGAAGGGCTGATGAACCTCGTCACGTTCTTGATCGGCTCGACGTCGCCGCTCCTGTTGGGTGCGCTGTCCGAACGCCTCGGCGTGCGCGGACTCGAAATCGGCTTCGCGTGCCTCGGCGGCGTTTATGTCCTGGGTGCGTGCGCGCTGTTCGTGTCCACCCGGTTTTTCTTCGACAAGCATCACGTAAAGGAATAGGAAAAATGAGCAAGTTGTTGATTTTCGTTGGATCGTTGACCGTCGCGTCGTCGCTCTTCGCCTCGATGGGCGGAATCTGGCGGACGGAGGAGACGCTGCCGGAAGACCTGCGCTTTCGGACGTGGCGTGCAAAAGCCGAGAACGTCTCGTTCACGGCGCACGACGCCTTTGAGGGCCATGCGCCCGCCTATGAGGTGCGCTATGCGGGGCAGTCCGGGAAAGCCGAGGGGCGGCTGGATCTGGCGGCGTTCGCGTATCTCTGGATGCTCGACTCCTGGATCCCGCCCTACATCGGCACGCGCGTCCGCAAGATCGCCTATTCGGTCTATCCGCTGGAGCATACGGAAGCCTGTGCGCCGACGCTGCGTGTGCGGGTCGCGCCGCCGCACGAGAAGGGATGGAGCAAGGAGATGCCCCTCGCCTGGAAGGATCTCCGCACGAATGCGTGGAACGCGGTTGCGCACGACGTCGCCCTGGAGCCGGGGAAGCGCTTCGGCGATTTCTCGTTCCTCTTTCGTGGCGGCGAGGGGACGGGTTGCGCATTCATGCTCGCCGACGTGCGCCTGATTCTCGACGACGGCAGCGCCTACGAGGTCCTGAACCCCGATGCGCCGCGCTACTTGACGGGCATGAAGGCGCCGTTGCGGACGAAGCCCCTGAAGGCGCGCCCGTCCCGTCCGTCGCTCCAGTTCGGCGGTGACCTGCTCATCTGGTTCCATCGGCATCCCGACCAGCTGGCGGAGGCCTCCGCTTTCATGAAGCGCTACTTTCCCGAATATGACATCGTTCTCTCGGACGGACGTCCGCCGGAGCCGATCTACAATCAGACGCTGGCCGCGTATCCCGACAACCTCTTCTACCAGTGGCAGAAGGGTCAGCACGACATGCGCTATGCTGCGCTGAAGGATGCGCTCGTGAAGGATTCGACCGGGCGTCCGCAGTTCATGAAGCTCAACTCGGTCGTGGCGACGCATCCCGTGATTCGCGACGCGCTGGAGGATCAGGTCGCCTACGCGGGCTCGCTGGGTGTTAACAGCATGCTCCAGTTCGACTACGTCTGGTTCAACCGCGACGGCGTCTGGGGCTTTGACGCGGCGAGTACGGCGGCCTTCCGCGAAGACCTCGCCGGGACGGACGAGGGGCTGCGGCTCGTCGCGACCGCGTCGCGTCCCGCGCGGACGATTCACTTCTGGGACTACTACGAGGACTACTACGGACGGCGTCTCGCACCGTCCGACTGGGGGCTTGCGTCATGGGCGGACTATGTGCCGCGCTTCGGGACGCGGGAGGAGAAGGATCTCCATGTCACGCTGATCGCGTACGAGTGGCTGCGTCAGGGCCAGCGATTCGGCGACTGGACGGCGAAGTACTGCTCCGGCGCGCCGTTCGACTATCTCCTGAACGGCGAGGGCGCCGAGAACGGCAACGATCACGTCTACCTTGCGCAGCTGGAGAACACGGGCTTCGTCTCGCCGGAGTTCTTCAGCTTCGCGCCGCAGTGTGTGCGGGGCTACTACCGTAGCGCGGGGCGGTTCCTGCGCACGGCGCACGCGGCCGGCAAGCGCTTCGGCATCTGCGTCGAGGGTACGCGCGGCGGCTGGCGGACGCAGCCCTACTGGTCGGCGCGGACGGGCTACGCCGTCTGCTACCTGCTCTCGGCGCTGGGCTTTGACGCCTTTGAGTACGACGGCCTCACGCTGCCGCTGGAGATGAAGCGGTGGGCGGATCTGCTGGACGGCTCCGCCACGAACCGCGCGAAACTGGCCGCGCTTGGGTTCGCCGACGCGCGCGCCTACCGCCAGGCGAAGCGCGACGGTGCGCGGAAGCGTCCGCCGACGGGCGTCTGGCACCTGACGGAGCGCGCGCCGAACTGGACGGGCTGGATGGGGACGTTCATGGAGTCGCGGGCGAGCTTTCGCGGCAACGACTTCCGCCAGAAGCTGCGCGACCTCGCGATCGACTACGAGACGACCGACCCGCAGGAGCTGCCGGAGATCCTGGACAAGGCGACGGTCATCTTCGCCGCGCCGCAGGTTCGGCACGCCGGGGCGCGGTCGTTGCTGGAGCGCTGGCGCACGGAGAGGCCGGGACGGACGCTCGTCACGAACCGCGCCGACATCGCGCGTGTCGCCGCTGACCTGAAGCTGCCGACCGTGCAGCGGCCCGGAAAGGGCAAGGGGTTTGCCGACGCCCTGACGTATGACTGCCGCGTCGGGTCGGTCGCCGTCCTGTTCAACCGTGCGGCGGCGCAGGCGGCCGACCGAGATCGGTGGTACAAGAACGTCTGGCAGCCGCGTCTGCACAAGAGCACCTACGACGAACGCCTTTTGCTCTATCCCGACCGGGTGAAAGGTGCGGCGACGGCGGCGGACGTGCCGGTCACCGGGCGCGGCGCGTATCGCGTCTACCGCTTCCTTGCGGACGTCGAGTCGGTCGTCGAGCCGCAGAACGGGTTCCTGCATCTCGCGCTCGGCGACGCTTTCACGGATGTCGTCTACTACGGCGAGGACACGTCCGCGTTCCGCGCCTTCCTCGACGAGGTGAAGGCCGAACGCGAACTGACGGCGAAATTTCTTAAGTAAAGGACAAGACAAAATGAAAGCAAACCTTCTTTTGGCGGCTTCTGCCGCGTTGTGGAGCGCCGCCGCCTGTGCGGAGGACCTGGCGTCCTGCGTCGATCCGTTCACGGGCACGGCGGGGACGGGCCACACCCACCCGTCGGCGTGCGTGCCGTTCGGCATGGTCCAGGCCGGGCCGGACACGGGCATCGGCGACTGGGTCTACTGCTCCGGCTACCAGTACCGCGACAGGGCCGTCCTCGGCTACTCGCAGACGCACCTCTCGGGGACGGGCTGCCCCGACTACGGCGACGTGCAGATCCTGCCGTTCACGGGCGAGGTCGGTGCGCTGCCGATGCGTCGGCGGATCGACAAGGCGTCCGAGCGGGCGGAGCCGGGTTATTACTCGGTCGTGCAGCCCGGCGACGGCGTGCACGTCGAGATTGCGGCGGCGAGGCGCGCGGCGATCTACCGTCTGAGCGGGGGGCGCGACGGCGAGATCAGGGTCTTGGTCAACCTGCCGTTCGGGTTGGGCGACCACGTCTACGAAGCGGACGCGCGCAAGGTCAACGTCCGCACGGACGGCGCGAAAGCCGAAGTCGACGCGGACGCGCACGTCCTGTGCGGCGAGCATTTCCGCACGGGCTGGATCGCGCGCCGCAAGATCGCCTACGCGATCGCGTTCGACCGCGCGTGGCGGAAGCTTGAGCGCCTGCCGAGGACGCTGGGGACGCCCGACGAGGCGCCGCGCTACGTGGCGACGTTCGACGTCGCGGCGGGCGAGGCGCTGCTGGTGAAGGTCGCCCTCTCCATGACCGGCGCGGACGGCGCGAAGGGCAACCTCGCCGCCGACATCCCCGGCTGGGACTTCGACGCCGTGCGCGCGGCCGCCCGCGACAGGTGGAACGGGATCCTCGCCCGCACGACGTGCGAGGGGACGGACGACCAGAGGCGGAACTGGTACACGGCCCTCTACCACCTCTACGTCCAGCCGAACGACTACGCGGACGCCGACGGGCGCTTCTCGGCGGCGGACGGCAAGGTCTACGCCTCGCCCGACGGCACGTACTTCACGACGCTCTCGCTCTGGGACACGTTCCGCGCCGCCCAGCCGTGGTACACGCTCGCGGCGCCGGAGACCGTCGTCCCGGTGGTCAACTCGTTCCTCTCGCACTACCGGACGTTCGGACGCCTCCCCGTCATGAGCTACGGCGGCAAGAACGTCGACTGCATGGTCGGCAACCATTCCGTGCCGGTGATCGCCGACGCCTGGCTGAAGGGCTTCCGGGGCTTCGACGCGGAACTCGCGTTCGAGGCCGTCACGAACACGCTCACGGTCGCGCACCCCGGCAAGCCGAAGGAGAACTGGGACCTCTACGACAGGTACGGCTGCTTCCCGTGCGACGTCATCAGGGGCGAGTCCGTCTCGCGGACGCTGGAGTGCGCCTACGACGACGCCTGCGCGGCGCGGTTCGCGGCGGCGCTCGGCAAGTCCGAGGCGGCGGCGTTCTTCGCGAAACGCGCGCAGAACTGGAAGAACGTCTTCGATTCGTCGATTGGCTTTGCACGCGGCAAGACAACGAAGGGGACGTGGCGGACGCCGTTCGACCCCTACGCCTTCGGGCACGGCGACAACCGCGACAACGACTTTACGGAGGGCAACGCCTTCCAGTACACGTGGCACGTCATGCAGGACGTCCCCGGCCTCGTCGCGGCGATGGGCGGGCGCGAGAAGTTCACCAAACGGCTGGACGCGCTTTTCGCCGCGCCGAACAAGGTTGGGGGCGAGGGATGTGTGCTTGACATCTCCGGGATGATCGGGCAGTACGTGCACGGCAACGAGCCGAGCCACCACGTGATCTACTTCTATCCGCAGGTCGGCCATCCCGAAAAGGCGGCGGCGCGCATCCGCGAGGTCTTCGACACGCAGTACCACGTCGGGCCGGAGGGCCTCTGCGGCAACGACGACTGCGGGCAGATGAGCGCGTGGTACGTGTTCAGCGCGATGGGCTTCTACCCGTTCGACCCGTGCGGGGGCGAGTACGTCCTCGGCGCGCCGCAGGTGCCGCGCGCGACGCTGCGCCTCGCGGACGGCAAGGTCTTCGCCGTCGTCGCGAAGGGCCTCTCGAAGGAGTGCAAGTACGTCAAGTCGGTCACGCTCAACGGCCGACCGGTCACCGGCTGGAAGCTCCGCCACGCCGACATCGTGCAGGGCGGCGAACTCGTCTTCGAGATGGGGGCTGAACCGTAGAACGGCAAAAACCACGCGGGGACAGACCCCGCCAACCTTGAGACGACGGATCAGGCAATTGTGAAGAATAAGGGCGACGCGGAGTTGACGTGGCTGTGGCGTTTGCGGTATCAGGGCGGCAAATGGTATAATTAGCGGCATGGAAAAGCTCGCGACAGACATCTACACGTTCTCCGAACTCGTCAGGAACGGGTTCACGTACATCGACAAGACCGACCGGCTCTGGCCGCTCGTCAACCTGTCGATCGGCAAGCAATTCTTCATCGCGCGTCCGCGCCGGTTCGGCAAGTCGCTCACGGTGTCCGTCCTGCAGGCCCTCTTCGAGGGGCGGCGCGACCTCTTCCGGGGGCTTTTCATCGAGCCGCTGTGGGACTGGTCGAAGACGTGGCCCGTCCTGCGGCTCGACCTCGGAAGCGTCCAGCCCGACCGCGCGGAGGAGCTGGATGGCCTTTTCACGGGCATTCTCGCCCGTGAGGCGGATCGCAATGGCGTTGCGCTGCGGCAGGGTGAATCGGCGCCGATCACCTTCATGAACCTGATCGACGACCTCGCGGCGAAGTCGCCCGACGGGAAGATGGTTCTCCTGATCGACGAGTACGACAAGCCGCTCTTGAAGAAGCTCAACACGCCGGACGTCATCCCGTTCCGCAACGCGCTCAAGTCGTTCTACTCCGTCGTCAAGACGCTGGAGGGAAAGCAGCGCTTCACGTTCCTGACGGGCAT
>CAKTZI010000032.1 GCA_934635385.1 uncultured Kiritimatiellota bacterium | reverse complement strand
AGTGAGCCAAGCGGGACTGTCAGGAAGTGTCTCATTTTGCTCGCCCAAGAAATCTCATTTTGCTCGCTCGCCAACAAGATGGAATAGAGTCTCCGCAATGAACTTCGGATTTTGGTATAATAAACAGGTTTCCAATGTTCAAGGTTGTTATGTCTCAAAATCTTTGCAAGAAGAGCGCGCACAGAATCAAAGCGGCAAGTCTTCCTGCCGAGGCGGGTAGGAGGACTGTTCTCGTGGAGACGAATCGTGGCGACTTGTTGGAGGGATGGCCTCCTTCGGCAACGGCGGAAGGCATTTGTGACGCATTGGGTTGCCAACATGGCCTTCCAGGGTGGCCTGACGCATTTGGCCAATCTCTCAAGGCGTTTTTTGACGCGAAGACCGAGCGGAAGGTTCGGACGTTGAGCTTGTTTTCGGGCGCAGGTGGCTTGGATATCGGCTTTTCGGATGCCGGTTTTGAAATCGTGGATTCCGTTGAGATCGAGCGGAAGTTTTGCGATACGCTTGAATTGAATACGGGCAAGGGGAAACGCTTCGCGAACTCACGGGTGAATTGCATCGACATACGTGAGTTTTCGGGACGTCAGCTCGGAAAGATCGATTTCATCATTGGTGGCCCGCCGTGCCAGACGTTCAGCGCCGCAGGGCGCAGGGCCAATGGCGTCTTGGGCACGACAGATGCCCGTGGCGTCCTTTTTCGCGAATACGTGCGCCTCCTGAGGGAACTGCGCCCAAAAGGGTTCCTGTTCGAGAATGTCTACGGATTGACAGGTGCGCAGGGCGGAAAGGCGTGGCGGGAAATCCAAGACAGTTTCGCGTCCGTTGGCTATCGAATCTTTTCGCGGGTGCTTGATGCGGCCGATTACGGCGTTCCGCAGCATCGGGAGCGGCTGATCATTGTCGGCATGTGCGAGGGCGAGTACAAGTTTCCCCGTCCGACACACGGCCCGGATTCGCCTGCCCAGACGCCCTATTACAATGCGGGAACGGCGATTTGCGATCTGAAGTTGACTGCGGAAGAGCAGAAGGTGGGGCTTGGCGGACGTTTCGGACACTTGCTTGAGGGCATCCCGCCTGGGCTGAACTACAGCTACTACACCAAGGAGATGGGGCATCCGCGCCCCGTATTCGCCTGGCGTTCCAAGTTCTCCGATTTCCTCTACAAGGCGGATCCCGATGCGCCCGTCAGAACGATCAAGGCGCAGGGCGGCGCCTACACGGGACCGCTCCATTGGCGAAACAGGTTCTTCGCCCTTGGCGAATACAAAAGGCTTCAGACGTTCCCGGACGACTATGAGATCAGTGGCGGAAAGCAGATCGCCGTCAAGCAGATCGGGAACTCCGTCCCGCCCCAGCTTGCGCGTATGCTCGCGATCTCGATTCAGGAACAGCTGTTTGGCGTCTCGTTCCCGTTTCGCCTCTCCTATCTGAACGCCGAGGACAAGCTGACCTTTCGCAGCCGCAAGCATGACGTGATGGAACGGTATCGCCAAAAGGCGAAGGCTGAAATCTCCAAATTGCCCAGGGTTGAACTTGTCAGCAAGCCTTATCGAGGGGACTTCTTCTGCCGCATTTCAGACAAGTTCAAGTTCGAGCGGTGTGAACAGGGCAGGGGTGCGTTCAGGGTTCATGCGGAAGGGGATGAGGTGCTGACCGTGAGCGTCTTCGATGATGGCGAAGGAAACGGCAGTCCGAACTTCGTCGTCGAGATCGCGGCGCGCGGCCGGGCGTGGGACGTCCCGTTTTCCCGCGTCCTTTTGAACTCATACTCTGAATCGGCAAGGTCTTTCACCGTGGCGTGGAAAGCCTTCGAGAACATGGTGTCCGAATGGGGGATCAGAGCCGATCTCGTGCAGCTGAACGGTTATTATCAGTATGCCCCTGCGCTGGATTGCAAGTGCCGCTTTCTGCGTTCCTGCAAGTACGCCGATGTCATCTCGAAAGTCGTCGCGGGAGAGGATGTTCGCCGGATCGTGTCGGAAGACGAGCTGATGCGCGACTGGAACATGCCGAAGTCGGAAATCGTCGATGTGGCGTCGACGCTCCGCAGCCTCGGCTATGAGGTGAGGAACAACAAGACCAATCCGCAGATCGCACCCGGCATGTGGCTCATTCCGTATGCCTTCCCGACATTGAATCACATGAGCGTCCAGCTTGGAAAGGAAATTCGCTGATGAAAGGCAAGACGATTGCGGACAAAGGCATGGAAAACCATCTTGACGTCTACGCGGACAGATCGGTCCTGCACGTCGGCGGCACGGCCCTGACGTTCCGTGAGGGCGTTCAAAGTGAGGACACCAAGAAAAGGTACAGGCGGATTTGCGAGGCGTTCGATTCCGGGTATCTTCAGAACATCCTTCACGACGTTCAGACGGGCAAGGTTGACCTGTCCGTTCTGCCGGATGACGTCGCCGCGCTTTTGAAGAAGATTGTGGACGGCATCTCGGAGAACGAGGGCCGGGCTGTGGTCTGCATCTGCTTTCTGCAGCTGGCCGTCAAGAGCATCGATTCCCGTCAGTCGGTCAGACTGCACAAGGGAGGCCCGACAAAAAAGAACTTCTCGTGGGTTGACGGTATCTCCATGCGCAGCCTCGACGCCAAATACACGAGCAAGTTCCTGCGTGACAGTAACTTGATGAGCATGAACAGCTTCGGCGCAATGATGACGCGGTCGTTCGCCGAGAATTACCCGTACTCAAGCCTCTACAAGGCGTCCATCCGGGGGCCGGCAGATTCGTGGGTGGAGCTGGTCGATCGAATCGAGCTCAATGCGCTCAATCCGAAACTCGCGTTGGCTTACCTCATGGCCCTGCTGAAAAACAGGTCAGAGGCGTTTGCCGACCTTGCCGACAGGGCCTGTCGTCTGGCCCATGCGGCGAAACCCCTCTCCTTTGATCGGGTTCGGGAGGGGTTGTCCCAATTCATTGATCACACGACTTATTCCGCCCGCGCCCTTGAAGTTGTCATGCACGGGCTTTTGCAGGCGTTGATCCAGACGGGGGCAATGCCCGACTGTCAGGTTGTTCCGCTTTGTCAGATGAGAACGGCCAACAGGAAAGCGGGAACCATCGGCGATGTCGAAGTCAAAAGTTTCGACGACGAGGTTGTCGAGGCGTGGGATGCGAAATACGGGAAACCGTACCTCTGGGACGAGCTCGTTGAGCTTGGGGAAAAGCTCTGCCAGATGCCATCCGTGGTCAGGGCCGGATTTGTCGTGGACAGGAAGCCGGACATTCGAGCGGACATACTCGACAGGAAGAGCAAGATCGAGCAAGCCACAAAGACATCGATCTACCTGATGTCATTTGAGGAATGGGCGAGATTCCAGAGCGGGAATGTTTCAGCGGACAAGAAGGCCTCGCTTGCGCATGAATGGCTGATTGCCGTTGCTGAATCTTTTGGACGCAGGCGGCTTGACGTTGCGCCGATCGACGAGCCGTGCGAGACGTGGCTTGAGAATCTGAACGCGTGGCTTGAAAGCCTGTCATAGCGCGTTGCCGTGCCATGACGTGCATCTGACAAAAGGAATCGTGACGATGACGAAGGACTTGACATTTCTTGACGGCGGGTTTGGGACGATGATTCAGGCGGCGGGGCTGCCCGTCGGCAGGGATCCGTGCGACTGGAACATCGAAAACCCGGCGGCGGTCACGGCCGTGCATCGCGCCTATGTCGAGGCGGGCTCCGAAATCGTCCTCACGAACACCTTCGGCGCGAACCGCCTCAAGTACCACGGTGCGCACGACCTCGTGCAGCTGATTCCGGCGGCGATCGCCAATGCACGCGCGTCGGGCGCGGCGAAGGTCGCGCTTGACCTCGGCCCGACAGGCAAGCTGCTGAAGCCGGCGGGCGACCTCGACTTCGACGCGGCCTACGATGCGTTCGCCGAAACGATTCGCCTTGGACGGGGTGCCGACCTCATCTTCATCGAGACGATGGGCGACGTCTACGAGGTGAAGGCCGCCGTGCTTGCCGCGAAGGAGACCTGCGACCTGCCGGTCTGCGTGACGGTCGCGCTGGGCGAGAACGGACAGCTCCTGACGGGCGGCTCGGTCGAATGCGTCGCCGCCCTCTTGGAGTCGCTGGACGTCGCGGCCTACGGCTTCAACTGCGGCCTCGGCCCCGACCGGATGCTCCCGTTCGTCGAGCGGCTGGCGAAAGTCTCGACGAAGCCGATCATCGTCAAGCCCAACGCGGGCATGCCGAAGCTCGTGGACGGGCGGACGGTCTTCCCTGAATCGTCAGACGAGTTCGCCGCGCACGTCGCCACGCTTGTGCGGGCCGGGGCCTCCGTCGTCGGCGGCTGCTGCGGCACGACGCCCGCGCACATCGCGGCGGTGACGGCATCCGGTTTGCCACTGGCGGAACGCGGTGCCGTGCGGCGCATGACAGCCGTCTCTAGCGGCACGGGCGTCGTCACGCTGCGACCGCATCAGGGGCTTGTGATCGGCGAACGCATTAACCCGACAGGCAAGAAGCTCCTGAAGGAGGCGTATGCGCGGGGCGACGTCGCCTACGTGCTGCGCGAGGCGGTGAAGCAGGTCGATGCGGGGGCGGAGGTCCTGGACGTGAACTGCGGCGTGCCCGGACTGGACGAGGCCGCGCTCATCGAGGCGACGGTGCAGGCCGTCCAGAGCGTCGCGACCTGTCCGATCCAGATCGACACGGCCGATCCGGCGGCGCTCGAACGGGCGCTCCGCCACGTGAACGGCAAGCCGCTCGTCAACTCGGTCAACGGCAAGCGCGCGTCGATGGACGCGGTCTTTCCGCTCGTGCGGAAGTACGGCGGTACGCTCGTCGGGCTGTGCCTGGACGAGGACGGCATTCCGGCGACGAGCGAAGGGCGCGTGGCGATTGCACGGCGGATTCTCGCGGAGGGCGCAAAATACGGTTTCACGAAAGCGGATTTCGTCTTTGACGCGCTGACGCTCGCGGTCTCGGCCGATCCGAACGCGGCGGTCGTCACGTTGGAGACGGTGAAGCGGCTGACGGACGAGCTGGGCGTCAACACGGTGCTGGGCGTCTCGAACGTGAGCTTCGGGCTGCCGAACCGTCCGATCCTGAACAACACGATGTTTGCGCTCGCCAAGCGGGCGGGGCTCTCGGCGGCGATCGCGAATCCGTCGCTGATCCGTGACGAAATCGATCCGGCGGCGGAGGACGTGCTGCTTGTCCGCGACCGGAACTGCGAACGGTGGATCGCGCTTCAGACGGCGACGCCGTCCGCCGCGCCGGCCGCCGGCCCTGCGGCTTCGGGGGGCGATCCGCTCGCCGCGCTCGCCGTCGCCATCCGGCGCGGCCTGCGGGACGACGCGGCGGCGGCGGCCAAGGCCGCGCTGAAGGGCGGAGCGGAGACGATGACGCTCGTCAATGCGGGCATCGTGCCGGCGCTGGAGGAGGTCGGCAAGGGCTTCGAGACGGGCAAGGTGTTCCTGCCGCAGCTGCTCATGGCGGCCGACGCGGCGGGCGAGGCGTTCGCGGTTGTCAAGGCGACGATGGCGGCGCGCGGCGACACGCGCACGGATGCCGCCGGATACCCCATCGTGATCGCGACCGTGAAGGGCGACATCCACGACATCGGCAAGAACATCGTCCGTGCGCTGCTGGAGAACTACGGTTTCGACGTCATCGACCTCGGCCGCGACGTGCCGCCGGAGAAGATTGTCGAGACGGCGGCGCGGACGCATGCGCGGCTCGTGGGACTCTCGGCGCTCATGACGACGACCGTCGGCGCGATGGCGGAGACGATCCGCCAGATCAAGGCGGCGGGGCTCGCCTGCAAGACGGTGGTCGGCGGCGCGGTCGTCACGCAGGAGTTCGCCGACTCGATCGGCGCCGACTTCTACGGCGGCGACGCGATGAAGACCGTCCGCATCGCGGAGAGCCTCGGCTGACGGCTGGGTGCCTCCTCAATATGGTATAATACGCCCCTGCTATGACGACGGTTACGAAGACGGTGCGGTTCGATGCCGCGCACATCCTGACGAATCACCAGGGGCTCTGCAAGAACCTGCACGGGCACACGTATCGCGTGGACGTGTCCGTCGCGCAGGAGGACGGCGCGGGCGGCGACATGGTCATCGACTTCAAGGACCTGAAGCGGATCGCGGCGGAGACGGTCTGCGACCGCTTCGACCACGCCTTCATCTACAACACGGAATCGGCGGGCGAACGCGAAATCGCGGCGGTCGTCGAGCGGCACGGCATGCGGACGGTCGCGCTGCCGTTCCGCTCCACGGCCGAGAACCTCGCGAAGATGTTCTTCGGCGAGCTTCGGGCGAAGATCGCCGGGCTGAAGTCCGTCAAGGTCTGGGAGACGGCCGACAGCTGCGCCGAGTATCGCGCGTGAAACGCCATCTCCAGCTGTTCGTCGAGTTCTTCAAGATCTCGCTGTTCGTGATCGGCGGCGGGTACGCGATCATCGCCGTCGCCGATTCGGTGTTCGCGAAGAAGAAGTGGACGGAGGAGGGCGAGCTGCTGGACGAGCTGCCGGTCTTCCAGATGCTGCCGGGCATCATCGCGACGCACACGGCCGTCTACGTCGGGCGCAAGGTCGCGGGACTGTCGGGCGCGGTCACGGGCGTCATTGCGGTCGCGCTGCCCTCGGTCGTCATCTTCACGGCCGTCGCGATGGGGTATGACGCGCTGCCGCTCGACAACCCCTACCTTCTGAGCGCGTTCGTCGGCCTGCGCAGTGCGCTGACGGGCATCATCGCCGCGACGGTCATCCGCAGCTGGACGAAGGCGACGAAGGACGGTTTCTTCTTCGTGGTTCTGGCCGCAGCCTGTGCCGCGCTCGTCGGGGGCGTCCCCGTCTGGGCCGTGCTGCTCGCGGCAATGGCGGCCGGACTGGCCTGTCCGCTGGGGACAGGCCCCAAAAACATTTGCGAAAATGTTGTAAAAAGCACCGGAAACGTCAAGATTGAGGGATCGGATGTGGGGACAGACCCCGGCACGAAGACGTTCCGCGCGGCGGCGTGGCTGCCGCTGCTCCTGTTCCTCAAGTACGGTGCGCTCTGCTTCGGCGGCGGGTTTGTTCTCGTGCCGATGTACATCGAGGACTTCGTGGGGCCGGCGGCGGCGTTCCTGCAGGTTTCCGCCGAGGAGTTCTCGAACCTGATGGCCCTCACGCAGATGACGCCGGGGCCAATCGGCGTGAACGGCGCGACGTACTTCGGCTTTCGCCTCGCGGGCGTGCCCGGTGCGGTGCTGGCGTCCGCCGCGCTGCTGCTGCCGGGTTCCGCGCTCATGTACCTCGCGCTTGCGTCCATCGACCGCTTTCGGACGAACCGGATCGTCTGCGGCATCCTGCGCGGCGCGAAGCCCGCGTCGCTCGCGCTCATGCTCGTCGCGCTCTGGGCGTTTCTCGGCCTGAGCGTCTGGGCGGACGGCGCGTTCAGCGCTTTGGCGACCGTCCTTGTGCTTGTCAGCCTCGTCGCGACGCTGAAGAAGTGGATCAACCCCGTTCTGCTCATCGTCCTCATGGCGCTCGCGGCGGTTCTGCTTCGCGCGGGCTGACGATTGCGCAAAAAGTGCTTTTATTTTGCTGAATCTGGTCTTTCGGAATGGCGGTGAATTGTGTATAATACGTTTCTGTTGGTTGACACAAGGAAAATGCAAGGAGAAAACCATGCTGAAGGAGAAGTTTGACTTGACGGGCAAGATCGCCCTTGTGACCGGCTCGACGCGCGGCATTGGCAAGGCCGTCGGCGATGCGTTCGAGGAATACGGCGCGAAGGTGATCCGCCACAACACGAAGGTCTGCGACCTGTCCGACCCGGCGGCGATCGACGCGTTCTTCGACCGTCTCGCGGCGGAGGGCTCGCTGCCGGACATCCTCGTCGCGAACGCCTCGATCCAGGCGAAGATCCCGTGGACGGAGTTTCCGCTCGACGAGGCGCAGAAGGAGATGCAGGTCAACTTCTTCGCGACGCTGCGGATGTTCCAGCGGTGCTATCCGAAGATGAAGGCGCAGAAGTGGGGGCGGCTCATCGTGGTCGGCTCGGTGAACGAGCGGCGGCCGCATCCCGACATGTGCGTCTACGCGGCGACGAAGAGCGCGCAGGAGAACCTCGTGCGCGGCATCGGGCGGCAGATCGCGCCGGAGGGCATTACGGTCAACAACCTCTGTCCCGGCGTGTTCAACACCGACCGGAACCGCGACTGCCTCGCCGACCCCGTCTACGGGCCGCGCGTGACGGCGGCGATCCCGATGCATGACTACGCCGTGCCGGAGGACGCCGCTGGGGCCGCGTTGCTCCTGGCGTCCGACGCGGGCCGCTACATCACTGGCGCGACGCTGATGGTGGACGGAGGCCTGTCGATTCCGGGATGAGCGGCCGAATGCCAGCCCGTCCTCTGTGCGGGGCCGTTATGGTATAATATGCGGCCAAATGAAATGCGAGATTTGCCATCAGGCGGACGCCGAGACGGCGATTGTCCGTGGCGAGGGCGAGACGGCGGAGGAACTCTACGTCTGCAAGGCCTGCGCCAAGGCGGAACGTCAGCGTCGCCAGAAGAAAAGCCAGCGGACCCGTAAGGTGACGGGCCTTCCGCCCGGCGTGTCGATGTCCATTACCCAGATCGGCCCCGCTGACGCGGACAGCGATGTCGACGAGAGCGTCCCGGAAATCCTCGGCACGTTCCTGAACGCCATGAACGACGTCGTCACCGACCTCGAGAAGGTGGCGGGCGCGAGCGAGAAGAAGGAGGCCCCGGAGGCGAAGCGGCATGCGTTCCCCCTGGCGCGCGTCGAGGCGCCGTTCCGCGTGCGCGGCCAGCTGCACCTGGAGGGACTGCACCTCATCGGCGAGCTGGAGTCCGCCCGGCGCGCGCTGCACGCGCTCGACATGGAGCTTGTCGGCGTTGAGGCGGATGGCGTGCACGAGCCGGGGCACGTCTACGGCATCGACTACGCGGGGTCGTCCGAACGGGCGAAGCGCGTGGTCTCCGACCTGCTGCGCGAGGAGCGCAACGCGCGCGTGCGCCTGTCCGAGGAGCTGCCGCGCGTGTTCGGCGACTCGCTCTGCCGGGCGCTCGCGATCCTGAAGAACAGTCGCCTCCTGTCGCCGGGCGAGCTTTTTGACCTTCTCTCCCCGCTGCGTCTCGCGGCGATGCAGAAGCTGCTGGACGGCATCACGCTGGAGGAGATCGAGAAGATGCTGCTCGAATGCGACCTCACGGGCGCGGAGGACAAGCTGGAGCCGGAGGAGCGCGACCAGGCGGACGCCGACCGCGCGGACGAGATGAACCGCCGGTTCGAGGACGTGATGCTGAACGAACGCGCCGAGGAGAAGTTCCTATGAGCCTGAGCTTTACGAAACACGCCGTCGATGCGCTGAACGCGGCGTCGAGCTGCGCACAGCAGCTCGGTCACGACCACATCGGCGCCGAGCACATCTTTCTTTCGATCATCGCGATCCCGGCGTGCGGCGCGGCCCAGCGTCTCGTCTCGCTCGGCCTGGCGCTCGACGACCTTGCCGAGTCGATGAAGTCCGTCCTGACGGGCGGCGGCGCCGGCACGCTCCAGCGCGGGCAGCTGCCGCTCACGGCGCGGACGAAGAAGATCATTGACATGGCCGCGATCGAGTCCGGCCCCGGCAATGCGGTCGCGACGGAACACCTGATCCTCGCCATGCTGCGCGAGGGCGAGAACGCGGCGGCGCAGCTCCTCTTCAACGCGGGCGTGACGGTCGACAAGTTCATCGCCGCCGGAACGCAGGGCGGCGCGAACGCGGCGGCGGACGGCGCGGCGGAAGGCGGCGCCGAGGGCGGCGACGCGGCGAACGCGAAGGAGGGCGCGAACGGCAAGGCGCAGAAGACGCCGACGATCAACACCTACGGTCGCGACCTCACGGATCTCGCGCGGCAGGGCCAGCTCGATCCCGTGATCGGGCGGGCGAAGGAATTGAAGCGCATCGTCCAGATCCTCTCGCGCCGCACGAAGAACAACGCCGTCCTCATCGGCGAGGCGGGCGTCGGCAAGACGGCCGTCGTCGAGGGGCTTGCGCAGGCGATCCATCGCGGCGAGGTGCCGGAGCGCATGCAGGCGAAGCGCGTCGTCGCGCTCGACATGGCGCGGCTCGTCGCGGGCACGCAGTATCGCGGCCAGTTCGAGGAGCGCCTGAAGAAGGTCATCGACGAGACGAAGCGCGCGGGGAACATCATCCTCTTCCTGGACGAGATCCACACGATGGTCGGCGCGGGCGGGGCCGAGGGCGCGATGGATGCGGCGAACATCCTGAAGCCCGCCCTCGCGCGCGGGGAGCTGCAGTGCGTCGGCGCGACGACGCTGAAGGAATACCACAAGTCCATCGAGAAGGACGCCGCGCTGGAGCGCCGCTTCCAGGCCGTCACGGTGGACGAGCCGTCTGTCGCGGACACGGTTGAGATCCTGAAGGGGATCGCGCCGAAGTACGAGGCGTACCACTCGGCGACGTTCACGCCGGCGGCCTTGCGCGCGGCGGTCGAGCTGACGGCGCGCTACCTGCCCGCGCGTCAGCTGCCGGACAAGGCGATCGACGCGATGGACGAGACGGGCGCGCGCCTCCGGGCGGGCGCGAGCGCGCGTCCGAAGGCGCTGACGGCGATGCAGGAGAAGATCGACACGCTGCGCGGACAGAAGGACGCCGTCGTCGCGAAGGGCGACTTCGACTCCGCCGCGAAATACCGCGAGGCGATCCGCGTCGCGTCCGCCGAGTTTCAGGAGGCCCTGAAGAAGTGGAAGGAGACGCACGCCGAGGAGACGCTGGAGATCACGGAGAACGACGTCGCCGAGACGGTCTCGTCCATGAGCGGCGTGCCCGTCGAGAAGATGAACGCGACGACGGCGGAGAAGCTGCTGGCGATGGAGAAGACGCTGGGGAGCGTCGTGATCGGGCAGGCGCCGGCCGTGAAGGCGATCGCGCGCGCCCTGCGGCGTTCGCGCGCCCTGCGGGCCGACCCGAAGCGCCCGATCGGCTCGTTCCTCTTCCTCGGCCCGACCGGCGTCGGCAAGACGCACCTCGCGAAGATGCTCGCCGAGAAGGTCTACGGGGATGACAAGGCGCTCATCACGCTGGACATGTCGGAGTTCCAGGAGAAGTACTCCTCGTCGCGCCTCGTCGGCGCGCCGCCCGGCTACGTCGGCTACGACGAGGGCGGACAGCTCACCGAGAAGGTGCGGCGGCGTCCGTATTCGGTCGTCCTCTTCGACGAGTTCGAGAAGGCGAACGGCGACGTCTGCAACATGCTCCTCCAGATCCTCGACGAGGGGCGCCTCACGGACGGGCAGGGGCGCATCATCGACTTCCGCAACACGATCATCATCTGCACGGCGAACCTCGGCTTCGACTTCGCGCGCGAGGGGCATTCGCTCGGCTTCGCGCGCGACACGGCGGAGACGAGCTACGAGGTGCTGAAGGAGAAGCTGCTGGGCGAGGCGAAACGCGCGTTCCGTCCCGAACTGCTGAACCGCTTCGACGAGACGGTCGTCTTCAAGAAGCTCGAAAAGGCCGATCTGGAGGCGATCCTGAACCTGGAGCTTGCGCGGCTGCAGGCGCGGCTGAAGGACGCGCACATCTCGCTGACGCTGGACAAGAAGGCGGCGGACTTCCTGATCGAGAAGGGGTACGACGGTGCGCTCGGCGCGCGTCCGCTCCGCCGCGTCGTGCAGGACTACGTCGAAGATCCGCTCGCGGATCTCGTCCTGGCGGGCAAGGCGAAGCCGCGCCTCAAGGCGAAGCTCGCGAAGGACGGGCAGTCGCTGAAGTTCTGAACGGAGGCACATCCGGGAAATCGATTGATAATCTGCATTATTTCTGCGAAATCGACGTGAAATATGCAGTTGTTCGAGAAACTTTTCTTGGGCTAACACCCGGCGCGCGGAATGTGGTATAATACGCGCCCGTTATGAGCAAGAAAGATTATCCCGCATGGGAAGGTTTTATCGGTGGCGAGTGGCAGGAGGAGATCGATCCGGCCGAGTTCATTCGCCTAAACTACACGCCGTATGAGGGCGATGCGTCGTTCCTCGCGGGCGCGACGGAGGCGACGACCGCCCTCTGGAACAAGCTGCAGGCCCTGCAGAAGGAAGAACGTGCGAAGGGCGGCGTCCTTGACATGGACACCGACATCGTCTCGTCCATCACCTCGCACAAGCCGGGCTACCTCGACAAGGACCTTGAGAAGATCGTCGGCCTCCAGACCGACAAGCCGCTCAAGCGCGCGTTCATGCCCTACGGCGGCATCAAGATGGCCGAAGAGGCGCTGACGACCTACGGCTACACGCCGAACCCCGAGCTGCACCACATCTTCACCGAGTACCACAAGACGCACAACCAGGGCGTCTACGACGCCTACACGCCGGAGATGCGCCGGGCGCGCAAGAACAAGATCATCACGGGCCTGCCGGACACCTACGGGCGCGGGCGCATCGTCGGCGACTACCGCCGCGTCGCGCTCTACGGCATCGACCGCCTGATCGCCGCCAAGGAACGCGACCTGCCGCTGGTCGGCTGCGGTGCCTCGCCCGAGGAAGTCGTGCGCGGCCGCGAGGAGGTCGCCGAGCAGATCCGCGCGCTGAAGGCGATGAAGGTCATGGCGGCGAGCTACGGCTACGACATCTCCCAGCCGGCGACGAACGCGCGCGAGGCCGTGCAGTGGACGTACTTCGGCTACCTCGCGGCGATCAAGACGCAGAACGGCGCGGCGATGTCCATCGGGCGCATCTCGACGTTCCTCGACATCTTCATCGCGCGCGACCTGAAGCGCGGCATCCTCACCGAGACGGACGCGCAGGAGCTGATCGACCACCTCGTCCTCAAGTTCCGCATGGTCAAGTTCGCGCGCATTCCCGAGTACAACCAGCTCTTCTCGGGCGATCCCGTCTGGGCGACGATCAACGTCGCGGGCATGTGCGGCGACGGCCGCAGCATGGTCACGAAGACCGACTACCGCATCCTCCACACGCTGGAGACGATGGGGCCGAGCCCGGAGCCGAACCTCACGGTCCTCTACTCGCCGCGCCTCCCGGAGGCGTTCAAGCGCTACGCCGCGAAGATCTCGGTCGCGACGTCGAGCGTGCAGTACGAGAACGACGAGATCATGCGCCGCGTCTGGAGCGACGACTACGCGATCTGCTGCTGCGTCTCGGCGACGCACACCGGCAAGGAGATGCAGTTCTTCGGCGCGCGCGCCAACCTCGCGAAGTGCCTCCTGTACGCCATCAACGGCGGCGTGGACGAGAAGACGCGCGCGCAGGTCGGGCCGGAGCTCCGCCCGATCACGGGCGACGTGCTCGACTACGCGCAGGTGCTGAAGGCCTACCACGCGATGATGGACTGGCTCGCCGGGCTCTACGTCCACACGCTGAACCTCATCCACTTCATGCACGACCGCTACTACTACGAGGCCGCGCAGATGGCGCTCATCGACACCGATCTCGAGCGCACGTTCGCGACGGGCATCGCCGGCTTCTCGCACGCCGTCGACTCGCTCTCGGCGATCAAGTACGCGAAGGTGAGCGTCATCCGCGACGAGACGGGGCTTGCCGTCGACTACAAGGTCGAGGGCGACTTCCCGCGCTACGGCAACGACGACCCGCGCGCGGACGAGATCGCGAAGGCGCTCCTCAAGGAGTTCATGAACAAGATCCGCAGCCACCACACCTACCGCAACGCGACGCCGACGACCTCGATCCTCACGATCACGTCGAACGTCGTCTACGGCAAGGCGACGGGCGCGATGCCCGACGGGCGCAAGGCGGGCGAGCCGCTGTCGCCGGGGGCGAACCCGTCCTACGGCGCCGAGCAGCACGGGCTTCTCGCCTCGCTCAACTCGGTCGCGAAGCTCCCTTACGAGTATGCGCTGGACGGCATCTCCAACACGCAGACGATCCACCCCTCGGCCCTCGGCAACGACGAGGCGACGCGAGAGACGACGCTGGCGCGCGTGCTGGACGGCTACTTCTCGCAGGGGGCGCATCACCTGAACGTGAACGTCTTCGGCACGGAGAAGCTGATCGACGCGATGGAGCATCCGGAGAAGCCGGAGTACGCGAACTTCACGATCCGCGTCTCGGGCTATGCGGTGAAGTTCATCGACCTGACGCGCGAGCAGCAGCTCGACGTCATCAGCCGCACCTGCCACAAGAGCCTCTAACGAGGTTCGACAGGCTGCGCAAGGCGCACACGGGTGGGACGGGCCGCACAGCCCGCCCCACCTGTCTTTTTGGGTGCGCCGCGCGGCGTGGCGAACGGGGAATTTTTGGTATAATAACAGACCACGAGCAAAGACCATGAAAATACATTCGTTTGAGACCTTTGGTGCGGCGGATGGTCCGGGCGTGCGGTTCATCGCCTTTCTGAGCGGCTGCCCGTTTCGCTGCCGCTACTGCCACAACCCCGACACGTGGGCGAAGCCGCCCGCGCTCGAAGCGTCGGCGGACGACGTGCTGGCCCGCGCGCTCCGCTACAGGGCGTACTGGGGCGCGGAGGGCGGCATCACCGTATCCGGCGGCGAGCCGATGCTGCAGGCCGCCGAAGTCGCTGACCTCTTCGAGAAGACGCATGCGGCGGGCGCGACAACGTGCCTCGACACGGCGGCAGGCTGCTTCCGGCGCGGCGACGCGGCGCAGGAGCGCCTGCTGCGCGCGGCGGACACCGTGCTGCTCGACCTCAAGCTCTTCGACGCGGACGCCCACCGTGCGCTGACGGGCGCGGACAACGCGCCCGTGCTCGACTGTGCGCGTTATCTCGCCGAGCTCGGTACGTCTGTCTGGATCCGCCGCGTGCTCGTGCCCGGCCTCACGGACGGCGAAGACGACCTCCGGCGGACGGGCGAATTCATCCGCACGCTCCCGAACGTCCGTCGTGTCGAGGTGCTGCCCTATCACGCGCTCGGCGTCCATAAGTGGCAGGCGCTCGGCCTCGCCTACACGCTCGCGGACGCGCGTCCGCCGACGGAGGCCGAAGTCGCCCGCGCCCGCGCGCTGCTGACGTCGGCGGGGACAGGCCCTTGTTTGGTGCGCTGAAATATGGTATTATATACGCCGTTTTGCTGAGAACTGGATGTGTTGCGATTCGTCGTGGCGAATATGTCATTCAGTTCGTGATGCGACTATAGCTCAATTGGATAGAGCGTTGGCCTCCGAAGCCGAAGGTTGCTGGTTCGATCCCAGTTAGTCGCACCCGTTTCGATGAACCAAGGCGTCTTGTGTGACGTTTATGAAGTCAACAAGGGATTGCTTTCATGAAAAAGATCTTGTTCTGTTTGAGTGCGATTGCCGTGGTGACGGTCGCCGTCGCCGAACGTCCGGTTGAGGCGGCGCTCGCGAAGGGCGCGGCGTTTCTCCTGTCGAAACAGGCGGCGGACGGGCATTTCTCCGATCCGCAGATGCCGGCGTTGACGGCGCTGCCGCTCTGGGCGCTTTCCGGCGTCGATTCCGACAGGGCTGCGCGCGAAAAGGCCGCCGCGTTCGTCCTCGGCACGCAGCGCGACGACGGCGGCTTCTACGTGCCGAAGCCGGGGCGCGGCGGTTCGGGGCTCGGCAACTACAACACGGCCGTCTGCCTCACGGCGCTCTTCGAGTCGAAGCTCGCGCCGACGGCGCCGCTCCTGAAGGCGCGCGAGTACATCGCCGCGTCGCAGCTCACGGGCGACGACACGATGGCGGGCGGCTTCGGCTACGACCGGGTGATGCGCCGCCGCTACGCCGACCTCTCCAACACGGCCTACGCGATGGACGCGATGGCGCGCACGGCCTCGCTGGAGGAGCTGCGCACGAGCGGGCAGAAGGTCGACCTCAACTGGGCGCAGGCGATCGCGTTCGTCGAGAACCTGCAGAAGAAGGAGGGGCCGGACAAGGGCGGCGCGGCCTACAACGAACGTACGCCGCAGGGCGGCAGCGAGACGAACCGCGCCGGAAAGGTGCACCTCCGCGCCTATGGGTCAATGAGCTACGCGGCCGTCCTCTCGATGTGCTCGGCGAACCTGACGAAAGGCGATCCACGCGTCCGCAACGCGCTTGACTACTGCTCGCGCTACTGGTCGGTCGACGAGAACCCCGGCATGGGCAGTCAGGGGCTCTACTACTACTTCGACATCCTTGCGCGCGCGCTCCATGCGGCGGGCGTGGAGGAGCTGTTCACGCCGGAGGGGCGGACGGTCTACTGGAGGCGGGAACTCGCGGCGAAGCTGCTGTCGCTCCAGAAGCCGGACGGCAGCTGGGCGAACGACAACAACCGCTTCTGGGAAGCCGACCCCGTGCTGTGCACGAGCTTCGCGATGATCTGCCTGGAACTGTGTGGGAAGTGAGAGGTTGAGGAGTTTGGGAGGTTTGGAAAGTTTGGAGGGTTAAGATGGAAGCATTGAAGGCGACGGGCGTGTGCTGCGCCTACGGGAAGGGCGCGGCGCGTGTCGAGGTCTTGAGGGATTTTTCGCTGGCGCTTCAGTCCGGCGAGTTCGTGGCGCTGATGGGGCCGTCCGGCTCGGGCAAGTCGACGTTCCTGCACCTCGCGGCGGGGCTGCTCCTGCCGACGGCGGGCATGATCGAGGTCGGCGGACAGGACGTGACGGCGATGAGCGACGCGGCGGCGACGAAGTTCCGCCGTCGCCACGAGGGTGTCGTCTTCCAGGCGTTCAACCTGCTGGAGACGCTGACCGTGCGGGAGAACATTGCGTTGCCCGTCCGCCTTGACCACGGGCGGCCCGATGCTGCGCGCGTTTCGGAGCTCGTCGCGAAGCTGGGGCTTGCGGGCAAGGAGGAGCGGCGTCCGTCGGAGCTTTCGGGCGGCGAGCAGCAGCGTGTTGCGATTGCCCGTGCGCTCTTCGCGAAGCCGGACGTGATTCTGGCGGACGAGCCGACGGGGAATCTCGACGCGAAGGCGTCGCACGCGATCTGCGGGCTGATGCGCGATCTCAACCAGACGGAGCGGAGCGCGATTCTGCTCATCACGCACGATCCCGTGGTCGCGGCGGCCGCGACGCGCGTCTGCTTCCTCAGGGACGGGAAGATCGCGGCGGACTTCGCGACGAACCACGATCCGGCGGCGATCTCGAAACGCTATCTGGAGACGTACGAGTGATTTTCTCGCTCTTGACAGAATTCGGCTTCTTTTGGTAAACTGATGGCAGTTGATCGGGGTGCATCCCTATCGGGGTGTTTTCCGAATCGCGTCAATTCGTTTACTTCTGTGTTGTCGCTGTCGTCTGAAAGGAGTTCGTCCATGAAGAAACCGTCTGCCCGCTTCGAGATCATCCGCGTCAAGGTCAAAGCCGCCCGCCGCTGTGCGGCCGCGTCGCGATTCCTCCCCCCCGTCTGCGCCGCGCTCGCGCTCCTCCTCCCGGCCCTCTCCGCGCGGGCTGACGCGCCCGACTTCCGCTTCCGCCCGCTCCTCGCGGGCAAGGCCTCGCTCACGGAGCCGGGCTTCGTCGTCCGGCGCGAGCTGGGCGTCGCGGCCCTCGCGCCGGAGCTGCGCATCCCCGTCGAGCTCGTCTACGAGTCGTCGTCCGAGGCCTCCGGCGCGTTCGGCTTCGGCTGGCGGTCGCCGCAGCTGGAGTCCTCCGTGAAGTGGGAGAAGGGCGGCCTCCTCTGGAGGACGCCGTGGGGCGAGCGGGTGAAGTTCTTCCCGAAGAGGGAGAAGACGCCGAAGGACGCGATCAAACTCGACCCCATCGAGGACGCGAAGAAAGGGCGCGGCCTCTTCGCGCCCTACGCGGACTGGGAGTCCGACACGGAGTCGCCGGACTACGCGAAGTGCCGCCGCTTCACGATCCTCGGCAAGGGCGGCCTGAAGGGCTGGCGCTTCGGCTACGGGGACGGCCGCCTCGCGTCCGTCGGGACGCCCTACGGCGCGTCCGCCACGTTCGACTACGGCCCGTCGGGCGAGCTCCTCGCCGTCTCGTCGCAGGGCGTCCGCTTCGTCGAGCTGTCCCATGCGGGCGGCCTCGTCGCGTCCCTCAAGGTGAACGGCGTCCCCGTCGCGTTCGCCTACGGCACGACGGACGTCACGCTCCTTCCGAAGACCGCCGACGGCCAGTCCGCGCGAAAGTCCGTCCGCACCCTCGCGTCCGTCCGCGTCGCCGCGCTCGACCCGGAGGCATTCGCCTACGCAGACGGCTACCTCGCCTCGGCGGCGCGCGGCGCGTTCACGGAGAGGTTCTCCGTCCAGGCCGAGACGCCCGCCGACCGGAAGCGGAACATCCTCAGCAGGGACAGGAAGAGCGGCGTCACGCACACGGGCAAAGTCGCCGGCCGCCTCCTCGCGGACGGCGACTTCCGCTATTCCTATCCGAGGGATACTGAAATCCGCCTCACGGACGCGCTCGGCAGCGCGGCCACGCACGAGTACGACGCGACGGTCGGACTCCTCGCCGTCACCGGCTTCGACGGGCGGACGCGGAAGACCTACTACGTCATGCGCCCCGACGTCGCCTGCCTCGGCAAGGTGCGCACGGTCACGGACGGACAGGACCGCACGCTCGTCTCGTTCCGCTACGACCGGAAGACGGGGAAGCCCGTGCGCGTCACCGACCGCCTCGGCAACCACCGCCTCCTCGACTACGATGCGGACGGCAGCTGCACGAGGCTCTCCCGCCGCGCGGGCGGCGTCTTCGCCTCCGCCGAGCCCGTCCGGGCGTTCGCCTACGACCGCCAGGGCCGCCTCGCGTCCGTCTCGGAGCTGGACGCGGACGGGAAGGCCGTGCGCACGACCTCCCTCGCCTACGGCCGGACGGGACGTCCCGCGCGCGTCTCGGACGGCTGCCGGACGCTCGCGGTCGCCTACGCGCCCTCCGGCTTCCCGTCCGAGGTCCGGGACGACTTCGGCGGCGTCGCCTTCGCCTACGACCGCTACAACCGCCTCGTCTCCACGACAGACCCGTACGGCACCGTGACGCGCCGGACCTACGCCGACCACGGCGGCCTCGCGAAGGTCGAGCGCCTGGACGGGCGGGACGTCCTCTCGTCGGTTGCCGTCGCCTACGACGGGTGCGGGCGTCCCGTGTCCGTCACCGACATGGACGGGCGCACGACGGCCTGCGACCGCGACGCGCTCGGCCGCATCGTGAAGGAGCGGTACGCGGACGGCGCGGAGGTCGCCTACGGATACGACGCGCTCGGCCGCCTCGAGAGGGTCGTGGACGAGAACGGGCACGAGATCGCGTTCGGCTGGGACCGGTTCGGGCTCGCCTCGCGGCTCACGGCGGCGGGCCAGCTCACGTCCGCCAGGCGCGGCGCGGACGGCCTCGTCGCCGAGGTCACGGCGTCCGTCACCGGGCGCGTCGACCGCGCCGTCCGCCGCGAGCACGACGTGCATGGCCGCCTGACGCGCGTCACCTACGCGAAGGGAGAGGTCGAGACGTTCGCCTACGACCGCTGGGGACGCCTCGCGGAACATACGCGCGGCAAGCTGAAGGAGACCTACCGCTACGACCACTTCGGGCGGCTCGCCGAGAAGGACGAGAACGGCACCGTGTTCTCCTACGCCTACGACGCCTGGGGGCGGCGCACGTCGCGCACGGTCCGCTTCGCGGACGGCGGGGAGGCGCAGGAGGAGCGGCGCGCCTACGACAAATACGGGCGCCTCGTCGAGATCGCCGCGTTCGGGACGTCGGTGAAGTGGCGGTACGACGGGAGGGGGCGCGTCGCGCGGCAGGTCGTGGACGGCTCGCCCATCGACTTCGCCTACACGAAAGGTGGGCGGCTCGCGGGCAAGTGGCTCGGCGGGCGCGAGAGCCCCGACGCGTCGGTCGAGTACGAGTACTCGCGTGACGGCCGGGTCGCCGCGCGCACGGCGAACGGCGTCCGCCAGGCGTTCGCGTACGACGCGCGCGGCCAGCTCGTCGCGGTGAGGGAGGGCGGCGAGGACGTCGAGCGCTACGCCTACGACAAGGCCGGGAACATGGTCAGGAAGACCGTGCGCGGCCGGACGACCGCCTATGCGTTCGACGGGGCGAACCAGCTCGTCTCGTCCACCTGCGACGGCGTGACGACGCGCTACGCCTACGACGCGGCGGGGCGGCTCGTGAGGGAGGGTGAGAGGACCTACCGCTACGGCTACCTCGACAAGGTGCTGTCCGTGACGGACGGCAAGCGGTCGTACCGCTACGCCTACCACGCCGACGGGCAGCTCGCGCGCGCGGACTACGGCGAGGGTGGTAGGGCGGGCAGCCCCCTGCCCGCCGGGTCTGAGGACTTCTACTGGGACGGCCTCGCGCTCGTGCGGCGCGGCGACGAGATGTTCGTCAACGAGCCGCACGCCGGAGGGGGAAACCCCGTCGTCTCGTCGAGGGGCGCGGCGTACTTCAACGACGCCCTCGGCACGACCGTCGGCGTCCGCGAGGGGCGCGGGGCGGCGCGGAAGAGGTCCGCCCGCCGGTACACCGCCGCCGCGCTGACGGCCTTCGGCGAACCGCTTCCCGCCGCCGCAACTTCCCCCAATTCGAACATTCGGCAATTCGACCATTCGATTATTTCCTCTCCCTTCTTTACCGGCAAGCCGCAGGTCGAGGGCCTCGGCCGCGTGTTCCTCTACCGCAACTACCGCGCCGACCTCGCCAAGTGGCAGACCGCCGACCCGTTGGGGTATCCCGATGGATGGAACCAGCTCGCGTACTGTGGGAATGAAGCTCTTGGAACGATAGATTTGTATGGCGGAGCGAAGATAGGGGATGTGAGGCCTGCACCTGGATATGAGTCTCTATCTGATGAACTGTTAAAATTCACTATGTCAGGATTTGTGCCGACGTATGAACTTGTTGGCTTTGACACTAAACTTGGCGAGATTCATAAAGAAATATTTATTGAAGGTAGTTCTTACATTAAGCGTGATACAGGTGCATACATTGAATACTGGGGGAAGTTTAAGGATGTGCAGGACATTGAATCATGGGGTTTGTATGATTGTATTGTGACCATTCAGAAGTCTACCGTGCTAAGCAAGATGGCTGGATGCTCAGGGACGATCGGTGAGATAGGTGGGTGGTTGGGTGTGTTTCTAAAGACCAATCCGTGGTATGATGCGAGCATGGCAGTGGCAGCTGCGATAGGTAAATTGGAGTCTAGTATGAAGACTTCTACATCTGTTAAGTTAGGACAAGTGTATAAGCTGGACAAAATAAACACTGTCATTATTAAAGGCCCATATGACAAATTCATGTATAGACGTTATAGACAGGAGATTTATGAATAAAAAAAATATCATGCGATGTCTTGTGTTGATGTATACTGTTTTTTTTTGTCGTGAAGCCCTTGCCAAGGAAAAAGTGATTGAATCAAAAGTCATTGAGAAATTTGCATCTGCTGAACAAAGAAGATTGTTCGGTCCATTCCCCGATTGGAAAATACAAGAAGGAGAGAGCCAATGTATTTTCTTGGCAACGCACTATTTACTTAATGACAAGACCAATGAACGTGACATTGACAAATCTATAGTGGTTGCTTTGTACCATTATGAGAATGAAGATCGATATAGGCTTAGATATGTAATTCGTAAGAGATGTTCTGGAACTTGGGTATGGGAAGAAGATGGAGATGGCAGTTGTACGATAGTTTTGGAAGGAAATGCAATAACGCTTGACTTTTGTACAAAAGCTCCTTTCAAAGGAAATGTTGATGTCAAGGTGCGTAGCGATGAAGAATCAAGAAGATATTTTGTAATAAATTTTTCATATAAATGGTGGCATGATGAATTGAGACTGTACATACCATCAAACAAAAATGATTTGTGGGCTTCATGTATGTGCAGGATAGAATGACCTTCGGCTTCCACAACCCGAACCACGCGGCGGCGCTCGCCTGCGCGCTGCTGCCGCTGTGCTTCGGGTGGCGGCGGGCGGCGTGGGTCGGGCGCGGCCTCGCGGCGGGGCTGTTTGCGGCGCTGCTCCTGACGCAGTCGCGGACGGGGCTGATTGTCGCGGCACTCGAATGGGCGGCGTGGTTGGCGACGAGAAGGGGAAAAGGCGGATTTCAAATCTTGGATTTCAGAAGACAAATGGGATTCAGAGGCCAGAGGGCTATTTTCAGTAGTCGATCTCTCGCATGGCTCGGCAAGTTGGCTGTGGTTGCGCTGGCGGTCGGCCTGTCTTTTTGGCGGCTGGGGCCACGCCTCGCGCTCGACGGCTCGGTCCTGAACCGCCCGAAGATCTGGCTCGCGGGGCTGCGGCTCTTCGCGGCGAACCCGGACGGCGTGGGTCTCGGCAACTCAGGTGCGCTCGCCTCGGCGTTCCTGCTCCCGGGCGATGTGCCCGAAGTCCGCACGCTCGTCAGCTCCCACCTGACGCTCCTCGCCGAGTGCGGGTGGCTCGTCGGATGGGCGTATCTCGCGTTCCTCGCGCTCGCCCTCTGCGGCGTCCGCCGAAGCCCGCGCGTCGGCCTCGCGTTCGCGGGGCTTGTCCTCTCGGCGTGCGCCTCGACCGTCTTCGACTGGCCCGTGCTGTTCGGCTGCGCCGCGCAGGGCGGGCTCGGCGGGACGAACTTGGCGCTGTCGTGGCTGACGCTCGCGCTCTTCGCCGCCTTCGGTGTGCGGTTAATTGTGAAGTCTGCGACGCTTAACACGGAGGGTTTTGAGGACTGGAGGCACGGAGACGGTGGGGATGGTTTAGACAGGATTGACAAGATTGTGGAGGATGGCGCGCCGAGCCTCTCGAATCCTGTGAATCCTGTAAATCCTGTCAGAAAATCTCTGTGCCTCCTGTTCTCTGTTTCCTCCGTGTTAAGCGCCGCAGGCCTCGCGGGGGCGCTCGTGTTCGCGGCGCGGTGCGTGCCGCCGGGGGACGCGCCGCGCGTCCGGGGCGGCTACGCCGCTTCCGGTGCCGATCCCCGCACGCTCGCGCTCTACGACGAAAGCTGGAGCCTCCGCGCCGTCCGTGCGCGCGCTGGCGCAGACGCGCTCGTCCCCGTCCGACCCGCCGCGCGCTTCCCGCGCGGTCTCGACCTCTCGTCCGTCCGCCGCGTCCTGCTCTTCGGCGACTGCCGCGAGTGGGCTTACCTCGTCCCGAAGGGAATCCCCGTCACGTGTTCGGAAGACTGACAGCCCCCGTGTCTCTCGTCCTCGCCCTGCTCGCGGCGGGGCCTGTCCCCGTCCGCGCGGCGGAGCCGTCCGTCGGCTGCGTCGAGATCCCGACGCGCGCGCCGAACAACCCGCTCGTGAAGGTCTGGTACCGCGTGCCGACCTCCTACGACCCGTCCCGCCGCGAGCGGCACCGCGTCCTCGTCCTCTTCGGCGGGCGCAACGCCGACGGCCGCCCGGAGGTCTCCGGCAGGCTCGGCTGGACGGCATGGGCCGACCTGAACGGCGTCTTCCTCGTCGCGCCGACGCTGAAGGACGACGCCTACTGGGAGCCCCAGGCGTGGTCGGGCCGCGCGCTTCTCGGCGCGCTTGACGCCCTCGCCGCGAAGTACCGCGTCGCGGCGCGTGGCCTCCTCTTCTACGGCTACTCGGCGGGCAGCCAGGCCGCGAACCTCTTCCCCGCGTGGCGCCCCGACCTCTGCCGCGCCTACGTGAGCCACGCCTGCGGCGTCTTCCACGAGCCGTCCCCGAAGATGCGCGGCGTCGCGGGCCTCGTCACCTGCGGCGACGCCGACGCGGCCCGCTACGTCCTGGGCCGCCGGTTCGCGGACGGCTACCGCGCGCTCGGCGTCCCCGTCGTCTGGAAGTCGTTCCCGAACCGCCCGCACGACGTGCCGGAGGGCTCCGTCCGCCTCGCGAAGGAGTTCCTCGCGCACCACCACTGGACGCACCCCGAAGACCTCGGCGGCGCGCCGCTCCCGCCGTCTTCCGCCCCGTCCTTCGTCGGCGACGACGCGGACGGCACCTACCACCTGGCGGGCTCGCCGGAGGCCGCCGACGTCATGCCGGAGGACCGCGTCGAGCTGCCGTCCGCCGCCGTCGCCGCCGCGTGGGGCGCGCCCGGGCGCGCCGAGAGGCGGCGCAAGCCGCACGTCTCGTTCGAGACGGTGAGGGGCGTCGAGGTTGTCCTCGTCGTCCCGGACGGCGTGCGGGCCGACGCCCGCGTCCTCGTCCTCCTCGGCGGACGCGGCTGGCGCGGCGCGAGGGCCGTCCGCGAGCTCGGCTTCGCGAAGTGGGCGGTCGCGCGCGGCTGGTGCCTCGTCGCGCCCTCGTTCGCCGAGGGCGGCTGGTGGGAGCCTTCGAGCGGCTCGGCGGAGGTGCTGCGGCTCTCGGTCGAGGCCCTGCGCCGCCGCCACGGCGTCCGCCCGCTGCCCGTCTTCCTCTACGGCTATTCGGCGGGCGGGCAGCTCGCCGCGCTCCTCCAGTCGCGTCCGCCGTTCCCCGTCGCGGCGTGGGCCGTCCACGGCTGCGGCGTCTTCCCGGAGCCGCCGCCCCGCATGGGCGCGCCCGCGCTCGTCAGCTGCGGCGTCGGCGACGGGGACCGCTTCGCGCTCGGCCGCACCTTCGCCTGCCGCTACCGCGAGGCGGGCGGGCCTCTCGTCTGGAAGCCGGCGAGGGGCTGTCACGAGCCCGACGCGGTGGCCCTCGGCCTCGCGCGCGCGTTCTTCGCGGCGGTCGCCTCCGGCGCGCCCTGCGCGCGGTGGGGCGAGGACGACACGCGCCGCCTCGCGCCGCGCGAGGCGATCGACCCGGAGTACCTGAACCCGCTCTACGACGACCGCCTCGCCGACCTCTGGAGGAGGGACGCGCCGTAAAAGGCTTTGAAACATCGAACAACCACAGAAAAGGAATGAAAAAATTGATGATTATCTTCAAACTCATGCTGAAGGGCCTGCGGACGGGCAAGGCGCGGTTCGCGTGTGCCGTCGCCGGAATTGCCGTCGCCGTGGGGGCGCTCGTCTTCATGACGTCGCTCGTTGCGACCAACAATGCGCAGGCGCCGCTTGCCGCGCAGGCGGCGAGCGTGCCGTGGGCCGCCTGGCGGGCGGACGGCCTCATGCTGGATTTCCGGCGCGGAAAGAAGCCGCCGACAGATGCGCGCGCGCGGGCGGCGAAGGGCGGGGCGGCGTCCGCCGAAGCCCCCGCGCCGCGCGTAGAGCCCCTGCCGGCGGGCGTCAGCCCCGACCTGCGGCTGCGGGCGATGTGCCTCACGCTCGACTACCGTCCGGGCGGTCACGTCCTGCAGGGGCCGCCGATGCGCGTCGTGCTGTCCGAGGCCCCCGCGACAAACGTCTACGGCAGCTTGACGCTCGGCGAGGGCCGCTGGGTTGACGCGGCGGCGGACGCGCGGGAGGTCGTCTGCGTCCGCCAGGCCCTGCGGCGGTTCGGACGCGCGCCGGAGCCGCCGCTCGGAACCGCCCTCAAGTTCGTCGGGCGCAACGGCACGATGACGGCGAAGATCGTCGGCTATCTCGACGGCGGCAAGCTGCCGCGCGAGTTCCCGACGGTCTTCGCGAACGCCGCCGCATTCGCCGCGCTCGCGTCCGAGCCGCCGGGCGCGGTGTCGTTCTTCCGCGCGATGCCCGAACAGCCGGTGCGCGGCCTGCTGACGCCGCTGTCGGACAGCGTCGTCGCCGCGTTCCGGTCGGATGACCAGAAGCGCATGGACTATGCGACGCCGCTTCTTCTCGCGGCGGCATTCCTGACGGCGCTCTCGCTGCTCGTCAATTCGCTGCTTCTCTCGGTCGAGTCCAATCGCGCGACGCTGGCGACCTTGCGCACGGTCGGCCTCACGCGCCTCGGCGTCGTCGCGTTCGTGTCGCTGGAGGCCCTCTTTGCCGGACTGGTCGGCTGGGCCGTCGGCGTCGTCGGGGCGCTGGGCGCGCTGGCGGCCTACGTCGCCTGCGACCCCGCGACGTTTCCGGCCGGGCTGGCGGCGGATCCGGGCCGCATCCGGCTGACGCTTGCGATCCTGCCGCTCGTCATTGTCCTCGCCGTCCTCTTCGCGCTCGCGCCGGCCCTCAAGGTGCGCGCGATGGACGCGGCCCAGCGGCGTCCGCGCCGCCGCCGGTGCGGCATGGCGATCACCTTCGCGTGCGGATTCGCCGCGTTCGCCGCCGTCGAGGTCTGGGGGGCGTCCCTCATGCGCGCGTTCGTGCCGTCGCCGGAGTGGCCGGACGCGATCGTCTCGATCCTGCCGGCGGGCGTGTCGAGCTGGGACGTGGAGAAACTGCGCGACGTCGAGGGCGTCCGGCGCATTTCCGAACTCGTGCCGCGCCAGCTGCCGCTCGCGACAAACGAGACGCGCAACGCGCTCTTCCTCGCGGCGGAGTTCCTGCCGAAGTTCAACTTCATCGAAGGCTCGTGGACGGCGGCGAACGAAGCCGTCCGGAAGGGGGATGCGGTCGTCATCACCGAGATGATGTCCAACGCCTACGGCCTGCACAAGGGCGACCGCCTGCTCGTTGTCCAGCCGGGACGGCGCGGCGGCGCGCCGACGGAGCTGTCGTTCCCGATCGCGGGCGTCGTGGACCTCAACTGGCACATGGTGACAAGCCGCGGGCTCGTGCGCGGGCTGAACGGCGCGCCGGGCATGACGGACGGCCCCGCGTTCTGCTCGCTCGACACGATGGGCATCGTCGATTTCCGGACGTTCGTGGCCGATCCGGCGCTGTCCGCGCCGATGACGCACCTTTGGATTGACTACGATGCGGCGTTCCTGAAGAAGCATGGCGTGTTTCCGGCGGGGCGGCTCATCGAGGCCGAGATTGCGCGGCGGCTCGGCAACCCCGTCGGCTCGACCGTGCGGCTGCACGCGCGCGACGAGGTAGCGGACGGCACGCTTTCGCACGGCAACGACGTGATCGGACAGGCCGCGCGCGTGCCGTTCGTCTTCCTCGCGATTCTCGCGATCGGCTTCGTCGCGATGCTTGTCGCCGAGGCGGATTCCCGTCGGCGCGAATTCGCGATCCTGCGTGCGGTCGGCGCGACGAAGGCGCAGCTCGCGGGACGGCTGGCGCTGTCCGCCGTGAAGACGGCGCTCGTCGGCATTGTGGCCGGGCTGCCCGTCGGCGCGCTCGTCGGCTGGCTCTTCACGTTCAAGACGGGCGCCATCTGGCCGGGCCTGCCGCACTGGTTCGTCATTCCATGGCGCGTGACGGCCGAAGGGGCGGTCGGCGCGATCGTCTTTGCGCTCGCCTTTGCCGTGCCGACGGCGCTCGCCCTCGTCCGCCGCGCGACGCGGCGGTGACGCCACGCAACCGTCCGCGCCCGAATATGGTATAATTGCAATCATTCTTCAAAAGCCTATCAAGCAAGGAGAGACAAACATGACACACGCATCAAGAAGGGACTTTTTCAAGGGCGCGGCGGCCGTGGCCGCCTTGGGCGGGCTCGGCGCGCGCGAGGCGCTGGCGCACGCCGCGAAGCCGAAGGCGAACAACAACCCGATCTGGCTCATGACGAGCGCGTTCGCCAAGGATCCCGACTTCGAGTCGGTCGTGAAGCGCGCGAAGGCCGTCGGCGCGCAGGGGCTGGAGCTTTGCGTCTTCCGCCGCGACACGGACCGCCAGGACCACATCGCGACGCACCTCGACTACGACCACTTCACGCCGGAACGCGCGCGGCAGGTCATCGACCTCTGCAACCGCGAGAACATCCGCATCTCCGTCGGCGCCTACGACAACCTCATCGGCGGCAAGCCGGAGCTGCAGGTCGTCAACCAGAACCACATCCTCAAGCTCATCCGCATCGCGGCGATGCTCGGCGGCGACGCGAACGACGTCGTCTGCGGCACGTTCGTCGGCTATGATCACGTCCTCGGCCGTCAGGACGGCGGCTTCGAGAAGAACCTGGAGAAGTTCAAGAGGGTCTTCCAGCCGATCCTCAACTACGCGAAGTCGCTCGGCGTGACGGTCTGCGTCGAGAACTGCCCGATGGAGGGCTGGCAGCCCGTCACGGCGCCGGACGCCTACAACAACCTGCCCGGCTGCCTCGCGGCGCGCAAGCTCATGTACGCGATCCTCGACGATGACAGCGCGCTGCAGGAGACGTATGACCCCTCGCACGACGTCTGGCAGCACATCGACCCGACGGACGTCATCAACGCGATGGACTTCAGGAAGCTCCGCCGCGTCCACATCAAGGGCACTCGCAACTTCGCGAACGACGCGGAGGCCGTGCACTGGGGCCGCCTCTATCCGCAGCAGTCCGTGAACGCCGCGCTCGCGAAGAAGGCGGGCGTGCCGCTTCCCGGCGGCGAGTGGGACCGCCTCAGCTACGAGCCGCGCCTCCCCGGCTTCGGCGGCAACGACTCGTGCGACTGGACGAAGTTCCTCGAGAACCTGATGGCGAAGGGGTATGCGCACCCGTTCGTGATCGAGAACGAGGGCGTCAACTCCTCGCACACGGGCAACATGGGCGCGACGCTCCAGGGCTTCCGCGCGACGGTGCTCAACACGGCGCCGGTCGTGTGGCCGCTGGGGCCGGACGGCTATGCGTTCGACACGCGGGCGCTGAAGCCGATGACGAACCCCGGCATCGACCCGAAGCCCGTCACGATGAAGGATCTCGTCTGATGGCGCGCGTTCGCACGACGGCCGTGAGAAAAGTCGCGGTCGACAAGGGCGTCGTCTTCGGCGACGGCGGGCTCACGTTCATCGCGGGCCCGTGCGTCATCGAGTCGCGCGCGATGGCGCTCGACCTCGCGAAGCGGCTCACGGCCCTCGCGAAGAAGCTGAAGGTCGGCTTCGTCTTCAAGGCGAGCTTCGACAAGGCGAACCGCACGAGCGTCGATTCCTTCCGTGGTCCCGGCATCGACAAGGGGCTGGAGATCCTGGCGGAAGTCCGCGCGACGTTCGACGTTCCGGTGCTGACCGACGTGCATGAGCCGTGGCAGTGCAAGCCGGTCGCCGAGGTCTGCGACGTTCTCCAGATTCCCGCGTTCCTCGCGCGCCAGACGGATCTCGTCGTCGCGGCGGGCGAGACGGGCGCGGTCGTGAACGTGAAGAAGGGCCAGTTCATGGCGCCGGAGGACATGGCGCAGGTCGTCCGCAAGATCGAGTCGACAGGAAACCGCCGCATCACGCTCTGCGAGCGCGGCAGCTCTTTCGGCTACCATAACCTCGTCGCCGACATGCGCTCGCTGCTCATCATGCGCGAACTCGGCTACCCGGTCGTGATGGACGCGACGCATTCCGTGCAGCGTCCGGGCGGGCTCGGGACAGGTTCGGGCGGCGACGGCAAGTATGCGCCGGCCCTGGCGCGCGCGGCGGTCGCGACGGGCGTCGATGGCGTCTTCATGGAGACGCACGTGAACCCCAAGGTCGCGAAGAGCGATGCGGCGAACGCGATCCGCTTCGCCGAGGTCGAGGCCCTCTGGAAGACGCTTCTCGCCCTCCACGCGGTCGTGCGTTCCTGAAGACGGCGTTTTCGTCTGCTTCAGCATCGCCTCCAACATTTCGATATCGCCGTCGTTTTCCACGATTGTGGGGATAGGCCGCCATCTGGTGGGGGCTGTTCCCATCCTTCCGACGCCGCACATGATAGAATATCTTGCGGCAGAAGTCCGTTGTAATTACAACCGCGAATCACGCCTCAGCCCCACAAGCGGAACGATTTGGTATAATGCGCCTGACAAGATAAAGGAACAAGACTGACAATGAGAAAGACAATCTTCTTTTCGGCATGTGTGCTGTGCGGCGTTCTCTCGTCCCTTGCAGGGGCGGAGTCGGCGGGGCGGATCCACTGGGACTTTCCGCGCCTCGGGAACTGCCACGAGGGCATGGCGTTCGCGGACGGCGTGACGGGCGTCCTGGTCTGGGGCGGCGGCGACGAGCTGCGACTCACCGTCGGTCGCGCCGACCTGTGGGACCATCGCGGCGGCTATCCGTGGACGGACGCGCAGAGCTACACGAACATCGTCGCCCTCTGGCGCGCGGGCGAGAAGGATCGCCTTCTCTCGCTCTTCAAGAAGGAGACGCCCGCCGGCGAGCCACGCAACCCGTACATGCTGCCGCTTGGCCGCGTCGTCGTGAAGATGCCCGGCGCGGAGCTGAAGCGCGGCGAACTCGACGTGCGCACGGGACTCGGCACGATTACGCTCGCGGACGGCCGCACGCTGGAGCTCGCGATGTCGAAGGCGTCGCGCACGTTCGCCGTGCGCTTCCCGGAGGGGCTTGCCTATTCCGTCGTCGCCGTCCCGTCGATGGAGCAGCCGCTGGCGCGACAGTCGCTTGTGCCGCTCGGCTTCGCCGCGCCCGCGAAACGCGCGGACGGCTTCGACTGGGCGCTCCCGGCCGATCCGTCCGTCTCGCTCGACTTCGCGCAGGCGGGCCGTGAGCTTGCGGTCGCCACGCGGCGCGGCGACGCCCCGCGCGCCGCAACGGCGCCGTTCAGCCGCGTCCGGGACGAGTCGCGCGCCCACTGGACGCGCTTCTGGGCGGAAAGCGCGCGCGTGCGCCTGCCCGACCCGGATCTCCAGCGCGTCTTCGACTACGGCATGTACCGCTTCGGCGCGATGACCGACGCGGACGGCGTGCCGGCGGGGTTGCAGGGGCCGTGGCTGGAGGACGACCGGCTCGTGCCGTGGAACGGCGACTACCACTTCAACATCAACGTGCAGGAGTGCTACGCGCCCGCCTTTCGCGGCGGGCACTTCGCGAACCTGATGCCGCTCTTCCGCATGATCCTCTCGTGGCGTCCGCTCCTGCGCGAGAACGCGCGGAAGTTCTGCGGAATCGGCGACGGCTACGTGTTGCCGCACTCCGTCGACGACCGGGGCGTGTGCATCGGCGGCTTCTGGACGGGGACGATCGACCACGCCTCGACGGCGTGGATGGCCTCGTACATGTTCCGCTACGTGAAGTATGCGGGCGACACGGCCTTTTTGCGCGCGTCCGCCTACGACTTCATGAAGGGCGCGATGAACGTCTACCTCGCGATGCTGGAGGAGAAGGACGGTCAGCTCGCGCTGCCGCTCGGCCCGAGCCCGGAGTGGATGGGCTCCGACTTCGCGCGCGCCGTGGGGCGCAATCCGAGCTTCCAGCTCGCGGCGTGCCACCGCCTTGCGCGCGACTTGATCGCGGCGGCGCGGCTCCTGGGCGAGACGCCCGACCCGCGCTGGGCGGACGTCACGAACCGACTGCCGCCCTTTGCGCGCGTGGCGGGGCAGACGGGCGACGCGGCCGTCTGGAACGGCGCCGCCGACGGCGGAATCGCGATCTTCGAGGGCGTGAACCTGAGCGAAAGCCACCGCCACCACTCGCACATGGCGGGCATCTACCCGTTCGACACGATTCCGCGCGGCAGGGGCGAGAACCGGGCGGCGCTGGACGCGACCTACGCGAACTGGGCGCTGCGCGGCACGGGACTCTGGACGGGCTGGTGCGTGCCGTGGGCGTCGATCCTGCACACGGACGCGGGGAACGCGACGGCGGCGGTCGAGCTGCTGCGGGCTTGGGACGCCTACTTCTGCGACGAGGGGCACGGCTCGCACCACAACGCCGTCCACGACGGGTTCACGAACTTCCGGAACGGGCGCGACGTGATGCAGATGGACGGGCAGTGCGCGGCGGTCGCGGCGATCCTGGAGCTGCTCGTCCACGAGATCGACGGCGAGCCGCGCTTCTTCCGGGGCTGTCCCGAATCGTGGAAGGACGTCTCGTTCGAGAACGTCGCGCTCTCCGACGGCCGCCGCGTGTCGGGCCGCCGCCGCGACGGCGTGGTCACGATGGGCGCGGAAAGGGACTAGTCTCTGGGGCCGGGCTGCCCAGCCGAAGGGGACAATCGGAACGGCCGTGCGCACGCTGAACGCATGATCGCGCGTGATATGGTATAATGCGCGGCGATTTCGCACACGCGAGGGAATTCCACATCATGAAGGCGAAGACTTTTATCGATCAGGTCGAGGTGCTCGTCCGCTCCGGCAAGGGCGGCGACGGGAAGACGTCCATGCGCCGCGAGGCGCTTGTCGCGTTCGGCGGGCCGGACGGCGGCGACGGCGGGCGCGGCGGCGACGTCGTTTTTGCGGCGTCCGAGCACGTCAACTCGCTCCTGTCGCTCTACTACGACCCGAAGTGCTATGCGCAGGACGGCGCGCCCGGACAGGGCCAGAAGATGTTCGGCAAGCGTGGCAAGGATCTCGTCGTGCCCGTGCCGCTTGGCACGGAGGTCTATGACGCCGAGACGGGCGAGCTCGTCGCCGACATCACCGAGCCCGGCCAGCGCGTCATCGTCGCGAAGGGCGGTGCGGGCGGCTTCGGAAACGTCCACTTCAAGAGCTCCGTCAACCAGGCGCCGACCGAGCATACGCCCGGCGGGCCGTGCGAGGAGCGGCGCCTGAGGCTGGAGCTGAAGTCGATTGCGGATGCGGGACTCCTCGGCTTCCCGAACGCGGGCAAGAGCTCGCTCCTCGCGGCGCTTTCGGCGGCGACGCCGAAGATCGCGTCCTATCCGTTCACGACGCTGAACCCGATCGTCGGCACGGTCGTCTACGACGACTACGCGAAGGTGCGCCTGGCGGACGTGCCCGGCATCATCGAGGGCGCGGCGAAGGGCGTCGGCCTCGGCCTCGCGTTCCTGAAGCACCTGGAGCGCTCGAAGGTGCTCGTCTACGTCATCGACCTGGCGGGGACGGACAACCGCGAGCCGTGGACGGACTACGAAGTCCTCAAGAAGGAGATCGAGGCGTATTCGGTCGAGCTGGCGGAGCGTCCGTCCCTCGTCGTCGCGAACAAGCTCGACACGGAGGCCGGGCGCGAGAACCTGCCGCGCTTCGTCCAGGAGACGGGCGTCGAGCCGATTGCCGTCTCGTGCGCGACGCGCGAGGGGCTGGACGCCTTCAAGGACGCGCTGCGCAAACTCGTCAACCCGAAGACGAAGTTCCACCACACGCACGCCGACGCGCCCGACCTCTCCGAAATGCCCGACACGACGGGCGACGAGATCCCGGCGGAGGCCCTGAAGTTCGCGACGTTCCTGAAGCTGGAGAAGCCGAAGGAGAAGTCGCATCCCTCGCGCGGCAACATCCACTGATACATTATTCAAGGAAAATACAGCCCATGTCCAGCTACGGCAGAGAAGAAGTTTTGAAGTTCCACAAGGGCGGCAAGGTCGCGGTCACGCTGCCGAAGCCCCTCAAGACGAAGGACGACCTGTGCCTCGCCTACACGCCGGGCGTCGCGCAGGCGGTGAAGGAGATCGCCGCGCGCCCCGCGTCCGTCTACGACGTGACGGCGAAGCCGAATCTCGTCGCCGTCGTGTCGGACGGCACGGCGATCCTGGGCCTCGGTGACCTCGGCGCGACGGCGTCCATCCCCGTGATGGAGGGCAAGGCCGTCCTCTTCAAGAGCTTCGCCGACGTCGACGCCTGGCCCGTGCCGCTCGACGCCTGCCGCATCGGCGGCGCGAACGCGGGCAAGACCGACCCGGAGCGCGTCATTGCCGCCGTGAAGGCGATCGCGCCGCAGTATGGCGGCATCAACCTGGAGGACATCGCCGCGCCCGCCTGCTTCGAGATCGAGGACCGGCTCGACACCGAGCTCGACATCCCCGTCTTCCACGATGACCAGTGGGGCACGGCGGTCATTGCGCTCGCGGGCGTCATGAACTTCGCGCAGCTCGCCGGCAAGGAGCTGAAGGGCCTGAAGGTCGTCGTCAACGGCGCGGGCGCGGCCGGGACGCGCATCGCCGACATGCTCAAGGCCGCCGGCGTCGTCGACCTCACGATGTTCGACATCCGGGGCGTCCTCGCGACGTCGCGCACCGACCTCTCGCGGCAGAACGCCGTCCACGCGCGTGACGTGCCGGAAGACCTGACGCGCCGCGCGGCGCTGGCGGGGGCGGACGTCTTCATCGGCGTCTCGGCGGCGAACGTCCTTTCGGGCGACGACGTGCGGGCGATGGGCGAGTTCCCGGCGATCTTCGCGATGGCGAACCCCGACCCGGAGATCACGCCGGAGGAAGTCGCGAAGGCCCTCGCGGGGCGGAAGTACGTGATGGTCACGGGGCGCAGCGACTACCCGAACCAGATCAACAACGTCCTCGGCTTCCCGTACCTCTTCCGGGGCGCGCTCGACGTGCGGGCGACGACGATCAACACGGCGATGAAGGTCGCGGCGGCGCATGCGCTCGCGGCCCTCGCGCGTCAGCCGGTGCCGGACGACGTGAAGGCTCTCTATCCGGGCGAGACGCTTGTCTTCGGCACGGACTATCTCATCCCGAAGCCGTTCGACCGCCGCCTCTTCGTCGAGGTCTCGTACGCCGTCGCCGAGGCGGCCGTGAAGTCGGGCGTCGCGCGGCTGAACATCGACCTCGCGGACTACCGCGCGCGGCTTGAACGCCGAAACGCCGCGAAGGCGTGAAGCTCTTTTTTCTGTAACCAGTCAACAACAAGGAACCTGTCATGAAGAAGTTTTTGAGTGCGAACGAGGCGGTCGCCCACGCGGCGGCCCAGGCGGGGTGCGTGGTGGCGAGCGCCTATCCGGGCACGCCCTCGACCGAGATCCTGGAGAACATCGCGAAGTTCAAGGACACGATCAAGTGCGAATGGGCGGTGAACGAGAAGGTCGCCGTCGAGACGGCGGTCGGCGCGTCGATGGCGGGCGCCCGTGCGCTCACGGCGATGAAGCACGTCGGCCTCAACGTCGCGATGGATCCGCTCATGACGTTCACCTACGTTGGCCCGCTCGGAGGCTTCGTGCTCGTCTCGGCGGACGATCCCGGCATGCATTCCTCGCAGAACGAGCAGGACAACCGCAACCTCGCGAAGTTCGCCCGCGCGCTCCTGCTGGAGCCGTCCGACTCGCAGGAGGCTTACGACATGACATGCGCGGCGTTCGAGCTCTCCGAGCAGTTCGGCGTGCCGGTCATCCTGCGCCTCACGACGCGCACGAGCCATTCGGCGTCCCTCGTCGAGCTGGGCGACTTCAAGCCCGCTCCGCATCCGCTTCTCCCCTACGTGAAGGACATCCGCCGCAACATCCCCGTGCCGGCGTTCTCGCCGACCCAGCGCCTGAACGCGCAGAAGCGCACGGCGGCGATGGAGAAGGCGGCCTGCGCGTCAAAGTTCAACCGGGTCGTCAAACCTACCAAACTTCCCGAACCTCCCAAACCTTCCAAACTTTCCCAACCTTCCCTCGGCATCGTGACGAGCGCGGTCGCCTACCAGTACGTGAAGGAGATCTTCCCCGACGTGCCGATCCTGAAGCTCGGCTGGACGAATCCGCTCCCCAAGGCGCTTGTCGCGAAGTTCGCGAAGACCGTGGAGCGCCTGCTCGTCGTCGAGGAGCTTGACCCGTTCCTCGAAGACCAGGTCAAGGCGATGGGAATCCCGGTCGTCGCGCACAAGACCGAGCTCAACATGCTGGAGCTCAACGCCGACCGCCTCCAGAACCTGCGCCACGAGATCCTCGGTGACGTGCCGAAGGCGAAGGCCCGCAAGATCGACGAGACGCTGCCGCGCCGTCCGCCCGTCCTCTGCGCGGGCTGCGGGCATCGCGGCGTCTTCTACGTCCTCCACAAGCTCGGCGCGACCGTGACGGGCGACATCGGCTGCTACACGCTCGGCGCGTTCCCGCCCCTCTCGGCGATGGACTCGACGATCTGCATGGGCGCGTCGATCGGCAACGCCGCCGGCATGAAGAAGGCGGGCGTGAAGGGCCGCATCTGCGCCGTCCTCGGCGACTCGACGTTCTTCCACTCCGGCATGACGGGCATCCTGTCCGCCCTCTACAACGGCACGCCGGTGACGACGGTCGTCCTCGACAACCGCATCACCGCGATGACGGGCCACCAGGACAATCCCGGCACGGGCAAGACGCTTGCGGGCGACCCCGCGCCCGTCACGGAGATCGCGGACATCGCGAAGGCCTGCGGCTACAAGAAGGTCGCCAAGGTCTCGGCGGACGACCTCGCCGCGCTGGAGACGGTGCTGAAGGACGCGATGGACGGCGACGAGCCGGCCCTCGTGATCGCCTACGCGCCGTGCCGCATCGCGGCGAAGCTGACGAAGGAAGGGCTCTGCGAGACGGATGCCGCGAAGTGCAAGGCGTGCGGCGCGTGCTTCAAGCTCGGCTGCCCGGCGATCACGCGCGGCGAACAGGTCGCGCCCAACCGCTTCAAGATGAAGATCGACGCCTCCCAGTGCGCGGGCTGCAGGCACTGTACGCAGGTCTGCAAGTTCGGCGCGATCACGCGGGTGCGGTGAGAGGTTGAGAAGTTGAGACGGTGGAGAAGTTGAGAGGTTGAGACGGTGGATGGGGTGTGGTATGCCGAGATGCCGGCGGGTGTCGTCCTGAACGTCCGCGCCCAGCCGCGCGCCTCGCGGGCGGGGCTGGACGGCCTGCTCGGCGACGCGGTGAAGGTGCGCATCCGCGCGGCGCCCGTGGACGGCAAGGCGAACAAAGAACTGGTCGAGACGCTGGCGGACGCCTTTGGCCTCCCGAAAGCGCGCGTCGTCTTCAAGGGTGGCGAGACGTCGAAGACGAAGCGCATCCTGCTCGTCGGCCTCACCGCCACTGCGGTCGAGGCGTGTCTCAAGCGGCAGGTTGCCAAATAAGCAAATGTACTTGCTCGCGCATCCTCCCCATTTTCAGGGGGTTGTCTGAAATGGAAAAATAGTCTATAATCGCGCGCATGTTTGTTTGCAAGAGGAGCAGTAGGGGACGGCGGATGATTCTCGCCGTCGTGGGCGCATGGGCCGTTGGAGCCTCGGCGGCAGTCGCGTCGGCCGCCGCGCCGACGTGGCCGGACGTCACGAACGAGACGCGGCCGTGGGTCTACAACTGGTGGATGGGCAGTGCCGTCGACGAGGCTGGACTGGAGGCGCAGTGCCGTGCGCTCGCCGAGCAGGGGTTTGGCGGTTTCCACGTCATCCCGATCTACGGCGCGAAGGGCCACGAGGCCGCGTTCAAGACCTTTCTGGACGAATCGTGGATGAAGGCGTTCGCGGCGGCCGTCCGCATCGGACAGGCGCACGGCCTTGGCGTTGACCTGACGACGGGGAGCGGCTGGTGCTTCGGCGGGCCGCAGCTCGCGCGCGAGCAGGGCTGCTGGACGCTCGCGAAGACGAAGGATGGTCTGGCTCCGTGGGTCGAGCCCGTCCTGACGGGCCAGCAAGTCAAGCGGGCGGGCCCCGGCGGACGCGGCCCGATGATGGATCCCTACTCCGTCGAGGCGATGGCGGCGTTCCTGAAGCCGTTCACGGAAGCCTTCGACCGTCCGGGCGCATCCAAGCCCCTGCGCCTCTACCACGACTCGTGGGAATACTTCGGCGCGGGCTGGACGCCCGACTTTCCTCGTCTCTTCAGGGAGAAGCGCGGCTACGACCTGATGGAACATTGGGCGGCTTTTGCCGGTGGCGCGGGCGACGTCGAGACGCGGCGACGCCTCAAGCACGACTACCGCGAGACGCTGTCCGACCTCGTTGTCGAGGACGTCTTCCCGAAGTGGGTGGACTGGTGCCATGCGCGCGGCATCGAGACGCGCAACGAGGCGCACGGTTCCGTCGCGAACTGGCTCGACTTCTACGACCTCGCCGACTATCCCGAGACGGAAATGTACGGCTTCTTCGACCGCGACATCCTCGTCTCGAAGTTCGCCTCGTCGTCCGCCCACCTCGGCGGCAAGGCGTGGACGTCCGCCGAGTCCTGCACGTGGCTGAACGACCATTTCCGCGAGACGCCTCTCGACTACAAGCGGTTCCTCGACCGGCTGCTCCTCGCGGGCGTGGACAAGGTCTACTACCATGGCCTCTGCTATTCGCCGACCGACGCCGTGTGGCCCGGCTGGTGCTTCTACGCCTCGTCCGAGACGAATCCCCGCAATCCCCTCTGGCGCGACTTCGGTTTCCTGAACGCCTACGTGACGCGCGTCCAGTCGATTTCGCGCGCGACGACGTGCGATGACGACCTGCTCGTCTACTGGCCGATCCACGACTTCTGGCGCAACCCCGAAGGCTTCGCGCTGCCGATGGACGTCCACAGGCGGGTGACCTGGTTTGATGCGCTTCCCTTCGGGCGGATCGCGCGGACGCTTTTCGACGCGGGCGTGTCGTTTGACTACGTGTCCGACCGCCAGCTGGCGCGGCTGACATTCGGACGCGGGGCGCATCGGCGGATTCTCGTGCCGGCGGCGAAGGCCCTGCCGCTCGCGACGGCGCGGCGGCTCTTCGCGCTGGCCGACGCAGGCTTCGAGGTCGTCTTCGCGGAGTCGTATCCAGACGAGACGCCCGGCTTTCTGAATCACGACGCGGAGACGCGCGAACTGCGGGAGCTGTTCGCGAAAGGGCATCCGCGCGTCTCGCGACGGGGGACGCTCGACCTCGCGCGGGGCTTGCGCGTCGAGCCGTTCGCCGCCGTGCGCAATCTCGCCGCGTGGCGGCGGGCGGACGCGGAGGGGCGCACCTACTACTTCGTCGTCAACGGCGGCGCGGAACCCGTCGAGGAAGACCTGCGGGTGTCTGTCCCCTGCGGCGCGGCGTGGGAGATGGATCCGCTGACGGGGGCCGTGCGCGGCGGGCGGACGGCCGACGGACGGGTGCGGGTGCGCCTGGGGCCGTGGGGTTCGTCCGTCTACGTCGTCTCGGCGACGCCCGACCCGGCCTCGGCGGTTGCGCCGGCGCGGCCGCTCGGTACGCGCATCGACCTCGCGGGCGACTGGACGCTGACGCCCGTCTGCGGCGGACCGCAGCTGCCGAAGCCCCGGACGATGCGCACGCTCACGAGCTGGTCGCGTACGGAAACGGGCGAGGAGGAGCCGTTCTGCGGCACGATGCGCTACGAGACGCGCTTCGCCGCGCAGGCGGTCGGCGCGGCGGCGGTTCTCGACCTCGGCGATGTGCGGCATTCGGCGCGCGTCCGGCTGAACGGACGCGACCTCGGCTGCCGGTTCATGCCGCCGTACCGCTTCGACGTGCCCGCCGGTGTGCTGAAGGGCGAGAACGTGTTGGTCGTCGACGTCACGAATACGGGTGCGAACCGTCTGCGTTGGAACGACCAGACGGGCGTGAAGTGGAAGTATTTCGAGGACGCGAACATGCGCTCTGTGGAGGGCACGTGCGGCGGCGCAGGTGTTCTCGACGCGTCGACGTGGCCGCTGGAGGACGCCGGCCTCCTCGGCCCGGTCAGCTGTCAGCTACAGTGATACAATCCTCTACCCCCAATTTCTGGGGGGTTGTCGGTTGTGCGTGAGTGGGGTATAATCTCCGCCATCATGATTCGAGTCTCGACATTTGCGTTTGCCCTTGCATGGGGCGTTTCTTCGATTGCTCAACCGCTAAACGACGGATGGACGGCGGATGGCGTGCCTGTCACGTTGCCGCATTGCTGGAACGTCGAAGACGGCACAGACGGCCCGACCGACCCGAAGGCCAACAACCATGACTCGGTCGCGGGCACGGGCTACGTGCGCCGGAAGGTCGTCTACCGCCGCGACCTGCCGCCGGCGAAGCCGGGACTCTGCCGCTACCTGCGCGTCCACGCCGCGTCGATCCGCGCCGTCGTCAAGGTCGACGGATGCGAAATCGGCCGCCACGTCGGCGCGTTCACGGCCTTCACCTTCGCGTTGCCGTCGGACGGCAAGGCGCTGGAAATCGAAGTCGACAATTTCTTCGACCCCGACGTGCCGCCGATCGGCGGCGACTTCACGATGTACGGCGGCCTCTATCGCGGCGTCGAGCTGATCGAGGCCCCGCCGTCCCGCACGTTCATCGCGGCGGACGGTCTTTTCGCCGACGAGCTTGCCGCGCCGACGGATCTGCCGCGCTACGAGTTCCGCGAAGACGGCTTCTACGTGGACGGCAAGAAGACGTTCCTGAAGGGCGTCAACTACCATCAGGATCGCGAGGGCAAGGGCTGGGCGATCTCGGACGCGGACGAGGAGGCGGACATCCGGCTCATCAAGGCGATGGGCGCGAACGCGATCCGCACGAGCCACTATCCGCGCAGCGAGCGCTTCTACGACCTTTGCGACAAGTACGGCCTCTACGTCTGGACGGAAGTGCCGCTCGTGGACGCGACGACGGACTCCGCCGCATTCCGCTCGAACACGCTTCACGTGGCGCGCGAGATGGTGCTTCAGCACCGTCGCCACAAGTGCATCGCGATGTGGGGGCTCTTCAACGAACTCTATTTGAAGAAAATGCCCGACGGACAGGCCGAACCGCTGGTGCGCGAGGTGAAGGAGCTCATCCGCGCGCTCGATCCGCGTCCGACGGTCGCGGCGAACTTTCGCCAGAAGCGGCTGGAGCTGAACGCGATTCCCGATGCGCTCGGATTCAACCTCTATCCCGGCTGGTACAACGGCGAATCGTCCGAACTCGGCGAACGGATCGAGGCCTGCCGCACGCTGAACGGGCGCACGACGGTCGCGGTGTCGGAATATGGCGGGGGTGGCTCGCTCGGACAGCTGATGCCCACGCCCGACTTCCGTCCCGAGGCGGGCGGCAAGTTCCATCCGGTCGACTACCAGCTGAAGCACCATGCCGCGAGCTGGGCGGCGATCAAGGCGAATCCGCGCATCTGGGGCGCGTTCGTCTGGCAGATGTTCGACTGCGGCAGCGACAACCGCCGCGAGGGCGCGCGCGACGGCCTCAACGACAAGGGGCTTGTCGCTTTCGACCACAAGTCGCTGAAGCCCGCCTACGAGTTTTATCGCCGCGAATGGAACCGCCCTGTGGCGAAAGAGGGGATGCGCCGATAGCATGGCGATTTAGCTTGAAGGCACGTCCACTGTCGTGGTTGCTTTGCCGCACGAAAGGCAACCATGACCGGGACAAGGGGACTGTCCGCCGCGAAGCGGGCGAAGAAGGACGAATTCTACACGCAGCTCGACGACATCGCCGAGGAGGTGCGGCACTACGCCGAACACTTCCGGGGCAAGGTCGTCCTGTGCAACTGCGACGACCCGCGCATCAGCAACTTCTTCCACTACTTCAGCCACAACTTCGAGAGGCTGGGGCTGAGGAAACTCGTCGCCACCTGCTACAGGAGCCAGGAGCGCGACCTCTTCACGCGGAACGCCTGCGAACGGGCGATCTGGCTCGAATATGCCGACGGGACCTCCTCCTCGACTACGGGCTCACGGTCTACGTCTGCGAGGGGACGGACAGCGAGAAGCTGGCGTGGTTCAGGACGATCAACATCGCGGGCGAGCGGCTGACCGAGCAGGAGATCCGAAACGCGGTGTACGCGGGCCCGTGGACGACGGACGCGAAGCGGTACTTCAGCAAGGCGAACGGCCCGGCCTACGGGCTCGCCCACGACTACCTGTCGGGCGTCTGCAACCGGCAGGACTACCTGGAGACGGCGATCCGGTGGATCTCGAAGGGCGACGTCGAGGGGTACATGGCGAAGCATCAGCACGACCCGAACGCCGCCGCGCTCTGGATTTACTTCCAGTCCGTCGTCTCGTGGGTCAAGGCCGTGTTCCCGCGCTACCGCCGCGACATGAAGGGCGTCGCATGGGGCGAACTCTACGACAAGTACCACGCGGACGCCTACGATGCGACGGAACTGGAGCGCCGCGTCAAGGCCCTCATGGAGGACAGCGACGTCGCGAAGAAGAGCGGCATCTACGCCTACGTCTTCGACGGCGACGAACACCACCTCCAGCTCCGCGCGTTCGACGGCAACACGCGGCGCGAGGCCTACGAGCGGCAGAAAGGCGTCTGCGCGATCTGCGGAAAGCGCTTCGCGTTCGAGGAGATGGAGGCCGACCACGTCACGCCGTGGGCCGAGGGCGGGCGCACGGTCGCCGCGAACTGCCAGATGCTCTGCCGCACGTGCAACCGCCGCAAGTCAGACAAGTGAACGAGAAAGAATGAATTTTGATATAATTCGGGAAATGAAATATCTCTTGAGTGTCGTGGCGCCCTTTCTGTTCGCCCTTTCGGCGTCTGGCATCGCCGTTCCGCCGTTGCCGTTTGACGCATCCGTTCTCTCGGAGGCGACCACGAACGTTCCCTTCAAGGTCGACTTCGGGACGATGAGCCGCATCGAGTTCACGCTTGCGCTCGACGCCTCGCCGACGAATTTCGTCGAGGTGGCGATCGGGACGGACTCGGACGGGGACGGCGTTCTCGGACTTGACGAGGACGACCTGTCCCTTGGCTTTGACTGCGGCAGCTGGTTCGGCTTCGCGGCCACGGACGAACGTCAGACGGAAGAGGCGGTGCCGACGGCAGGACAGGTGAAGCGGACGCTTCGCCTGAAACGCCCGAAGATGGATGCGGCGTGGAATCTCGTCCGCGTCACGCGGCGAGGAGTCGCCAAGGTCGGGGAGGTCGTTCTCGTCGAGGGCTCGCGGCCGGGCGTCGTCATGGAGATCCGGTGATGGTCGCGCCTGTCTTCAGAGAATCGGTTTTCGTCTGGACTTGCGCCTCGATGCTGGGCGTCTGTGCCTTGGCGGCGCTTGCGGTTCGGCAGAGGAAGTTTCTGACGGGGCTTTCGGAGCGGTTTGTCAGGCTGCCGCCGTCCACCAAGGCCGTCATCGTGACGGCGGTCGTCGTCGCGACGGTTTTCGCGCAAAAGCCGGGGAATGTAACCACGGATTCTCACGGATTGACACGGATTGAAGAGGTGTCTGCGACGCCTAACGCGGAGAACGAGGAGGAACGGAGGCGCGGAGAGGAAAATGAGGTTTTAGACAGGATTGACAAGATTGACAGGATTGACGGTGATGGGACAGACTCGTCAAATCCTGTGAATCCTGTAAAAGAAACTCCGTGTCTCTCAAACTCCGTTTCCTCCGCGTTCAGCGCCGCAGGCAACCCCGCCCTCTCGTCCAATGACGTGGTGCGCGGCTATCGCCTTGAAACGGTGCGGACGAACGCGGCCGACTTCAGCAAGAGGCCAACAAACGCGCGGCTCGTCGGCACATGGCACCTCACCGACGCCTACAGGGGGAGGGTCAAGGTTGATCTGCCGCGTTCGCCGCACTTCTCCACCTTTCCACTTTTCCACCCCTCCACCTCCTGCTGGGCGCATACGTGGGGAAAGGTGCGTCCGCAGCTGCGGAACGCCTCGAACGAGATCGCCGTCATCGGCGCGCCCATGTTCGCGCGGCACGGACAATCCTGCCTCTGGACGGCGGCGACCACGAACGGCTCGGTCGTGCTGACGTGGGAGAACTTCTTCTTGGGGAATCCGTATGAAAGTGGAAAAGTGCCGGGTGGAAAAGTGGAAAAGTGCGAGGAGGCGTCCGCCGCTTCGCACCGTTCCACCGTTCCACTTCTCCACTTTCCCACTGTCAACGCGCAACTCGAACTCTTCCCGAACGGCGACTTCATCGCCCGCTCCAACGACATTGAGCGCGTCTACCGCCGCGTCAACCCCGACGACTGGGACGACGACGGCATCCCGAACGACGAGGACGACGCCCCGCTTGTCGCGGCAGACGAGCCCCAGTTCGGCCCGCGCCAGACGCTGCCGGACGGCGCGAACGCCGACGCCTACTG
>CAKTZI010000031.1 GCA_934635385.1 uncultured Kiritimatiellota bacterium | reverse complement strand
TAAACCGCGTAAACCGCGTAAACCGCGTAAACCGCGTAAACCGCGTAAACCGCGTAAACCGCGTAAACCGCGTAAACTAGTCAACAAGCAAGGAGGACAAAACCATGAAGAAACTCGTTCTCATCGCCCTCGGCGCGGCCGTATCCGCCGCCTCGGCGCGTGAGTGGACTGTCGACGCCCAGGGCGGCGGCAACTACACGGTCATCCAGGACGCCATCGACGCGGCATCCGCCGGCGACACGATCTGGGTGAAGCCCGGCGTCTATGCGACCGGCGGTCGCACGACGTCGGAAGGAACCGACAACATCGCGCGCGTCCTCCTCACCAAGCCGCTGACGCTCGCCGCGACGAGCGCCGATCCCGCCGACACGCACATCGTCGGCGCGCCCGATCCGAACTCCGCCCTCGACGGCAAGGACTACGAGGGACGCGGCCCCAACGCCGTCCGCTGCATCCGCCTTGAAAAGGCGGCCGCGTCGGGCGGCACCGTCATTCGCGGCTTCACGATCCGCGACGGCTACAGCGCCCAGCGGTACAACGGCGACGCCTACGGCGCGAACGACTCGCTCCTCGTCGCACAGCCCGGCGGCGTGACGTCGTTCAGCGCCGCCTACGCCAACTTCTACGTGACGGACTGCGTGATCACGAACTGCTACGGCGTGCGCGGCGGCCTCGTGCGCTACGGCCGCTACGTCCGCTGCCGCTTTGCGGACGGCCACGCCAACGCGGGCGCGATGCTCGGCAAGGACATCAAGGCGCTGAGCTCGCTCTTCCTGAAGATGCCCGGCGCGTGCGCGGCCAACTCGACGTTCGTCAACTGCACGTTCGCGGACGGAAACGGCGCGGCGCTTCACCTGGACGGCGGCTCGCAGAACAACATGGTCTACAACACGATCGTCTCGGCGATGGGCGAGGCAAAATTCTCGGCCAAGGCCGGGAACGGCACGGCGAAGAACAGCGTCTTCGACCGCCAGCCGTTCTCGGACGCCACCGCCTGCCACGTCGGTCTCGCCTATCCGCTCTTCGCGCCGCTGAAGGGCGACTTCCGGCTGCGCGCGGGCACGGTCGCGGCGACGGCCGGCGATGCCGCGCTGATCGCGCAGGCGTTCCCGAACGCCCCGGCGGCAGTTGACCTCTACCGTTCGCTGGACGGCACGCCGTTTGCGGCGACGGGGGCGATTCCCGTCGGCTGCTACGCGCAGACGGCGGTCGCGGCGGGCGGCGCCGTGCAGTTCGACGGCGCGAACACGGTCGTCTGCAGCGGCTACGCCGGCTCGGTCGGCGGACTCTACGCCTTTTCCGAGACGTCCCACGCCGTCTTCCAGGCGCGTCCGCCGGCCGGGAAGACCTACTTCGGCTTCGCGCGCGCGGCCGAGCAGGGCGGCTACCAGTTCCCCGAAATGGACGAGTCGCTCTACGTGGCGGTGCCGCCGACGGGCGTCATCGTGACGAACACGGCGGTGTCCGTCGCGAAGGAGTACTGGGTCGATCCCAGTTCCGGGTCTGACGAAAACGCGGGCACGTCGTCCGCCGCGCCGCTGAAGACGCTCGCGAAGGCCGTAGACCTTCTCTCCCCGAATGTGTGTACGCTCGTCCACTGCGCGGCGGGCGACTACGCCGAGGGTGGCGCGGCGGAAGACTCGAACGGCACAAGCCGTCTCGCGATCTTGGACTATCGTACGCTCGTTCGCTTCAAGGGCGCGGGACGCGGCGTCTCGTTCATCTCCGGCGCGCCGGATCCGGATTCGGAAGATGGGCGCGGCCAAAAAGCCGTGCGGTGCGTCTACATCGCCAACTCGTCGATGTGCGCGGTCGGCATTCAGGGCTTTACGTTGCGGAACGGCTTTGCCGACAGCGGAGACACGAGCGATTCGTCGAGTCGCCAGTATCAGGGCGGACTCGTCTTCTGCGGCGATGGCGCAGGGTCAAAGCAGGTTCTCGACTGCGAACTGGTCGGCGGTCTTGCCTATCGCGGCGGCATTTCGATGCGCGGCACGTTCACGCGCGACATCTTCCGCGACACGGTGGCCTTTGCCGGCGGCGCGCTACGCGGCTCGGAGGTGCGCAGTTCGGTCTTCTACGGGCATACGGGCCTTGTGCTGGTCGCCGACAACAGCGTGCGCCAGTCGACGATTTCCTCGACGAACGGCGTCGGTGTGCTGGGGAACGTGAAGCTCGTCGGCTCGGCGCTTCAGGCGACGGGCTGCACGGGCGACCTGAAGGTGACGGACTTCACCGGCGTCTGCTACTCGTTTGACAACGGCAAGAAGCTCACGGGCGGCACGGAAGGCGAAAGCTATCTCGCCCGCGATCTGGGCTTCGTCGATTTCGCGCACGACGACCTGCGCCTCCGCAGCGACTCGTCGCTCGTCACGGCGCCCGTGCCGGTGGACGCCGACTACTGGAAGGCGCCGGCCACGGACGTGAACGGCGTGCCGTTCAGCTACAAGGGCGGCAAGACGGTCGCGGGCGGCCTCTTCGCCCCCGTGCCGGTGCTGGTCGTCGAGAAGCCCGCGTTCGGCGAGGCGACAAACGTCGGCACGAACGTCGTGGAGGTCGGCGAAACGCTGACGGTGGACTTCACGCCCTCGACAAAGCGGCGGCTGGAGGCGATTCTCGTCAACGGCGAGCCGGTCGAGGGGACGAGCTACACGTTCACGCCGGGCGCGGCGCTGGCGGACGACGGCGCGCCGATTCCGTCCGCGACGCTTTCCTATCTGTTCTCGACGAACTGGTACGTGAACGCGACGGCCGGAAGCGACGACAACGACGGCTTCACGTCCGAGACGCCATGGCGCACGCTCGCGAAGATCGCGACGTCCGGCCTGATGCTCCCCGGCGACTGCGTCCACGCGGCGGCGGGCGACTACGCGGAGGTGACGGTCGTGCCGACCGGGGACACGGACGCCGGGAAGTGCCGCGTCGTCCTGCCGGCGGGCGTCACGCTTGTCGCAGACGAGGGCGCGGACGTGACGCGCATCGTCGGCGCGGCGGACGCGACGGCGACGGACACCTACGGGCGCGGCGCGAACGCCGTGCGGTGCGCCTATCTGGAGACGGGCGCGCGGCTCGTCGGCTTCACGCTCGCGGATGGACGCGTGCCGAGCACGGAGAACGGCTCGTCCGACGGCAACAAGTCCGGCGATGTCGCGTGCATGGGCGGTGGCGTCTACGCGACGGAGATGAAGGCGAAGTTCGTCGCGGACGCGACGGGCGGCGTCTTCGACTGCGTAATCACGAACTGCGCGGCCGGACGCGGTGGCGCGGTCTTCGGCACGCGGCTCGTCAACAGCAAGGTCGTTGACTGCGTGGGCACGGCGTGTTCGCCAGTCGGCTACAACGCGGCAATCTACGGCACGGTCGTCGATCACGTCACGCGCGGGACGCTGACGCTCTTCCGCAACTGCTACGTCGTTTCGCACGTCACGGTCGGCGCGGGCGTGAAGACGGGCAACTTCTTCGACAACCTGAAGCTGCCGCAGCAGATCGACAACAGCGTCATCCTGTCGACGCTGACGGCGTTCGGCAACAAGCTCGTCTACACCAATTGCCTCGTGAACGTGGCGGCGGAGACGTTCGACGCGCTGGACGCCACGTGGAAGCCGGGCACGAAGCGGATCGACTCGGCGGAGGCGGCGGGGCTGGACGCGGAAGGGCGTCCGCAGGGCAAGACGGCGGCAACGGTCGATGCCGCGACGGCGACGGCGTTCCCGGCCGCGACGGATGCGGACGGCCTGCCACGCGTCAGCAACGGGACGATGGACATCGGCGCGTTCGAGTACGACTGGCGTCCCGTCTACGCGGAAGACCTCGGATCGCTTGGCGAAGTCGTCGCGGCGGACGCGGCGGTCGTCGAGACGGACGACGGGAAGGTGTTGATTCCGTCCGGCGAACTCGTGCTGGAGATTGCGGACGACGCGCAGCGCGGACGCTACCGCTTCCCCGTGCAGGTGACGGGGACGGGTACGCTGACGATCCGTGCGGACGAGCAGGTACTCGCGACGTTCGTCGCGGCGGACGGCGCACAGGTCTTCCGCTACAGGACGCGGACGGCCGGCAACGTGCTGACCTTCTCGTATGAGCCGGGCGCGGACGACGTGGGCGGCGCGGTGCTGGCGAAGGCCACCGGCGGCCCCGGCCTTGTCTTCGTCATCCGCTGAGGCGCCTTTCGGTGTCCGCAGCCACCCGGCACAGGCTTCTGGCCTGTGCCGGGTGCGTTATGTTTCTCCTCCGAGCCTCAGTTTCTGTCGCTTGAGAATTTTCCGCATCATGTTCTCATATTTCGCCTTGCCCGCGTGTCGGTGGCTTCAGCGGCTTCCCTGCACACGAAAGACGAAACACGAAAGACGACGAATATGGTATAATCGGCGGCATGAACATGAAGAAGACGTTTTTGCCGAGTCTCCGGGAGATCTCGATGTGCGGGTTTGTCGGCGTTGCCCTGTGCGCGCGCCCGGTGGCGGCGGTTGGCGACGTCACGCTGACGAAGGTCGGCGAGTATGACTTCGCCGTCAACGGATGCGGCGGCCTGGCCTATGCGGGCGGCGACCAGTTCTACGTCCTCCGCGACCACGACGACACGACGGGCTACGCCGAGATCTATCCGCTGACGCTCGGCATCGACAAGACGACCGGCGCCATCCTCTCCCAGACGCAGGGGGGGGCTGTCCGCCCAGGGAGCCTGAATGACGCCGAGGGATTGGCGTTCGACCCCGGTAGCGGGGCGCTCTGGGTCAGCGACGAGGCGGTCCCGACGATTTCCGAGTTCTACATGAGCGGTTTCCAGACGGGGCGTCGTGCGCCCGTACCGGCGATCCAGCGGGAGAAGAAGCGCGCCAATCGTTCGCTCGAGTCGCTGACCATCTCCGGCGACGGCCTCACGATGTGGACGGCCAACGAGCAGGCCCTCACGTGCGACGGCGATGCGTCGGACGGAAAGGCCTATGTCAAGACGGTCGTGCGCCTGACGCGGTTCAGCCGCCCGACGGTGGCGGACGACTGGACGGCTTCGGGCGAATGGGCCTACAAGTGTGACACCAGCGGCACCGGGGGCGGGAGCATTGTCCAAAGCGGTCTTTCGGGGCTTTGCGCCCTGCCGGACGGCTCGATTCTCGCGTTGGAGCGCGAGGTCAGCGTCTCGACGTCCGGACGCTGCCGCATCTATCGCGTGACGCCGGAAGCGCTGGCGGCCGCGACGGAGATCTCCGCGATTGCCGCGCTGGACGGCAACCGCACCTACAAGGCCATCGACAAGGGAACGGCCCTTGTCGATTTCAACAATTCCCTCGAGTCGGGCATCCTCACGTACAAGATGATCGTCTACGAGGGCATCTGCCTCGGCCCTCGGCTGAAGGACGGGTCGCTTGGGGTCTATCTCGTCTCCGACGGCGGCGCCTCGAAGTCGCAGTCAGGCGCCGTTGCCTACACGATGTCGCGTCTCTGTGCGCTTCGGCTGTCGGGCCTTGACGTCGTCACGGTCAACTTCAGCGCCCCCGAAGGCTGCACGGCCACGCCGGGCGGCCGCAACTACCGCTACCTGCGCGGCAGCCGGATCGCCGCGTCGCTCACGGGCGCGGGGCTGGAGCCGTCGGCCTACACGAACAACGGCGCACGCGTCGTGTCCGCCGCCTGGACGGCGGGGGCGCGCGCCGGGTCGGGCACGGTGGCCGAGATCACGGCCTCGGACGACGACACGACGCTTCGGTGGACGCTGTCCGAGACGACGTCGGCGAAGACGGAGATCGGCTCGCACGACTCCTTCGAGGGCCTTGCGGAAGGGACGTTGGCGTCCGAGATTCCCGACTGGTCGGGCGAGGCGGCGGTGGAGGCCCTGGCCTACGCGCCGCCGACGCCGCCGGGCTATGCGATGCCGCGCGAGACGCACACGCGCGTGCTGAACGCCGAGGAGGATGACGCCTGGCGGGCTGTCACGGACAACATCGCGGGCAACCGGCGGTTCGACGTCATGATCCAGGTTCGCCGCACGAAGGCGCCGCTCGCCTCCGCGTCCGGACCCGTCCGCATCCAGGTCGGCGTCGATGCCGAGGGGCGCTTCTGCCTCTGGCATCTCCGGCGCGGCGAGGACGGCTGGACGGCGGGCTGGACGCGGCTCAGCGAGACGGCCTACGCGGACGGCGACTGGGTGCGGCTCGGCGTCGAGATGGCGGACGCCAACGGCGTGGGCTTCTGCCGCGTGCGGCTGAACGGGTCGGTCTGCCCGACGGCCGCCGGACTCCGCGCGATGGCCTCCGACGCGCCCGCGCCCGGCGTCTGGCACCGCCTCGCGAACGGCACGGCGGCGGACGTCTCGGAAGTTGGGTTCATGGGCACGCGCGTCGATGACCTGCTCGTGACGACGGACGCCTTTTCGTCCGAACACACGGGGGCGACGTCGGCGGACGGCATCGACTTCGCCTGGCTGGACGCGATGGACCTGCCGCGCGACCCGACGGCGGCGGCGCCGAACCTGCCGGGCCGCACGGTGAAGTACCTTTACGAGTCGGGCGTCGCCCCGTATTCGGACAGTCCGCTCGCGATCACGCGCGTCACCGTCGGCCCGGACGGCAGGGTCCGCCTCGCCTTCAACGGCTACAAGGGCGACAGCCCGGAGGCGTTCTACCGCGTCCTCCGCTCCGCGAACCTGAAGGACTGGACGCCGCTCGGCACGGGCGACGGCGCGTTTGACGGCGACCGCGCGTCCTGGTCGAGCGCGTGGGAGGGGGTGACGGGCGACACGCCGGCTTCAGCCCTGTTCTACAAGGTCGAGGCGACGCCGACGACGCCCTGAAAGGGCTTCGGCATGACAAGGAAGGGCCTCTTTCGGGGCGACAGTCGGCTGCGGAATGTCCTGCCGTCATCTCGTCCCGCAGAGATATGCTATAATACGGGCATGGATACGATGAAGCAGATCATGTACGGCGTGACGGACTTTGCGCTCATCCGCGCGGAGAACGGCTACTTCGTGGACCGCACCGCGCTCATCCGCGAGCTGGAGAAGACGCGCTACGCGATGTTCCTGCGGCCGCGCCGCTTCGGCAAGTCGCTCCTCTGCGCCATCCTCCAGGCCTACTACGACATCGACTACGCCGGTCGCTTCGACGAGCTCTTCGGCGGGCTCGACATCGGGCGCGAGCCGACGGGCGAGCAGGGGAAATACCTCTTCATCGACTTCAACTTTTCGCAGGTCTCCAAGGACTTCGAGCAGGTGCAGGCGAGTTTCGACGACTGCTGTTCGGAACGGCTGGACGTCTTCGCCGACCGCCATGCGGCGCAGCTCCCCGCCGGCACGGCGGAGGCGATCCGCGCGAAGCGGACGTGCCATGAGAAGCTCAACGCCCTGACGGCCCATCTCAAGGGCTCGGGCGCGAAGCTCTACGTCTGCATCGACGAGTACGACAACTTCACGAACACGATCCTCGCCTCGTCGCGCGAGAACTACGAGGCCCTCTGCCACGGCGAGGGCTTCTTCAAGCAGTTCTTCAACGAGCTGAAGGCGGCGACGACGGGCATGGACGCGCCGATCACGCGCCTGTTCGTCACGGGCGTGACGCCCGTGACGATGGACGACGTGACGAGCGGCTTCAACATCGCGACGAACGTCTCGCTGAACCCCGCGTTCGCCGCGCTGACGGGCTTCACGCACGACGACCTCCGGGAGATGCTCGCCTACTACCGAGCCCACGCGGGCTTCGCGTTCGACGAGAACGCCGTCTTCGAGACGATGCGCCGCTGGTACGACAGCTACCGCTTCGCGCCGGAGGCGGGCGCGGACGGGCGCGAGCCGCCGCGCGTCGCGAACCCGACGCTCGTCCTCTACTACATGCAGTACTTCCTGCAGAACCACAGGCCCCAGCCGGACCTCGTGGACGAGAACCTGCGGACGGACTACATGAAGATCCGCCACGTCATCACCGAGGGACGGAAGATCAACGGCAACTTCCACCGCCTCGAGGGCCTGATCGACCGCCTCGGCGCGACGGCGACGCTCAGGAAGTCCTTCCAGGCGAAGGAGCTGGGCGTCGCGGACAACTTCGTCTCGTTCCTCTTCTACAACGGGCTCGTCACGGTGACGGGCGAACGCCTCGGGCGCTCGGCGCTCGGCATCCCGAACCTGACGGTCGGCGAGTTCCTGCACGACTTCGTGCCGAAGGCGTACCAGGACCTGAACGGCATCGACCCGCGCGTCTTCGACATCGCGAACGGGATGACGGACTTTGCGGAGACGGGCGACTGGCGCGGGGCGCTGGAGACGGCGGCGGGCGTCGTCTCGCGCTACTGGAAGGTGCGCGACGCGATCGAGGGCGAGCGCGTCGTGCAGACGGCTCTCTGTTCGCTCCTCTACGTGGGGCACGGGCCGTACATCGTCCACCACGAGCGGGAGTCGGCGGGCGGGTTCGTGGACATCGCGTTCGAGCCGCAGCTCTCGCGCTGGCCGCAGATCGGCCACGCGGCGCTCGTCGAGCTGAAGTACCTGAAGGCGGCGGACGACGCCTCGCCCGCCGCGCTCGCGAAGATCCGGGACGCGGCGGCGGCGCAGCTCGCGCGCTACGCGGCCGACCACGGCCTCGCGCGGGCGTGGAACCTGCGCGAGAGCGGCGGCACGGTGACGCTGCACCGCATCGTCCTCGTCTTCCACGGCGGCGACGTCGCCCTTTGCGAGGAGATCTGACCCCAAGTCATCAACCGCCTAGTCCTGCAGCAGATGCTTGTGAAGGGCGATGGCGACGGCTTCGGCGCGGTTGGCCGCGCCGATCTTGCCGTAGATCGCCGTGACGTGTTCGCGTACGCTGTTCGTCGAGAGGTTGAGCTGGAGGGCGATGTCGGCGTCCGTGAGGCCGCGCGCCATCGAGTCGAGAATGCTCTTCTGCCGTGCCGTCAGCGGCCGGACGGGCGGTGACGCCTTCAGCATCTTCTGGATTTCCGGGCTGATGACGGTGTCGCCGTCGACGACGCGGCGGATGGCGTCGACGAGTTCGCGGTGGTCGATGGTCTTCAGCAGCGCGCCGTGCGCGCCGGCCTCCAGGGCGCGGGCGATGCCGTCCGCCTCGACGAACGACGTGAGGATGATGACTTTCGTCTGCGGACGCGCCGCGAGGATTTCGGCCGTGGCCGCCGCGCCGTCCATCTCTGGCATGACGACGTCCATGAGAATCACGTCCGGCTTCAGCGCCTCGGCCTTGGCCACGGCTTCGCGTCCGTCTTCGGCATCGCCCACGACGTGGAGGCCGGGGTTGGTTTCGAGGATGGCCGCGAGCCCCATGCGCACGAGGGCGTGGTCGTCGGCGATCAGGATCTTGACGGGTTCGGACATGATGACGTTCCTTTCTGTGTGGTCGGGAGTTCGAGCGAGGCCGTGATCTTCGCGCCCGCGCCGGGGCGGCTTTCGACGGCGAGCGACCCGTGCAGGAGGCGCAGGCGCTCGCGGACGCCCTGAAGGCCGAAATGCCCCTGCCGGATGCCGGGCGCGGCCTGCGGGTCGAAGCCGTGCCCGTTGTCGCTGACGGAGAAGAGAAGCCGATTCCCATCGCGGCAGCCGGCAACCCTGACGGCCGTCGCCTGTCCGTGGCGGATGGCGTTCAAGACGAGTTCCCGGACGATGCGCAGGACGGCATGGGCTGTGTTGTCGGGGATGTCCTTGCGCGGCACGTCGAAGCGGATCTTCACGTCGATGCCGTGGACGTAGGGCTCGAGCGTCCGGGCGAGTGCGCTGGCCGTCGTCGGCGCCTCGAGGGCGCGGCTGCGCAGATCCCACAGGCACTGCCGCAGCTCGTTGCGGCAGGCGGCGAGCGTCCGGGACGCGAGGGCGAGGTGGCGGCGCGCGCCGTTGACGTCGGAGGCGAGAACCTGTTCGGCCGCGTTGACCTCCATTGTTGCGCCGAGCAGGGTTTGCGAGAGCGTGTCGTGCAGTTCGACGGACATCCGGGTGCGCTCGCGGGCCATCAGCTCCGACTTGGCGTGCGCGAGCTGCTCCTTCAGCAGTTCGCCGCTGCGTCGTTCGACGGTCTTCTTCAGCGAGAGGTTCCAGAAGATGACGCCGAAGGTGAGCGCGGCGAGCGCGCCAAGGACGACGAGCAGCCGGCGCGGCGTCCACCAGGGCGCGCGCGCGAGGACGCGGACGTCCTGCGGGCCGTTCAGGACGATGCGCAGGCCGGTGATGCGCGGCGCGGTGCCGTTGAACCCCATCTTCTCCGTCTCGATCACGCATGTGCCCCGGATGCGGAGCGTGTCGCCGAGGCCGATGTGCGCCGAGGCGGGGAGGCGTCCGCCCGTGTCGATCGTCGCCATGCGGCCCTCGCTCTCCAGGTAGAGCAGGCCGTCGCCGCGCGGCGCGGGCAGCCCGCGCACGAGGCCGTCGAGCTGGACGTCCTGTCCGTGAAACGAATAGTCGTAGACGGTCTGGCTCTTGTACGGACGGCAGAGCCGGGCCGCCGACGTCACGCGCACGGGCGGCCACCGGACGGCGCTCGCGTCGCCGTTTCCGTCCGGCAGGCGCTTCCAGATGGCGCGCGTGAGGATGGCGCTGTAGAGGTCGGTTTCCGGCAGGCCGGCGAGGGCGATGCGGTCGCCGCGCGCCGGGAGCCGGGACTCCGCGAGTTCGCCGCGCACGACGGCGCCGTCGCCGGTCCGCAGGAGGAGATTGTTGCCGCCCCAGGTCGTGAGGACGCGGCCCGTCGCCTTGCGCCGCACGGCGAGCTGCCCGTCCCGCGCGTGGAAGAGGTCGGCCTCGCCGACGTCGGCCACGTCGAAGGGGTCCGTGCGGGCGTCGAGGACGCGGATGTCGTCTAGGCTCGCGACGCGGATCGCATGCGGAAGCTGGCGGCGGTGTCCGCTGACGTGCGAGTAGATGCCCGTGACGGCGACGCGCTGGCCGATGAGCGCGGAGACGTCGCCGGGACGGAGATCCTCATCGACGAGCGCGTAGAAGAGGGCGTTGCCGCAGGAGAGGATCAGGACGCGGCGGTGTCCGTTGAGCTCGTCGGCCAGCACGTCGGCGACGGCGGCGTCGAGGCGGATGCGGCAGTGGATGAGGGCGCCGCTGAGGAGTTCCTGCGGCGTGGCGCGGATCGGCGGCGGCACGGGGCCGTGGCCGAGGATCTGGACGGAGGTGCAGTCGGCGGCGATCGCGTAGAACGTGCCGGGGTTCATCCGCCCCCGGATGCGCACGCGGTCGCCGGGCGCGGCCTTCGCGAAGTCGTCCCCGGCATGGTTCCAGCAGGTCATGCCGACGTCCCCGTCCTGAACGGAGAACGTCTCGCGGTCTTCCGCGCCGAGGCTGACGAGCGTCGCCTCGACGTCGAAGGTGCGGCCGAACGCCCGGCGGGCCTCGGCCTGTCGCAAGTCGTTGACCGAGGTCAGCACGGATGCGGCGAGAAGGAGAAATGTCAGCGTCATCGCTGGAATTATACCAAAACGGGCGGATGGCGTTTGGCGGCCGTTCGTCCTTTATGGTATAATTTCCGCCCATGAAATTTCCGATTGAACTCAAACGTCCGCTCGTCGTCTTCGACCTCGAGACCACGGGGCTCTTCCCGCGCAAGGATCGCATCCTCGAAATCGCCGCCGTCAAGATGAAGCCCGACGGCACGGAGGAGCGCCTCGAATTCCTCATCAACCCGGAGATGCCGATTCCGCCCGAGACGACGGCCATCCACGGCGTGGACGATGCCATGGTGAAGGACTGTCCGACGTTCGCCGACCTGGCGGACGAAATCTACGCATTCTTCGAGGGCTGCGACATCGCGGGCTTCAACTCCGATCGCTACGACATCCCATGCCTGGAGTCGGAGTTCCTGCGGGTCGGGCGCAACCTTTCCGCCGCCATCGTCAACCGCATCGACGTGCAGCGCATCTACCACAGGATGGAGCCGCGCGACCTCTCGACGGCCGTGAGGTTCTACTGCGGCCGCGCGCACGAGGGGGCGCACGGGGCGATGGCGGACGCCGTGGCGACGCGCGACGTCCTCGCGGCGCAGCTCGCGCGCGCCCAGACGGCGGAGGAAGGCGACCGCTACGCCGAACTGAAGGGCAAGGACATCGCGGCGATCGACAGCTACCTCGTGCCGCACGATCCGCTCAACGCCGACCGTGCGGGGTTCTTCCGCTGGCGCGACGGCGTCCTTTACGTCAACTTCGGCAAGAAGAAGGGCGAGCCCCTGAAGCGGATCATGCTCAAGGAGCCGAGCTTCCTCCGCTGGATCGTGAAGGGCGACTTCGACACGGACGTGAAGGCCATCGCCGCCGACGCGCTTGAAGGGCGTCTGCCCCCGCCGCCGCCCGCCCAGTAGGCCGGCGGGCTGTCGCGCGACAGGCGCCGTTGCCGAAAAGTCGTCCCGTTCGCGTGCGGGGCGACTTTTTGCATTCTGCGTGAACCTGCGGCGACGACCCTGCATTTACGTCTATGAACAGCACGACGTTCTCGCAGTCGCATGGAAATCTGGTTGGAAATCAGAAAAGATATGGAAAGCGGGGCAAAACGGCTCGTTTCCGAGTACGGAGACCGACTTTTTGCCACCGCTCTCTTGTTGTGCCGTAACGACCACGACGCGGAAGACCTCGTGTTCCGCACGTTCGACCAGGCGATCCGCAAGATTGCGAAATATCAGGACACGGGCGACTTCTTCAACTGGCTGTACACGATCCAGCTCAATTTCCGGCGAATGGATCTGCGAAAGCGCCGCGTCGAGATCGTGTCGGTCGGCGGCGCGCTCGACCTGCCGGAACGTCCCGATCCGTTTTTCTCCGAGCTTGTCGCGGATTCGGGGATCGAGGCGTTGCGCACGGCGGTCGGCAGCGTGTCCGAGCCGTTGCGCTTCGTCGTGAAGAGAAGGTATTTCGAGGGTAAGCCCGTCGAGGAGATCGCCCGTGAACTGGGCGTCCCGGAGGGCACCGTCAAGTCAAGGCTTCACAAGGCAAGGGAGGTACTGCATGGACTGCTGTCCAGAAATCACTGAAAAGCGCCTGCCGGCGGACTTCGCCGATCGGCTGATTGCGCGCATTCGTCTGCGCCGCCGGCGCGAACGTCGCGCGAAGGTATTGGCGGCGATCGCCGTCCTGATTGTCGGCTCGATCGCCTGCGTCGGCTTTCTGGGGCCGGAGGAGGCGAAGCCCATCGGGGAGGCGCAGCTCATTGCGGCGCATCCGGAGGGGCCGAAGGAAGAGGTGTCCGGCTGGATGCTGCTGGGCGTCTTTCGCGAGTGTTTCAAACGCGTGAAAACAAGCAAAAAGAAAGAAGAAGACTAAAATGGCCGTATTAGGGCAAGGTGTTGTGCTGATGGTCGCGGGAATGGGCATCGTCTACCTGTTCCTCTGGGTGCTGATCGTCATTTCCGAGAAGGCGAGCAATTTCGTCTCGCGCTTCGACTACGTGATTCCCGACGAGGCGCCGAAGAAGGCGAAGCGTACGGCGGCGGCAACGCCCGCCACGCCGCAACAGGCGAATGCGGGCGCGGTGCCCGCCGCGTCGGGTGCGGGCGAGAAGGTGATTGCGCCCGTGCCGGGGACGGTGCTGCGCATCACGGCGGCGAACGGGTCGCGCGTCGCGAAGGGCGACGAGCTGCTGGTCATGGACGTCATGAAGATGGAGACGCCGTTCTCCGCGCCGTGCGACGGGACGGTCACGATGCTCGTCGCCGCGACGGACAAGGTCGCGACAGGCGACACGCTCGCCATTGTGGGATAAGAAAGGAAATGACAATGAAGAAGTTTCTGATGATGCTGGCTCTGGCGGGGTGCGCGTGCGGTGCGCGGGCCGCCGAAGGCGAAAACTGGCTGACGACGGTCGGCAAGGTCTGGGATCTTGGCGGGGAGACGGGCATTGCCGGCTTCCTCGAGCGCGCGGCGCCCGCGTACATCACGGGCGACTTCGCCGAGTCCGACCGACCTGAGGCGAAGCCGCTTGCGGCGAACCGCAACGGCTATTACGACAAGGACCTGAAGTGGCATGGCGGCTACTTCGACGACGTGGGGAACTTCGTCGCGGGGCATCCGGTGCGGACGCTCTTCGGGATGCCCTACGGCCTCGGACAGCTGATCATGATCCCGGTCTGCCTCATCCTCATGTACCTCGCGATCGTGAAGGGCTTCGAGCCGCTGCTGCTGCTGCCGATCGGCTTTGGTGGCCTGCTCGCGAACTGTCCGCTGTCGGGCATCACGGCCCCTGCGATGATGCATGACGGCGTGATCTCGTTCCTCGCGAGCGGTGTGCCGACGATGACCGGCGGCGTGGTCGAGCCGGGCGGCTTCCTGCACTACTTCTTCAGGTTCGGCATCGACACGGGCGTCTTCCCGATCGTCATCTTCATGGGCGTCGGCGCGATGACGGACTTCGGGCCGCTGATCGCGAGTCCCAAGTCGGCGCTTCTCGGCGGCGCGGCGCAGTTCGGCATCTTCTTCGCGCTGTTCGGCGCGCTTGGCCTCACGGCGCTCTTCCCGGATCTCGGCTTCGGCCTCAAGGAGGCGAGTTCCATCGGCATCATCGGCGGCGCGGACGGCCCGACGGCCATCTGGCTCACGTCGCGTCTCGCCCCGGATCTCCTCGGCGCGATCGCGGTCGCCGCGTACTCCTACATGGCGCTCGTGCCGATCATCCAGCCGCCGATCATGAAGGCGCTGACGACGAAGGAGGAGCGTCTCATCAAGATGCCGCAGCTGCGCAACGTCACGAAGATCGAGAAGGTCGCCTTCCCGCTCGTCGTCCTGCTCCTCTGCGCGATCCTCCTGCCGTCGGCCGTGCCGCTCATCGGCGCGCTCATGCTCGGCAACCTCGCCCGCGAGGTCGGCGCGTCCGTCTCGCGCATCGCGGACACGATGTCCAACGCGCTCATCAACATCGTGACGATCATGCTCGGCCTCGCGGTCGGCTCGAAGCTCGCGTGCGAGAAGTTCCTGTCGGGCCAGACGCTCGCGATTCTCGCGCTCGGCCTCATCGCGTTCTGCGTCGGCACGGCGGGCGGCGTCGTCATGGCGAAGATCATGAACCTCTTCTGCAAGAAGGAGAACCGCATCAATCCGCTGATCGGCTCGGCGGGCGTCTCGGCCGTGCCGATGGCCGCGCGCGTCTCGAACAAGGTCGCGCTCGCGGACGATCCGGCGAACTACGTCCTCATGCAGGCGATGGGGCCGAACGTCTCGGGCGTGATCGGCTCCGCCGTCGTCGCGGGCGTCCTCTACACCCTCTGCCGTTGACCCCCACCAAAAAAACTCTCAACCCTCACCCTCTCAACTTCTCAACCTCTCAACAGGAACAACACATGACAGGTCGACTCATCGCAATCGTCGCACTCTCCATCGCCGCCGTGATCGGCATGGTCATCATGGGCAAGCTGGCGGACGGCAAGGAAGCCCCGTCCGAGAAGAAGGACTGAACGCCGCACGGCGGAAGAGGGGCGTAATCCGCCGCGAGGGGGTGCGACTCGCGGCGGGTTCAAGGATTTTTGCTATGATACGCAGACTTTGAACTACAAGTACCTCTATCAGGATCGTGCGAACGTCAGTCACGCGGGCGAGATCGCCGCGCGAGACCGGGCGGATGCGTATGCGAAGCTGCGCAGGCAGGGCATACGCCCGTATCGCGTGATCGGCGACGACCCGTGGAACTGGTGGCCGTGGGCGATCTCGGCGGGGTACGTCATCCTGTCCGTGGCCTTGGTCGTCCTTGGGGTCATCTCCCTCTCACAGGCCCGGCAGCTCCGCGAGCTGCAGATGGCCGACGTAGAGGAAAGCGAATACTGAAAGGCCGTCCTCTGACGCTGATTACCAAAGCGGAGCAAATTCCGTTTTGGTAATTACCAAAGCGGAGGCGACTCCGCTTTGGCATTGATTCGGATGCGACCGTTCTGCTATAATATGCGTCCTAATGAAACGCATCTATGACAGGCTCGTCGAATACCATCTCCAGTCGTATCGCCAGATGGCGTTTTTGAGCGGCCCGCGCCAGTCGGGAAAGACAACCGTTGCCAAGGCGCATGCGCAGGTTTACCTCAACTGGGATGACGACCGTGCGCGGCTCGACATCCTCGCCGGTCAGCAAAAAGTGGCGGCGCGGTGTGCACTGGATGTCGTCCGTGAAAGCCCTTTGGTGATTGCCTTCGACGAAATCCACAAGTACAAGCGATGGAAGCAGTTCCTCAAGGGCTTTTTCGACGACTACGAAGACCGTGTGCGGGTCTTGGCCACGGGATCGGCGCGCATGGATGTCTACAGGCGTGGCGGTGACAGCATGATGGGCCGTTATTTCCCCTATCGCGTGCATCCCCTGTCGGTTGCCGAACTGTTGGACGTGTCACTTCCCGACGAACGGATCCGACGGACGCCGAAGGCGATAGGCGAGGATGCCTGGCAGACGCTTTGGACGCTTGGGGGGTTCCCGGAACCCTTTCTCAAGGGCAGTCGGTTGTTTGCCCGTCGCTGGAATGCGATGCGCCGCGAACAGCTTCTGCGAGAGGATGTCCGCGACTTGTCCCACATCGTGCAGCTGGACCAGCTTGCGGCGCTGATGGAGATCCTGTCGAACCGTTCGGGCGAGCAGATCGTCTATGCGTCGCTCGGAAACGAAGTCAAGATCGACGAGAAGACCGTCAAGAGCTGGGTTGGCATTCTCAAGCACCTCTATTACGGCTTTGAGGTCCGCCCCTACTTCAAGAACATCGAGAACTCCATTCGCAAGACGCCCAAATGGTTCTTGCGCGACTGGGCGCTTGTGGCGGACGAAGGGAAGCGCTTCGAGACGATGACGGCCTGCCATCTGCTGAAGGCCGTGGAGTGCTGGACTGATCTGGGTCTGGGCGATTTCGAGCTGTGCTATCTGAGGGACAAGCAGAAGCGCGAAGTCGATTTCGCCGTGGTGCGCGACCAGAAGCCTTGGCTCTTGGTGGAGGCGAAGAAGGGGCGGGACACGCTGTCTCCTGCGCTGCTGCATTTCCAGCGTGTCACACGCGCGCCGCACGCCTTCCAGGTCGTGTGCGATGAGCCGTTTGTCGATCGGGACGTCTTTGACTGTGCGGATCCGATGATTGTCTCGGCGCGCACGTTCTTTTCCCAGCTCGTCTGACCGCCGTCAGGTCATCTGGATTGCGCAAATTGAGCGTAAAATTTTTGCGCATATGAGAACTACCTTCGGCGGAAAATTTGGTATACTGTCCGCTGACTGACAGAAGAAAGATTTTTCGACGATGCGCAAGATGAGAACGAGACTCGGTTGGACGCCGTTTGCTGCAGACGCGGCGGAGGGCGACCTGTGGCCGTTTGCGGGCGGTATTAGTACCCCCCCCCCCATTCATAGCCGCGCGCGCTGAGGGCCTCGGAGAGGCCGTCTGCGCGTGGCCTCGGCGCGTGCGGCGGGCCGCCTGCCTCGTCGCGCTTTCCCTGTTCGCCGCTTCGGCCCTGGCCGCGCACGAGTTCCCGTTCTTCGCCTACCGCTCGTTCCTGCCCGAGCATGACGCGATGCGCCGCTTCGCCGCGCGGGCGGGCGTCAACGTCGTCACGCTCTTCCCGGCGAACACGTACAACCTGCTGGGCTCGCCCTACTGCGCCTATCCGCCGAACTGGACGTGGTGGGGGTCGGTTGACACGGCGGCGATCGACCGCCAGTTCGACGAGGTGATTGCCGTCAACCCGAACGTCCGGTTCATCTGCATGGTCGATCTCAACACGCCGTACTGGATGTACCGTCGCCTGGGCCTTCAGGGCTACGACTCCTTCTGCGGGCTCTCGAACGCCCTCTGCTCGGACAAGTGGCGCGCGGAGACGGAGACCTACCTGCGCCTGTTCCTCGCGCACGTCGAGTCGCGCTATGCCGACCGCGTGCTGGGCTATGTCCTCGCCTGCGGCATGACGACCGAGTGGATGGACGTCTCGGACTGGTACGCCTCGCCGAACAAGACGGCGAAGTGGAACGCCTGGCGGCAGGCGAAGGGCCTTGCGCCCGCGCCTGTGCCGACGCTCGACCGCCTGCGGCGCGCCACGTTCGACAACTTCATCCGCGACCCGTCGTGCGAGCGGGTGGAGCTGGACTATGCCGCGTTCTCGAACGAGACCGTCGCGGACGCGATCGTCCGCTTCGCGGCCAAGGCGCGCGAGGTCATCCCTGCGGAACGCAAGCTGGGCGTCTTCTTCGGCTACGTGCTGCAGCTGTGGAGCGGCGCCCTGACGAGCTACGGCCACCTGGGCTACGAGAAGGTGTTCGCCTCGCCGGACCTCGACTTCTTCATCAGCCCCGGCAGCTACTTTGACCGTCCGATGGGTTCGGGCACGGGCTTCATGGGCGTACACGGCACGTGCCGCCGCTACGGGAAGACGTGGGTGCATGAGATCGACCACTGGATGACGGGCTCCCGGTCGCCGCACGCCTCGATCACGCCCGGCGCGGACAAGATGTGGAAGACCGAGGCGGAGATCCTGGCGGGCCTGAAGCGCGAGACGGGCTTCGCGACCGTCATGGGCGAATCGCTCTGGTGCTTCGACATGTGGGGCGGGTTCTTCTCGACCGACGCGCAGATGGAGACGCTCGCGCGCGCCAAGGCGATCTGGTCGTCTGAGGCGGGACGCCGCGCGTTCGTCCCGGACACGGCGCTGATCGTCGATCCGCAGTCGCTGCTGCACGTCAACGACCGGCACCGGTACACGCCCCTGCTGTACCAGCGCCTGCGCTCGGAGCTGAACCGGACGGGCGCGGCGTTCGAGGCGTATTCGTTCGACGACCTCGGCGCGGTCGACCTGTCGGCGGTGCGCCTCTTCATCTTTCCCGCGACCTTCCTCCTGACGCCCGAGCGCCGCGCGCGGCTGGAACGCGAGGTGTTCCGTCCTGGCAAGACGGCCCTGTTCGTCTATGCGCCCGGCATCAGCGACGGGCGGACGCTGGACGTGGCGCGCGTGCGCGAGCTGACGGGCACGGCCTTCGGCACGAAGGGGCTCGGCTGGTCGGAACGCAACGGCTGCCGAATCGCCTACGTGGCGGATTATGCGGATGTGGACATGCCGCTCCTGCGGCGCGTCCAGGAACGGGCGGGCGTCCACTTCTACGCGGACGCCGAGCTGCCGGTCGCGACGGATGGGCGGCTCCTCTCCGTCCACGCCGCCGCCGGCGGGCGGCGCACGATCCGCCTGCCGTTCCGCGCGGCGCGCGTGACGGAGCTGTGGTCGAACCGCGTCGTCGCGGAGGGCGCCGATTCGTTTGACTTTGAGTTTGGCACGCCGGACACGGCCCTGTTCCGAGTGGAGTGGGACTGATCCGGGAACAAGAAAAGGAAGGAAAGGCTCTGATGAAGGAAAGAAGAAGACGGGACTGGTGGCGAACGGGCTGTGCGCTCGTGTCGCTGGCGGTCGCCTCGCTCGCGGGCGCGGTCGAGGTGCCGCCGGGGGAGATGCCGCTGGCGCGGCGGACGCACCTCTACCTGCTGCTGGGGCGTCCGAGCGCGGACGGCCTGTTCGGCGACGACGCATCCTGGCGGAAGGGGCCTCCCTTCGCGGGGCGGCTGATGGTGTATGACGCGGACGGCACGTGGCAGCGCGCCTGCAGCCGCGGGATCGAGTTCGTCCGCTGGCTGGAGTTCAGCGGCCCGCTGCACACGGTCGGTCTCGTGCCGTGCGCGGTCAAGGACTCGACGCCGGACGACTGGCGGCCCGGCTCGCCGAACTTCGCGCGCGCCGTCCGGCGCATCCGGGCGGCGATGAAGGACGGCGTCCTCACCGGCATCCTCTGGCACGGCGGCGGCGCGGCGGGCTCGGCCGAACGGTTCGTCGAGACGATCGCCGCCCTGCGCGAGGCGGTCGGCGAGGGCGATGTCGTCGTGGCGGTGGACGGCGCCGACCCGTATGCGGCGGAAGCCGCCGCCGTCGTCCCCAACTGTCGGCTCGTGAAGCCGTCCGCGCAGCCGCTCTGGAAGCGGTTCGCGAACGCGCTGAACAGCGCGGCGGACGACGACATCGTGTCGCGTCCGATCCCGTTCCGCGCCTACCACGACGGACGGCCCGTGCGCGTGCAGCCCGCGCGCGTGTCGGCGATCCCGTTCAACTGGGAGTGGCCGGGCTACCAGCGTCCGAAAGACCAGACGGAGATCGCCTATTTCGTCTCGGTCCCCGTGGACGGCGCGAAGCCGGGCGAACTGACGCTGGAGCTCCCGTGCGACGCGCCGGCGGACGTCCGCGTCCGCCCGATGGGCGTGCCGCGCCGGGTGACGGCGGCGGGCAACCGCCTGACGGTCGCCGTGGAGCGTCCCGAGCAGTTCTCGCTCGAGCTGGGCGAGAAGGGTCCGACCGTGTACGTCTTCGCGGATCCGCCGTTCGACTACCGGCACGTCCCGGACGAGATCTACTTCGGGCCGGGCGAGCATGACGTCGGCGTGATCGCGCCGACGAACGGGCAGACGGTCTGCATCGACGAGGGCGCGGTCGTCTACGGCACGATCTACGCCTACGGCGTCCGCGACGTCAAGATTACGGGACGCGGCGTGATCGACGCGTCGCGGCTGCACCGCAACCCCGACGCGCCGTCGTACCGATACGTCAAGGACGTGCTGAAGCTCGACGACGATTCGGCGGCGCGGTCGCTGAACTGCCTGACGCTCTACGGCTGCACGAACGTCACGGTGGAGGGCGTCGTGATGCGCGACCCCGCGCGGTGGACGATGCTCGTGCGCGGGCACAGCCGCAGCGTCCGCATCAACAACGTCAAGGTCATTGGGGCGTGGCGGTACTGTTCGGACGGCATCGACATCACGTCGTCCGAGTATGTCGTCATCCGCAACTCCTTCTTCCGGACGTTCGACGACTGCATCGTCCTGCGGGCGACGCTGGAGGCGAACGGCCCCACGCGGAACATCGTCGTCGACAACTGCGTGCTGTGGTGCGACTGGGGGCGCGCGCTGGAGATCATCTACGACGGCGGCACGGCGAATCCGCTCGTGGAGAACGTCCTCTACCGCAACGTGAAGATCGTCGGCGTCGAGGGCACGGCCTGCAGCATCCAGTCGCGCGCGTCGCTGGCGACCGTCTTCCGCAACATCCGCTACGAGAACCTGGAGGTCGACTTCCTGCCGCGCTGGAAGGCGCAGTTCCAGGCGCGCCACGACGCGCGGTTCGTGCCGACGCGCCAGACGGAAGGCTCGCTGGCGAGCCTCTGGGCCGAGCGTCCAAGGGGGCGCGACGGCAAGCCGCTGCCGCCCGTGCCGGGGAAGGAGGTGCTGTTCGAGCGCATCGCGTTCGACGGCGTCAAGGTCTACGGCGAGACGAACAACGTCAGGGCCTGGGTTTCGGGGGCCGGCCCCAACCAGAACCTCCGGGACGTCACGTTCACGAACATGCCGGACAACGTGCAGATCACCCGGAAACTTTATGAACCCACCAAATAACAAACAAGGAGACCCAACAATGAAAACGAACAGCAACAAAAGCAGGAAGAACCTCATGCTGGCCGTCGGTGCGCTGGCGATCGGCTGTGTGCAGGCGGCGGGCTGGAACCCGGAAACGCGGGAATACGACACGACCGGCTACTGGACGCAGCGGATGAACGGCTGGAGCGGGCCGTCCTTTTCGAATCCGAGCCACTGGAAGAACAGTTCAGGCGCGGTGGCATCGGCATTTGACGCGGACGCCTCGCTGTATGCGACGCTGTTTGTCTACGCCAAGCCCGATCAGGACGGCGTGAAAAAGTTCCCCTGCAAGGTTCTGGCGCTCTCCGAGGCGGCAGAGTTGGGCTGCACGGGCGAGTCCTATTTCGACTTTGGCGATCAGGTCGATCTTCTGGCGGGGGCATCGCTGTCGATGTACGGCGCCTATTTCAAGGCCAACGGCACGTTCAACTTCTATTCGACCGAAGAGAAGCCGAACGCCCTCACGATTGTGGCGGACACGACAGACGAGTCGCAGGGCTACTTCCTCAAGGACGTGACGTTCACGGGCGACGACCAGGCGTCTGTCGTCCTGGGCGGCGCGAAGGAAGGCTGCAAACTCGCCAACTTCACTTGGGAAAGCGGCAGCGGCGCGGCGTTCCACGGCACGCTCCGCGTCGCGAACTTCCCGGCCGCGCCGGCGGACTGCATCGCCCAGTTCAAGCTCGCGGACATCACGGTCGGCGGCACGGTCTCGCTCGCGAACAACACGCGGCTTGTCCTGACCGGCACGTCGGGCGCGACTGTCTCGAACCTCGTCATGGACGCCGGATCCGTGCTGGTCGGCACGACGGCCGGCCGCAAGCTGACGGTCAACGGCAAGGTGACGAAACTGCGGATCGACGTCAGCGGCCTGTCGCGCGAGGCGGACGTGACGGAGTGGCCGGTCGTGAAGTTCTCCGCGACCGCCGAGACGGCGGGCTTCGGCTTCGGCGACGTGGTTCTCGTCAACGCCGACGCGGCGATGGCGCCCTGCGAGGCGGAGCTGCGCGACGAGGCGGACGGCGGCAAGATGCTGTACCTCGTCAAGCCCGCGAAGGTCGCGACGCGCGACACGTCCGTGCAGAACCAGGTGTACTGGACGAGTTCGAACGTCGACAACGACGGCTACCGCTCGGAACTCCAGTTTGCGCAGTCGAGCAAGTCCGCCAAGAACTTCTGGTCGGACGGCAGCTGTCCGAGTGACGCGAACGTCTCGGACGTCGCCTATTCGGCGACGGGCACGGTTCTTGCGTTCCCGACGAACACGGCGGCGGAGATTCCGCAGTTCAAGGGGAAGTCGCTCAACCTGATCTCCAGCGGGTTCGAGACCTCGTTCGTGACGCCCGGCTACGAGGTGCCGCGGCTGCGCTTCGCCTCCGGGCGCTGCGGCATCCGCCTGCTTGACCGCGCCGGCCTGTCGGTCGGGGACGTGAACGAGCTCGGGCAGAAGTACGCCACCATGCGGCTTCAGGGTGCGCTGGATCTCGGCGGCTCGCCGGACGTCACGCACTACGTCGAGATCTACGGCACGCGCATTTTCCTGAAGCTGGAAAGCGCGCTCACCGGCGACGGCAACCTGGAGCTGCAGACCTACCCGTCGGCGAACCGGGACGCGCTGAACGCGACGCTGGAACTGACGGGCGACAACGCCAAGTGGGCCGGCAAGCTGCTGGTGAAGGGACTGGGCACCGGCGTGTACAAGGACTATGACGTCGACGGGACGACCGTCAGCTGTCCGAACCGCGCGGATGCCAACCACTGCCGCCTCTACCTGGCGGACGCCGCCGGGCTGGGCGGTCGCCGGGCGGCCTTCGCGTATGACGCGCTGGCGCTGATGCACTACGGCGAGGTGTTCCTCCGCAACGACGTGACGCTGCCGGCGGGGCTGAACCGCGGCGTGTCGTTCGGGGACTACGCGACGCTCACCGTCACCAACGGCCTGACGTTCACGATCAACCAGCCGACCACGTGGGCGGGCACGGTCTACAAGGTGGGCGAGGGCCGGCTGGCGCTCGGCGGCGCGGCGAAGTTCGGCGGCGCGGCGCAGGCGGACACGCCGACCGACGGGCAGAACGTGCTGGCGGTCGAGGGCGGCTCGGTCGAGGCGCTGACGGCGGAGGCCCTCAACGGCGTCGCGATTCAGCTCGCCGACAAGTCCTGCCGGATCGCGCTGGATGCGGACGGGGTGGGCGCGACGAAGGGCCTTGTCAACGTCAAGGCCGCGACGCCGTTCACGACGGCGGCCGCCGACGGCAAGATCCGCTTCGAGGTGCGGACGGACAAGCCGGCGGCGACGGTTGCCGACGGGGTGGATGTCGCGCTTTGCACGGTGTCCGCCACCGCCGCCGAGGCGCTGCGCGACAAGATCGACGCGGGGCGGCTGTGCGGCCGTCGCGGAAACGTCTTCACGCGGACGAATGCCGACGGGACGGTGACGTTCCTCGCCCGGTATGAGCGCCGGGGCGTCTGCGTGATCATCCGGTAACGTGGCTGCTCTCGACATTTGCGGCGGCAACGCCGCAAATGGTATAATTAGCGGCATGGAAAAGCTCGCAACAGACATCTACACGTTCGAGAAACTCGTCAGGAACGGGTTCACGTACATCGACAAGACAGACCGGCTCTGACCGCTCGTCAACCTGTCGATTGGCTCGCAGTTCTTCATCGCGCGGCCGCGACGGTTCGGCAAGTCGCTCACGGTGTCCGTCCTGCAGGCACTTTTCGAGGGGCGGCGCGACCTCTTCAGGGGGCTCTTCATCGAGCCGCGCTGGGACTGGTCGAAGACGTGGCCCGTCCTGCGGCTCGACCTCGGAAGCGTCCAGCCCGACCGTGCGGAGGAGCTGAAGGGACAGTTCACGACGATTCTGGAGAGCGAGGCGTCGCGCAACGGCGTTGCGCTGCGTCCGGGCGAGACGGCCTCCGACACGTTCCGCAATCTCATCGAAGACCTTGCGGCGAAGTCGCCCGACGGGCAGATGGTTCTCCTGATCGACGAGTACGACAAGCCGCTCCTGAAGAAGCTCAACACGCCGGACGTGATCCCGTTGCGCAACGCGCTCAAGTCGTTCTACTCCGTCGTCAAGACGCTGGAGGGAAAGCAGCGCTTCACGTTCCTGACGGGCATCAGCAAGTTCTCGAAGGTCTCCATCTTCTCCGACCTCAACAACCTCAAGGACCGAACGATGGAGCTGGGGCAGGCGACGCTCTTCGGCTACACGCCCGAAGAGGTCGAGAAGAACTTGCCGGGGCTTCTCCACCGCTTCGCGGAGGCGAACGGGCTCACGGACGCGCAGGGCCTCGAAGAGATCAAGCGGTGGTATGACGGCTACCTGTTCCATCCGAAGGCCGAACAGGTGATCAACCCGGTCTCGCTCGGCTGCTGCCTGGAATCGACGGAGCTTCGGAACTACTGGTCGACGACGGCGATGACGACGTTCCTGATGGACGAGCTGAAGCGCAGGCCGCTGAACTTCGCGAAGGTGGACGTGGACGAGGACGTCCTCGGCACGTACGAGCCGGACAAGGCCGACTTCACGACACTCCTCTTCCAGACGGGCTACCTGACGATCCGGGGCTTCCAGCAGCGCGGGGCGTCGCGTCGCTACAGGCTCGACTTCCCGAACCTGGATGTGGAGAACTCGTTCCTGCGGCAGGTCGTGCCGGCCTACACGGGCCAGGAGGAGAACCGCGCGAACGACATCCAGGCCGATGCAGTGGAGGCGCTCTACGACGGCGAGCCGGAGAAGTTCGTCGCGGCGCTGAAGCGGCTCTTCGCGAACATCCCCTACGACCTCACGGACCGCCAGAACGAGCAGATGTGGCAGGCGATCGTGTACGTCATCCTGAAGATGATCGGCGTCGCGGCGGAGGCGGAGGTGAAGACGAACGAGGGCCGCATCGACATGACGCTTGAGACGCCGGAGCACGGCTACGTGATCGAGTTCAAGCTGGACAAGTCGGCCGCCGAGGCGATTGCGCAGATCAAGGCGAACCGCTACGCCGACAAGTTCGCCGGCAACGGCAAGACGCTGACGCTGATCGGCCTCGCGTTCTCGAAGGAGAAGCGCACCATCGTCGACGCGGCTGTCGAGCGACTGTAAAAGGCAATTCTCTATCAAGAAAACAACGCATGGACAAGCTGAAGAATCTGTTTTGCGCAGCGGCACTGGCCATTGTCGTCTGTACGGGCGCGGGCGCGCCGTCCGTCTCCGCCTGGAACGTGCGGTAGACGGAAAATGCCGCCGCGCCGACGGGGCTGACGACGGAATACCGCGAGAACCCGGTCGGAATCGACGCGGGCGCGGCGCGGACGGCCGCGTGGACATGGGGCTTCTCGGCACGAAGCACGTCTTCCGCGCCCTGAGCCGTGCGGGGCGCACCGACCTCGCGTGGAAGATGCTGACGAGCCCGGACTCACCCTCGCCGATGGACAGGATCCGCAAGGGCGGCACGACGCTCTGGGAGGACTGGAGGGACGGCTCGTCGCGCAACCACGTCATGTTCGGCGACTTCGTCGGCTGGGCGTACCAGTACCTCGCGGGCATCCGCCTCGCGGAGGCGCCCGGCTCGACGAGCGCGGTGACGCTCCCGACGGCGCCGGCCTTCCGGGAGCTGGTGATCGAGCTGTTTGAGGGGGTCTGTCCCCACGACTGAGGGGGCCTGTCCCCATGTTTTGCGCTTAAAAACAGCGAAAAACATGGCGTTTTGTGCGGATAGCCGTGGAATGAGATTTTCGTGCGGAATACTGCCGCCGGATGTTTGATGCGAGCGAGTTCATGAAGACGGGCGTACTCCTGAAGCCTGCGCTTGTGCGGAGGATTTTTGCTATAATACGCGAACTTTGAACTACAAGTACCTCTATCAGGATCGTGCGAACGTCAGTCACGCAGGCGAGATCGCCGCGCGCGACCGGGCGGATGCGTATGCGAAGCTGCGCAAGCAGGGCATACGCCCGTATCGCGTGATCGGCGACGACCCGTGGAACTGGCGTCCGTGGGCGATCTCGGCGGGGTACGTCATCTTGTCCGTGGCCCTGGTCGTCCTTGGGGTCATCTCCCTCTCACAGGCCCGGCAGCTCCGCGAGCTGCAGATGGCCGACATCGAAGAAAGCGAATACTGAAATGAAAATCGACACGTTGTGCGTTCAGGGCGGCTGGTCGCCGAAGTGCGGCGAGGCCCGCCAGGTCCCGATCTACCAGACGACGACCTTCCGCTACGACACCTCCGAACACATGGCCGACCTCTTCGACCTGAAGGCGTCCGGCTACTTCTACACGCGCCTCGCGAACCCGACGAACGACGCGGTGGCGAAGAAGATCGCCGCGCTCGAAGGCGGCGTCGCGGCAATCCTGACGAGCTCCGGCCAGGCGGCGAACTTCTTCGCCGTCCGCAACATCTGCCAGGCGGGCGACCACGTCGTCGCGTCCGCCCAGATCTACGGCGGCACGTTCAACCTCTTCAACGTCTCCCTGCGGCAGATGGGCGTCGACTACACGTTCGTCGACCCGGACGCGGACGCGAAGACGATCCAGAAGGCGTTCCGCCCGAACACGAAGTGCGTCTTCGGCGAGACGGTCTCGAACCCGTCGGGGGCGATCCTCGACATCGCGAAGTTCGCGAAGATCGCGCACAGGAACGGCGTGCCGCTCATCGTCGACAACACGTTCCCGACGCCGATCCTGTGCCGTCCGTTCGCATTCGGCTGCGACATCGTCACGCACGCGACGACGAAGTACATGGACGGACACTCCGCGCAGGTCGGCGGCTGCGTCGTCGATTCGGGCAACTTCGACTGGGCGGCGCACGCGGACAGGTTCCCCGGCCTCGTCGAGCCGGACGCCTCGTACCACGGCCTCAGCTACGTGAAGGCGTTCGGCAAGCTCGCCTACATCACGAAGTGCACGGCGCACCTGATGCGCGACTACGGCGCGATCCCGTCGCCGTTCAACGCCTTCCTCGTGAACCTCGGCCTCGAGTCCCTGCACGTGCGCATCCGCCGCCACGCGGAGAGCGCGCTGAAGGTCGCGACGTGGCTCCAGGCGCAGAAGAAGGTCGCGTGGGTCAGCTTCGCGGGTCTGAAGGACTCGCCGTACCACAGGCTCCTCAAGAGGCAGTTCGACGGCCCCGCGCCCTGCGGCGTGCTGACGTTCGGCGTCAGGGGCGGACGCGCGGCGGCCGTGAAGTTCATGGACGCGCTGAAGGTGATCGGCATCGTCACGCACGTCGCCGACGCCTGGAGCTGCGTGCTGCACCCGGCGTCGCACACGCACCGCCAGCTCACCGACGAGCAGCTCAAGGCCGCCGGCATCCCGCCGGACCTCATCCGCCTCTCGGTCGGGCTGGAGGATCCGGACGACCTCATCGCCGACCTCGACCAGGCGCTGAAGAAAATCAAGTGAGCGAGGCCGCGTGCAGAAACCAGACTTATTGGAGGATTCGAAAACCATGAACCTGATTGAAACGATTCGGAACAAGGCGCGGGCGAACGTGAAGACGATCGTGCTGCCGGAGGGCGACGAGCCGCGCACGGTCGCGGCGGCCGCGTGCATCGTCAAGGAAGGTCTGGCGAAGCCGATCCTGCTCGGCAACCCCGACAGGATTCGCGCCGTCGCGGCGGAGAAGGGCGTCGATCTCGCGGGCGTCACGCTCGTCGATCCGGCGACGGACGCGCGGGCGGCCGCCTATGCGCAGGCCCTCTACGAACTGCGCAAGGCGAAGGGCGTGACGTCGGAGAAGGCGGCGGCGCTCGTCGCCGACCCGATGTACTTCGGCATCATGATGGTCAAGGCGGGCGATGCGGACGGCCTCGTGTCGGGCGCCGTCCACTCGACGGGCGACATGCTGCGCCCCGCGCTGCAGATCATCAAGACGAAGCCGGGCATGAAGCTCGTCTCGTCCAGTTTCCTGATGGAGTGTCCGAACCGGGAGCTGGGCGAGGACGGCCTTCTCGTCTTCGCGGACTGCGTCGTGAACCCGTGTCCGAACGCCGAGGAGCTCGCGAACATCGCCGTCGCGGCGGCGGAGACGGCGCGGACGCTCTGCGGCATCTCCGAGCCGCGCGTCGCGCTCCTCTCGTTCTCGACGAAGGGCAGCGCGCAGCACGCGCTCGTCGACAAGGTGCGCGAGGCGACGGCGCTTGCGCACACGCTTGCACCGGACCTCCTGCTCGACGGCGAACTCCAGCTTGACGCGGCGCTCGTGCCCGAAGTCGCGGCGCTGAAGGCGAAGGGCAGCCCCGTCGGCGGACGCGCCAACGTGCTCGTCTTCCCCGATCTGCAGGCCGGCAACATCGGCTACAAGCTCACGCAGCGTATCGGCGGCGCGAACTGCTTCGCCGTGTTGCAGGGACTCGCCAAGCCGTGCAACGACCTCTCGCGCGGCTGCTCGGCGGACGACATCGTCAACACCGTTGCGATGACCGCCGTACAGGCGGGCTGAAATTTGGTATAATACGCACAATATTTAACCAACCACCAAGGAGACACACAATGGTCTACTCGACAGAAGTCGAACATCAGTGCCCGCTCATGAAGGGGTGCAACCACGGTCCCGCGCCGATTCCCGAAGAGGGAAAATGGGTGCAGGCCAAGCAGATCAAGGACATCAGCGGCTACACGCACGGCGTCGGCTGGTGCGCGCCGCAGCAGGGCGCGTGCAAGCTCTCGCTGAACGTCAAGAACGGCGTCATCGAAGAGGCGCTCGTCGAGACGGTCGGCTGTTCGGGCATGACGCACTCGGCCGCGATGGCCGCCGAGATCCTCGTCGGCAAGACGATTCTCGAAGCCCTCAACACCGACCTCGTGTGCGACGCGATCAACACGGCGATGCGCGAGCTCTTCCTCCAGATCGTCTACGGGCGCACGCAGAGCGCGTTCTCCGACGGCGGCCTCGTGATCGGCGCCGGCCTCGAAGACCTCGGCAAGGGCCTCCGCTCGATGGTCGGCACGATGTACGCGACGAAGGCGAAAGGCCCGCGCTACCTCGAGATGACCGAAGGCTACTGCACGCAGATGGCCCTCAACAAGGACGGCGAGGTGATCGGCTACGAGTTCGTCTCGCTCGGCAAGATGACCGACTTCATCAAGAAGGGCCTCACCCCGAACGAGGCGTGGGAGAAGGCGAAGGGCCACTACGGCCAGTTCGAGGGCGCGGCGAAGTACATCGACCCGCGGAAAGAGTAATCGCGAAAGGAGACTTTGAAAATGGCATGCAACAAGAAGTGTGCGAAGCCGGTCGCTAAGGCCGCCGCCAAGAAGACCGACGAGAAGCTGTTCGAGGGCTACGAGCGCCGCGAGGCGAAGATTCTCGCCGCGCTGAAGCCCTACGGCATCAAGTCGATCGAGGAATGCGCCGAGATCTGCAAGAAGGCGGGCTTCGACCCCTACAAGATCGTCGAGGAGACGCAGCCGATCTGCTTCGAGAACGCGAAGTGGGCCTACACGGTCGGCGCGGCGATGGCGATCAAGAAGGGCTGCACGAAGGCGAAGGACGCGGCGGCGGAGATCGGCGTCGGCCTCCAGGCGTTCTGCATCCCCGGCTCGGTCGCGGAGAACCGCAGGGTCGGCCTCGGCCACGGCAACCTCGGCGCGATGCTCCTGGACGACGCGACGGAGTGCTTCGCGTTCCTCGCGGGCCACGAGTCGTTCGCGGCGGCGGAGGGCGCGATCAAGATCGCCCTCAACGCGAACAAGGTGCGCAAGACGAACCTGCGCGTCATCCTGAACGGCCTCGGCAAGGACGCGGCGTACATCATCTCGCGCATCAACGGCTTCACCTACGTGAAGACGACCTTCGACAACAAGAAGGAGAAGCTGCGCGTCGTCGAGGAGAAGGCGTTCTCGAAGGGGCCGCGCGCGGCCGTCAAGTGCTACGGCGCGGACAACGTGCCGGAGGGCGTCGCGATCATGCAGGCCGAGAACGTCGGCGTGTCGATCACGGGCAACTCCACGAACCCGACGCGCTTCCAGCATCCGGTCGCCGGCACCTACAAGAAGTGGTGCTGGGAGAACGGGCGCAAGTACTTCTCCGTCGCCTCGGGCGGCGGCACGGGCCGCACCCTCCACCCGGACAACATGGCCGCCGGCCCGTCCAGCTACGGCATGACGGACACGATGGGCCGCATGCACTCCGACGCGCAGTTCGCGGGCAGCTCGTCCGTCCCGGCGCACGTCGAGATGATGGGCCTCATCGGCATGGGCAACAACCCGATGGTCGGCGCGACCGTCGCGGTGGCCGTGGCCGTCGAGGAGAGCTTCAAGAAGTAAAGGCTCCCGCATGAACGCGGGCTTCCATCTGGGAAGCCGCCGAGCCCCTTCGCTACCGCGAGGGGGCTTGTTCATGTCCGGCACCGCGTACGTCACCAAAGTCGCATGCGGATTTGCTATACTATCCGTCCATGAGGAAAAGGCAGAAGGCGAGACGGCGGGCGTTCACGCTCATCGAGCTGCTGGTGATCGTCGCGATCATCTGCGCGATGGCGGGCGTCGGCGTCGTCAGCGTGCGGGCGGGGCAGGGCGCCGCGCGCGTGAAGGGCGCGACGCGCGACATCTTCGCGGCGATCCGTCACGCGCGCTCGCAGGCCCTCGTCTCGCAGAAGCCCGTCATCATCACCTATTCGACGGACGAGGTCGACGGCGAGGCGATGGCGAAGATCGAGGTGACGTCCGCCAGGCTGTTCACGGTGGGCGTTGACCGATCCAAGATCCGGACGCTGGCGGGCGAACCGCTCGCGCCGCTGAAGTCGGAGGTCGCCGCCCCCGGAAAGGCGGGCGTACGCGACGGACAGGCGGCGGCTGACGCGAAGCCGGCGGACGACGGCGGCTCGCTCGTTGAGGACGTCCTGTTCGCGCCGATCAAGGAGGATGTCGTGAAGGGCATGCGGCTGAAGGTCGTCATGGGCGAAGACGAGGCTGGTGCGACGAGCGACGGCCACAAGCCGCGCCTCTCGGTCTTCTCGAACGTCGACTACCTGCTCGGCAAGTTCAAGGACGCTCGCCGTGCCGAGGCGAAGTCCGCCGACGGCGCGAGCGACACGAAATCAGCGGACGACGCGCAGAAGAAGGGCGCAAAGGCCGCCGAGCGTCAGGAGCCCGTCTCCGTCGTCTGGGAAACGAACGGGCGCGTCGATCCGCATCAGGTCTGGGTCTACGCGGACGGGCAGACGCCCGAAAGCGGGCTGTCCATCCGCATCGACCGCTTCGGCGCGGCGAAAGTCCTGTCGGGCGACGGACGGGAGGACGACGAATGAAGGCCGGCTTCACGCTCCTGGAAGTCCTCTTGGCGTCGATCATCCTCGGCTTCGGGCTGACGGGCATCCTCATGTCGATGTCGCAGTCGCAGAAGATGATGCTCTCGCAGACCGAGCTCGAGACCGCGCAGGAGGTGATGGACTTGGGCGAGATGGCGTATCCGCTCGAAGAGGTGACGGACGAGGACGACCTCGACATCCGCGAGACGCGGGCGACGGAACTGTGGGATCTCGTCTCGGAGGAACGCCTGACGCGCGAGCAGCAGGACAAGTTCCACGGCTTCACGTGGGAACGGGAGAATCTTGACAAGAACCCGTCGGACGACGACGCGAAGCGCATGAACAACCTCTACCGCGTGCGCATCACCGTCACGTGGGGGCAGCGCGGACAGGGACGCGGCAAGAAGGAGCAGGAGAGTTACGTCACCCTCTGGCGCAAGCCGGAGTGACGACACCTTAACTTGCATGGTGAAGGGCTTGGAAGGTTTGGGGAGTTTGGAAGGTTTGGAGGGTTTGGCGAAGGTTTGGAAGGTTGACGGGAGCGTGAAGGAGGAGAGGTTGCTGTCGCTGAACACGGAGAGGCCTGCGGCGCTTAACGCGGAGATGACGGAGTTTGAGAGGCACGGAGTTTTTTTTGACAGGATTTACAGGATTTGACGGACCCGCCCCGTCGCCTTCAATCCTGTCAATCTTGTCAATCCTGTCTACCCCCCCCCCCTTCTCCGTGTCTCCCTCCCTCCGTCTCCTCCGTGTTAAACGCCGTAGGCTCCTCAATGGACGTCGCAGGCACCCCACCTCAATTCGTGCCGATTCGTGAAGATTCGTGGCTACATTCTCCCCCGCCGTTCTCTTTTCCTGCTTGCGCAAATGGAGTGCAAATTTTTTGCGTGAATGAGAATCACCTGCTGCAAAAAATTTGCTATACTACTCGCCATCTGGAAAAAGAGGGATTTTGACGATGCGCACAACAAGGGAGAGATTCGGCCAAAGCCTTGCGCCGCAGACGCGGCGGAGGGCCGCCTGTGCGCGCGTACGCAATCCTAATACCCCCCCCCCCACTTTTTAGCAACGCCCCAGGAAGCCTTGGAGAGGCCGTAGACGCGACGCGCGAGCGTGTCGCGTCGGGTGCGCTTTTGCCTTTGTCGGAAAACCCCACACAAGGAGGAAACGGAAAAATGAACGGAAAGACACGCATCATTGCACTCGGCGCGGCGATGGCCGCTCAGGCCGTGTGCGCCGCGACCAGCTGCATCACGTCGGGTGACGTGACGCAGGTCGCGAAGGCCGGTTCGGCGTCCGGGACGTCCGCCGCCGTCGCCCTGAACGCCGGCACGTTGGCGGCCGCTGCCGCCGCCGCGCCGCTGGAGGCGCGCGACCGGACGTCGGACGTGTCGGTGGCGACGGCCTTCGACTTCACGCCGGGCGGCTGCGCCCTGATCATTCGATAGGGAGAACATCAATCACAGAACACGCGAATCTTGGAACGGGCGGGCACGGATTCCGTCCGGCATCCAGCAAACAACAACACAGGAGAAAAGCCATGAAGAAACTGATGATCATGCTGGCCGCGAGTGCGGCCGTTTCCGCCGCGACGGCGGATCCGGTGCCCGAAGTTTCGGGCGTGACGATGGATCAGAAGCCCAACAGCCGGCGCGTGACGATCAGCTACACGCTCGCGAACGCCCCGGCTGTCGTGACGCTGGACGTCCAGACGAACAGGACGGGCGCGGCGACGACGGACGAGGCGGACTGGGTCTCGATCGGCGGCGAGAACATCCGCTTCGCGACGGGTGACGTCTGGAAGAAGGTGGAGGTCGGCAGCCGCACGATCACGTGGCGTCCCGACCAGTCGTGGCGCGGACACAAGGTCGATGCCGCGAGGGCGGTCGTGACGGCGTGGTCGCTCGACAATCCGCCGGACTACATGGTCGTCAATCTCGCGGATTCGGCGACGGCGAACTCCGAGACGTACTATCCGTCCGAAGGCTGTCTGCCGGGCGGACTGCTGGCGAATCCCGACTACCGCACGACGAAGCTCGTCCTGCGCAAGATCCCCGCCAAGGGCGTGACGTGGACAATGGGCAGCGCGGAGAGCGAACTCGGTCGCGACGGCGGAAGCGAAGCTCCGCATGACGTCACGCTCGATGCGAACTACTACATCGGCGTCTTCCCGGTCACGCAGGCGCAGTACCTGCGGTTCCAGACGAAGAAGTTCGACTTCGCGGTCGAGGGGACGATGCGCCCGGCGAGCAGCGTCACCTACAACGAAATCGCGGACACGTTCCTGAATCAGCTCAACACGAAGACGGGGCTTTCGTTTGTCCTGCCGTCGGAAGCCCAGTGGGAGTTCGCCTGCCGCGCAGGGAACGGCTCCGGCTACTGGGGCGATGGCTCGGCGATTCTGACGGACGGCGAAGACGCCAACTTGGCACGGTTGGGCCGCGTCATCTACAATGGCGGTCAGGTGAAAGGCGAGAACGGAAGCTACACCTATCCCAGCACCTCGGTCGGGCCGGAGAACGGGCCGTCCATTGTCGGCACGTATGCGCCGAACGCCTGGGGCCTCTATGACATGCACGGCAACGTGTGGGAGTGGTGTCGCGACTGGTACAAGGCCGACATCACGTCGCGCAACGGCGCCGTGAACGAGGACGAGGGAACGTTGCGCGTTCGTCGCGGCGGCAGCTTCAACTCCACCTCCAAGCCCTGCCGTGCGGCCTATCGCGGTTCCCGTGATCCGAATACAGCCAGTGCGGATAACGGCTTTCGCCTGGCGTTGCCGATCGCGGCGGAATAGGCTATAATGGGCGCTCTAACAGAAAGGGACTTGTGACGTGATGCGATTTGCGACCTCGGTCTTCGCCCTCGCGCTCGCGGCTTCGGCTGCGGGCGCGGCCGTGCCGGCGGAGAATGTCTACGGCGCGTGCGCGCACCTGACGCGCGGCGAGCCGACGGCCCCCACCTGCGACCTGATCCGCCAGATGGGCGCGGGCTGGGTGCGCTGCGACTTCGACTGGCGCGTGGTCGAGCGGCAGCCGGGCGTCTGGGACTTCTCCCGCTACGATGCGGTCGTGGACGCCTGCGAGGCGGCGGGCCTTCAGCTGCTGCCGATCCTCTACGAGCCGCCGAAAGGATCGTATCCCGCCTACGAGCACCTGGACGTCTGGGGCGACTACGTGCAGCGCGTGGCCGCGCATTACGGCCCGCGCCTGCCGGTCCTGGAGATCTGGAACGAGCCGGACATCAACCCGTTCTGGAAGAATCCGAACCCGACGAACTACCTCGCCGTCCTGCGCCGCGCCTACGAGGTCGTCAAGGCGCACGACCCGTCGCGGCGCGTCGCGCTCGGCGGCATGGCGAGCGTGCCGATCGGCTTCCTCGAGGAGATCTACCGCCTCGGCGGCGCGCGGTACTTCGACATCATGAACGTGCATCCCTACACGAACCTGCGCGAGCCCGAAGGCCGTGCGGACACCTGGCTGGAGCAGCTGCACGCGCTGATGGCGAAGTACGGCGACGCCGCCAAGCCCATCTGGATCACGGAGATGGGGTGGCCGACGCACCGGATCCATGTGAATGACGCGGAGGTTCTCCGGGCGGGTCTGCGCGCGGCCGATCCGTCCAAGACAGCGTGGCGCGCGGTCTACGTGCCGTCCGAGCCGGACGGGCTGGAGGCGGCCGTCGCGGCGATTCGCGAAGCCCTGCCGGCCGGCTCGACGGTGGAGGCGTGCCGCGCGCCGCATCTCGCGGAACGCCTCGCGCGCGGCGACGTGGACGCGGTCATCCATCCGTTCACCGAGGACTATCCCGCCGACAGCCTCGATGCGGTCGAGGCGTTCGTCAAGGCGGGCGGCGTGTTCGTGGACTTCGGCGGCATGCCGCTGTTCAACGCCTACCGGACGGACGCGCACGGCCGGGGCTATCCCGATCCGAAGGCCGACAGCGCGCGCGACCGGGCGCGCCTGCGCATTCAGGAGATGGCGTGGTGGATGGACGCGCGCTACCCGGCGGGCGCGACGGTGCGGCCGACGGACGCGATGGACGGGTTCTGTCCGACCGGCCGTACATACGCGGCGTCGCGCTTCCTGACGCCGGCGCGGCTGCGGCCGGGCGACACGTTCATTCCGCTTCTTGCCGCGCAGACGAACGGCGTCGATCTCGTGGCGGCCGCCGTCAGCAAGTTCAACAGCGACTACAGGGGCGCCGTCGTCGTCAATGCGCGCGTGGAGTGGGCGTCGGGCGCTCCGTCCGAGGCGCGGCAGGCGCGCATGCTGGCGCGGTCGCTGGGCATCTTCTTTGCGGAGGGCGTCGAGCGGGTCTTCTGGTACGAGTTCGCGTCGAAGGAGGAGGACGCGCACGGCGTGCATTCCCACTATGGCATTGTCCACGACAACTTCGCGCCCAAGTCGGCCTACGGCGCGTACAAGACCTTCATCGACCGCCGGCCCGTCGGCTCGGCGCAGAAGCTCGGCCGCTGGAAGAGCGCGGGCGGGCGCGCCTATTTCCCGCAGTGGCGGCGGCCGGACGGACAGGATGCGGGGATGATCTGGACGATCGGCCCGACGGGCGAGCGGTGGCTTTCGTTCACGACGGATCGCGTCGCGTTCCATGACGTGACGGGCCTGCGGCTCTTCCCGAAGCGCGACGGGACGCGGTATCTCGTGCCGGTGACCGATTCGCCGGTCTACTTCACGGGCGGTGCGCTGTTGGACAAGTGACTTCTCCAAAGGGGGACAAGACGATGAAAAAAGTGATTTCGATTTTCGCGTGTGCGCTCGCGGCGGTGTCCGCGCGGGCGGTGGGGACGGTGCGCACGGTCTCGTCGGCCGACGGGCGCGAACCGGCGGACTACGTGCCCGCGATGCTCTCGAACGGGCGGCTCAACGTGTTCTTGGACTACGGCCTCTCCGTCGCGCCGACGACGCAGGAGACGCGGCAGCGGCATTTCCAGCCCGGCATCTACTGGGAAGGGCGGCGCCTCGGCGACAACGCGGGGAAGGCCACGCGCTTCGGCTGGGAACTCCTGCCGCAGGGCGCGTTCCGCACCGTGCTGTCCGTGGACGGCGCGGCGCCGGCGGCGCCCGTGCGCTGGACGCAGACGCTCGACCTGCGCCGTGCGCTCACGGCGACCGAGGGAACGTATGCGGGCGGCGTGACGCTGCTCGGCGAGGCGTTCGTGGCGAAGACGCGCAACGTCATTGCCGTGCGGCAGACCGTGACGAACGGCTCGGACGCCGTGCGCACGGTCGCGCTCGGCCTCGCCTACGCGGCGCCCGACCATCCGCGCATCCTCGGCGGCTGGCGCGCGGACGCGGACGGCGCGACATGGACGGCGACGTGCTACGGACGCTTCGTCACGCGCGAGACGATCGCGTTGCGCGCGGCGGATGCGGGCGGCGCGCCCGACGTGCGGGCGGACGGGTTTGTTGGCTCGGTGCGCCGCACGTTCGCGCTGCGTCCCGGCGAACGGCGCACGGTCGCGTGGTTCGTCGCCTACGACGACGACCTCGAAGACCACCTGCCCGCCGTCACGCCCGCGCCGAAGCCGGCTGCGCCGCTGACGACCTACGAAGCCCTGCGCGCCGAACACGCGGCGGACTGGGCGGCGTTTGCGGCGGAGGGCGCGATCCGTGTGCCGGACGTGCGCATCCAGGCCCTCTTCGAGATGGCGCGTTACCACCTGCGGTGCGTGGCGACCGAGTGGTCGATTCCCGTTGGCATCATCCAGAGCCACTGGTCGGGACGCATCTTCGCGTTCGACGAGATGTACGCCGCGCAGGGGCTGGCGGCCGCCGGGCACCTCTCGACGGCGCGCGTCGCGGCCGACTTCCGCGCGGCGACGCTGACAAACGCGGCGATCCGCTGCAACCTGGACCAGGGCCGTCCGTTTTACAAGAGCGGCGCGCGCTGGGTCTGGGAGGCGGCGGAGGGCAACGACATCGAATGCTCGCCGCTGGGGTTCTGGATGGATCACGTCTTCCAGCAGGCGGCCGTGGCGCAGACGGTGTGGACGTACTTCCGCTACACGGGCGACCGCGCCTACCTCGCGCAGAAGGGGTATGACGTCATCCGCGAATGCGCGCTCTTCTTCCGCCGGCTGCAGGTCATCGACCTGCCGGACGGGACGTCCTTCGTGACGAAATGCACGGATCTCGAGCGGATGGGGCCGGGGCACGAGCGGGCGTTCATGACGACCTGCGGCGCGATCACGACCCTGCGCGCGGCGGCTGACGCGGCGAACATCCTGGGGCGGGACGTCGATCTCGCGGCGGACTTCAGCGCCTGCGCGGCGCGTCTCGTGGCGAGCCTGCCCGAACGCGACGGGCGCTACATCGCCTATCCGGGCTGCACGGAGGAGTCGATGGGGACGCTTGCGGGCTTCTATCCCTTCCACGTGTTCGGCCGCGCGAACGGGAAGCAGGTCGCGGCGGCGGATCACTTCCTGAAGAACGGACAGGCCTTCGGCAACATGTACGAGACGGGCAAGCGCATCTGCCCGTGGTACGCGGCGACGATGGCGATGGCGTCGCTGCGCGCGGGCAACGCCGAGTTCCCGGCGATCCGCTGGCTGCAGGAGGCGGCGCGCAGCGGCGGCGTCTGGGGCGAGTACTGGGAGATCAACGAACCGGGCGCGGCGCAGTACCGTCCGTGGTTCATGACGGCGGCCGGCAATGTGCTGTACGCGATCTGCCAGCTGTTCGTGGCGGACATGGAAGGCGGCGTCCACCTCGCGGCGGGCGTGCCGGACGGTTGGCGTGACTATGCGTTCCGCCTGCCGGTTCCCGGCGGCTGGACGGTCGATGTCGCGGTGGAAGGCGGTCGCCTCGTGCGCTTCGCGGCGCAGCCACGTGCGGACGGCCTGCCGCGTCCGAAGTTCTTCTTCAAGGGGGAGGCGCTGTGATGACGCGACATTTGCTGGCGGTGGCCGTGACGGCGGTCGGCGTCACGGCGGCGGTGGCGGACGAGCCGCCGCGCGACTGCCGCCCGGAGACGTGGTTTCACCTGATCGGCGGAAACGTCTCGCGGGAGGGGTTGACGGCCGACCTGGAGGCGATCAAGGCGGCGGGCCTCGGCGGCGTCCACCTCTTTCACGGGCAGATGGGCGAGGCGCGGACGTGGCCGGGGGTGACGAACCCGATTCCCTGCCTGAGCGCGGGCTGGGACGCGATGGTGACGCACGCGGCGGCGGAATGCCGGCGGCTGGGGCTTTCGTTCAAGATGCAGAACTGCCCCGGCTGGTCCATGAGCGGCGGGCCGTGGATTCGTCCCGAGAACGCCATGCGGAACTTGTGCTTTGCGCGGACGGACGTGCGGCGCGGCGCGTCCGTGCACCTGCCGCCGCCGGCGGAGGCGTCGGATCATCCGGCGCGCGACTACCGCGACCTCTTCGTGCTGGCGTTCCCGACGCCGAAGGGCGACGCGGACGGCTGGCTGAAGCCGACGGACGTCGCCGCGCCCGCGCCGCAGGTGCGGCTCTTCTCGTTTGCCGCGCCCGTGACGGTGCGGACGCTGGAGATTCCCTCGACGTCCGAGCTGAACCACGACCGCACCTACGATCCCGAGACGACGGTCGTCTTCGAGGCCGAGACGGCGCCGGGCGTCTGCCGGACGGTCGTGCGCGAAGCCCTGCCACCGGGCAACTGGCAGGACAACCGCACGGGCGGCGCGCGGCAGACGCTCGCGTGCGACGAGGCGACGGCCCGGCGCTGGCGGCTGACGATCCAGTCGCAGGATCCCGTCCGGCTGGGCGACGTGCGCCTCTCGTCCGCCGCGCGGATGGAGCATTGGGAGGGGCTTGCGGGCTGGACGGTTCGCGGACTCGTCGGCCGCGACACGCCGAAGCAGGATCCGGCGTGTTGGATTGACGCGGCGGCGATCGTCGACCTGACGGGACGCCTGCGGGCGGACGGAACGCTGGGCTGGACGCCGCCCGACGCGCGGACGTGGACGGTTCTGCGGATCGGCCACGTCAACGGGCTTTACCGGAACGGCCCCGCGCCCCAGGAGGCGACGGGCTGGGAATGCGCGAAGCTCTCGCCGAAGGGCATCGAGGCGAACTACGCCGCGTATGTCGGACGGCTCGCGAACGGGCCGCTGAAGGGGCTGCTCGACGGCGTGGTGGTGGACAGCTGGGAGTGCTACCGCGACAACTGGACGGACGGGCTGGAGGAGGTCTTCAGAAAGCGGTGCGGGTACGATCCCGTGCGCCGTCTGCCGTCCGTCTTCGGCTGGGTTGTCGGCTCGCCGCGCGCGACGGACGACTTTCTGCGCGACTGGCGCGGCCTGCTGGGGGATTTGGTCGAGGAGAACTACTATGGACGCCTCGCGGAGCTGGCGCACGCGGACGGCCTCACGGTGCAGTACGAGACGGCGTTCGGCGACGCGCTCGCGGGCGACCTGCTCGCGTACTGGAAGCATTCGGACGTCCCGATGTGCGAGTTCTGGCGTCCGACCGCGCCGACAGGCGTCGGCAGCGCCGACTTCAAGGCCGTCCAGCCGTGCGTCTCCGCCGCGCACGTCTACGGCAAGCGGCGCGTCGCGGCGGAGGCCCTCACGAACTGCGCGCTGGACTGGAACGAGGCCCTGCGCGACTTCAAGCCCGTCCTCGACCGCCATTTCGCGAAGGGCGTGACGTTCCCCGTCTTCCACACCTACACGCACAATCCGCAGGTCGGCTTCAAGAAGCCCGGCACGAGCTTCGGCTTCTTCATCGGCACGCCGTTCCTGCGCGGGCAGACGTGGTGGGGCTTCATGCCGCTCTTCACGGACTACTGCGCGCGCTGCACGGAATTCCTCGAGTCGGGGAAGCCGGTCGTGGACGTCCTGCGCGTGCTCGGCGACGGCCTCGGACACAAGCCGAGCGAGAAGACGCCGCACTTCGGCAACCGCTTCAAGGACGACTACGTCAACCGCGACGTTCTCCTGAACCGACTGGACACGCAGGACGGCCGCCTCGTCCTGCCGGACGGCATGTCCTATTCGGTGCTGTGGGTTCCCGAAGGGACGCAGCTGGACGCGACAAGTCGAGCGAAGATCGACGCGCTGGCGCGGGCGGGTGCGCGCGTCGTCGCAGGCGGCGATCCGACGGCGGGGCTTGTCCCCGACGTCGCGTCGCCCGGCGACGCGCTCGCGTGGTATCACCGCCGGACGGACGCGGAAGACCTGTACTTCGTCGCGGCGCCGGACGCGCCGGTCGCCGGGACGGTGCGCTTTCGCGGGCGTCCCGTCGCGCTGGCGCTTGAGGCGGGCGAATCGCGGTTCGTCCGCTTCTCGGCGGACGGGGCGGTGTCCGTGACCGACCCGGTGACGGGGCGTCCGCCCGTGGAAGTTCCAGCCGGGAAGGCGGTCGAACTGGGCGGGTTCGCGCCCGGCGCGAGGCGGGCGACGTTCGCTTTCGCGGCGCGGCGCGGCCAGCGGACGGTCGTCGATCTCGGCCGGGTCGAGCAGTGCGCCGAAGTTTTCCTCAACGGCGCGCCGGCCGGGCGGCTCTGGTGCGCGCCGTACCGGCTCGACCTGACGGATCGCGTCGCGGACGGCACGAACCGGCTGGAGGTCGTCGTCACGGCGACGTGGCACAACCGCCTCGTGCGCGAGGCCGCGCTGCCGGAGGCGGAACGGACGACGTGGACGCTCTACGGCCCGAAGGCGACCGATCCGCTGCGCCCGGCCGGCCTTTACGGCCCCGTGCGGCTCTGGAAGGCCTGTGCGGAGCCGCTGCGGACGTTTCCGTCGGCGGAGGGCTTTGACATCGGCGTCAACTACTGGGCGAGCCATGCGGGAATGTACATGTGGCGGAATTGGGACGGTGCGCAGGTCGAGCGCGACCTCGACCGGCTCGCGGCGCACGGGATCTCGATCCTGCGCGTCTTCCCGCTCTGGCCCGACTTCCAGCCGCTCACGGCCGCCTACGGCGGGCGCGGCGACTTCCGCCGCTGGATGCAGGGCGACGAAGAGCTGAAGAATGACGCCGCCGTGGACGACGAGATGGTCGAGCGCTTTCGCTTTCTCTGCCGCGCGGCCGAACGTCGTGGGCTCGGCCTTGTCGCGGGACTCGTCACGGGCTGGATGAGCGGACGCATGTTCGTGCCGCCCGCGCTGGAGCGCAAAAACGCCCTCACCGACGCCGAGTCCGTCATGTGGCAGACGCGCTACGTGCGCTATCTCGTGGAGGCCCTGAAGAACGAAAGGGCCATCGTCGCGTGGGATCTCGGCAACGAGTGCAATGCGATGGGGCGGGCGACGCGCGCGGAGTTCCGCAACTGGATGCACGCGATCGCCGCGTCGATCCGGCTGGCGGACGCCACGCGCCCCGTCGTGAGCGGCATGCACAGCGTGTCGTCGAAGATCGACGCGATGACGAACGCCCGCGACCAGGGCGAGCTCGTGGACATCCTCACGACGCATCCCTATCCGCTCTGGACGCCCGGCTGCAACACGGAGCCGTTCGACACGCTGCGCAACGCCTGCCATGCGGCGTGCGAGACGACCTACTACGCCGACCTCGCCGGACGGCCCGCGTTCGTCGAGGAGGCGGGCTCGATGGGGCCGGGCGTCGCCTCGGAGGCGCGCGCCGCCGCGTCGATGCGCGCCGCGCTCTTCAGCTGCTGGGCCGCCGGGATCAAGTCGTATGTCTGGTGGTGCGCGTTCGACCAGAACCGCCTGACCTTCGCCCCCTACGACTGGGCGGCCATCGAACGCGAGCTGGGCGTCTTCACGGCGGACGGCACGCCCAAGCCCCAGGCGCTTGAAATGAGGCGCTTCCGCGAATTCCTCGACGCGCTGCCGTTCAGGTCGCTGCCGCCCCGCCGGATTGACGCGACCGTCCTCGTCTCCGAGCAGGAGGACGCCTGGGCGACCTCCCTCGGCGCGTGGCTGCTCGCGCGGCAGGCCGGATTCGACATCCGCTACGCGCGGGCCGAAGACGCCCTGCCGGAGGCGGACTTCTACATCCTGCCGTCGGGGAAGACGTACAACGCCTACCTTGGACAGACCTGGCACACGCTGCGCGAGCGGGTGCGGGCGGGGGCGACGGCGCTCCTGACGCTCGGCGACGGCACAGTCCTCTCCGACCTCGCCGAGACGGCGGGCGTCGAGGTGGAGAGCCACTGGCAGGCGCGCACGACGCTCGCCGTCGACTGCGGCGCGGCATCGTTCGCGTTCGAGGAGCCTTACGTGCGCCGCCTCGCGGCGAAGGGCGCGTCCGTGCTGCTGCGGACGAAGGACGGGCAGCCGTTCATGACGGAATTCGCCTACGGGAAGGGCAAGGTCCTGTTCGTCAACGGCGCGATCGAGCGCAATGCCCAGCTGGCCGCATGGCCCGTCTACCGGCTCGCGGCGGAACGTGCGGGCGTGCGGCGGCGCGTCCGGCGCGACGACCCGCGCCTCGGACTGACGGAGCACGCGGCGGCGGACGGACGGCTCTATGCGGTTGCGGTCAATTCGGCGCCGGAAGCCGTTGCCGTGTCGCTGGAGATCGACGGCCGGGTCGTCCGCACCTGGGGCGGCGCATACGCGGACGGCGTTCTCTCGCTCGACGCGAACGAAGGCTGCGTTCTGGAGATCGAGACTTTCTGAATCTTGCGGCGCGGCAAGCAAACGTTGAACATCTGAAACTTTATTTTCGTGTCGGTGCGTACGTTTCGTCGAACACACGCGCGGGAACTTGGGGCACGAGGGCCATTGAGACAACCATCTGACAACTAACGCTCGTATCCGTGGGGACAGGCCCCGTCGGCGGTGGGGACAGGCCCCGTCGGCGGGCTCTGAACCTTAAGAAATCTTAAGGCAAATCTTAAGGTAGTCTTAAGGTTTCTTT
>CAKTZI010000030.1 GCA_934635385.1 uncultured Kiritimatiellota bacterium | reverse complement strand
AGCGTGTTGATCATCAGCGACTTGCCGAAGCGGCGCGGCCGCGCGATGAAGAACACCGTGTCGGGGTCGCGCTGCAAGAGCCGGTAGAAGTACGCCGTCTTGTCGACGTACGTGACGTCCTTCTCTCTCATCCGCTCGAACGCGGCCGTCGCTGTGACAATCTGCTTCATGCCGCATATTATACCAAATCGGGCGAAACGCCTCCTGTCACGGCACGTACGCATGGGTGGCCGGCACGAGCCGCGCGAGCGCCGGGACGACGACGAGCGCGGCGAGCGTCGCGAAGACGAGGCCGCCGAGCTGCACGGCCGCGAGCGGCGCCAGGATCTCGCCGCCCGGCAGGTCGTAGGCCGTCACGAGGGGAATGAGGCCGAGGACGGTCGTGAGCGATGTCATGAGGATCGGCACCATCCGCTCGCGGCTGCCGAGGCGGATCGCCTCGACGGGGCCTGTCCCCTGCCGCGCCAGCTCCGCGTAGCGGTTGACGAGCAGAAGCCCGTTCCGCACGACGAACCCGATGACCGTGATGAGCCCGACCGTGGACGCGACCGAGACGATCCGCCCCGTGAGCGCGACGGCCACGACGGCCCCGACGAGCGAGAGCGGCACCGTCGCCATCACGACGCACGCCTGCGCCGCCGACCGCGTCGCCACGACCAGCACGAGGAACACACAGACGAGCAGCGCGACGGAGAGGACGCCGAGCGTCCGCCGCGCGCTGACGTTCGCCTGGTAGGTTCCGCCGAACGTGGCCGTGCAGTCGAACGCCGCGAGGGTCGGCGCCAGCCGCGCGCGCAGGACGTCCACGAGCTCCCCGACCGAGACGCCCGGCGCCGGATTGAGCGAAATGAGCGCCTGTCGCCGCCCGTTCTCGTGGACGATCAGGTTGGACGCCTCGTCGTGCCGGACGGACGCGACGTCGCCGAGCCGCACGAAGCGTCCCGTCCGCGTCTTGAGGAGGAGGTTCCGCACCGTCGTCTCGTCCGCCGCCGCCGCGTCCAGCCGCAGCGTGACGTCGCGGCGGACCTGCCCGACGGCGACCGTGCCGAGGACGAGCCCGTTGAACGCCGCCGAGACCTGCTCGCCCGCGTCCGCCAGCGTGAGGCCCTCGTGCGCGAGCCGGTCGAGGTCGTAGTCGACCTTGACCGTGTTGACGAGAATCTCGCGGTTCGCCTGCACGTCCGCGACCTCCGGGCTTTGCGCAAGGATCTCTTTCGCCCGCGCGGCCGCCGCGCGGATCTGCTCCGGCGTCTCGCCGAAGACATTGAGCGTCAGCTCCGCCGCGTCGCCCGAAAGGACGGCGCTGATGCGGTGGGCGATCGGGTAGCCGATCATGCACGACGCCCCCGGAACGGACTTGATCACGGCGTTCATCCGCGCCCGCAGGTCGTCCGGGTCGCGGCCCATGTCCACGCGCACGATCAGCTCGGACGCCGAGACCGGCTCCGCGTGCTGGTCGCGCTCGGCGCGCCCGGTCTTGCGCGTCACGCTGAGGACGCCGTCGAGTTCGAGAATTTTCCGCACGACGTTCTCGCTCACGCGCTCCGACTCGGCGAGGGACGTGCCCGGCACGAGCGAGACGAAGACGGTGAACGTGTCCTCGTGGAACGGCGGCAGGAAGCTCGACCCGAAGCCCGCGCCATGCCAGAGCGCCGCGCCGAGGAGCAGCGCCACCGCCGCGACGCACGCCCTGGGGAAGCGCAGGGCCGCGCCGAGGAACGGGGCGTAGCACGCAAGCAGAAGCCGTTCGGAGAGGGACGGCCTTGTGCCGTCCGCCCGGCCCGCCGCGCCGGCGCGTTTCGCCGCCCTGCCGCGCCCCAGCACGAGGGCGAGCGCGGGCGTGACGAGAAAGGCCGCGCCCACGGAACAGGCGAAGACCGCGAGATAGGCGTCGGCGAGCGGCTTGAAGAACTGCCCCTCCAGTCCGTGCAGGAAGAAGAGCGGCAGGAACACGAGCACGATGATGAAGCCGGAGAACGCGACGCCCGGCGCGACTTCCAGCGCCGCCGACAGGATCTCGGCGCGCGGGTTCTCCCGCACGCGCCGCCGGAAGATCTCCGTGAAGATGATCGCGCTGTCGACGATGTCGCCGACCGCGACGGCGAGCCCGCCGAGCGTCATGATGTTGACGCCCAGCCCCAGGGACGGGAAGAACAGCAGCCCCGCGCCGATGCTGACGGGCATCGTCAGGAGGACGATGAGGAGCGCCCGTACGCTCATCAGCGTGAGGCCCAGCACGAGGACGACGATCAGCACCGCGCCCCAGACCATCGACTTGCCGTTCGCGATCGAGAGGTTGATGAAGTCCGACTGCCGGTAGGCGTGGCGCTCGATCCGCACGCCCGGCGGCAGCGACAGGCCGTCCAGCGCCTCCTCGACGCGCTTCGTCAGCTCCAGCGTGTTGCCGCCCGGCGCCTTCTGCACCGAGACGACGACGGCCTCGCGTCCGTTGAAGGACGCACTGCCGCGACGCGGCGCGCCCGCGAGCGAGACGTCCGCGACGGAGCCGAGCCGCAGCGGCGTCCCGCCGTCCGTCGGCAGCCACGCGGCGGCCAGCTCCGCCGCCGCGTCGGCGCGCGCCACCTGGCGGACGGACAGCTCCTCGCCGCGCACGTCGGCGAGATAGCCGCCGCTCGCCCATGTCCGCGAGGCGCGCACGGCCTCCGCCACGTCGCCGACGCCCAGCCCGTACTGCGCGAGCCGCAGCGGATCGTAGCCGATGCGCAGTTCCGGCAGGCTGCCGCCGAGCGCGACCACCTGCGCGATGCCGGGAATCGCCAGGAGGCGGTTGCGGAGCGAAAACTCCGCGAGTTCGCGCAGGGCGAGGCCCGTCACGTTCGTCGCGTCCGAGACGAGTGCGACCATCATGATCTCGCCCGAGACCGAGATGACGGGCGCAATCTCCGGCTCGGCCTCGTCCGGCAGCGACTCGCGCACCTGCCCCAACCGCTCGAACACGCGGAAGCGCGCCTGGTCGGCGTCCGCCCCCCAGTCGAAATCGACCCAGACGAAGGAGAGCCCGCCGCCGGAGCTTGACCGCACCGACGTCACGCCCGCGAGGCCGTTCATCGCGGACTCGATGGGCACGGTGATGCGCTGCTCGACCTCCTCGGCGGTGAGACCGCCCGCCTCGGTCTGGATCGTCACGCGCGGCACCTTGATCTCGGGAAAGACGTCCACGGCGAGGTCGCGCGCGACGAAGGCCCCGCCGAGCGTCAGCGCGAGCGCGACCGCGAGCGTCGCCTTCGGCCACGCGAGGACGACCGACAGGATGTGCTTCAGCGCATTCATCAGTCGTGATCCTCGTCGCCCGCGTGGAACTTGCCGTCGGCGTGGAAGTGCCCGGCGACCTTCTTCTCGCCGCCGAGGGACGGCAGCGCCTGCTTCAGCTCGTAGACGCCCTGCACGACGACGTCCGCATCGTCCGCCAAGCCCGTGACCGCCGTCCAGCCGCCCGCCGACACGCCGAGGCCGACGGCCTGCACGACGAAGCGGTCCGCATCATGCTCGTCGCGCACGAACACCGACGGCGAAAGCCCGTCGCGGAACACGGCCGCCGCCGGCACGCACAGGACAGGCGTCTCGTGCGCATCCGCCTCCAGCGTGACGCGCACGGTCTCGCCCAGCATGAGACGCGCGTCCGCGAGCCCCGACACCCACACGCCGACAAGGCCGTCCGTGCGCGTCCGGTCGAGACGGATCGTGCCGCGCGCCGCGCCGACTTCCGCCGCGAGGCCGTCCGCCCACGTCCGCGCGTCCGAGACGGGCACAAGCGCCCGGATGACGGGCGGCCGCCGCGCCATCAGGCGCAGAATGGCCGCGCCGCGCTCGGCGAAGGCTCCCGGCTCGACGAGGACTTCGGTCATGCGGCCGTCCACGGGCGCGCACAGGGCGAACGCGCCGGCTGCCGCGTCAACGGTTTTCAGCCCGTGCGTCAGCGCCGCGTAGGCCGCGCGCTTCGCCGCAAGCTCCGCCGCGAGCGCGGCGTTCTTCGCGCCCGCCCGCGCCACGGCGTCGAGCCGCGTCGAGAGCGTCTGGATCTCGGCGAACAGGGCCGCCGCGTCCGGCGACGTCAGCCGCGCGAGCGCGGCGCCGGACATCACGTCGTCGTGCGGGCGCACGACGCACAGAACAAACCCCGCGAGCGGCAGGGCGACCGTGCGTTGCGCCAGCGGGTCGGCGACGACGCGCCCATACAGGCTGTGCGTGGCGGCCACGCGCCGCCGTTCGGGCCGCGCGACCTTGAGCCCAATCACCTCCGCCGCACGCTCGGACACCTCAACGCCACGTTCGTTCTCCGCATGCTCGTGCGCCCTCCGTGCCTCCGTATCTCCGTGTGAGATATTCTCCCCATGTGCCACACTCCCAACCACCATCGCCGCACACGCGGCCCAGCAAAAGATTAACTGCTTCATTTTAGTTTGCCTCCAACCCTTCCACAACCGACTTCATGCGCTCGGCGAGCGAGCCGACGTCAATCCGCAGGCGTGCGGCGGCGACGGCTTCCGCCAGGAAGCGATGCACCGCGCCGACATACCCCGGCGCGTCCAGCTCGCCGATCTCGTACAGGCGTTCCGCCGCGTCCAGCGAGCGCGGCCCGGACAGGCGCGCATCCGCATGCAGCCGCGCCTGCTCGGCCTTCAGGCCGTGCCACTTCTGCACGGCGTCGCGCCACGCCTCGACGGCGGCCTGCCGCGCTTCGTCGCGCGCGCCGCGCGCCGTCGCGATGCCGACGCGGTTGCGGTTCCAGAGCGGCAGGGTCATGCCGGCGGTGAAGCCCACGCGATTAAAACCCTCCTCGCGGCTGTAGGCGGGGCCGACCGACAGCTCCGGGTATTGCCGCCGGATCTCCCGCTCCAGTTCCGCCTCGCCGCCCGCGAGCCGCGCGACCGCCGCACGGACGGACGGCGCATTCGTGAACGCGAGAGACGTGTAGACGTTCGTCGGAAAGTCCGCACACGCGCCGCCGTCCGTCCAGTCGATCTCGCACGTCGGCGCCAGCAGCAGCGTCCGCCGCAAGGCCGTTTCCGCCGCCAGCTGTTCGTGCGCAAGCTCCTGTCTCGTGCGCACCCATTCCTGCGCGTCCGCGACCAGCTGCTCCTGCTCGATGCGCGACAGCTCGCCGGCTTCCGCGAGACGCGCCGCCGCCGCCGAGGCGGCGAGGTAGTTCGTCGAGGCGAGCCGGCGCGCGATCGTCTCGTTCGCCATCTTCAGCTCGCGCGCCGTCACGGCCTGCACGGCGGCTTCGCCAGCCGCGTCCCGCTCCGCCGCGACAAGTGCCCAGCGGTCGGCTTCGGCATAGGCTTCCGCCGCGCGTTTCTCCAAGCCCGGAATGCCGCTCAAGGGCAGCGTGAAGGTCAGCGCCCCGCCCCAGACGAAGGGGTTTTCGGGTGCCTGGAGAATGCGCAGCCAGTCGACGTCGAGCGACGGATCCTCCCACCAGCCCGCCGCGTCGGCCTTTGCCTCGGACGTCGCGTACGCGAGACGCAGGGCGTTCAGTTCGGGACTGAACGCGACCGCCCGCCGCCGCACGTCGGCAACCGACAGCGCGAGGCGCGCGGGCGCGGTCTCGAGACGGACGGCTTCAGCCGCCCAGTCGACGGGCGCGGGCTCGTAGGCCACGCACCCGGCGACCAGCAGCGGAAGCGCAAGTGCGGCGGACGTCTTCATTTCGCCGCCGCCGGAGCCGGTTGAGCGACCGTCGCCGGCGCGTCGGACGCAGCAACGCACGTGACGGCCGCGAGGGCCATCGCCAGTGTCAGCAGGAATCGTTTCATCGTGTGCATCTCCTTGTTAGGGGGTTATGATGCACATAGTATAGGAAACGAACCTAACCGCCACCTTTCCGCCAGATGACCATTTGGCAATGTTGCTCGATAAGGCTGTCACGTCCCCAACGGCCACTTCCAGATGGGGACAGACCCCGAAAATCAGGGGCCTGTCCCCACAGGTCTGTCACCACGTCACCTCGGCGAAGCCGGACGCGGGGACGGGCAGGCGGACGAGGCCGGCCGCCGGCGCGGCCGTCCCGGCGACTTCGTGCCGCGCACCTGGAGGTACTTGCCCCTGAAGCGGTCGAACGCCGCCGACTCGTCCCCGACGTAGGGCACGGCCAGCCAGAGCATGTACTTCAGTCCCGTCGCACGGACCTTCGCGACGTGCGCCCTCATGTCGGGGAAGCGCCTTTTGACCGGCATCCAGTCGCCGACCGCCGAATAGAACGTCGCGCTGTCCTCCTTCTGCCAGCCGTCGTCAAGGATCATCGTCCTCATCCCGAGCGCGGCGGCGAGGCGGGCCTCCGCCTCCAGCGGCTCGGCGCGGACGTCCTGCAGGTAGGCGTACCACGTCGAGTAGAGCGGCTCGAACGCGGCCTCCGGGACAGGCGCCAGGCGAAAGCCGTTCACGCGGGAGATCCAGTCCGCCGCATCCCGAACCGTGTCGGGGAGCGTCCCGTTCCGGCGATCGACCAGCACGGAGACCGCATACGTCCTCATCGGCGCCGCCGGACGCGTGAAGAACTCGCAGCGGCAGATGACGTCGCACGTCTCGTCGTCGGCGTAGAGGCCGAACGCAACCGGACGCATCGCCACGGACGCGGCGACGGCGACCGGCGCGCGCTCCGCCGCATTGAAGCCGACCGCGAGCGGCAGGTCGCGCGCGAGCTCCGAGCGGTACTTCGCGCACCAGCCCCACCAGAGCCTGGGCCGGAGGTGCCGCACGTCGCCGCGACCGACAGCGCGACGAGGGCCGAAGCCCCCGCCCTATTCGAGTGCCATGCCATCCTTCACCAGCCTTTCCCTGAGCTTTCCGTAGTCGACGTCCTGCACGGCGCAGCCGTCCGCGACGGCCTGCGCCGCCGCCGTGCCCGCGACCTGACCGAGCGCGAAGAAAACCGGCTCCATGCGGATCGACCCGTAGGCGATGTGCGAGGCCGAGAGGCAGACGGGCACGAGCAGGTTCGCGCACTCGCCGCGCCTCGGCGCCAGGGCGAGGTACTCGACCGGGTAGGGGCGCGGGAACCCGTGATCCTGCACGTCCCCCTCGTTCGCGACGCGGCCGTCCACCACGTGGCGGCGCACGTTGTGCGAGTCCATGCCGTAGGCCGCGAGCGCGACGGGGTGCGGCACCCGGCGCTGCCGCCGGCAGTCGCGCTCGGTCATCACGTACGCGCCGACCATGCGCCGCGCCTCGCGCACGTAGAGCTGGCGCTGCCAGCCGTCGCCGAAGCCGTCCGCGAACTCGTCGCGGCACGTCCCCCAGCGCGACCAGAACGCGCGGACGTCCGCAGGGACGCGCGGATGGTTCGCGAGCGTCCAGAAGAGCCCCCTCTGGTACTTCAGGTGGGCGCGCACGATCTCCTCGCGCCGCGCGTCGGACGCCTCCGGGTAGTCCCAGCTCGCGCCGACGAAGTCCGTCGAGAAGCCGCCCCGGCTGTTCGTGTCCGTCTTGCGGTTCGGCATCGCGGCGAAGTTGACGGGCGTCAGGTCCTCGCCCGCCTCGCCGAGGCGGAAGAGGATCTCGTAGTCGCGCTCGTCGTAGCCCTCCGGCTTCGCGAAGGGGATGCGGTTCTCCGGGACGTCCGTCAGGCACGAGCGGAAGCAGTAGGCCTGCACGCGGTGGTCGCCCGAGCCGTTCGGCGACTCGCGCCCCAGGGGCTCGACGCCGCGCAGAAGGCCCGACGACGGGTCGCCCGGCACGGCGTAGGGGTCGATGCGCGCGTGGATCTGGTTGTCCCACGCCTTCGGGAAGTCCGCCGGATGCCACCCGGCCTGCACGCCGTTGATCGTCTCGCCGTAGGCCGCGTTCGCCTCGCGCCCGACGGCGTAGGAGACGCCCGCCGCCGCCATCAGGTCGCCCTCGTAGGTCGCGTCGACGAACGCCCGCGCGCGGAAGACCTTGCCGGACTTCGTGCGCAGCGAGACGATGCGCCCGCCCTCGACCGTGACGCCGCCGGGGCCGCGGTCAAGCCGCTCGCCGCGCCGGATGTCGAGCCCCTCGCGCCGCTCCCACCCTTCGAGAATCGCCAGCGCGGCGGACGGCTCGAACGTCCACATCGCGTCCTCGTCCGGGTCGTTCGTCGTCTGCCCGCCCGCGCGGTAGTCCTCGCGCCGCTGCCACGTCCAGCTCTCCGGCTTCGCGTAGTGCGCCTTGACCGCGCGGTAGAACTCCCGCGCGATCCCGCCGAAGGCCGACTTGCAGCCGATGTCCGTCTGGCCGAGGCCGCCCGTCGTGAGGCCGCCGATCCGGCGCGTCGGCTCCAGCACGACGACGTCCCTCAGCCCCGCGCGCCGCGCCGCGACGGCCGCCGCGATCCCGGCGGACGTGCCGCCGTACACGACGAGGCCGAACGTGCGCGACGGCTCCGGCAGGGCGCCGGGGAAGGCGAGGATCTCCGAGTGCGGCGAGTCGCCGCGCGGCTTCGACGCCGCGAAGAGGAGGCGGCGGCCGTCCGGCTCCGCGAGAACGTCACGCGACTGTGCCGTCTTCGGCCAATCACTCGTTTCCAGGATGAGCGCAAAGCCGCCGCTCCTGACCATGCGAATCGGGAACCACGTGCCGCCGCCGACGGTCTGCTCGGAAAATTCGACCTGCCCCTTTTCGCCGTCCGCGAAGAGGCGCGCCTTCCACTTGCCGCCGCGTCCGAGGAAGTCGAGCATGAACCCGCCCGTGTAGCCCGCCTCGCCGCAGAGGCCCGCCACATACCAGACCTCGCCCTTCCGGCGCGCGACGACAAGGTGGCGGCCGATCTCGGCCACGGGAACGGCCGTCTCGTCATAGGTCATCGGCAGCGCCTTCGCGAAGTCAAGCTCCGGCCCCCAGCCGCGCCCCACGGCCGGGCCGCGCAAGACGGCCGCCGGCCCCGGATAGACGAGCAGCATCGCGACCGAATGCGCGTGCGTGCGATCCGCGCGGAAAAGCTTCGGCGTGTAGTCGAACGGCCCCACGAGGCAGCGGGCGAACGGCAGCGACACGTCCTGGCGCACCGGATGGTTGCCCTCCTCTCCGCCGCCGCCTTCGCACAGCAGCAGGTTCGGGTAGGTGCGCTGCATCCCGTCCGGCACATGCCGGTCATGGACGTCCAGCCAGAGGCCATGGCGCGCCGCCGCCTCGACAAGCCGCCGGTTCCAGTCCGTCGACGCGGCGTCGCCATAGCGGACGAACCCCGGCTTGAGGCCCGCAACGCCCCAGCGGCGGTAGTGCGCGAAAAGCTCGTCCAGATCGTCCGCCTCCTCCAGCACGCGCCCGTGCAGGTAGAGCGCCAGATCGACGTCGACGGCGGCGAGATCCTTCACAAGCGCGGGGAGGTCAAGGTCGACGACCGTGCCGTAATCGAAGAAGCCGTCTGCGCGGTAGGGGACGTACCCCTTCGCCGTCCGGCGCGGATCGGCGACGGCGTTCGCCCGCCAGCCCGGAAAGCGCGTGTCCGCGTCCGGCACGTGCTTCAGGTACGTGGCGACCTCCGCCGCGCTCCACGTCCACTCGGTTCCGTACCAGCCCCAGTCGATCTGAAAATGCCGGATGCCGTTCGCCCGCTCACGCGTCGCCGCCGCAAGGATGTCGCGGTTGTTCAGCGCGCAGTTGCCGAGATCGGACAGGCACAGCCCCGGACGGATGTACGACGTGTCCACGATTGCACACGGCGGGTTCAGGTTCAGGACCAGAGTCGCGTTCTCGACAAGGGCGGCGGCGTCCCGACCGACCTGGATCGCGCGCCACGGGCCTTCGAAGGGCAGGTTCACAGTCGCCGTGCCGCGCGTGCGGCCCTCCATGTCGCCGATCAGCCGGATCTTCGTGCCGCCGTCCACGGCTTCGCCCTTCGCCCGCGGGTAGTGGCGCACGTACGCCTCGAAGAGCGATGCGCAGGCGCCGTCGGGTCGCCGCACCGTCAGCGGCAGCATGAAGTGATCCTGCTGCCGCGCGTCGGGCGCGGGCCGGAGATTCGCCGCGTCGACGGGCTCGGCCGGGTAGGTGTCCTCCGTGTCGTAGATCGGCCAGGCGACCGTGCCTGACGCGAAGATGACGCGCGTCGACTCGTCCAGCACCGTCGCACGTCCCGTGCCCTCGAGCACGTAGCGGAACGCAAACCCTTCCGGATACGCGCGCATCTCAATGCGCAGACAGCGTGCCTTCGGTCCGTTCTCGCGCAGACGAACGATGTAGTCGCGGTGCGCGTCGCGGACTTCGGCCCGGTCGCCCCAGACGGGTTTCCACGTCGTGTCCACGCCGCCCAGCTCGAAGTCATCCAGGGCGAACCCGCCCTGATAGGGCTCGTCGAGGACAAGGCCGAGATCCAGCGTCGCCACGCGCGCCGACGCATACGAGACGGCGATTTGCGGCCGCCCGCCGTCCAACGTGAAGTCGACGCCGACTTTTCCGTCCGGCGAGACGATGCCGCCCGCCGGCGTCTCGATGCGGTAGACGCCCGTCCCCCTGGAACGGTCGAGCGCCAGCCGTCCGTCCCGGAGCCGCACGCTCTCCGTGCGAGGGATGCCGTCCGACCGCAGCGCCGTGACGGCGACGCGGCCGTCCGGCGGCAGGCCCGCGAGCGCGACCGTCAGCGGCGCCGTCGCGTCCGGGCGGAAGTCGGAGACGAGCGCCGTCTTGCGTCCGCCGGCCGTCACGCCGGCAAGGACGGCGACGCGCGGATCGCCGGAGACGGCCGCGACGCGCGCGGCGACCGTCTTGGCGAGCTGTCCGAACCAGACGAGTGGCCAGTAGGTCGGGCGTAGGTTCCCCCGGCGGTCGTAGAGCCCCCACGAGGAGAAGTCGAAGGCCATATAGTAGTTCGCCATGTCGAGTGCGGTCGACTGGAAGCCGACGAGCGTGTGCAGCACGGCGGCGGCGGACTCGATCCCGTTGAGGCCGTCGGGCGTGTCCTCCCAGCGCAGGAGCCGCTCACGGTCGCCCAGGTCGCTCCAGCACGCCGGCATCCAGTGCCATTCGTTGAGATGCAGTTCGGTCTTCGCAAAGCCCTTGCGGTCGAACATCTCGCGCAGTTCACGGATCTTGCCGTCGAAAGGTTCGAGGGACGAGACGTACTGGTGCCAGGAGAAGAAGTCGAGCGCCACGCCCTCGGCCTTGCAGACGTCCGCCATGCGCGCGGCCAGGCGGAAGTCGAACGTGTTCGACGAAGGCCCGCCCACGCGCGCGTCCGGGAACTCGGCCTTGATGCGCCGCGCGACGGCGACGTAGAGCGGCCAGTACGTCTCGATGTCCTGGCCTTTCTCCCAGCACTCGCCCGTGCCGTTCGAGTTCGGCTCGTTCCAGATCTCCCAGTAGACCTTGCCCGCGTCGAATCCGCCGGCCCAGCCGGTCGTGTAGTGGCGCACGATGCCGGCGCACACCTCGGCGAACTGGTCGAGATCCTTCGGACGGCGCGCGAAATACGTTCGCGGATGCGTCCATTCGATGGACGTGCCGAGCCGGAACGTGATCGACTCGACGCCGCAGGCCTTAAGCCGGCGGATGTAGTCGTCCGTCGGCGCGAAGTAGTAATTGGCCGCATCCTTCGGATCGGCCTTCGCGTTGTAGATCGGAAAGATGTGCGGAACATCGCAGACCTTGAGGCCGGGCGCCGCGAGCGGAATGTCGTGCAGCCGCACGTTCGGCGCCGCCAGGGCCGCGAACTCGGCCGTCGCCTGCCGCACAAGCTCGCCGCGCCCAACGACCTGCGGGCCGCCGTTCATGCCGTTGAGCCGCCGGATGACGCCCGCCGGCCGCGCAAAGTCAACCGCCACCTCCGTCGCGCCGAGCTGTCCTGCGACCAGCGCCGCAAAGCCGCAGACCATTCCCAATGTCAATTCTTTAGCCGACATGGCCATCCCCTTTCATTCAGTATTCGTTGAACGCCTCATGTCCCTCGCGGACGTTTCCGTCCAGATCCATGAACGGCATGTTGAACCCATTCCCCTGGCCGGGCTTCTGCGCATGCAGGTCGGCAACGGGCGAGGGCGTCAGCCCATGTGCGATAAAGCCGATCCGGCGGTGCGCAAGCCCGTCCAGCTCCTTCCGCAGGATCTCGACCCGCCCGGTCACCGTCGGCGCGCCGATGCAGCATTCCGTCGCGAGGACGGGCTTGCCGTATTTCGCCGCCTTCTCGACAATCCAGTCGAGGTACTTCTCGCGCGTGCCGAATTCGCGACCCATCATCAGGTAGGGATGGCAGCTGATCACGTCGACGGACGGCGCGAACAGGTCGATGTCGCAATCGACGCCGCACGTCACGCGCTTCCACGGCCCGGCCTGAGACCCGACGGTCACGGGCGCACGCGAGACCTCGTGCAGACGGTCGGACATCTTCGCCACGAAGTCCCGGATCCGCGCCGTTCCCGCCTCCCAGCACAGGCAGTTGTTGAGCGGCTCGTTGCAGATGTCATGCACGAGCACGACCTGGAGCGGCTCCAGCGCCTGTGCCACTTCCGTCAGGTAGTTGCCGAACGGCACCCGCCAGCCGTCCGCACCGCTGCCGAGGATCTCGTGCGAGAGCCCGCCGAAGTCGGGAACCGTGTGCCAGTTGTTGAAGTAGACGGGAATCATCCAAAGGCCCTCGGACTTGATGATTTCGCCCGCCCTGCGCATGTTCCGGACGGCCAGTTCGCGGTTGTCGTACCAGGCGTCCAGCGAATACCAGACGCGCAGCGTGTTCATCTTCGGGAACGCCTTCTTGCCAAGCCGTATCAGGCGGCGGTATTCGTCCGCGTCAAACCGCTCTAGCCAGATGTCCCGTCCGTTCGACCCCCACGGCGGCTGAAAGTCGAAGCCGCGTACGTCCCCCAGCGGCAGCCGACCGTCGGCCGCCGCCGTGCGCGTCGCCGTGCCGGCATCCCGTGCGTCGTCCCGCTTCACCTCGAAGACCGCCGCGTCGTTCGCGCCGATCTTCAGCGTCGTCCCGTCCAGCTCGCCGCGCCAGACCTGTCCGACCGCGCCGTCGATCGTCAGGTCGAAGACGCCAGGCTTCGGTTCGTAGTTGACGGCGACGACCAACGTGCGCCCGTCCGCGCACGGATGCTCGGTCAGCCCGAGATGCGGCGCCGTGCGCGTCACGCGCCGCCGTACGCCCGCCTCCCGCGCCGCCGCCGCGTAGACGGGCCACCCCGTCAGCGCCGCCTTCCGCTCCAGCGCGCCCAGGCACAGCAGGATCTTGCCCTTCCCGTAAGCGCGCACAGTCAGGACGGGCGCCCCTTCGCCGTCCGTCAGCAGCGCGCGACAGCCGTCCAGCAGCGACACCTCGCGCGTGTGCGTGTCGGCGAGCGTGAACGTGCCCTCCGCAGATCTGACCGTCCGGCTGGACGGCTTCGCATACTGGCGTTCGGTCTTCACGCCCGTCGCCTCGGCGAGACCGGAAAGGACGGCCCCGTCGCCCAGCGTGACCAGAACGGTCGCCCCCTGTTCGGCCTTTTCAAGCACGCGGCGCCAAGCTCTTCGCGAATAGGTCGTGTAGCCCGTCCCGGACGGCAGGATGTAGAAGCCCGCCTCCGGCAGCGGATCCTCCGCCCGCGCGTACGCGATGTCGAACCCCGCCATTTTCGAGAGCAGCCACGCGCCTTGCGCCTGTTCCCAGCCAAGCTCGCGCTCGGGGATGACGACCGTCGCGTCGATCTGCCGTGCCGGCAGCTTCGGCACCGTCTTCACGAACGCGGCGAAGTCGCGCATCGCAAGCGCCGTCGGCTTCGGACGCCCCGAACCGGCGAACAGCCCCAGCTCGCGCTCGATGGACGTCCAGTCGTAGGGCGCGAAGTCCAGTTCGTTCTGGTCGTACGCGCACCACCAGACGAACGCCGGGATGCCGCACGCCCACGCGGAGAACAGCTGCGTGCGCATCGCCGCCGCCGCACGCTCCTCCGAGACGATGCCGGGGCCCATCGAGCCCGCCTCCTCGACAAACGCCGGCTTGCCCGTGAGGTTCGCGTAGAGCGTCGTCTCGCACGCCGGATGACAGCCGTTGCGGATCGTGTCGAACGCCTCCAGGTTGCAGTTCGGTGTCCACAGCGGATACGGATGCGTCGTCATGACGTCCATCAGCTCCGCCTGCTGGCGCATGTTCGCCTTCTGGTCGCGCGTCGTGCCGAGCGAGTGCATGCCCGAGACGACCGGGCGCGTCGGGTCGTTCACGCGGATTTCGCTCGCGATGTGGTGCATCCAGCGCCAGAGGTCGCCCGCGTTCCCCTTGCCGAGGCAGTTGCACTCGTTGCCGAGGTCCCAACCGATGACGGCGGGGTGGTCCTTCATCGCGTTGACGAAGTAGCGGACGAACCGCACCTGCCAGGCGACCGCCTCGGGGTCGGTCATCACCGCGCGGCCCTCCAGTCCCGGCGGCACGAAGCAGCGCGCGCTCATCCAGCCCGTGATCAGGCCGACCACCAGCTTGATGCCGCGCGTCTCCGCCGCGTCGCAGAGGAAGCGGAAGCGCCGCATCATCTCGTCGTCCACGGCGGCGTAATTGGCGAGCGGCTTGCCGTTCTGCGTCCAGTCGTAGAACGTCTGCGCGTAGGTGTATTCGGCCGTCAGCGGCTGGAAGTCCGGCCAGAGCGGAAAGACGCGCAGAACCGTCATGCCGCAGGACGCAAGATCGTCCAGGTCCTTCTCGACCTGCGCCGGACGCCAGTCGCGCCACATGTAGACGCCCGCATGGCTCGCCCAGTAGTTGCAGCCGACGTGGAACGCGCCGTCCGCGAACAGCTCCGGCGCCGCACCGTGCGCACCACCGGCAAGTCCGGCGGACAGGATGACCGCCGCCGCCAATTTCCGAATCCTCTTCATTTACTTTACCTCCTTAAGAAACGGCCCGGCCGGAAGACCCGCCGCATTGACCAGGTTGCCAAAGCCCTGCCCGCCCCAGGCGTAGCGCACGGCGGTCGGCCGCGTCACGCCCGGCGCCGAGACGCGCACCGCGTCCGGCGCGACGATCGTCGCGTCCGCCCAGTGCCAGGCGCCGTCCGCGTCACGCAGGACAAACCCCTCCAGCTCGCTCGCCGGCGACGACCGGCGCGGAAGCGGAATCTCTTCCGCATGCTTCGCGTCCCACGGGAACGACGTCCGGATCTCCCCAGCCTGCAGCGCCGAGCCCTCCGTCTCGAACGTCACCCGCACGGCCGCGCCGTCGCGTCTGGCGGACACGGCCTCCGGCGAAAGGCAGACGACGTCCTTGAACCCATAGACGCGGTTGAGGGCCAGCGCCGCCAGCCGATCGCCGACGGCGGCTTTCCCCCGGTTGTGGATCTCCTTTTCGCTCTGGTCGAGCGAAACGGCCATGTGCGCGTTGGGGATGAGCGCACGCGCGCGCCGCTGAGCCTCGCGCAGGTGGGCGCGCGGCTTGTCCTCGCCCGGCACCGTCGGCGCGTCGCCCCAGCCAGCGATCTGCACGTAGAGGAACGGCAGGTTCGGACGCTCCAGCGCCTGCCGCATCTCAGCGACCATGTACGACATCCACTTCGGGTAGAACCGCTCCGCGTCGAGCATCGACGAGTCGCAGCACCCCTGGTACCAGATGATGCCGCGGCAGGCGATCTTCTCCAGCGGCGCGAACATGTTGTTCCAGCAGACCGACACGGGCTTCTTGACGGCGCCCGGGTCGTCGTTCGCGAGGTAGGATTCCTGCGCCAGCCGCTCCGCCCGCAGTTCGGGATGCCGGTCGATGCAGGCGCGCGGCATCCATCCCCAGCAGCGCGTCCCGCTCCAGGAGATGTCGACGACGCCCGCCGGACCGCCCAGACGGCGCTGCAGCGTGTCGATGAAGCAGTAGCCGACCGCCGAGAGCTGCGGCAGCGTCTCGGGCGTCGCCAGCCGCCATTCGCCGCGCGCGTCGCCCTTGACCGGCTCCGGATGCGTCTCGCGCTTTTCGCGGAAGACGCGGATCGGGCGGTTCGTGCAGGCCCGCACGCGCGCCTCGTAGCCCCAGATCGGCCCGGCCCAGCCCTTCATCGTCAGCTCCATGTTGCTCTGCCCGGCCGCCAGCCAGACTTCGCCGACAAGCACGTCGCGCGAAACGGCGCGACCGGACGGCGCGGACACGACAAGATCGAACGGGCCATCGCCAAGTTTCGAGGTGTCGAGCCTCGCAAGAAACCAGCCGTCCGGTGCCGCGACCGCCTCGGCGGACGCGCCGCCCAGCGACACCCGCACCCGTTCACCGGCCGGCGCACGCCCCCAGACGGACGCGCGCGCGTCGCGCTGGATGACCGCATGGTCGCCGAAGAGCCCCGGCAGGACGACGGCGGCCTTCGACTCGAAGACCGACGCGCCCGGACGCAAGCGGTCGGCGTCGGCCGCAATGTCGCGTTCGTCCTTCTGCGGCGACGTGCCGTCATACGAAAGCCCTTCGCGCACAGGCCCCTCCGCGAACGGGTCGACCGGGCAGCCGTCATACGTGACGTTCTCGACACGGACGCCGAAGATGCCTGCGCCCGGACGGCCTTTCGGCTGGACGGTCTTCGTCGAGCGCGCCGTGTCCGCCGGGACGCCATGAAAGCGGACGTCGCGCCACGTCACGCCCTCGATGCGGTAGCCGTCGCTCTCCCCGTAGCTCGCGTGCGCCGCGTCGCGCACCTCCAGGCAGAACGCCTGGCTGCGAAAGCCCTTCGTCCAGAAGAAGTCGATGTCCTCGAACAGCACGTTCCGCGTCCACGTGCCGCTCTGACTGTTGATGCGGAAGCACCCGGCGAACGGCTCGACGGCGGCGGTCGAGGGCGACTCGCACCCGTACACGCTGCCGACGACGGACGACCGGCGGATCGTGATGTTCTCCAGGAGGTCGGGATCCGCGCGGTTCCCCGTACCGTGCCCCGAAAAGACGAACGGACGGCAGCTCGTCCAGAAGATCGAGTCCTCCACGAGGAAGTCGCCCGTGCGCCGCTGCCGCACGGCCGCGTCGCCGTCCCAGAGGTACTTGATCGAGTCGGCGTTGGCGTACGCGCAGAAAGCGTCGTCCTGCGCATGGACGTAGAGGTCGCGCGCGACAAGCCCCTGCAGGTTGACGGCGTTGAAGCCGTCCCCGTTCATGTTGGACGTGAAGACCTTCAGGTCGCGCAGCGTGACGCCTTTCGCATTGCGGACGCAGACGCCGCGAAACGCGCTCTTGACGAGCAGGTTCTCGACCGTCACGTCCTCGGCGTTTCCGTGAATGTAGACCGCCGGCAGCTCGCCGTCCCGGTAGACGCCCCACAGGGGCTCTTGGCGGAAGCCGTCCGCGAAACCGAAGCAGCGCGGATACTGGTCGATCGTCCCCGACCCGGCCACGCGGACGCGCCGCGCGCCGTCGATGTCGATCGCCGCGTCGAGCCGCGCGCCGTCGTCCAGCCAGACGAGCGTACAGTCGTTCGTGACGCGCACGACGCCGGGCGCGTGCGTGCCGCGCGGAAAGCGGATCACGTGCTTCCACGCCGCGAAGTCCGGCTCTTCCGGCGGCGCCTCGACGAAGAGCGAAAGCGTCCGGATCGCGTCGTCGCCCGACATCACCATCGTCTTGACCGGCCCGTGCGGACGGAGCGTGAAGCCGCCCGTCCCCTCGGCCAGCGGCTGCGCGCCCAGCCCCAACGCCTTCACGCGGACGGCGGATTCCGGCCCGCGCACGCGGATCGCGAGGCCCTCCCGCCAGGGGATGCGCGCGCAGGCCGCCTTGACGACGTGGTTGGCGCACGCCCTGCCGTCGGCATGCCGCGACCAGCGCGCGAGGCCGTCGTAGACGGCCGACACGTCGTCCGGGACGACATGCAGGTTGCGGTGCCCGTCGGCGGTCAGGACGAGTTCCGTCTCGACCGCGCGCCAGCCGCCATCGGGTCCCTGGACATCCACGCGCCAAGTGGCCAACAGAAAAGACGCGACTGCCAGCAATGCCGTCATTTCGTCAGCTCCGCGCCTTCGAAGTAAATCGGGCTTTCAGAAACCGGCACGTTGAACCGGCCGTCCCCCAGCTCCAGCACGGGGATGATCCGTCCGTAGAGATTGCGGAACGTCGGCTTGCCGCCCTTGAAGCGCAGCGGCCGCCGCGACGCGCCCTCCACGCACCAGACCATGCCGGCCTTCTTCCCGTCCGGGCGCGTCCACTGCGGATAGTAGTAGCGCCGCTTCTTGTCATGCCACGCCCCCGGCGTCTGCACCGACCCGACCGGACGCTGCGAAATGAACGTCATGTAGGCCGAGAACGACGGCTTTGGCGCATAGTTGGACTGCAGAAGCGAGAAGTGGTGTTCCGAATAGTACGGATCCTTTCCTTCGTTCCAGAGCGCGTAGGGGAAATGCGCCTCGACGCCCTCGGCCATCGCGATCGCGGCGCACCGCGCCGTGTAGCGCGCCTGCATCTCCTCCGTCAGGAACCCGTAGCTCGTGTGCGTCGTCGGCAGGGAGCTGAGGACGGCCGCGCCCTTCCGGTCTCCGCCGTAGCGGATCACCGCCGCCGCCACGAGATCGACGCCGTTTGTCGTCTTCCCGGCGACGAGCGGAATCCACTTCGAGCCTTCGCCGATGCGGTCGGGCGCGAGGAACGCGCGGCACTTGAAGCCCGTCGGCTCCTGACGGACGCCGTTCGCGAGACCGACCTCCGTCGCGAAGACCTGCCCCTCGCGCGGATAGTCCTTCGCGTGTTCGGGGTCGTGCCGCCCGTCCACGGTATTCCACCACGCGCGGAAGCCGAACGGGAAGAAGCCGACCGCGCCGCCGTGCTGCATCCCCTCGACCGCCTTGTTGTCGCGCCGTCCGAAGTAGCACGGCAGCCCGCCGAAGTCGACGAAGACGCCGCCGCGCGCGAGGAAGCCGTTGACCGCCGCGATCGTGTCCGCCGGGAAGTTGCTGTCGAACGGATAGACCACCGCATCCGCGTCGTCCTTCTCCAGCCGCGCGATCGTCTCCCGCTGCGAACACGCCTTCACGCGGCTGCCGGCCGGCAGAAGCTCCAGCAGACGCTGCGCCACGTCCTGGTCTTCGATCTCCCCTTCGCTCTGGTCCTTGGCGACGATGACGTTCCAGCTCTTCTGTTCGGGACGCGCGACCTTGAGCCCCGCCAGCAGCACGGAGGCATGCTCCAGCGCCTCGCTGTGCGTGGGCCAGCCGACTTCCGTGAACCAGATCGGCTTGTCGCCGATGCCGTATTTCGCCATCAGCTCGCGCAGCCGCTCGGTCTGCACGTCCACCACGCCCTCCGGACGCGACGGGTGCGCGTAGGGATGCACGACCATCGCGTCGAAGTTCGTGCCGCCGGCGGCGTAGGCCTTCTCGATCCAGTCGAACGGGACGGACGACGTGCCGCCGAACGTGAACCGGCACTTCGGGTTCGCCGCCTTGCCCGCCGCATACGCGACGTTCAGGGTCTTCGCATACTGAACGGGGTCGGCCCCGTGGAAGAAGCCGTCCAGGTTGGGTTCGTTCCAGATCTCGAAGACCGGCACGCGGTCGCCGTAGCGGCGGACGACGCGATCGACGTAGTTGCTCCAGGCGGCCATGTCCTGCGGCGGCGCACAGCAGTCCTTTGCGTCATTGCCGAAGATGAGCATCAGCATCGACATGCCCCGCTTCTCCAGCGTGTCCAGCAGCGTGTCGGCCAGACGGAATTCGGACGCCGCGTCGCCGTAGATGCCCGTGCGCACGTACTTGATGCCGGCAAACTGCATCGCGTCCAGCAGGCGGGCGCGATGCGCGTCGCCCGTGTGGAAGACGTGGGCGCAGATGCCGTAGGGCGTGACGACTCCGGCCGAGGCGCCCGTCGCGACAAGGGCGCCGACGGCGAGCAGGGCAATTGAAAACGAACGCTTCAAGTTTGACACAGCTTGACCTCCATGAAGGCGGCTTGATCCAACGCTTACCGCACAAGGAACAGGACACCCAGCGGATCCGTCCAGCACTCGTAGCAGCCGAGGTCGACCTTCCCGTCGCGCACGCGCAAATTGCCGGCAAGCTCCAGATCATCCACCGTCCAGTTCAGCGTCAGGCCCTTGCCGCGCAAAGGCGAACTGGCGCGCAGCTGGTAGCCGCCGCCCTTGGCGAATCGCGGCTTCGCCCAGACGAAGCTCGACTCGTCCACGCTCGTCCAGCAGCCCGCAAACGACTCGCCCGCGCCACGATACGCGCAATGGTCAAGCTTCACGTCGCCCGCCTTCAGGTTCCGGCCCGTCAGATCCGCCGCTTTCCCACTGCTGTCCACAGTGCCAATGAAAATGCAGTTGACGGCGCGAATCGGATTTCCATTTTCCGCATTCGACGAAGTAAACAGCCCCCAATACCAGTTGGGCACATTGTCGGCGAACGTGCAGTTGACGAACTCCGAGTCACCCGCCACCTTGTTGTAGGCGTAGGCAATTCCCCGCAAGGACGCGCCACACCGCACGATCAGCGAGTTCGTGACCCAGTTCTGGTTGTAGAAGACGGCATAGGCTTTCTCGAAATCCACATCCTGGAACGTGCAGCGCATCGCCGCACTTTCGCAAATGGAACCGCGCACCGTGCAGTCTGTCAGCGTCGACTGATAGGCCGAACCGGGCCGCTGATAGTCAAGCGTCGAATAGTCACCGTCAAAGGAGCAACGCTCCGCCGTGCAACGGAAGATCGCGCCGCCGCCCGCCTGCGAGAAGTTCCCCGTAAACGTCGAGTTCCTAACTGTTCCGTATGAAACGGCACCGCCGTTCCAGCCGCTCTCGTTCCCTTCAAACGCACAGCGCTCAACCGTGACGGGATTAGCCTTTGCGCCGGCAATCGCACCGCCCAGCGGATAGTAGTTCCGCGTCTGCGTGGTCTTGTTCGAAACAAAGGCGCAATCCATGACACACCCCCCGACATCCTCAAAGAACAGCGCGCCGCCGTTCAGTTCACCCGTCTCCGCCTCGGTTGCGTTCGCGCGGAAAACACAGTTGCTGATCTCGACATCCGTCGCATACGAAGAGGAAATGGCTGCCGACTGAAAACCCATGGCCCCTCCTCTCGCGGCCGAGTTCTTCTCAAACGTCGATCCGTAGGCCGAGCCGCCATAGACGGCACCACCCTGATTCGCCACGTTCGTTGCGAACAGGCAATCGAAGGCCTTGACGCCGCCGAAGATGGCACCGCCCCCTGCGGTTGTGGAACAGTTTCGGAACACGCAGTTCGTGACAATCGGCCAGTTGTTTTCCATCGTCTTCCACTCGCGAAATCTCAAAGCGCCGCCATTGGCGTTCGTGGCCTTGAATCCGTCGAAAACGATGTTTGCAATGCGCGGATGCGGCCCGCGCCATCCCGTCCCGGCGGAATCCTGCCAAAAGTCACCCAACTGACCGTCGCCTGTGAAGAGGATACCCCCCCCCCCTCAGCCCAATGACTCTCCGTGTTGCCGACGAGAGAGAACGTCGCAATCGGATTGTCCTTGCGCGTCAGGTGGATCTTGTTGGCCGCATCCATGTAGATGCCGGTGAAGTCATACGACCCCGGATCGACGAGGATCGTGTCGCCTGACGCGCACTGCGTCAGCGCGTTCGTGATCTGCTGCGGCCCCGTCATGCCGTCCGTGACGGCTGTCGAGACCTTCCATGTCGTGGCCGCCGACGCGGCGCCCGCCAGCAGAAGCGCGCAACCGCTTCCCATGACGCATTTCATTTTCCTGTTCATGTTTTTTCCTTTCTCTTGTCTGTTGGGGTCTGTTGACGTTTGTACAGCTTCTGTTTACTTTTGCAATTGCCTTCCTGTTTATTGCCTGTCGATGACCACGAGCCGGACGGGGCCGAGAAGGCCGGACGGCTGGAGCGGGTCGCCGGACGACGCCCCGGAGTAGAGCGTCGGTCGCAGCGTCCAAGGGTTACCGTCTCTCCCCTTGCGCGCGACATTCCAATAGTGCACGGCCGATTTCGTGACGCGCCGCTCCGGCGGCAGCGAGCAGTCGCCGACAAGGCGGTTGTGCCAGTTGTTCGTGTACTCGATCCGCAGTTCGTTGCGCCCCTGCCGCACCGCCGCCGTGACGTCGACCTCCCACGGCGCGCACCACGCGACGCCGCAGTCCGCCCCGTTCACGAAGACGCGCGCGAGCCCCGTGGGGACAGACCCCAGCGACAGCCGCACGCATCCACTCTCCGCGTCCGCCCAGTCAAACGTCGCTTCGTAGACGCCCGTGCCCGCGAAGTGCCGCACGTCCGCAAGCGACGTCCAGTCGACGAGCCGCTCCATCGTCCTCGCCTTCGGCGGCTCGGCCGCGACGCCAGGATGGTAGCGGAACGAGACCCGCCACAGACCCGCGACGCGCGACTCGACGAGGCCTGTCCCCACATTCTTGGGGTCTGTCCCCAGCGGACGCGCCGGCTTGTCCGCGAAGACGACGAACGCGCTGCCGCCGCGCGGCAGGTCGAGGCGCACCTGCGTCCGCCCGTTCGCCTCCGAGGCCTCCGCCGTGCGCCGCGTGACGGCGACGGGATCCCAGACTTCGACCACGCGACCCCCCGCGACGGCGTTGAGCGAGACTTCACCCTTGCCCTCGCCCGTCACGAAGAAGACGTCCGCCGCACCGAAACGCCGGTGCGCCGTCAGGAACTGCGCCGACTCATCCCTGCGGAAGCGGCCCCATTCCCAGTAGTTGCCCGTCGGCGGCAGGAACTCGCCGTCATCGATCCTGTCGCCCGCCTGAAGGAGTGCCTGGCACCGTCCGAGGTAGCGGACGAAAGCCACGGCGTCGCGGTTCCACGTCACGTGGCGGTTAACGTGCGTGCCGGCGAAATACTCCAGCCCCGGCACGCCGCACTTCGCGGGCGAGGTCGTGTAGGTGTGCCAGACGATGCGGTTCATGCCATCGACGAACGCGGCGTCCGCAAGCGGCTTCAGGAACGCGGGATCGACCGTCCAGTGCCCGTACATGTGCGTGAACGCCTCGACCGCCGCGATCGGCTGCTTCGCCCGGCGCGCCGCCGCGACGATGCCGCGTCCGAAGAAGTCGATGTTGCGGTTCGCGCGTCCGGCGTCCGGATGCAACGCCTCGTGCGTCGGCCAGAACTCACCCTGCGGCACGTCGTTCGCCGCGAGGAACTCGAACTGGTCGCATTCGCCGAACGTGCGCGGATCGCGTTTCTGTCCGCGCGCGTTCCACGGCCCGCCCGATTCCGCCGAAGCCAGCATCCCGTGCGCGTGCGCCCAGTCACGCACCGCCGCGTAGAGGTGCGCCACCATCATCCGCCCGCGCGCGCGCCGGAAGTCGCGGAAAACTTTCTCCGCATCCGTCTCCGGCGGCACGAAGCCCGCGAGGACGGGCAGCTGCGGGCGGAGCGCGTAGCCCGCGTCGGCGGCGAAGTCGGCCTCGAACGTCGCGCTCCACGTCGGCATCAGCCCCTCCCAGCTCACGTTGTAGAGCCCAGCGAATGCCTTCTCTTTCCCGACGAGCCCCGGCAGACGCGCGATGAGCGGCGCGACCACGCGTTCAAGATGCCGCCCGACGGCCGTGCGGTCGAGGACGTCGATGTCCTGCTCGCGCCCCGCGACGGTCGCGCGCGCAAAGCGGAGGATCGTCCAGTTCGCACCAAGGCTCCTGGCTTCGTCAGGCGACGCCAGCTCGCGCACCTCCAGGGCCGTGCGCCTCTTGAACGCCGCCACGTCCTCGCCCTTGCCGACGTTCCCCTCCATCGACATCTGCCCGTCGCCGGCGTTCGCCCAGCCCGTCCGCGCGGCCGGCTCGGCGGTGCGCACCGCAAAGACGGCCACCTCGCGCCCGTGCGGGAACGGCAGCGGCTCGAAGGCGTCGCCCGGCAGGTAGCTGCGGCACTTCAGGAACTTCGGCGCGTCGTCGCCGACATTCACGTCGCCACGCAGGTGCCCGCCGGACGCCGCGATGTTCAGAAAGAGCGACAGCCCGTGTCGGTCGGCCTCACGGATCGCGTGTTCGATGAGATCGAGCCACGCCGCACTCCCCCAGCGGATCGTCGCGGGCGGGTTAGACACGTGGTTGTCGTCATCCCAGTAGCCGCGCGAGTCAGTGAGCAGGATGCCGCCGAAGCCGAGCCGCGCCATGTCCGCCACCTCGGCGGAAATCGTTTCGCGGTCGGTGAGCGTGTTCACCCAGAAGTAGTACGTCCACGGCTTCGCCGACGCGGGCGGGCTCGCGAAGAGAGACCAGACGTCCGCCGTCGCGCCAACCACGTCCGCCTGCGGCGTTGACACGCGCGACCGGACGAAATCGGCAATCGCCCGCTCCAGCGCGGCAATCAGGCGATGCGGCTTCGAATCCGGCCGCCAGATGCAGTGCCCGGTCAGGCCCGGCTCGATTTCGCAGGGGTATTCGTAGAACGACACGCTGTTGCCGGCGGCGCGGTACGCCTTCTCGAAGTTCCGCGCCGACGCGATCGGGACAACCCTGTCGCCCGTCGCATGGGTCAGAAGAACCGGCGGGCCGTCTGGGCGGATCAAGCGCAGGGGGTTCATCGCGTCGAGCCGCGCTTCCGTCGGCTCCTGTCCGCCGAACAGCACGCGGTAGCGCCACGGAAGCGCGGCGAAGTCGGGCGCCGGATCGGCAATGCCCGAGATCGACACGATGCCGGCGACCTGGCTGGACGGTAGCGACAGCCCTGTCCACAGCGCCAAATGACCGCCCGCGCTCCCGCCGGCGACCCAGATCTTCCGGGGCCGGACGCCCGCCGCGCGCGCGAACGCCTCGGTGAACATGAACTTGGCGGACGCCACGCAGTCCTCGCCGCACGCCGGCCACGGATGCTCCGGCGAAGCCAGCCGATAATCGACGTTGTAGACGACGAAGCCCAGGTCCTTCGAGAGGTAGTCGGCGATGCCCACAACGTCCCGGCGGCTCATCGCCGACCAGCCGCCGCCGTGGATCAGCAGCAGGCACGGCGTGTCCGCCGTCACCTTTTCGGGCAGGTGCAAGTCGCCCGTCTCGGACAGCTGCACGGTTTCCGCACCCAGCGACAAAGCCGCTGCGACAACCGCGAGTCCTAAAGTTTTCCTTGTCGTCATGTTCCTCATGTCTTCTGATATCCTGACACGCGGAACAGTATACCACAAAAAAGCCGTCAGGCGAGCACTTGTTAAACAAGTTTTTTCTTGTCGCAGTTACAGCAGCTGGCTCAGGAACGTGCGCGCGGGAACGACTGCCGGGACTTCGACATCAAAGCAACTGCGATTGACGTAGGTCGCATCAAACACGACCTGAAAGGCATGACGCGCACCCGTCTGGCGCTGATAAAGAGCCAGATTCGCAGACAGGGTCTCGTCATGCTTCTTGGCTTCGACCAGGAACCATGGCTTGCCGTCTCGAACCACGAGGAAATCGACCTCCCGTTTCTGCTTGTTGCGCAAATAGTTCAATGAAAACTCGCCATACCCCAAGTCCGTCCACCCTTCGACCGCTTTCAGCAAATGGCAGGCGACGAACGTCTCGACACGCTTTCCCTCCTCCGTGACCTGCGACCAGTCCCGCATGAACCACTTGGGCGTCTTGCGGATCGAGTTCTCGACGTTCTTGAACCAAGGCCGAATCTCGAACCCGAAATACAGGCTCTTCAGGGCCTTGACCCATTTCTTGACCGTCTTCTCGTCCACGCCGACCTCGGTCGCGAGACTCTTGTAGACAAGCTGCTCACTCGAACGCCGACTCAGGATCTCGGCCAGCGCGGACAGCTGATCCAGTTCGACGATCTGGGTCAGATCGCGAATGTCAACGCGGGTCAGTTGCTCAAATCGCAAGGCGTTCCACCTGCGGGAAAAACGCAAGTCGCGCCGAACGAACGGATCAGGAAAACCTCCAAACGTCCAAAGAGCCCCCCATTCGTCATCGGACAGCCTTTGGGGAGCCCGGACAAGAGCCTCACCCGGAATCGTCACGTCAAGCAGCTCGGCCACGCTCAATGGGTGCATCCGATAGGGAAAGTAACGTCCCATCATGCTGTCGCCGCCCTTCTTGTAGACGTCCATCCGTGCCGAACCGGTCGCAATGATCTTCATGCCCTTGGCGTAGGCATCGTAAAAGCCCTTCAGGAACTGCTTCCACCGACTGTACTTGTGAATCTCGTCGAAGACTACGACTCTATCCTTCTCCGTCAGCTTGGCAAGGCCGAACGTATCCACGACAGCTTTCTGTCCTGCCATCAGAGCCCGCCGTACGTCATCATCGTCCCAACTAAGATAATCCGAAGCAAGGGCTTCGCCCAGCGTCGTCTTGCCAACCTGTCGCGGCCCCGACAGGAAAACCATCTGCCGATACCTGTTCAGGTGCTCTTCAACAATTGTCCGATAGATTCGAGGGTATGTCTCCATGCGTGGAATTATAGCAGAACAACTCACATGCGGTCAATACCGAAACGGACAGGTATCCGTTTTAGTATTTACCAAAACGGACAGGTGTCCGTTTTACGACTTCCTGAGAAGCCAGTTCAAAGCGATACAGTCCGCCAACGGCGCGCTGGGCGGCACGGTTCGGCAGGCGGATCTCGGCCCGCGCGCCCGACGGCACGGCGATCTCCACCGCAACCTTCCCGCCCTGACGCCGCCAGGACACCGCGACCTTGCCATACGGCGTCACGGTGGAGGCCGACAGGCTGTCGAGCGCGTCCAGGAACATCGGCTCGATCACCAGCTCGCGGAAGGCCGGCGCCGTCGGCACCGTGACGGCACTCGTCGAACGCGGCGCCTCGGCGAGCCGGATGCCCGCGAGGTACTGGTACGCCCAGCCCGCGAAGTCGCCGAACATGATGTGGTTCAGCGACGAGTCGCCCGTCCAACTCTCCCACAGCGTCGTGCCGCCCCTGCGGATCCAGTCGGCCATCGAGGGTGCCGTCGGGTTCACGAGCAGCCTGAAGGCGAGATCCGTGCGGCCCATGCGGCTCAGCGCGCGGAAGACCTGCTTCGTGCCGTGCAGGCCGACGTCCAGGTGTCCGTCCGCCTTCTCGACCGCCGCGACGAGCCGCGCCTCGACCTGCGGGAGCTCCGCCTCCGGCGCGAGGCCGCAGGCCAGCGCAAAGGCCTGCGCGGTCTGTCCGCCGTTGTCGTAGACGCCACCGCCCCTGTAGAACCGCGCATGGAGGCCCGCGCGCGTTTTCGCGGCGGCGGCCTCCCACTTCGCCGCGTCGGCGGACAGCCCCTTGAGCGCCGCGATCTCGGCGGCGATGCGCTGCGCCTGCCACCAGTAGCAGGAACTCGTGAACGCGACGGACGGCACATGCGCGCGGTTGACGGGCACCCAGTCGCCGAGGCCGTGCTTCACCAGTCCGTCGGCGTCCGCTTTCGCCGCCGTGAAGGCGAGCAGGCGCGTCAGCGCCGGGTAGACCTCGTCCAGGATTCGGCGATCGCCGCGGTAGATCCAGAGGTTCCACGCGACGGAGGACAGCGCGCTGTCCCAGTCGGGCCCGTTGCCCCAGTGGTAGCCCCAGCCGGACGTCGGCACGATGCCGGGGATGTTGCCGTCGGGGAGCTGGGCGTCCATGATGTCGCGCAGCCACTTCTCGTAGGCGGCCGTGTTCTCGAAGAGGTACTGCGCCATCTCGCTCGCGATGCCCGCGTCGGCCGTCCAGCCGTTCTTCTCGCGGTGCGGGCAGTCCGTGGGGACGCCGTCCGCGAAGTTGGCGCAGTAGGCCCGCTCGGCCATCCGCATCAGCGTGTTGAGCGTCCCGTCCGAGCACGTGAACGACCCGACCGCCGGGAAGGCCGTGCGCACGGCGCACGCGACGGCGTCTTCCGGCGCCAAGGGCCGGCGCAGGCCCTTCACGACCGCGTAGCGGAAGCCGTGGTAGACGAAACGTGGCTCATAGGTCTCGTCCCCCGCGCCGGAGCAGACGAAACGATCCGTCTGGAACGCGGCGTCCGTCGCGCAGACGCGGTGCGACGCCGTGTAGTGGAAATGCTCGTCGATCCGGCGCCGCGCCACGCCTTCCGCCGGACGGCTCAACGGGGCGTCCGCCAGCCCGTCGCGCGCCGAGGGGACTGCCGGCGTGAAGTCCGCGTTCACGCGCTCGTCGTAGCGAATCGAGACGACATCCCCCTTCTCCTGTCCGCGCAGCGTGAGGCGCGCCCAGCCGGCGACGTTCTCGCCGAAGTCGATCAGGCACGCCCCGCCGCCCAGCTCGCGAATCCGCCGCGCGGGCAGCGTGCGCACGATCTCGGCGCCGGGCTGGGCCTCGGCGACGAGCCGTCCGCCGGGGCCGGGCACCTCCTCGGCGTGCACGGCCGCCTTCCCGAAATCGGGCTGGCGCGGATTCCGCGCGCCGAGGACCTCGCCCTCGAAGATGTCGTCGTAGGCGACAGGGCTCTCCACCTGCCGCCAGCTCCCGTCGGTCGCGACAACCTCCTTTTCGCCGTCCGCATAGACGAGCTCCAGCTGCGCGAGGCCGCGCGGGAAGTCCCGCCACGGCGCCGTCTCGAAGTTCCACGTCGCGACGGCCCGCATGTCGTACCAACCGTGGCCGACAAGAACCTTCAGCTCGTTCGCCCCCGGACGGATCGCGTCGTCCACGCGGTAGGTCGAGTAGAGGACGCGGTGGTCATACGCCGTCGGCGCGGGGTCGAGAACCTTCTTCCCGACTTTCCGTCCGTTCAAATACGCCTCGTAGAAGCCGACGCCCGTCACGTGCAACGTGGCCGACGCGACGGGCCTCTCCACGGCGAACGTCTTCGCGAAAGCCGGCGAGGCGCTCTCGGTCCGCAGCACCATCTCCTTGCCCCACGCCGGCTCGCGCACCGCCCCCAGTTCCGCGACCGGGCCGTCCGGCGACGTCCAGCCCGCCGCGCCCGTCACGAGCGTCCGTCCGCCGGGAAAGGCGATCTTCGCGAGGAACGCGCGCACGTCCGGCGGCGCGTGGCGGCGGATCGGGTCGACGGGGTCCGTCCCCTTGCGCGGCACGTCGGCGAAGACGCGCACGACGACCGTGTTCGTGCCCTTCACGAGATACGGCGTCAGGTCGCGGAAGCGCAGGTAGCGCCAGTCGTGGACCATCCCCGTCCACCTGTTGAAGCGCCTGCCGTTGACGTCGATCTCGTGCTGGGAGACGCCCGCATGGATCATCTCGACAAATTCGTCCGGCTTCACGCCGTTGAAGGCAAAGGAGAGCGCAAGCGTCGTGACGCCCTTCGCGTCCGCCGGCGCGGTGATCCACTGGGCCGCGCCGAAGTCCTCGTCCGGGCGCGTGCAGGCCGCCGGGCCGATCCACTTCGCCCGCCAGTCTCCGGGGCGCATCACGCCCATCGTGAACGTCGCGGGCGACGACCAGTCCGAGGCGCGGTTCGCCCCGTCCCAGACGCGCACGCGCCACGTCACGCGCTGCGACGTGGCGAGCGGGCCGCCCGGCCAGCTGCGGTTCAGGCTTTCGGACGACTCGACCCGGCCCATCGGCCTCCCGTCGACCTCCAGCTCATAGGCCGTCTGCCGCGCCACGCCGTCCGGCAGCCGCCACGACAGGCGCGGGCTCGGCGCGTCGATCCCGTCAGGATTCTCGCGATACTCCGTCGTCAGCCCCGTCGGCGCGGCGGCAAACGCCGTCCCCAGCGACAGCACAGCGCCAATGAAAATGTTTCTTACTGTCTTCATGTCTTTGGGTTTCATGGTATGCAAGACATTATACCACAAAAAGCCGCCGCACGAGCACTTGTTAGACAAGTTTTTTGCTCGGCACGAAGACAAGGATTTCGCCCTTCAAGAATTTTCCGCATCGAATTCTCATTCCGCGCCACTTGCCCTGTTCACACCAACTGGATCGTGGATTGGCGCACAAAATACAACCCGAACGGGTTAAAAACATAGTTCACAGGCAGAAATCATCCCGAACGGGTTAAAAAGCTAGTTCAAGCCCTCGAATTGACCCGAACGGGTAAATTTGGTATCATTCCAGCGTTATGTCGCTTAAAGGAGCAAACGATGATTGAAATCCAGAACATGACGGATATCGCCTCGCTCGTCAGAAAGACCCGAAAATCACAAAAGGTCTCGCAGACGGTCTTGTCCCAGATTTCAAATGTCGGCATCCGATTCCTTGGCGACATCGAACGCGGCAAGCCTTCGGTGCATTTCGACAAGCTGATGGCAGTCCTCACCTCGCTTGGCATTGCCGTCAAGCTGGACATCCCGACGGGAGAATCCGATGTACGGGTTTCTTAACGTCTACCTCACGGGGCGGTTCATCGGACAGTTCTCGTGGGAATCCGAACGAAACGCCTATTCGTTTCGCTATGATGCGAACTACCTGAACGATCCGACGGCCGAACGGCTTTCGTTCTCCTTGCCACTGCAAGCCGAGCCATTCGGCACAGACGTGACATACAACTACTTCGCCAACCTGCTGCCGCCCGCCGTCGTGCGAAAGAAACTCGAAAAGCACCTTCACGTCTCGAAGAACAACGTCTACGGATTCCTCAAGGCCATCGGCGGCGACTGCGCCGGCGCCGTGGCCCTGTATGCCCCTGGAACGAAACCCGCAGCGGACACCACCGAACGGCTCCGCAGACTTTCAGACAGAGAAGCGTCGGAAATCCTCAAGTCGCTTCGCCGACGACCACTGTATGCCGCAGGCGAACTCGGCTATCGCTATTCGGGAGCGGGCGCCCAAGACAAGCTCGTGGCACGAATAGAAGACCAAAAGCTTGTCCATCCGCTTTACGGTACGCCGTCCACACACATCGTGAAACCTGCGGCCGTCGTTTCTGGATCTTCTCCTGTTCAACGTGCTGATTGGAAATGCCGACGCACATGGGAAAAACTATTCCGTCGTCTATCGTCAGGGACGTCCAACGCTGGCTCCTCTGTATGACGCCGTTTCAACCGCAGTCTATCCAAGCCTTTCGCCCGAAGCGGCCATGTCCATCGGCAGCGACCGCAATCTCGCCCTGCTCACGCGCGACAGCTTCGAGCGACTGGCAAAAGACTGCCGCATTTCGCCCAAATTGATGCTCGCACGGCTGGACAGCTTGTGTCAAAGGCTCCCCTCAGCCGCAGAAGCGCTTCAGCGCGAAATTTCCGCCGAATTTCCGTCGCCCATCTACAGCCAAATCGTCTCGCTCATCGGCTCGCAAGTCGCCCGCCTTTACAAGCCAAGCCCACACTGAGGCCAATTTCGGCTTTGTGCATTTCGTGAACGACTCCTATTCGAGCGACCGCCGTTCGTAAACGTCTTTACATCCCTCGACGAAAAGCGTGACCGTGCCGCGCGGCGGTTCAAGACGCCCGTCGCGCCCGTACCAGCCGAACAGTCTGGCGTCAAACGGCAGCGAGACACGCTTCTGTTCGCCCGTCTTCAGCGTGACACGCGCAAACGCGAGCAGTTCTCGGTTCGGCCGCCGAACAACCGAACCCCTGACGGTGAAGTACAGCCGCACGATCTCGTCGCCGTCGCGCGCACCCGTGTTGCGGACGATGACGGACGCCGCGTCTCCCGACACCGAGAAATCCGAATAGGCGAACGTCGTGTAGGAAAGGCCGTAGCCGAACGGATACGCCGCCGTGCCGGGCCCGTCGATATAAAGCGGACGCTCTGCCGCATAGCCGTCTGAACAGACGGGAAGCTGCCCTGCGGAATGCGGGATGGCGACCGGCAGCCGCCCCGACGGATTGACAGCGCCGTACAGCGCCTCCGCCACAGCCTGGCCGCCATACATGCCGGGATACCATGCCAAGAGAACGGCGTCCGCATCCTTTGCAAATGCGTCCAATGCAAGCGGCCGTCCCTGCACGAGCACGACGATGAGCTTCTTGGCGCGGGCGCGAACTGCACGAAAGAGATCTTCCTGCACGCCCGAATAACCCAGCGTCGAGCGATCAGTCCCTTCGCCGGAGTCCTTGTCGCAGTCGTCATCCTCCATCCCCGTGACGACCGTCGCGCCGCTGAGCGCGTCAGACTGGGTCACGCCGGCATAGGGAGACGAGCTGCCGCCCAGCACCAGAACCGTCACGTCCGCCTGCGCCGCAAGACGTTCGGCTTCGGCGAAACCGCTTTTGTCCTTTGAGCGGATGCCACACCCTTTCGCATAAGAAACGTCCTGCGCAAACCGTCTCACGCCGTCAAGCACCGTCACGACGTCGGCGCGACGCTGTGGCGCGGTGTAGTCGCCAAGCTGATTCATGATCTTGCCGCCGGCGTTCGGCCCGATGACCGCGACGGACAGGCCTTGTGCGAGCGGCAGTCCGCCTCGGTTCTCCAGAAGCACAAGCGATTTGCGCGCCGCCTCCAGCGCCAGCTTCCGGCCTTCTCCGAAATCGGGCGCGACTTCGGGCGCATAGGGGTTCTCAAAGAGCCCTCTGTCGAACTTCATCGTCAGCAGCCGTCCCACGGCTCGGTCGAGATCCGCCTCGGACAGCAGCCCCGCTGCATACGCCTGCCGCACCCATGTCCCGCATTTTTCAACCGCCGGTTCGTCGCTCTCTCCGTCGCACCCGGCCGACACGGCAAGCGCGGCGGCTTCGGGAATTCCGCTGGCGACGCGGCGTCCGATCAGGAATCCCATCGCACCGCCGTCCGCCGTGACGAATCCGTCGAAGCCGAGCTGTCCGCGCAGAACGTCCGTCAGCAGGAACCGCGACCCCGTACACGGCTCGCCGTCAACATCATGGTACGTGCTCATCAGATGGCGCGCGCCGGCGGCGATCAGCCGCCTGAACGGACGCAGCTGGCAGTTGTAGAATTCGCGCGGTCCCAGATGGACGCTCGCGGTGTTGTGTCCGCCTTCCGCGTTCCCGCCGCCGACATAGTGCTTCAGGCACGGTTCCAGCCCGTATTCGCGCAAGCCCTCGAATTCGGCAAGGGCCAGTTGAGACACAAGTTCAGGGTCTTCGCCGAAGCACTCTTCGCACCGGCTCCAGCGCGGATCGCGCGCCAAATCCAGAATGGGCCCGTACACGCAGTGCGTGCCGCGCAGGCGGGACCGACCGATTTCGCGTCCGATGCGCCGCATGAGATCCGCATCAAACGTGGAGCCGAGGCCGAGCCCCGTCGGATAGACCGGCTCGCCGAGCGCCATCAAACCGTGCGGCCCCTCCTCCGCAAAGAGGATCGGTATGCAAAGCCGCGTCTTCTCGACGGCCAGGCGCTGCAGCGCATTGTAGACCGACGCCGCCTTCTCGGGCGGAATGCCGTTCGTCCAGTTGCGTCCCGACCACCAATCGGCCCGCAGCGTGCCGTAGACAGTCCCCGGACAGTTCGTCGCAAAGCCCTCAACGGCTTCCGGCGTGAGGATGACAGACGTTCCCCTGCGGTCATACATCCGGAAGCCACGGAGATTGCCGAGCTGCGCGCACTTCTCGTCCGCAGTCATCCGCGACAGCAGGTCTTTCACACGTTCGGCCGTCGGCCGTGCGGCGTTACGGTAGACCGGCATGCCGAACGCGGCAAACGCCGTCCCGGCGAAGACCGCCGCGCACGCAAAGCTGAAACCTGCGCGTCTCATTCCGCGACCTCGCGCGACGCATTGAGAACGACCTCGATCACCGGGTTGACGACGGCGGGCCTGACGGCCGGAAGCTTGAAGTAAGCAACCCCCTCGCAGCCGGTGCGGTACATCTTCTGCGAATGGGTGATCTCGACGCCATGCCGCTCCAGCTCGATCTCCGAGCCGTCATGCAGGAACGACGCGAAGGCGACCTCTTCCGGGAACGCGCAGTTCAGGCGCTGCCCCGGCCAGGCCAGCAGATGGACGTAAAGCCGGTTCGATTTCGGATTGTAGGTGAGACGCGTGTTCTCCGGCGGCGTGAAACGTGCCGGGGCCTGCGTGCAGCCGTAGATCGACCGGCCGTTGTCGTCCAGCCAGGCCCCCACCGCCGACAGCCGCGCCACGGCCCGCGCATCGAAGCGCCCGCGCGCCGTCGGGCCGACGTTCATGATGAGATTTCCGCCCTTCGACACCGTATCGGCCAGCAAGGTGACGATCTCGGGCGTGTCCTTCCACGTCATCTCGTCCCGTGCATAGCCCCAGCTGCCGGAAAACGTCTGGCACGTCTCCCACGGGACGCGCACGCCGCGCACCGTCGGCCATTCCTCCACGCGGAACTGTTCGGGCGTCACGAAATCCCAGCCGTCCGCCGTCGTCTCGCCGAGTCCGAGGCGGTTGTTCACGATAATCTGCGGCTGGAACGCGCGCGCGAGCCGCAGAAGCCCCTCCGAATCCCAGTCCGCCGCGCTCTTGCCGTGTTCGCCCTCGTAGGTGAAGTCGAACCACAGGATGTCGATCGGGCCGTAGCCCGTCAGCAGTTCCCGCACCTGATCCTTCATGTAGGCGCGGTACTTCGCCATGTCGCGGCTTCTGTTCAGTTCGGGGTAGTCCGCGTCCGCATCGCCGAACGTGCCGCAGTCGTTCGCCCACTTGGGACGCCTCGGATGCTTGCTGTCGATCGTGAAGTCGGGATGATGCCAGTCGATGAGCGAATAGTAGAAGCCGACGCGCAGCCCCTCGGCGCGAAACGCCGCGACGAACTCCTTCACGAGATCGCGCTTGAACGCGGTGTTCGTGATCTTGTAGTCCGTGAACTTCGTGTCCCACAGGCAGAAACCCTCGTGGTGCTTTGCGGTGAGGACGGCGTACTTCATGCCCGCCGCCTTGGCGGCCTTCGCCCACGCCTGCGCGTCAAAGCGGTCGGGATTGAAGTTCTCGAAATACAGCAGGTATTTCGCTTCGGGGATCGTCTCAATCTTCTTGATCCACTCGCCGCGCGCGGGAATCGCGTAGAGCCCGAAATGGACGAACAGGCCGAACCGGTCGTGCGTCCACCACGCGAGACGTTCGGTCTTCTGTTCGGGCGTCTCGGCGAACAGCCGTCGCACGTCCTCGGCCGGAGCCGTCGCCGACAGCAGCAGCGCCGCCACGAGCGCACTGCCAAAGATCATCCGCATTCTTGTCGTCATTTCTTTGTTCTTCTTCATCGCATTCCTTTCGCGTCCCCTCTCTTGAGACGCGGACAGTATACCATAAAGAACCCACCCCGCGAGCACTTGTTAGACAAGTTTTTTCGTGCGCCCGATATCATGCCATGCCCCCTTAAGAATTTTCCGCATCGAATTCTCAATTGATGCCCTTGTGCAGATGGTAATCGATGTCCGTCTGCAGACGTAAAACTTACTCAATGACATGGCCCTCGCGGGCGAATAAACGCCATCTACCGCCGCTTCGCCGTCGAGCCGCGCGCGACGAGCGGCGACGGCAGGAAAAGCGAGCTCGGCGGAAGCGTCGGCTCGGCGATGCGCGCGAGCAGCCGCCGAAACGTCGCGCGCGCGATCTCGACGCGATCCTGTCGGACGGTCGTCAGCGGCGGCGTCATCAGCGACGCGATCGAGAGGTCGGCGAACCCCGTCAGGAGGACGTCGCGCGGCACCTGCAGTCCCGCCCCCTCCAGCGTGCGCCTGAACGCCGCCGCCGTCGCGTCGTTCAGGCAGACGAAGGCGTCCGGCCGCCCATGCGCCTTCAGATGCCGCTTCAGCGCCGCGCCGTCGTCGGACGTCGAGCGGAGAACCGCGAACTTCGTCTTCGGACTGTGCGCGAGCAGCCAGGCCTTCGCGCCGAAGATGCGGTTGTCGAACGTGACCGGCCCGTTCGGCGGCAGGTGGAAATGAATCGTCCGCGCGTTCTGCGCACGCAAATGCTCCGCAATCAGCGCGCCGGCGCGGACGTCGTTCGTGCCGATGACGTCGTAGGCGCTGCGCGCCGGGAACGGCACGATGTCGCTGTCCAGAAGGACGACCGGGATGCCCCTGCGGCCCAAGACGCGGAGAATGTGCGCATTGATCTCTTCGGCACGTTCGCCGACCAGCGGCTCGTAGATGACGCCGGCGACGCGCTGGCGGATGAACTCCGCCGCAAGTTCGCGCACCTGACGCACGCGCACGTCATGGCTCGACGAATAGCCGACTTCGCCGAAATTCAGCTCGTAGGCGTGCGCGCGGGCCTGTCGGCTGATCTCGCAGAGGATCGGCTGAAAGAAGTCCGAAACCGCGACGCCGGGAATGATCAGCCCGATCTTGCGCGACGCCGCCCGCTTGGCGAGGAACGTCCCCTTGCCCTGCCGCCGCACGATCAGCCCCTGACGTTCCAGCTCGCCGAAGACGAGCGTCATGAGCGAGCGGCTGACCTTGAACCGCCGCGCGAGGGCCGTCTCGCTCGGGAACGCCGACTGGACGGCATAGCGTCCACATCGAATGTCCTCGACGAGGGTGTTCAGGATCTGCTGCGATCTGGTGTTTTCCCGCTTCACGCCCTGCTTATGGAAGACGGCGGCCGGCCTGGGCAGAATGCGTCGAACGCATTACGCCTTTTCGATCTTCTCGACGAGCGCCGCCTTCAGCGTCTCGAACTCGGGCGATTCCATCGCCTTGTCGTTCCAGTCGATGAAGGTCTGCTGCAAGTCCATGAAGAACGCGCGCGCCTTGTCCTTCTCGGCGAAGGAGTAGGTCGCGAGCAGCGCCTTCTCCACGACGTCGAACATGATGCGCTGGCGCGCGACGGGCGTCGTCGCGTCCGCCTCGCTGAAGGCGTTCTGCTGCAGGTACACCGCGTCGAGGAACTCGGCCTTCAGGTACGTCGTGAAGTCTTCGAGGGACGTGCCCTCCTCGCCGACGACCTTCATCATCTGGCCGACCTCGTTGCCCTTGCGCAGGATCGCGCGCGCCCGTTCGACGCGCCCCTGCTCGATGACCGAGTTGTAGTGGCTCCACGAGTCGAGCGGGTCGATCGCCGGATAGCGGCGGGCGTCCGACCGCGCGCGAGAGAGGCCGTGGAAGCCGCCGACGACCTTCAGCGTCGCCTGCGTGACCGGCTCGTCGAAGTTGCCGCCCGCCGGCGAGACCGTGCCGCCGATCGTGACCGAGCCCGTCGCGCCGTTCCGGAGGCGCACGCGGCCCGCCCGCTCGTAGAACGCCGCGATGCGCGACTCCAGGTAGGCCGGAAACGCCTCTTCGCCCGGAATCTCCTCCAGGCGGCCCGACAGCTCGCGCATCGCCTGCGCCCAGCGCGAGGTCGAGTCCGCGAGGACGAGCACGTTGAGTCCCATCTGGCGGAAGTATTCCGCGAGCGTGACGGCCGTGTAGACGGACGCCTCGCGCGACGCGACCGGCATCGACGACGTGTTGCAGATGATGACCGTGCGCTTCATGAGCGACTGGCCCGTCTTCGGGTCGACGATCTCCGGGAACTCCTTCAGCGTCTCGACGACCTCGCCCGCGCGCTCGCCGCACGCGGCGGAGATCACGACGTCGACCTTCGCGTAGCGCGCCGTCGTCTGCTGCAGGACCGTCTTGCCCGCGCCAAACGGCCCCGGAATGCAGTACGTGCCGCCAACGGCGACGGGGAAGAACGTGTCGATCGTGCGCACCGTCGTCTCCAGCGTCTCCTCTGGGGCAAGACGCTCGACGAAGCACCTGATCGGCACCTTCACCGGCCAGCGCTGGAGCATCGTGACGGGCACGTCCTTGCCGTCCGCGTCCGTCAGCGTCGCGATCGTCTCCGTGACCGTGTAGTCGCCGGCGGGGGCGACTGCCTTCACGGTGTAGACGCCGCGAAAGGCGAACGGCACCATGATCTTGTGGCCCGGCATCGTCTTGTTGTCGAAGATGCCCTCCGTGACCCAGCCGAGGTAGTCGCCCGCGCGCACGCGGTCGCCGGGCTTCGCGAGCGGATGGAAGTCCCATTTCTTGTCACGCGGCAGGCCCGGCAGGTAAAGCCCGCGCTGAAGGAAGAACGCCGCGTCCTTCGAGATCTTGCCGGCTTCCTTCGCAAGGTCGGCGAGCGGATTCTGCAGGCCGTCGTAGACCTGCGCGAGCAGGCCCGGCCCCAGTTCCGCCGCCAGCAGCTCGCCCGTGAACTCGACGTCCGTGCCGACTTCGAGATCCGTCGTGGACTCGAAGACCTGCAGGTCACAGCGTTCGCCGCGCACGCGCACGATTTCGGCCATCAGCCGCTTGTCGCCCAGCTTCGCGTAGCCGACCTCGTTCTGCGCCACCGCGCCGTCGAAGCGGACGGTGATCATGTTTCCGTTGACACCCGTGATTTTGCCTGTTGTCATAAGAGGAAAGTTTGATTTAAGTTAAATTCGCTGTTTCGGCCGTCAGCTGGTCAAACGCGGCATTGCCGGCGTCGGTCGAGATCTTCGCCCGCCGCAGCGCGATCCGGAGGCGAATCGCATACGTCGCGCGCGCGCCCTTGCCAAGCGGACTCGTCGGCGGCGTCAGCTCCCCGGCGGCGTCCCACCAGACGCGATCCAGAAGCTCGTCGCGCTTCAGGACGTCCTTCTCCTGAAAGCACGCGAGGACGCGGTTCTTCCAGTAGAGCGAACAGCCGTCCGCCGCATGGCGGAACTTCGCGTCGCCGCCGCGCGCCTCGACGAGCGCGTTGCGCAGCTGCGTCTCGAGGTCCGTCCACGCGGACGGAATCTCGACGTCGCCAAGCGACGCGAACCTCTCCCACGTGATCGCGGGCGGCTCGCCGAACCGCAGCGCCGGAAGGCTCGCGACGATGTAGTCGGTGCTCATTGGAGAAGCGCGGCCAGGTCGGGACGCAGACGCTTGGCGAGTTCGGTGGCGATGACCTCGCCCGTGAAGGCGTGCTCGACGCGCCCGCCGTCCAGCCGCACGGAAAAGCCCGTGCCGAGCGCCTCGTCCGTGACGAGCGTGAAGTCCTTCAGCGCGGCGGCCTGCGCCTTGAGCGCGGCGGCGAGCTTCGCGCCCGCGACGATCTCGCCGGGCCCCGTCAGGTCGCGGACCGCGGCGGCGACGAGATCCGTCGCCGTCTTCCCGTCCGCCAGCGCGGCCTCGACGTCCTTCGCGAGCAGCCGCTCCAGCAGTGCCGTCACCGACTCCTTCACGCCGAGCACGACATCGCGCGCGGCCTGTTTCACCGTCTCCGCCGCGCGCGCCTGATAGTCGGCGGCGGCCTTCTCGGCGGACGCCTTCGCCTGCGCGGCGGCGGCCTCGGCCTCCTTCACGATCGCCGCGGCTTTCGCCTCGGCGTCACCGACGATGCGCGCGGCCTCGGCGTTCGCCTTCTCGACGCCGTCGCGGTTGATTTTCTCCAGCAGTCCCTGCAGGTCTTCCATTCGTGGCACTCCTATCCTTGAAATTGGGTGCGATTATATCCTTTTGTTGCGCACAGGTCAAGGGCGGCACGTTGAGACGCGCCAGTCGACGATGCACGAGATTGTTCGAGAACTCCTATGGGCTAATCCGGCTCATTTCCCCTTCAGCACCTTCTTCACTTCCTCAACCGCCATCTTCGGACGACGATAAAGGTCGTAGAGCCCGCCCATCTGCTTCGCGTCGTCCCCCCGCCAAGCGATTCCTCCCAGACGAGAATGCCGAGCTCGTCGCAGAGATCCAGAAACGCCTCGCATTGGGGATAGTGCACCCCCCGCACGAAATTGCAGCCGAGATCCTTGAGGTTCATCAAGTCTTCGTACATCAGCTGCTTCGGCGTGGTGGAGCCGAATTCATAATGCATCTCATGCCGGCAGACGCCCTTCAGGTAGATCGGCTTGCCGTTCAGCGTGATGCGCCGATTCGCCGTCCCCACCTGGCGGATGCCAAAGCGCGCGCCCACGCCCGCCACCTCCACCCGATGGAGGTTCGGCTCCTCAGGCGACCACAGCCTGTAGCCCGGCACGTTCACCCGTGCGCGCCCCTTTTGAAACCGAACCATTCGCGCGGACGCGCCGTCGAACGCGACAGGATATTCGCCGTCTGCGGCCACCACCCCTTCTGTCCCGACAAGCTCAAGCTCGACCTCGCCCGTGCGGTAATCCCGCGTCCGTACCACCACCCGGCGAATCGCGTCCGGTGACGCAAGCGACTCCAGCCACACGCCGTGGCGGTGACGATCATCCGATGCGAGCCGTCCGGCGCCCAGTTGAAGTGCGATCCCGCCCAGCCATCCTTGAAGCAGCGGCGAAGCCCGGTGCCGTCGCGGTTGACCGTGAACGCCGTGGTCTCCCAGACCGAGGTCTCGTGCGTCTTCCTGTCAAACCAGTTGACGGAGCGGGCCAAGAAGAATATCTTTGCGCCATCCTTATCCGACTGGGCATACGTCCACGTCCCCGGCCAGTTGACGCTCTCCACCCAGCCAGAAAGACGTTTCCCGACCAGTTCGTGACTTCACAGACGTTCGGCGTCCGCTCGAATCCCTCCCCGCATTCAAAGCGGTTGTTCACGCACGTTCCCCAGCGCGAACCCTCGAACGAGACGCCCTGCTTGCCGGGCGTCTTGAACACGTTGTTCGAGACGACGATGTTGTAGGTGAAGTGATTGTGCACCGGCGAGCGAAAACCGCCTTCCACGGAATTGTCGACGATCAGCCCGTCCCGGCCGCCCTCGTCAAAGTAGAAGGCGTGGCGTCCCTTCCCGTCGGGCTGGTTGTCGAAGACGCGGTTTCCCCGAAAGACCGTCTTCTGTCCCATGCCGTAGAACGCCGCGCCGTCCTTGAGTGCCTGCATCACGTTTCGCACGACATTCGACGCGAAGAGATTGTCCTCGCCGTTGAACACGACGCCGCAATACGGCGCCCCGTCAATCTCGTTGGCGCAGAATCGGATGCCCTGCCCGCTGATGTTGCAGGCGTAGGCGGACGTGAACACGCGCCCCGAAGCGAGCATGCGGTTCCCGGACACGAACAGGTCGCGGCCATCGGCCTGAAGCGCGCAGGATCCGCTCTGATCGAAGGTGTTGCCCTCCAGCCGAAGTCTCCGGCCGGCCGACAGGCGCAGCGCAATGCCGCCGCAATTGCGAAACGTGCAGGCCTTGAACGCGCAGTCCGTCACCTGGCGTCCCGTCACCGCCGCAGAGATGCCCACGCCACTGAACGTCGAGCGTTCCATCGGCGGCAGGGCATTCTCGAAGACGATCCCCTCGAACGTCACGTTTTCGCACCCCTTGAACGTCAGCAGGTTCACAAGCCCCGGCACCTCGACCGTGAGGCTGTCGGCTGTCTCGGACGACAGCCACCGCACCTTCCACACGTTCGTGTTCTGAAGCTGCGCGCCCCCGCCCGGGAACTCCGCGCGCGGCGCATACTGTCCGTTGACGATCAGCGAACGGAAATAGCCCATCCGTTCGAGTCGCGCGCAGAGCCACGGCTTCCCCGCCACAGCCTGCCAGCCCGTCACCGGCCGTGCGCCCGAGAGCACGGCTCCGCCCTTCTCCGCCGCGCGCAACGTGACATTCGTCGCCGTGAACGCAAGCGTCGTCCCCAGACGGTAGATGCCGCTTGCCAAGCGCACTTCCCCGCCCCCGGCCGCGTTCGCCGCCGTCACCGCGCGGACGATGCCCGCGCCGCCCTCCTCCGGCGAAACGGGGAAGACCGCCGCCCGCACGCCACACGCGATTGCCGCGACGACACCGAACACGCTCGACCGCATAGCAGACATCCTGTCACCTGACAATGACCACACAGCCGGCATTCTCCCCGATGGAAATGCCTCTCGCGTTCTGGCGGAACACATAGCGCGAACCGCCCGCGTTGCTGAAGTCGGACTTCTCGACGCCGATGAGGTCGATGAACGCCGTTTCGCCGGCACTCGGCGGCTTCGACCACTTGTGATCGCCCCCTGCACCGCGATGCGGGCATACTCCGAAATCGCCTCGCCGAACGTGTCGTTGACCGTCAGCGTACAGGGCTTGTCGGACTTGATGAGGTTCCGGTCAAAGCCGCTGAAGCTGCCGACCGCATTGAGGTGCGTCACCGTCTGGTCGAAGCCGTTCATGTCCACGATGCCGCAGTTTGCCTGGCTTTCATAACGCCAGCGGATGTCAAGGCCGCTCGGCAGCACATTCGCCGCCTCGCAGACGATGTTGTAGCCGCGCAGATTGAAGATCGAGGTCTCGACTGGCGCGCGGATAGGCCCCGGTGTTCAGCTTCAAGAGGCCGATGTTCTGGCAGACGATCGGTTTCGGCGCCTCCTGCGTCGTGGCGGCGAGCGCGGCGGAAAGCTCGTTCGTGCCGCCGACGAACTTGAAAAGGAACGAGCCCTCCACCGGGTCGAGCGCAAAATCGGCCGACGCCGGATCGTAGTCAATCTTGAGATAGGAATTCTTCGACTCGCCCAACGTGCGGAAAGACACCCGGCCTTTCTTCTCCGCATTGTCGACGAGGGGCTTGAGAATCTCCAGATGCGCCCCTTGGGCGAGGCCAACCGTACGCTCGCCGCCCATCACCTGAATCACGTCCATCCTGATCGGCTCGGTGGTCTCCACGAAAGGCGCGGCTGGAACACCAAGCTTTTCCTGCCGCCGATGGATCTGACCGAAAGGGACATCGCCCACGCGCCACGGGACGGCGTTGACGGCATTCTCATCAACCATCCCCTCGGCGACGACCTGACCCAGGCCCTGCTCGCCTCTCGGATTCCGCTCGCCACGATCGGCAATGGCGACGACGCGCTCTTCCGTCGGCGAGAGAAGGTCATCTTCTCGGAAACGGACGGCGAGGCCATCGGGAAACTCGCGGCGGAGCATCTCTTCCGGCTCGACAGCCGCCGTTCCTTTGCCTTTTTCGGCGGCTCCACACCCTCGCGCTGGTCTCATACCCGCTTGCGCGGCTATGCCAAGGCCCTCAAGCGCCTGGGGCTGGCCGTCCACGAACTCAAGGAGCCGCTCGCCCCGGCGCTTGCGGAACTGCCGCGCCCCGCCGCCCTGTTTCTGGCCGACGACTATCTCGCCAACCAGGTGTACGAGGCCGCCGACGCCGCACACGTGAAAATTCCTTCGGAGCTGTCGATCCTCAGCGTCGACAACAACCTCCTCGTCTGCGACTCCATCGAACCCGCCCTTTCCAGCATCGACCGCGACACCGAGCGGCAGGGCTACGAAACCGCGCTTGCGCTGGATCACCTGATGCGCAGCCGCAAAGGCGAACATCGTCCGCGCATCCTGCACACGCCGCCCTTGAAGGTGGTCAAGCGCAATTCAACGTCGTTCACGTCGCCTGTCACCGTCTTGATCGAGCGTGCCAACGCCTACATCCTGCAGAACGCCTTCAAGCGAATCTCGGTCGCCGACGTCGCCAGCCACTGCGGAACCTCCCAAGCCCTGCTCGCGCTCCGCTTCCGCCAGTACGAGCACACCAGCGTCAAGGAGAAGATCCTGCAGCTTCGGCTCGCCGAAGCGCTCCGCCTGCTGAAAGACACGCATCAGAGACTGGACGTCGTGGCCCTGCGCTGCGGATTCAATTCCGCTAACCGGCTTTCACATCTCTTCCTTGAGCGCTACGGACTGTCGCCACGCGCCTATCGAGAATCAACGACATAGCCGCATACGAACGCCCCCTTGACACGAATACTCCTAAATCAGACGCCCTCAAGTCTTAGCTCGCCATCCAGCCATTCGAGCGAGACGGCGTCTGCCACGCCACCCTCGGCGACGAAGAGCCGAATGACGGCATTCTCGTAGTCTTTTGCGAACGGCAGATTCGCCGCCTTCGTCTTCAGCCCGGCAAGCGACTGAGCAGGAGCCCCTGCATCATCTTCTGGGACGAGCCGCAGATGAACAACTTCTGCCCGGACGTGCGCAAGCCGTCGGCCACGAGCTGCAGCACACTGGGGAGTTCGGGCGCACGCTCGACCAGATAGGGCAGCTCGTCAATGACAAGGACGCTGCCGACGGGCGCCTCCCGCCGCCAACGGTCAAAGAGCGTTCCCCAGTCCGAGTACATGACATCGCCAAAGCCCGGAAGAACAACCGACAGATCCTTGTCCAGCCGAACACGCTGCAAGGACGCCTCGCTCCGATCCGCCTAATGCAGCATCACGTCCGTCCGCCCCTTCAAGACCTCCTCCAACAGGCGACTCTTGCCGATGCGACGCCGCCCGTAAAGACACGCCAAAGCCCCTTCTTTGAGCGAAAGGAAACGTCTGAGCCGATCAGATTCGTCAATCCTGTCAAAAAATCCATTTTTATGCGCGTTATTATTATGTCTCTTGAACATTATGCCTAACGCGCATAATTATACCACACATCCGAACCCCGAAAAACAACCTCCATACCACCTCTTTTATCCTTCGCCCCGAACCGTTCCGAGCAACAATCGAGCCTTCAAGAATTTTCCGCAGTGAATTCTCATTTATGTTATAATATGCGGCATCGGCACGAATAGCGTCCGAAATGGCCAGAAAAAAGAGGACGGACATGGCACGGAAGACCTACGAGCATT
>CAKTZI010000029.1 GCA_934635385.1 uncultured Kiritimatiellota bacterium | reverse complement strand
TGAAGGACGGCCGCCTGGAGGCGACGGTCTTCGGCCACGCCGCCAACCTGTATCGCATCTATCCGACAGAGAAGTAATTGGCTCTTCGCGCAGAAGTGTGGGTCTCACACGGAGGCACGGAGACACGGAGAAAAACTGTATTCATAAAGGAGAACAAGACAATGAACAAAATGATGAATGGACTTATCGGTGCTTTCGCGGCGGTCGCGGCTTTGGGCGCATTCGCGGCCACGGAAAAGGACTGCCCGACCTGTCCCGAGACGCGCACGAAGGATCGCGCGTTCGACACGTTCCCGCTGGCGAAGATGGACTTGACGAAAATGACCTGCGGCAGCGGGCAGGCGCGCAAGTGCCGAGCGAACGAGGGCGCACCCCTGACGCTGGGCGGGCAGACCTACACGTGCGGCGTCGGTACGCACGCGCCCAGCCGCTTCGAGGTCGCGGTCAACGGCCAGGGCCTCGCGTTCACGGCGATCGTCGGAATCGACGGCGAGGTCTCGGGCGATGGCAGTGCCGAGTTCCTCGTCTACGGCGACGGACGGCTTCTCGCGCGTTCGGGCGTCCTGCGCAAAAGCGACGGCGGGCGTCCGCTGTTCGCCGACCTGGCGGGCGTTCAGGTCGTCGAGCTGGTCGTGACGGACGGCGGCGACGGCATCGCCTGTGACCACGCCGACTGGTGCAACGCCGTGTTTCAGATGGCGAAGGGCGCGCGGCCGGACGACACGCTTGCGAACCGAACCACGCAGCTGGGCATCCTGACGCCACCGCCCGCGCGTGCGCCGCGCATCAACACGCCCGCCTTTCTCGGTGTGCGTCCGGGGCGCGAGATCCTGTACCGCGTGCCGGTTGTGGGTGAAGCGCCGGTCACGGTGACGCTCGCGCCCATACGTGGCGGAAAGCTGCCGCAGGGGCTGACGTGGGACGCGGACTCGCGCATCCTGCGCGGGCGGCTCGACCGGCCGGGCGATTACGCCTTCACCGTCACGGCGGCGAATGCGGCGGGACGCGCCATGAAGCCGTTCACCGTCCGCGTCGGCGAGAAGATCGCCCTGACGCCGCCGATGGGGTGGAGCAGCTGGAATGCGTTCTACGACCGCGTGACCGACAAGAAGGTGCGCGAGCAGACCGACGCGCTGATCGCGACGGGGCTGGCCGATCACGGCTACCGCTACGTGAACATCGACGACTTCTGGTCACGCAACAACGGCGAACGCGGCAAGGGGCGTCCCGAGCTTAACGGGCCTGAACGCGCGGCGGACGGCACGGTTCTGCCGAGCAGGGCGTTCCCGGACATGAAGGGGCTTGCCGACTACGTGCACGCGAAGGGGCTCCAGATCGGCATCTATTCGTCGCCGGGCCCCAAGACGTGCGGCGGGTGCGAAGGGTCTTACGGACACGAGCGACAGGACGTGAAGACGTGGTGCGACTGGGGCTTCGACTACGTGAAATACGACTGGTGCAGCTATGGGGATGTTTCGTTTGCGGGCTCTTACGAGGAAAAGCTGCGCCATCCCTACGAGCTGATGGGACGTCTGCTGTCCGAAGCCGACCGCGACATCGTCTTCTCGATCTGCCAGTATGGCATGGGCGACGTCTGGACATGGGGCGCCGCCGCCGGCGGGCAGTGCTGGCGCACGACGGGGGACGTGTGGGACAGCTGGGGCGTCGTCGGCCCCACGATCGAAAAGCAGGAACGGCTCGGACGGTACACGGGGCCGGGCGGGTGGAACGACCCGGACATGCTCGTGCTGAAGTCCGACCACCGGCAGTGCGGGCTCACGCCGAACGAGCAGTACGCTCACGTCTCGATGTGGGCGATGGTCGCGGCGCCCCTGCTGATCGGCTGCGACATGACGGCGCTGGACGACTTCACGCGCGCGCTCCTGACGAACGACGAGGTCATCGACATCGACCAGGACGCGCTCGGCCGCGGCGCGGAAGTCGTCGGCGAGGTGAAGCTCGTGCAGGTGTGGACGCGGCCGCTCGCGGACGGCGGACGGGCCGTCGCGCTGTTCAACCCGTCGCGCGTCGACAAGACGGTCACGGTCGACTTCGCGGCGTTCGGATTGCCGACGGACGGCCGCCTGCGCGACGTCTGGCGGAAAGTCGATTTGCCGCCGCTGAAGGACGGCCGCCTGGAGGCGACGGTCTTCGGCCACGCCGCCAACCTGTATCGCATCTATCCGACAGAGAAGTAATTGGCTCTTCGCGCAGAAGTGTGGGTCTCACACGGAGGCACGGAGACACGGAGAAAAACTGTATTCATAAAGGAGAACAAGACAATGAACAAAATGATGAATGGACTTATCGGTGCTTTCGCGGCGGTCGCGGCTTTGGGCGCATTCGCGGCCACGGAAAAGGACTGCCCGACCTGTCCCGAGACGCGCACGAAGGATCGCGCGTTCGACACGTTCCCGCTGGCGAAGATGGACTTGACGAAAATGACCTGCGGCAGCGGGCAGGCGCGCAAGTGCCGAGCGAACGAGGGCGCACCCCTGACGCTGGGCGGGCAGACCTACACGTGCGGCGTCGGTACGCACGCGCCCAGCCGCTTCGAGGTCGCGGTCAACGGCCAGGGCCTCGCGTTCACGGCGATCGTCGGAATCGACGGCGAGGTCTCGGGCGATGGCAGTGCCGAGTTCCTCGTCTACGGCGACGGACGGCTTCTCGCGCGTTCGGGCGTCCTGCGCAAAAGCGACGGCGGGCGTCCGCTGTTCGCCGACCTGGCGGGCGTTCAGGTCGTCGAGCTGGTCGTGACGGACGGCGGCGACGGCATCGCCTGTGACCACGCCGACTGGTGCAACGCCGTGTTTCAGATGGCGAAGGGCGCGCGGCCGGACGACACGCTTGCGAACCGAACCACGCAGCTGGGCATCCTGACGCCACCGCCCGCGCGTGCGCCGCGCATCAACACGCCCGCCTTTCTCGGCGCGCGTCCGGGGCGCGAGATCCTGTACCGCGTGCCGGTTGTGGGCGAAGCGCCGATTTCGGTAACGCTGACTCCGAAGCAGGGCGAGCAGCTGCCGCAGGGGCTGACGTGGGACGCGGACGCGCGCATTTTGCGCGGGCGACTCGACACGCCGGGCGACTACGCCTTCACCGTCACGGCGGAAAACGCGGCGGGACGCGCCGTGAAGCCGTTCACCCTTCGCGTCGGCGGGAAAATCGCCTTGACGCCGCCGATGGGGTGGAACAGCTGGAATGCGTTCGGCAACCGCGTGAGCGACCGAAAGATGCGCGAACAGGCCGATGCGCTGATCGCGACGGGCCTCGCCGACCACGGCTACCGCTACCTGAACATTGATTCGGCCTGGTCTCGCAACAATGGCGCGAAGGGACGTCCCGAACTCCACGGGCCTGAACGCGCGGCGGACGGCACGATCCTGCCGACCCGTGCGTTCCCGGACATGAAGGGCCTTGCCGACTACGTGCACGCGAAAGGACTTCAGATCGGCATCCACTCGTCGCCGGGCCCCAAGACCTGCGGCGGGAGCGAAGGGTCGTACGGCCATGAGCGACAGGACGTGAAGACGTGGTGCGACTGGGGCTTCGACTATCTCAAGTACGACTACTGCAGCTACAGCGAAGTCGCGTTCGCGGGCTCTTACGAGGAGAAGCTGCGCTACCCCTACGAGCTGATGGGGCGTCTGCTGTCCGAAGCCGACCGCGACATCGTCTTCTCGATCTGCCAGTACGGCATGGGGGAGGTCTGGACGTGGGGCGCGGACGCCGGCGGGCAGTGCTGGCGCACGACGGGAGACGTGTGGGACGGATGGGTGGTCGTCGGCCCTGCCATCGAGAAGCAGGCGCGGCTCGGACGCTACGCGGGGCCGGGCGCCTGGAACGACCCGGACATGCTCGTGCTGAAGTCCGATCACCGGCAGTGCGGGCTCACGCCGAACGAACAGTACGCCCACGTCTCGATGTGGGCGATGGTCGCCGCGCCCCTGCTGATCGGCTGCGACATGACGGCGCTGGACGACTTCACGCGCGCGCTCCTGGCGAACGACGAGGTCATCGACATCGACCAGGACGCGCTCGGCCGCGGCGCGGAAGTCGCCGGCGAGGTGAAGCTCGTGCAGGTGTGGACGCGGCCGCTCGCGGACGGCGGCCGGGCCGTCGCGCTGTTCAATCCGTCGCGCGTCGACAAGACGGTCACGGTCGACTTCGCGGCGTTCGGGCTGCCGACGGACGGCCGCCTGCGTGACGTCTGGCGGCAAGTCGATTTGCCGCCGCTGAAGGACGGCCGCCTGGAGGCGACGGTCTTCGGCCACGCCGCCAACCTGTATCGCATCTATCCGACAGAGAAGTAAATGGCTCTTCGTGCAGAAGTGTGTGTCTCACACGGAGGCACGGAGACACGGAGCATAAAAGGAGAACAACAAGATGAAAACGACACTCATCCGTAAATCGTTGGCATTGGCCGCAGTTGCACTGATGGCCTACGGCCTACACGCCGCGACGCCGCCGACGGCGGTCGCGTTCCGCTTCGACGACAACCACACGCCCGACGACTGGAACGCGGTCGCGGAGGCGTTCAAGGCCGAAAACGTGCGTTGCTCGTTTGCCGTGGTCAGCGGCGGTCTTTCGGACGAGCAGGGCGCCTGTCTCAAGGCGCTTTCGGACGACGGGTTCGAGATCATGGATCACACCGCCGCGCACGCCGTCTACGTTGCGCAGTGGCTGAAGGCGGCGGACTACGCGGCGGCGTGTGCGGACATGGATCCGGGCGCCGCGTGGTACGGTTCCGCGAACGCATCCGCACGGAAGGTGTGGTTCAAGCCGGAGATCGATCTCGCGCACGCGAAGAACGTCCGCTTCACGGGCCGTGTCACGGGCGGCTCGCTCTTCTGCGACGACACGACCGTCGCCGCGCAGCTGACGTTCTCCAAGAAGGTCTGGATTCCGTCGAAGGCGGCGCTGTTCGGCGTCGTGTCGATTGCGGCGGACGGCGGACGCAAGTTGCGCGAGTTCTACGGCGAGACGGATCAGACGTTCGATCTTGCGGACGAGGAGATGGTTCTCGTTGACCAGATCGCGATTCAGCCGTCGCCGGACGTCTTGCGCATTCAGGCGCGCGCGACGCGCGCGAACTTCGCGGACTTCGGTCTGCCTGCGCCGAAGACGTGGATTCAGCCCGGCGGCTGGGAGGCGTTCGTCGACGCGAACCGCCTGAAGGCCGTCTACGGCGGCGAGTTCGGCTACACGGGCGCGGACTGCGTGATGCCGAAGGAGCGGTGCTGGTACGCGACGGACGATGACACGCCAACGGAACTTGTGCCGTGGATGCAGCGTCCGAGCTTCTTCTACTTTGACGAGGGGGCAACCTACGAGGAGGTCATCGCGCAGATCCAGAAAGCGCAAGCCGTTTGCCGTCCGCTCGTCTTCATCAGCCACCTGTCGTGGAGCAAGGCGGGTGGCCGCGCGGCGTGGATCGACCTGACGCGCCGCGTCCTCCAGTGGATGAAAGCGAACGGTGTGCCGGCACTGACCGAGGCGACGCTGACGCAGACGTTCTACGGCGGCGCGACGGAATCCGTCTCGACGGCAAGTGTCGCGTCCGCGTCGGAGACGGCGATGCGCGTGACGGACGGCGTGCGCGAGTTTACGGAGAGCAGCGGTCTGTTCCTCACGAACGGCGACCTGGAACTCGCGACCGCGCGGCTGACGTACCGTCCGGCGGGCGGCACGGGCACGGCCGACCTGGCGCGCGAGGGCACGCTTGTCTACGGCGGCGACGCGAACATCGAGGCGGAAGGGTCGTCGGTCACGCTGCGCCTCGGCTCGCTCGCGCGATCGGCGCAGGGCGGCACGCTGGCGCTGCGGACGCCCGCAGGGCTGAATGCGCTGGGCGACAGCGTGCGGTTTGAGGCGAACGGTTTCGCGGACGGCGAGCAGCTTCCGGCGACCGTCGTCGGCGGAAGCGTCTCGACCTCCGCACAGAATGAATTCAGCTTCTTGTCCTACGCGACGGGACGCGGGCTTGTGCCTGTGACGTTTGAGGATGGCTTGGTGGGCGGCGAGACGGCGAATGCGTACCTAACGACGGCCACGACGCTGACGGAAAGCCAGAGCGTCCGCTCGCTGACGATCGACGGCGGGTCGCTTGAAATGTCCGACGGCGTTACGCTGACGGTCGGGGACGGAACGAATCCCGGCGGCGTCATTGTTCGGTGTCCGTCGGCGTCGGACTATCATCAGCCAGTTTCGGCGACGACAGGCGGCGAAATCGATTTCGGCGCGGAGGGCGTCGTCTGGGCGACGGCGGCCGACAAGGAAATGTACGTGAACTTCGGCGACACCAAGTTGACGAGCGCCGGTGGCCTGACGTTCGCCGGCCGTGCGGGCAGCGAATCGCGGAAGACGCTCTTTCGGCTGAACAGCACGAACGTGAACTGGAAGGGTGCGACATTCGTCGAAGACTGTTCGCTTGTCCTGTACGGCGAAGCTGCCGCCAACATCCTGCCCGCCGGCCAGGATGTCTACGTGCGTGGCAATTCCGAATACGGCGCCTGCCTGTGGCTGCTGGGCGCGTTCGGCACAAAGTTTGACGGGCACATGCATTTCACGGGGCCGGGCGTCTGGGGACGGACGAGTCCCGAAACGAACCCAACCGCTGGAGACCCGGCGAAAATGGTCACGTTCCTCTCGCAAGGCAGCAGCTGGGTTCCGTTCAACGGGCCCGTGACGATCGAGAACGAGGTGCAGTTCATGGGAGACACCAAATGGAGCGGGGCGGTGTTCAACCAGCCCATTGACGGCAACGGCTCCCTGGTCTTTCCGTTCACGGGACAGTTCTGGCTGAACGCCGCCAACACCTATACGGGCGCGACCGAAATCCACACGAACGCGATCGTCCATGTCTGCGGGGCGGGCACGTTGGGTCGGGGCGACGTGCGGACGTGGCGTGGTGGCACGCTGTCGTTCGAGAATTGCGGCATCTACGAGGCGGACAACGTCTTTACGGGCACGGGAACGCTGGAAGTCCAAGGTTCGACGCTTGTCTTCTCGAACGCCGTCGCGTTCGGCGAAACGAGGCTGGCGGCGGGATCGACGCTGGTTCTGGGCGGCGTCTCCAACGATCTCGGACGGCTCGTCCTGCCCGTCGGCGCGAAGATCACGGCGCTGGCCGGACGCGCGGCGGTCGTCTCGTTCACGGTCGAAGCGGACGGCGATGTGGCGGGGACAATCGAAAGCGGCGAAGGTGCGTTGACGGTCGTCAAGCGTGGTGCGGGTTCGCTGATGGTCGGGAGTGCCGCGCTCGCGGGACTGGCGATCGAGGCGGGCACGGTGCGGTTCTTCAACCCCTTGGCGGGCGATGGCCTGTCGTGGTGGCTGGACGCCGCGCGTGCGGACACGCTGACCGTCGAGAACGGGACGGTGACGCGTTGGGTCTCGCGCGGGAAAGACGGCACGGTGTTCACGACGGCGCACGATCTGCCGGGGCCTACGCGCACGCGGACGCTTGCGGGGAAGGATGTCGTCTCGTTTGTCGGCACCGCGAACCAGCGGCTTGTCGCGACGGCGGCATCCGTCAACCGCACGGTGTTTGTCGTCGACGTGCCGCATACCTACATTGACGCGGGAGGCCTCTTCGGCAAGGACTGGGAGGATTGCGGACAGCGCTACGAGTCGTGGACGCACACGGCCACTTGGGCTTGGCGGTCAAGTGGAAGCACGTTCGCGCAGGGCGACTACATCCGCATCGACGGTGTGCGCTTTGATGCGGATCACAACCTGAACGGCGAACCGCCGATCACGGACGTGACGCAGGTCTTGACGTTCGAGCATGCCGTCGACAACGGCAACAGCGTGGCCACGTTCACGCCGTCCATTGGCGGCTACTATGCCGAGAACGACATCGCCTCGCGCAGTTTCGACGGCGACATCGCCGAAATGCTGTCCTTTGACCGCATTCTGAGCGCGACCGAACGGGAGATGGTCGAGGATTCTCTCGCGAAGAAGTGGAAAGGCGCGGTCATCCACGGCACGGTGCCGTTCGATCCCAGTTTGCGGATCTCGTTCGCGGTGGGCGCGGTGTTGGATCTGAACGGCCTGTCGGGCACGATTGGCGAGCTGGCCGGACGCGGCACGTTGGCGAACTCGTCCGGCGATCACGTGCGCCTGGAGGTGAAGAACGGCAAGACGTTCGAGGGCCAGACCGACGGGGACATCAAGCTGGTCTTGCGGGGACGGGGCTTGGGGCTGGCCATCATCATTCGGTAAGGTCAAGGGAGGACGAAATGTCGGTCATGCGTTTTGCACTTGTGGGGGTTTGCCTTGGTCTGCTGCTGTCGGCGGACGCGCGGACATGGCGCGTCGAGCCGGAGACGACGCTGGACGAGGTGAACGCCTGGGACGTCCGGTCGGGCGACGCGGTGCTGTTCCGGCGCGGCGGCGTCTGGCGCGGCACGCTGAAGCCGCGTTCGGGGCGTCCGGGCGCGCCTGTCCGCTATTCCTTCTTCGGCGAAGGCGCGAAGCCGCAGCTGTCGTGCAGTGTGCGCGTGGCGGACAAGGCCGGATGGATTTCCGCCAACCACGACGGATGGTGGGAACTGTGGCAGACCCGGCCGACGTGTGCGGCTGACTTGGCGTCGGAGGTGCGCGGCGTGTTCGGCACGGCGATGGGCCTCATTCAGGAGGGCGCGTCCGAAGACAACATCGCCCGCGCCGTCGCACAGGAGTCCGCCCTCAACCGGCACCTGACGTTCTGGTACGATGCGGCGCGACGTCGCGTCGTCCTGCGGAGCTGGTGCAATCCGTTCGACTACCTCGGTGCGGCGGAACTCGTCGTGGCGCGTCCCATCATCGACCAGACGGGATGCCATGACGTCGTGTACGAGGGGCTGAGCCTCCGCTACGGCGGCGCGGCGGCGATCAGCGGCGCGGACGTCGCGCGCGTGACCGTGCGCAGCTGCGACATTTCCTACGTCGTGTCCGGGATCGTGTTCGGGGCGAACGCCACGGCGTGCCGCGCGGAACGCAACCGCATCTGGCAGGCGCGCGACGCGGCGCTGGCGGTCAAGGACGCCTCGGACATTGCGCTGACGGACAACGTCGTCTGGAAGTGCGGCGTGTCGTTCGCCTGCGGCAAGAACGCCCGGAATGTCCGCTTCGCGCACAACACGTGCGTCGAGGCGGGCCTCGGCTGGGGACGTGAGAAGGCCGCGTCCGCGTGCGGCACGCATCTCGTCCTGGCGGGCGCGGCGTCCGTCACAAGCAACATCTTCTACCGCTGCACGGCGGACGCGATTCGCCTGTCCGGCGCGTCGGAATCGCGGCTGGACGGCAACCTCTATTGGCTGCCGTCCGATTGGGACGGGGTGGCGAACCGCATCTGCCGCTGGACGGGCAAGACTGGCGATCCTCGGCTGTTCGCGGCGGGCGAGAAATCGTTCCGGCGGTTTCAGCAGGAGACGGGGCTGGAGCGGCGCGGCGTCTTTCGCAAGCCCGACTTCACGAATGCCTACCGAAAAGACTATCGCCTGTTCGGTGCCGGTGCGGACTACGGGGCGCGCGGCGTGCCGGGCGTGGACGGGGATCAGGCCGTGACGAACGGCGCGCCGTATGGACTAGAGAGCCTGCGGAGCGGCCTGTGGGCGGTTTCCGCCGACGGACGCGACGCCTTCGTCTACCGTGCGTTCGCCCGCTACAATTCGGTGGCCTATCCGCGCGACGAGTATGCGTTCGTGAACCTGGACGCGAAGGACGGAATGGAACTCGTCATCGAGGCGCGCGACGGGCGCGACCTCTCGAATGTTCTGATCCAGCCGAAATCGGCGCCTGTCCGCCTGACGCGGCGTGGCCGGTCGAAGCTGGCGGTCACGGTGCTGCGTCCGTGCAAGTTCACCGTCGAGCCGAACGAGCGGCGCGTCGGCCCGCTGTTCGTGTTCGCGAATCCGCCCGCGCGGAACGTGCCGGCGAAGGACGACCCGAAGGTCAGGTATTTCGGCGCGGGGCTGCACCGCGTGCCGGGGGACGTCGTGCGCCTCGGCACGGGCGAGACGCTCTATCTCGCGGCGGGCGCCGTCCTGCAGGCGGCCGTGCGCGCGGAAGGCTCGGACATCCGCCTGTGCGGGCGGGGCGTCCTGGATGCGTCCGTCTTCGAGTCGACGCGCGGGAACAAGGGACCGCAATACGCCTTTGTCGACCTGTACAAGTGCCGGAACGTCACGCTGGAGGATCTGACGCTGCTCGGCTCCTACCACTGGACGGTGTACCCGGAAGGGTGCGACGGCGTGACGCTGCGCAACGTCAAGATCTGCGGCTCGCGGTGTGCGAACGACGATGGCATCGACCCGTCCAACACGCGCGACCTCCTGATTGACGACTGCTTCTTCCGCACGCAGGACGACTGCGTGGCGGTCAAGGGCATCACGCGCGAAAACGGGAACTGCGAACGCCTCACCGTGCGCAACTCCGTCTTCTGGTGCGACTTCGCGCGCATCGTCTGTCTCGGACACGAGTCGCGCGCCGCGCACATTTCCGACTTCACGTTTGAGTACAATGACGTCGTCCGCTATGTGCGTCCGCTGATGCTGATTGAGCCGGGCGACGACATGGCGATCTCGAACGTCGTGTTCCGGAACGTGCGCGTCCGCACGGACGAGCATGGGCGAACCGAGGCCACGATGCGCATCCAGCCCGTGGTCAACGTCTACACGCAGTCCGACAAGCCGGGCCGCATCGCCCACGTGGAGGTCGCGGACGTCGCGTTCGAGGGGACGTCGATTCCGCTGCGGTTCTTCGTGAAGGGCGGCGACGTGTCGCGCATGACGCGGAACGTGCGGTTTGCGGGCGTGACGGTCAACGGGACTCCGGCGACCGAGCAGACGCCGGCGCGTCCGGTTGGGTGTGCGGTGTCGAACATCTGGTTCGACGGCGAGGCGCGCCCGGACGGCGAGGAGCCGCTGTTCGTGCGCGGGCCGTATACGGAAGACGTCATCTTCGAGGCAGGGGCGACGGAGTGCCGCACGTTGCGCGTCTTCCCGAAAGACGACGCCTGGTGGTGGGCGCGGCGTGACGAGAAGGCGCGCGAAATTGCGGCGCTGCGTGGCGGCGAAGTCGATCTGGCGCTGCTGGGCGACTCCATCACGCAGGGCTGGGACGGACAGCCCGCGCTGGAACGTCTGCGGACGTCCCGGACGGTCTTGACGCTCGGCTACAACGGCGACACGGTCGGCAATCTCGTCTGGCGCTGCCTCTGGGGCGAGCTGGACGGCTATCGTGCGCGCGACATTCTCATGCTGATCGGCACGAACGACCTCGGCGGCGGCAACGCCGCGCCGGAGGACGTGCTGTCCGCCGTCCGGAAGCTCGTCGCGTTGATTCGGATCAAGCAGCCGGGCGCGCGGCTGCACCTGCTGGCCGTCCTGCCGCGCGACGTCGGCGGGAAGGAGACGCCGCGCCTCTGGCCGAACCGCATCTCCGCGTACAACCGCCTGCTGCAAAGCCTGGCGGACGGGCAGCACATCTTCTTTCATGACATCGGCGCACGGTTTCTGGATGCTGCGGGTCAGCTGAACGCCGCGCTCTTCTGGGATCGCCTGCACCCGAACCCGTCCGGCTACGACATCTGGGCGGAAGAGATCGAGCGCAGACTTTGGTATAATAAGCGGCATGAAGCGGAAAGTATCCTACGGCATAAGGCACGATCGGACAGATGGCAGCCCGTGCGTGCTGGTCCTGCGGTTGACGGCCGAGGACTCGTCCGTGCGGCTCATGCAGGGCGTCAAGCGCTATGCCGACAAGGCGGGGTGGACGCTGCGCCGCCTCGACTATCGGACGGCTGACGGCGTTCTCGTGCAGGACGGCACGAACGAGCCGCTGGACGTCCGGGGGATGCTGAAGCTGTGGCGTCCGATCGGGCTGATCGTGGATGCCGGCCTGCTGTCCGTGCACGTGCCGGACATCTTCGGCCGCAGCCGGATTCCGATTGTCTTCAGCGACTGTTCGCCGGACGAGATGCGTGGCCGCGCCCCGGCGACCGCGTGTGTGGCGAGCGATGCGGACGCCCTGTCGGAGGCGGCGTTCGGCGAGCTTGCCCGGCAAGGCGTCGCGTCCTTTGCCTACGTGCCGTTCACGGATCCTGGCTGGTCCTGGAGCCGTGCGCGCGGCGAAGCGTTTGCGCGGCGGGTGCGAGTCAGCGGCGCGGCGTTCAGCAGCTTCTCCGCGCCGGAATCCGGCGAGCGGCGCACCTGTGCGCTCGCGGCATGGCTGAAAGGCCTGCCGAAGCCCTGCGGCGTGTTTGCCGCGAACGATGCGGAGGCCGAGCGCGTCCGCAACGCCTGCCTCGCGGCGGACGTCGGCATCCCGGACGAAGTCGTGCTGATGGGCGTTGACAACCGTCGCGACATCTGCGAAAGCGGCGATCCGACGCTGACGAGCGTCGAACAGGATTTCGAGGCGTGCGGCTACCTGTCCGCGCGTCAGCTGGATCGGCTGGTCTCCGGCGAGCGGCTGCCGAAGGGGCGGGCGGTGACGTTCGGCGTTTCGCAGGTCGTGCGCCGCGCCTCGACGCGCCGTCTGGTCGTGTGCGACGGACGTGTCGCGCGTGCGCTGGAGTTCATTCGCCTGCACGCGTCCGACCGCATCACGCCGCCGGATGTCGTCGCGGTCATGGGATGTCGGCGTTCGTATGCCGACCAGCGGTTTCGCGAATGCACGGGGCACACGATCCTGGACGAGATCCGCAGTCGGCGCGTCGAGCTGGTGAAGGAGCTGGTGCGGCGCGGCGACTGCGACCGCGCGTCGCTGTACTGCTACAGCGGGTTCGCGTCCATGATCGACCTGCGCCGCGTGTTCAAGGCGCTGACGGGGCAGACGCTCTCGCAGTGGCGTGCGATGATTGGCTGTATTGTGCGACGCGGCGGGATTTGGTATCATACGCATCACGATGAAGAAATTGGAATTCGAGAACGTGGGGCGTAAGGCTCTCGTGAAGCGCGGCAGGAGCCGCGTAGGCGCGCTTGCGCGCGGTTCTAGTACCCCCCCCCCCCATCTTTTAACTAACGCTCCAGCGGGCCTCTACGCGCGGCTGGCGGGCGTCCTGTGCGCCGCCCTGGCCCTGCCGCTGGCGTCCGCCGCCGCGTGCGCGGCAGACCTGCCGAAGCCGCTGGAGATCCGCGTCGACGAGAGCGGACGGCTGTCCGGCGGCTCGTTCAAGATCGGCCTCGACGCATTCGCCCCGGGCTGGGCGGGCGTCCTGGGGACGTCGGGCGACTTCGACAGTGCGGGCCTGAGCCGCCGCTGGCAGCTCCGCGCCGGCGGGAAGCCCCGCTTCGACGCCGCGTTCGACGCAAGCCTCCAGCCCGACGGCGCGCTCGCCTGCACGTGGACGGCGACCTGCCGCGAGCCGACGGACCTGGAGTGCCTGGGCCTCGTCGTCCAGCACGCGGCGGACGACGCCGTCGGGCGCGCCTGGACGGCGGACGAACGGGAGCGGATCTTCCCGTCCGAGATCGACGGCGCGGGCGGCTTCGGCGGCGGGCGCGCGCGGCGCTTCGCGTACCCGGTCGCGGGCGGGCGCACGCTCGTCCTCGAATGGGAGGGGCCTGTCCCCTACAAGGCGGAGGACGGCCGGAAGTGGGACGGGCGCACGTTCTTCACGCGCTTCGGATCCTTCCTTGGCCCGCGCGCCTACGCGGCGGGCGAGGCGGCCGCGTTCCGCGTGCGCGTCTCCGTGACGGGCGGCTTCGCGGTGCGTCCGCGCGAGAAGCTCGTCATCTCGGAAGGCCCAGCCTGGGCTCGGCTGGAGAACCGGAAGGACATCCTGCCGGGCAGCGCGCTCGACTTCTCCGGGATGGGACTCGCCGACGCGCCGGCGGGCAAGTACGGCTGGCTCAAGGCGCAAGGCGGCGACTTCGCCTTCGAGGGGCGCCCGGGCGTCCGCCAGCGGTTCTACGGGGTCAACATCTGCAACATGGCGAACTACCCCTCGCACGCGGACGCGACGATGCTGGTGACGCGGCTCCGGCGGCTCGGCTACAACACGATCCGCATCCACCACCACGACGACGAGTGGCAGCGCCGGCCCGACATGCGCGACAATCTCGACTTCCTGGTCGCCGAGGCGATCAGGAACGGACTCTACGTGACGACCGACCTCTACGTCTCGCGCAAGGTCAGGTGGCGCGACATCGGCGTGGACCGGGACGGCGACGTGCCGATGGGTCTCTACAAGACGCTCTGCACCTGCCACGAGCCGGCCTTCCGGGACTGGTGCCGGTTCGCCGAGTCGTTCCTGTGGCACGTCAACCCCTACACGGGGCGCGCCTACGCCGACGAGCCGGGGATGCCGTTCATCTCGCTCATCAACGAGGGGGGCGTCACCCTGGACGACCCGCGCGTCCGCGCCGCGTGGAAGGCGTTCGGCGGCGAGGGCGACGCGCCCGTCCGGCAGTCGGAGGAGTACCGGAAGTTCGACGACCACCTGACGCGCACGTTCACCGAGAAGGCGACGCGGTTCGTCCGCGCGCTCGGCGCGAAGGCGCTGATCACGAACGACAACTTCGGCACGCGCCACGGCGAGGGGGAGGGCGCGACGCCGCTCTTCGACTACGTGGACTCGCACTTCTACGTCGACCACCCGTCCTTCCTCGGACAGGACTGGCGGCTGCCGTCGTCGTGCCCGAACGAGAACCCGCTGCGCGGCGTCGGCGTGCCGCTCCTGAACAGGGGGTACGCGAAGGACGCCTCGAAGCCCTACACGATCAGCGAGTGGAACTTCTCGGGCCCCGGCAAGTACCGTGCGCTCGGCGGCATCTTCACGGGGGCGCGCGCGGCGCAGGACGGCTGGGACGCGCTCTGGCGCTTCGACTACGCGCACAGCCGCGAGAGGCTGCGCGACGACCCCGACCAGGCGCCGGGCTACTTCGACTGCGCGACGGACCCGCTCGGCCAGGCGGGCGACCGCGCGTCCGTCTGCCTGTTCCTGCGCGGCGACGCGGACGGCGCGACGCTCGAGACGGACCGGAAGACGGGCTCGATGCGGTTCGTCTCGCCGCGCACGGGCGGCGGTTTCTCCGAGGGCGGCGACATCGACGCGGGGACGGTCGCCGTGCGCGTGCGCGGCGTGCCGGCGGCGGCGTGGGTCACGTCGCTGGACGGGAGGCCGATCCCGTCCGCGTCGCGCCTCCTGGCGGTGCACCTGACGGACGTGCAGGGCGCGGGGACGGTCTACGCCGACGAGACGCGGAAGGTGCTGCTCCAGTGGGGCAGGGGGTGCCTCGTCGAGAAGGGCGAGGCGGCGTTCGCCGTCCGCCTCGACCGCCCGGAGGCGTACGCGGTCTACGCGCTCGGCACGGACGGCGCGCGGCTCGCCGCCGTGCCGGCGGAGATCCGCCACGGCCGCCTCGTCTTCACGGCCTCGACGGCGCGCGGCGTCCTCCACTACGAGATCATCGCGGACAAGTGACCGCCCTGAAAAAGGCAGCTGAGAATCGAATGGCTCACACGGAGGCACGGAGAAAAGATTGAGGCAGGGCTTCAGCATGAAAAAGACGATTCTATATTCTGGCCCGTCGGCCCGACAGCTCGCGCGAACCGTCGCTCCGGGAGTCGCACCTGTCGCCACACGTCAGCCAATCGAGCGTGACGAGGCATTCCCCTCGGCGGAATGCGTTTCATCAAGCGAGACCGCCGGGGCGACAGGCGATCCCTGCGCTCCTCCCGTGCGACTGTCGGCTCCTCCGGGCCACGGGCGGCTTGCGCCGCCGCTCCACGAGCATCTGCGACTGTCAGAAGGCAAGGAAGAGTCTGGCGATCGGAGAGGGAAGTTGCGTGAGGAGCGGGCGGGACGGCCGAGCGCCGAGCGGAGAGAGACGGGCGGACGCGGTGCGGCGCACGCGCCGCGAAGGGCGCGCGGGGCGAGAAGCCGGCTCCGCGGCGACGAAGCCCCGCACGGGGATTCGCGGATGCGGGCGGCGGGAGCGGACGCCCGGCGAACGGCAGCGAGGCCGAGGACGGCCCGCAAGGCCGAAGGGCCGACGCGACGAACTCGACCAGAAGTCGCCAACGCGGCGCGCTTCGGGGCCGCAGCGGGGCGGACCGCCTGCCGGACGAGGCGGGTTGGGCAGGACTGCGGCCTGCGGCTGACCTTGCGGTCGCCGCACGGCCGCCAGGACGCCCAAGCCGCCCGCCCGGAGGCGCGAGCACCGTTGCCCCGAAACGCGCCGCACGTCGGCAAGCGACAAGATGAAAGGCGCTGTCGCATAAGTAAGAGGAGGCGCTTTTCATGCTGAAGCCTTGAAGGCTTGGAGTGTTGCGATGCGAACAACGAGAAAGGACAAGAAGAAATGACACTGACGACATTTGCACTGGTCGCGGCCCTGGCCGTCAACCTGAACGGCCCGTGGACGTTCCGGTTCGCAGAGGGCCAGCCGCTGGAGGAGACGTCCCTCGCGGCGTTCGCGGCGGACGACGTGATGGCCGTGCCGGGGTGCTGGGACGTCCTGCCGCGCTACTACCTGAAGCGCGGCACGGGCCTCTACCGCCGCACGTTCACGCTCGACGCGCCGATGAGGGACGCCGTGCTGACCGTGGACGGCATGGGCGTGCGCGCGGCGTTCGCGCTCGACGGCGTCGACCTGGGCGTCCACGCCTACCCCTACGCGCGGCTGGAGATTCCCGTCGGCCCGCTCGCGGCGGGGACGCACGAGATCGCGGCGGCGGTGGACAACATCCTCGAATGGCCGCGCGTGAAGCTCGCGCGCCCGTACTACGACTTCTACTTCTACGGCGGGTTCTACCACGGCGTCCGGCTCGTCGAGCGCGCGCCGAAGGTCTTCGTCCGCACGCGCGACTGGCGCACGGGGACGGTCGAGGTCGCGGTCGAGGGCGGTGTGCCGGCCGGCGCCGTCACGGTGGACGGGAAGGCCGTCGCGGTCGAGTGGAAGGACGGCCGCGCGACCGTGCGCGTGCCGGGCTTCCGCACCTGGTCGCCCGACGCGCCGAACCTGCACACGCTCGCCGTCCGGTGCGCGGGCGACGGGACGCAGCCCGAGGGCGTGCGCTTCGGCATCCGCCAGGTCGAGGCGAAGGCCGGCAGGATGTACCTCAACGGACAGGAGCTGTTCCTGAAGGGCTTCAACCGCCACGAGTCGTCCGTCCTCGAAGGCTCCGCGACGGGCGAGACGACGATGCTGCGCGACCTCCAGAACCTGAAGGCCGTCGGCGGCAACTTCATCCGTGGCGCGCACTACCAGCAGTGCGAACGCTTCCTCGACCTCTGCGACGAGCTGGGCGTCCTCGTCTGGGAGGAGTCGCTCGGCTGGGGCAACGGGCACGTCAGCTTCGGCAAGAACTTCCCGCCGTGCGAAACGGAGGACGCCGAATTCTGCGAGATGCAGGTCTGCCAGACGCGGGAGATGGTGCGCGCGAGCTTCAACCATCCGAGCGTCATCGTCTACGGCTTCCTCAACGAGTGCGCCAGCCAGACGGCGGCCGGCAAGGCGCTGGTGGATCGGCTCATCGCGACGGTCAAGGCGGAGGATTCGGGGCGTCTCGTCACCTTCGCGTGCAACATGGTCGATTCGGACATCTCCTGTGCGGGCGTCGATCTTGTCGCGTTCAACGCCTATCCGGGGACGATTCCCGCGAAGCCGGGGACGCCCGCGCAGCTGAAGGAAAAGGTCGAGGCGCGCTTCACGAGCGCAATCGCGCGCTTCCGCCGGCTCTACCCGGACAAGCCGATCATGGTGTCCGAATCAGGGTGCGGCGGCCTGTATGGGATGCACGACCCGAACGCCTCGATCAACACCGAGGAGTACCAGGAGGAGTATTTGCGGGACATCCTGGAGTGCCTGTGGGCGAACACGGACTGCTCGGGGTTCGCGATCTGGCAGATGAACGATGGGCGTACGCGCGAGCGGCACTGCGACAAAAACTGCTCGGCGATGTTCGGCGGGTCGATCGCGGGGTGTTTCGATCAGTTGCGCCGCCCGAAGATGTCGGTCGCGACCGTCAGCCAGTTCTTCCGCCGCGCGTGGACGGCGCGAGGTGGGCAGGGGACCGTCAAATAAGCGCGATTTCCGAATCTGGCACACACCCAAGACAACAGAAACGAAAATGTTTTGCGATTACCGCAACGAAAAGAAAGGAACAAACGACAAATGAACCTGAATTCGACAGTTGAAAGAGGGAAGACCTCACACGGCGTCACGGAGACACGGAGAAACCGCGAAATCCGGGGCGGCGCACGCAGTTGTCGCCTCGCATCCTGTGCTGCCGCGCTGGCCTCCGCCGCGCTGGCGGCGGGCGCGGCGGACGCGCCCTCCTGCATCAAGAGCGGCGATCCGGCCGCCAACGCCATCGCCGGTTCGCACACCGTCGCCTCGGCGGGCGCGGCGCTCGTCACGGGGTCGCCGGCGGCGGTCGGCTCGCCCTGCGCCCTGGAGGCGCGTTACCGCACCCGGGACGAGTCTGCGGGCGTCGCCCTTGACGCGACGAAGCTCAGCGCCTTTCTGATGATCCTGAGGTAGGTTGCCGAGGGACACGCAAACACGAAAACCAAAAAAAGCAAAAACGAAATGAGGAAGACCATGAAAACGAGAAGCCTGATGACGTTGGCCGCCGCGACGGGCGCGGCCCTGTCCGCCTGCGCGGATGCAGTCCCCGAGGTGTCCGGCGTGACCCTGTCGCAGGGTGACACGAGCCGCCTCGCCACGATCGCCTACACGCTCAAGGACGCCCCGGCGGTGATCACGCTCGACATCCAGACGAACGCGACCGACGGCACGTGGGCGTCCATCGGCGGCGAGAACATCCAGAACCTGCGGGGCGACGTCTGGCGGCTCGTGCAGCCGGGCGACCACCAGATCCTGTGGCGTCCCGACCGCTCCTGGCCGGACCACAAGATCGCCGAGGGCGGCGCGCGCGCGGTCGTCACCGCCTGGTCGGCCGACAACCCGCCGGACTACCTCGTCGTGAACCTCGCGGCGAATGCCGCCACCAACTACTATCCGTCGGTCGAGTTCCTGCCCGGCGGCCTCCTCGCCAACCCGGACTACCGCACGTCGCGGCTCGTCCTGCGCAAGGTCGCGGCCGGCGGCGTGACCTGGACGATGGGCAGCGATCCGACGGAGACCGGACGCGACGCGGCAAGCGAGGGGGCGCACGACGTCACGCTCGCGAACCACTACTACATCGGCGTCTTCCCAGTCACCCAGACGCAGTGGTCATACGTGCAGACGGAGCGCCCCACGCCGTCCGTGTACAGGGTCGAAGGCGGAATGCGCCCCGTCGAGACCGTCAGCTACAACGAGATCCGCAACGCGGCGAACGGCACGACGGCGGATACGTCCTATGACTGGCCGAAGGATCCGAACCCCGGCTCCTTCCTCGGTCTCCTGCGGAAGAAGACGGGCCTCGCCTTCGACCTCCCGTCCGAGGCGCAGTGGGAGTTCGCCTGCCGCGCCGGGCTGGGCTCCGGCGTCTGGAACGACGGCTCGCGGATTCGCGAAGCGAACGGCTCGGACGCGAACCTGAATCGCCTGGGCCGGAATCACTTCAACGGGGGCAGCGTGCAGACGATTAACGCGGACGGGAGCGTGAGTTACGGTTGGCCTTCCGGTTCTGTCGGACCGGAGAACGCCACGGCGATTGTCGGTTCCTACGTGCCGAATGCCTGGGGTCTCTACGACATGCACGGCAACGTGGCCGAGTGGTGCCTGGACTGGTATGAGGATGACATCACGAAGCATGGCGGCGCCGTGAACGTAGACACGTCCAACCCCGCCAACACGCTGTCCGGCACGGCAGGCTCCGAGCGTGTCCTGCGGAGCGCGTTCTGCTCGACGAAACCGCCCAAAATGATGCGCGCGGCGGCTCGCGACAAAGCGGATCCCTCTGCGCGGTACAGTAATAACGGCTTCCGCCTCGTCCTTGAGCTGACGAAGTAATGCCGTCAGCTGTGTGTCCGCCCCCGTCGGTCGATGACGACAGGGGCGGAGCCCTGTAGAAGCACGGACGGAACCGTCCCGCCGCGCGGCGTTTGCGGCGGCGAGGCCGGGTATGGTATAATCTGCGGCATGGAAAAGCTTGCGACAGACATCTACACGTTCTCCGAACTCGTCAGGAACGGGTTCACGTACATCGACAAGACCGACCGGCTCTGGCCGCTCGTCAACCTGTCGATCGGCAAGCAATTCTTCATCGCGCGTCCGCGCCGGTTCGGCAAGTCGCTCACGGTGTCCGTCCTGCAGGCCCTCTTCGAGGGGCGGCGCGACCTCTTCCGGGGGCTTTTCATCGAGCCGCTGTGGGACTGGTCGAAGACGTGGCCCGTCCTGCGGCTCGACCTCGGAAGCGTCCAGCCCGACCGCGCGGAGGAGCTGGATGGCCTTTTCACGGGCATTCTCGCCCGTGAGGCGGATCGCAATGGCGTTGCGCTGCGGCAGGGCGAATCGGCGCCGATCACCTTCATGAACCTGATCGACGACCTCGCGGCGAAGGCGCCCGACGGGCAGATGGTGCTCCTGATCGACGAGTACGACAAGCCGCTCCTGAAGAAGCTCAACACGCCGGACGTGATCCCGTTCCGCAACGCGCTCAAGTCGTTCTACTCCGTCGTCAAGACGCTGGAGGGGAAGCAGCGCTTCACCTTCATTACGGGCATCAGCAAGTTCTCGAAGGTCTCCATCTTCTCCGACCTCAACAACCTCAAGGACCGGACGATGGAACTGGGGCAGGCGACGCTCTTCGGCTACACGCCCGAGGAGGTGGCGAAGAGCCTGCCGGGGCTTCTGCACCGCTTCGCCGAGGCGAACGGCCTCACGGACGCGCAAGGGCTCGACGAGATCAAGCGCTGGTACGACGGCTACCTGTTCCACCCGAAGGCCGAGCAGGTGATCAACCCGGTCTCGCTTGGCTGCTGCCTGGAGTCGACGGAGCTTCGCAACTACTGGTCGACGACGGCGATGACGACGTTTCTGATGGACGCGCTGAAGTGCCGGCCGCTGAACTTCGCGAAGGTGGACGTGGACGAATCGGTCCTGGGGACCTATGAGCCGGACAAGGCCGACCTGACGACGCTCCTTTTCCAGACGGGCTACCTGACGATTAAGGAGCTGCACGTCTTTGGGCGGCGACGGCTCTACACGCTCGACTTCCCGAACGCGGAGGTGGAGGACTCCTTCGTCACGCAGGTCGTGCCGGCCTACACGGCGCAGGACGAGGACTTCTCGCGGGCGGCGCAGGCCAACGCGGCGAAGGCTCTCTATGCGCGCGACGTGCCGCAGTTCGTCAAGATCCTCAGGGGCTTCTTCGCGAACATCCCCTACGACCTCACGGACCGGCAGAACGAGCAGATGTGGCAGGCGATCGTGTACGTGATCCTGAAGTCCATCGGCGTCGCCGTGGAGGCGGAGGTGAAGACGAACGAGGGGCGGATCGACATGACGGCGGAGACGCCGGAGCACTGCTACGTGATCGAGTTCAAGCTGGACAAGTCGGCCGCCGCCGCGATCGCGCAGATCAAGGAGAGCCGCTACGCCGACCGGTTCGCGGGCAACGGCAAGACGCTGACGCTGATCGGCCTCGCGTTCTCGAAGGAGAAGCGCACCATTGTCGATTCGGCCGTGGAGACAGTCGCGTGAAAGTCGGCAAAATTGATTGAAGCCAATGATTGTGTACTGAAAAAGGAGAAGCACATGAGGAAGCTGTTGATTGTGAGTGGCGTGCTGTCGGGCCTGTGCGCCGTGGCGGCGGAGGTGCGGCAGCCGACGGGGGCGGCGGTCGATGCCGCCGCGTTCGGGATGTCCCGCGAGGCGGCGGACAACGTGCCCGCGCTGAACCGGGCGCTGGACTGGTGCCGCACGAACGGGGCCGCGCGGCTGACGGTCGCTCCCGGCACCTACCGCTTCACGTCCGACGCGCCCATCCGGCTGGAGAACCTGAAGGACTTCACGTTCGACGGCGGCGGCGCGAAGTTCGTCTTCTTCCGCAAGGAGGGCGAGAGCTTCTGCGTGACGGGGTGCGTGCGGACGGCGATCCGAAACCTGTCCGTCGACTGGGACTGGGAGAAGGATCCGCTCGGCAGTCTCGTGAAGGTCGTGGAAGCCGACGGGACGCATCTCGACCTCGAATTCGTCGATTACGCGCGCTTCCCCCGCCGCGACGTGCGCCTCGCCTACCTGAGCGCCTGGGACGCGGCGGCGCGGGCGGTCGGCGTGCCGGGGCTGACCCGTCTCGGTCGCGGCATCGACATGGCGTGGGGCTCGGAGGTGCGGCAGGATCCGCGCCGGGAGTGGCTGTCGGACAACGTGCTGCGCGTCTACAAGGGCGCGGCGAACCTGCCGACCGGCACGGTGTGGCGCGTGCAGCACTACTACTACGACCTCAACTGCTTCCGCCTGTTCTCGAACGTCGGCCTGGCGGTCGAGGACGTGAACGTCCTCTCCTGTCCCGGCTTCGCGTTCCTGATCGACGGCAAGCAGCGCGACACGCTGTTCCGGCGCGTGACGATCCGCCCGCCGGCGGACGACCCGAAGCGCGTCATCTCCTGCACGGCCGACCACGTGCACGTGGCGCGCTCCAACGGGAACCTGCGGCTGGAGGACTGCGACTTCTCGCTGGGGGCGGACGACGGCATCAACGTCCACGACGTCACGGCCTGGGCGCCGGAGGCGCGCGGGGCGGACGCGCTGGTGGTGCGGAACGGGGCGGGGGCGTTCGACGTCGGGGACGCGGTCGCGATCCGAAACGCCGACTACTCGCCCTGCTCGGACGGCGAGTTCCGGGTCGTCCGCAAGGAGCCCGTCGCGGGCAATCCGCGCGGCGCGGTCGTCACGTTCGACCGCCCCGTGCCGCCCAGGACGCACAAGTACGGCTTCGTCCTCTTCAACCGCTCGTACTGCTCGGACGGCGTGGCGATGAGGAACTGCTCCTTCGGCGGCAACCGCGCGCGCGGCGTGATCATCCAGTGCAACGACGTGCTGATCGAGAACTGCCGCTTCTGGCACACCGAGAGCGAGGCGCTGAAGATCACGACGGGCTGGACGGAAGACCTCTGGTGCGAGGGCGTTGGCGTGACGAACTGCGTCGTGCGCAACTGCACGTTCGACAGCTGCCAGGCGGGCGCGGAGGGCAAGAAGCGCGACGAGATCATCTTCCTCTCGACCTACCTCCGCCAGCCGAGCTACGCGCGGGGCTGGGAGTCGTCCGCCTACCCGGTGTTCGACCGGATCCGCTTCGAGAGCAACGCGTTCGTCGGCTGCGGCAAGTATCCCGTGCGCGACTCCTCCTGGGGCGACGTCACGTTCGATGGGGACGTGTCCGCACCGGTCTTGAGTCCCCACGCACAGTAGCCAGCAGGCCGAGGTCTTCTGCGAGGCACTTGCCGAAGCTGTCCGCGCTTCGTGTATGGCCCAAGTGACTGGCACGCGACGATTTGATCGACCGGGACTCTGATTGTTGCCGTGCGAATACTCGCCGCGCGGCATTTGCGGCGGCGAGGCCGGGTATGGTATAATGTGCAGCATGGAGAAGATTGCGACAGACACCTATTCGTTCGAGGACGTCCGCGAGGGCGGGTTCGTCTACGTGGACAAGACGGCGATCCTGAAGACGCTGGCGGACGGGTCGCTCGGCAAGCAGTTCTTCATCGCGCGGCCGCGCCGCTTCGGGAAGTCGCTCGCCGTCTCGACGCTCCAGTGCCTCTTCGAGGGGCGGCGCGACCTGTTCCGGGGCCTCGCCATCGAGCCGGACTGGAACTGGTCGAAGACGTATCCCGTCCTCAAACTCGACATGGCCGGCTGCCAGGCGGCGACGACGGATATGCTGTGGCAGAAGATCCGCGTGCAGCTGCTGCGAAACGCGGAGCGTCTGGGCGTTCCCCTGCGCGAGGGTCTGCCGGTTTCGGGCCAGTTCGAGATGCTGATCTCCGACCTGGCGGAGCGGGCCACGGACGGGAAGATGGTCCTGCTCGTCGACGAGTACGACAAGCCGCTCCTCGGGCATCTCGGCAAGCCGGACGTGAACGACATCCGCGATGCGCTCAAGGAGTTCTACGGCGTCATCAAGACGTGCGAGGGCCTTCAGCGCTTCGCGTTCATCACGGGCGTCAGCAAGTTCTCGAAGGTGTCGATCTTCTCCGACCTCAACAACCTCAACGAGTTCTCGATGGACGCGCGCGTCGCGACGCTTTTCGGCTACACGCACGAGGAGGTGAAGGCGAACTTCCCGGAGGCGCTCGCGGCGCTCGGCGCGAAGCAGGGCCTCGACGCCGAGGCGACGTTCGCGCGGCTCGTCCACTGGTACGACGGCTACCGCTTCGAGGAGAATGCCGTGCCGGTCTTCAATCCCGTCTCGGTCGGCAAGTGCCTCTCGTCCGGGAAGTTCGACCCGTACTGGTTCGAGACGGGGACGCCGGCGTTCCTCCTGAAGCTCATGGAGCGGAACCCCGTCGTGCTGGACGAGATCGAGGTCTCGCAGACGGCGTTCTCGAACTACGAGCCGGACAGGCCGGCCCTGATCTCGCTCCTCTACCAGACGGGCTATCTCACGATCAAGTCGGCCCGGCAGGACGGCGGCATCCGGCTCTACCGGCTCGCGCCGCCGAACTTCGAGGTGGCGACCGCGTTCAGCGAGTCGCTCTCGGCCGACTTCGCCCGGCTGGACGGCGAGGAGCACGCCTCGCTGCTGACGCAGATGGTGGAGTCCCTGCGCGCGGACGACGTGGACGACATGCTGGACGCGCTCTCGTGCTTCTTCGCGAACATCCCGGCGAACGTCACGCTGAAGCGCGAGAAGTACTACCAGTCGCTGTTCTACGCGGTGTTCGTGCTGATCGGGGCGCGGACGTACGCGGAGTGCTGGACGAACCGGGGGCGCGTCGATGCGGTCGTGGAGACTCCGCGCGGCGTGTACGTCTTTGAGTTCAAGCTGGACGCGGGCGGACGCGACCGCGCGCGTCCCTCCCCGGGAGGACCGGCTGCCGTGTCGGCCGCCGCCGCGCTCGCGCAGATCAAGGCGAAGGGCTACGCCGAGAAGTGGCTGCGGTGCGGCAAGAAGGTGACGCTCGTCGGCGCGGCGTTCGACGCCGAGATGCGAAACCTCTCCGACCGCCAGGTCGAAGTCGTCGCGCCGTGAAAGCGGAAATCGCCAGGGCGATTCGGCCTATTGACTTTTGTTCTCATAGGAGTCACGGAGGCACGGAGTTTCTGCACGATATTAGGAAAGGGTCTTGTCGAATGTCCGATTTCCCTTTTCTCCGTGGCTACGTCACTCCGTGTGAGACATCCCCCGTTTCAGACGCGATGCATATGCCCACGAAGCATCGAGCAGGGGGCGTGAGCCTTTTCGTGAATCGATGGGCGGGCGAGCCGCTTTTGTGTCGCGCCAGCGGTGCGCGTTCGTGGCGATCCGAAAGATAATTTAGGCGTAAAGTGAGATAAAATTTAGGTCTAAAATGAGGTATGGCGCGGCGGAAAATGCTATACTATGCGCCACCTGGAAGAAAAGCCGTTGGACGTCTCGCTCGCCGAGGCGCCGATGTTGCCTAATCAGTGTTCTTTTTTTGCCGAAAAAGGCATTGTGCGGCGCGGCGGAATTTGGTATCATACGCATCAACGATGGAGAAACTGGAATTCGAGAAGATGGGGCGCAAGGCCCTCGTGAGGCGCGGCAGAAGCCGCGCAGACGCGTTTGCACACGGTTTCAGTACCCCCCCCCCCACTCATTGAGAACGCCGCAGGCGGCCTCCAGGCGGCCCTGCGCGCGCGGACGCTGTGCGCCTGTGCGGGCGCGGCTTTCGCCTTTTCGGCGGCGGCGCGTCTTGTGACGTTGACGCCGCCGTGCGTTTCGCATGAGTTGGACTTTTCCTTTCAACAACAGGGAGATTGTCGGCCATGAAGCAAAACAGGAAACTGGACAGACGGACCTTTCTCGAACTCTGCGCGCTTTCCGCCGCCGGCGGATGCCTGTCGCCGTTCGGCGGCGGCCGGGGCGGCGCGGGCGCCTGTTCGCCCGACTACTGGTGCACGTGGGCGACGCAGTCCCATACGGTCGGCAAGTCCGTCAAGCTCGGCCTGATGGGAAGCGCGTTTCAGGGCGACCAGGGCATTGCGGGCGCGCGCGACAACCTGAACGAGCGCATCCTGTTCGGCGGCTGGGCGAAGAACTACTATCCGACCGTGCGCAGCCGGCTTTACTGCCTGATCGACGACGGCTGGGACGTCCCGTATGGCGAGAACCCGGGAAAGGCGATCGAGCCTTTCGGGTCGCTGATCGCGGATTCCGCACGGTTTCCGTCCTTCAAGGGCACGCCGGCCGAGCGGATGCGGGGGATCGACCGCGCCCTGCGCGATCTCGGCTGGCGCGGCGCGGGCCTGTGGGTCGCCGCGCAGGCCAAGGGCGACGGACGGCGGACGCCGTTCGACGAGACGGCCGCGCGCGAGGACCTGAAGCGCAAGCTGGGCTGGTGCGCCGACGCGGGCATCGGCTATCTCAAGATCGACTGGGGCGTGTACGGCGGCTCGACGGAATACCGGCGGCTTCTCAGCGAGGTGAAGGACGCGGTTGCGCCGGACGTGACGATCGAGCATTGCGCGGCGATGGGCGCGCCGTTCAACGGGCTCTCGTTCAAGCCCGACGGCGCGATGGTCTGCACGGGGCGTGCGGCGGAAGACGCCCCGTGGCGCGACCAGGCGCGGCAGATCCTGGAATTCGCGGACGTCCTGCGCATCTACGACCTCCTCGCGCCGCTGACGCTCTGCAACGCGGCGGAGCGGACGCAGATCATGCTGCGCCTGGGCGAAGAGGTGCGTTCGCGCGCGCTCGTCAACGTGGAAGACGAAGTCTATCTCGGCGCGTCGCTGGGCTGCACGTTCGGGGCCATGCGCTCGCCCGACTCCATGCGCCCCTACGGCGGACGTGACTGGTCTGACGCCTGGCGCCGGACGGCGGAAGTCGCGCGCGCGGCGAACTGGCGGCGGTATGCGCCCGCCTTCTCGGCGGCGGACGGCTCGCGCACGCTCGTCTCCGTCGAATGCGTGACGGACGACTGGTTCTTCGCGGAAGGCTCCGTCTGGTGGAAGCAGATTTACGGCAAGCGTCCGGTGCAGTCCGCCCCCGCGCGCATCGCGCGGAACCTGCCGTTGCCCGACGTCACGGTCTCCGGCGCCGAGCGTCCGCTCGTCTGCGTGTCGCGCCATCCGAACGGGGCCGTCACCGTCGGCGCATTGCCGCGCCTCAAGTGGCCGCGCGGACGCTTTGAAGTCCCGGCGGACATCGGCGTCGACGTCCGGCCGGCGCGGCATCTGGCGGTCTTCGGCACGGTCGGGTCGGTGCGTGTGCGCGACAACGGGGCGAGGCGCATCCTGGCGTGCGACCTGGTGCAGGCGGACGGGGCGCGTCCGGAGGACATCACGGCGTCCGCGATCCGTGCGGACGGCGGACTGGTCCTGCCGGGCGCGGTTCTCAACCGGATCGGTTCGCAGGCGTCGCGGGATCTGTCCGCGCCCGCCTGCCGCATCGAGTTTGTCGGTTGATTTGGCTTGAAAAGGAAAAGAAAGGATAGACAATGATGAAAATGATGAAAAAGGGTTTGCGAGCGCTGTCCGGCGCGGGCGTCTGCCTGCTGCTGGCCGGCTGCAACCCGAAGGACGTCGCCCCGGGCGGCGCGCGCAAGGCGCCGGACGCCCGGCCCGCCGGCGCGGCGGCGACCTGCACGCAGGCGGCATCGCCGTGGAAGGTGCTGCCGATCTACGGCGGCGGCTACGTGCAGAACGTGGTGATCGCCCCGTCCGACCCGAACGTCTGGTACTGCTACGTGGACGTGGGCGGCCCGTACCGCTCGGACGACCGGGGAATGAGCTGGCGTCCGCTCCACCAGAACTACCTGCCGTCGCAGACGGCGCGCTCCGCCGCGTGCGCGCGGTCGCTGTCGGTCGATCCGCGCGATGCCGACAACTTCGTGCTGGTCGCAGGCAACCAGCACGACCGGCCGGCGGGCGCGTTCGTCTCGCGCGACGGCGGCCGGACGTTCCGCCAGACGCTGTTCGGGCGGTTCTACGGCAACGGGTCGTGGCGTCCGGCCGGACTGTGCCTCGCGCGCAACCCGTCCAACCCCGACGAGCTGATCGCGGGCGAGGACATGGACGGGCTCTTCCTGTCGGAGGACAACGGCGAGACGTGGCGCCTGACGGGCCCCAAGGGCCACTGGTTCACGGACATCAAGTACGACCGCGCGGTTCTGGGCCGCGTCTACGCCTGCGCGCCCGCGCCGCTGAAGCGCGTCCAGTCGAGCGCGAGCCGGCGCCGTGCGTACCGCCTGGACAAGGGGCGCAAGACGGGCTTCTACGCGAGCGCGGACGGCGGCCGCACGTGGACGCGGCTTTCGGACGACGCGCCGGCGGAGCTGGTGCAGATCAAGGGGAACGGCGACCTCGTCGGCGTCTTCTCGGACTACCGCGAGATCCGCATCTCGCACGACGGCGGCCGCACGTGGCAGAATTTCCACCAGGGGCTGCCGCAGAAGGCCGACGCCTATTTCGCCGATTCCAAGCCGATCCCCTACGAATACTACGCCTTCGCGGCGGGCGACGGCTTCTATCTCGTGGCGGACGCCGCGGGGACGCTCTACCGCCGCGCGGCGGACGCGCCCGCATGGACGAAGGTCGAGCGCGGCACGGTCGAGTGGGGCGACCCCGACTGCGAGAACACGCCCGTCCTCGAGCGGAAGCGGCAGCGGAAGGTCTTCGAGTGTGCGTGCTCGATCGTCATCGACCCGGCCGACCCGAAACACTGGATGATCACCGACTGGTACCACATCTGGCAGTCGCCGAACGAGGGCCGCGACTGGACGGCGCGTACGCGCGGCATGATGCAGCTCGTCTCGTTCGACCTCGCGTTCGACCCGTTCAGCGCGGACAACATCATCTACGGCGTGGCGGACATGGGCATGTTCGGCACGTGGGACGGCGGGCGCACCTGGACGTCGCCGGAACGGCACCCCTACGTGCAGCGCCTCGCGTTTTCGAAGAAGACCCCCGGCGTGCTGTACGCGGTGGGGACGCGCGGCGAGACCTTCCTCTACCGCTCGGACGACACCGGGCGCACCTGGACGTCGCTCGCCGGCAAGCCGGGCCTGCCGCGCCCGATGAAGGAGCCGGGGCCGTGCGCGTTCGGCGTGGAGGTCGATCCCCTGACGGACGACGTGTACGTCACGGTGTCCGGCCCGTGCGCGCCGGGGAAGGGCGGCGTCTACCGCTCGCACGACCGCGGCGAGACGTGGGAATGGTTCTCGAAGGGGCTGCCGGCGGACAAGGGGCTCTTCCGCGACGGCGAGTGGAGCGGCGACCTCGCCTGGCCGATGGTGTTCTCGCCGGACGGCTCGTGCGTGCTGACGCTCCCGAAGCTCCGCGAGGTCTGGTACCTGGACCGCAAGGCGGGCGTCTGGCGCAATTCGGGCGACAAGAGCTGGAACAACCGCGTCGTCGCCGACCCGTTCACGGCGGGCCGCTTCGTCAAGACGGGCACGGTCATGCGCGAATCGACGGACGGCGGGCGCACCTGGCACGACAACGAGTCGATGCCGGGCCGCTGCTGGGGGCTTTCGTTCGACGCGCACGTGCCGGGGCTGCTCGTCCTGCGCGGCGAGGACGAGATGTTCGTCTCAGAGGACGGCGGCAAGTGCTTCTACGCCCTGCCGCAGGGCCTCGCCTATCCGCATTCGGGGCAGACGCACGTCTTCGCGGACCGCGGACGCCTCTTCGCCTTCACGGGCGGCAGCGGCGTGTACACGCGCACCCTTCATCTGAAATCCAATTCGGACAGCAACCCCAACCAAAACAACAACAAGTAAAAGGAGCAAAGCAATGAAAAGACTCGTATTCTCTTTGACGGCGGCACTGGCCGTGACGGCGGGCGCCGAGACGCTTGTCCACTACCACCTGGACGAGCTGGAGTCCGGGACGCGGGCGACGGCGGAGACCGTGTTTTCCAACGCGGCCAATCCCGGCACGTTGGACGGAAAGGCGGTTGTCTTCAACGGAAGCACAGCCGAAGGAACAGAAACTTGGAATTGGCTGCGCCCGAAAGGCGTCGAAGGTCTGCCGTCCGAATGGAAGTGGTATGACCCTGTCGCGCAGACGCGATTCGCCGCGCAGAAGGCGATTTCCGTCCAGCCGAACAACATGGGGTCCAACTATAACTGGGGCGGTGGCGTGTGCGCAGAAGACGTTGCGCTCACGGGCGATTTCACCGTTGAGATGTTCGTCCGCTACGCCGACTGGAACGAGGGGCAGTCGGATGCGGCTGCGAACGCGCGCGCCTTGCCGCTGTTCTGCAAAGAGACGGTTCAGCCGGGCGAGGAGGGACACCCGACGGTCAAGTGTTCGCTGAACGCGGCGGATGGCAACCTGAACTTCAGCTTCTCCACGACAGTAAACGGCGTCTTCAGCAAGGAGGACGAGAACAGCTATTCGTTTACGTCGAAGTTGAACGACAAGGCTTGGCATCATGTCGCCTGCACCTATGACAGTGCGGCGAAGACATTCTGCGTCTATGTCGACTTTGCCTTGGTGCGGACGCTGACGCTCAAAACGGGCGCGACCCTGGAGCAGGGCACAGGGCCGCTCTATCTGGGGCTGCACCCGAACAAGGGCAACGCCTGTTTCTCCGGGCGCCTGGCCGAGTTCCGGCTTTCGGACGCCGTGCTGACGCCGGCGCAGTTCATCCGCGCCGAGAAGGGCGACGGCTCGACGCTCGCGTGGATCGCGCCGGGCGTCGCGGCGGATCCCGTGCCGGTCTATTCGCAGCCCGACCTCACGCATTCCACCTACACGCTCTCGGACGACATCGACGGCGAAACGCTCTACGACGGCGCGTTTGATGCGACGGGCGTCGCGGAACGCAAGTCCTTCGCCTTCAGCGGCGACTCCAACGCGGGTGGCTTCGTCGTCACCGACGCGGAGCAGACGTTCGCCGTCAACAGCTTCACCGCCGAGATCGGCTTCAAGTTCCCGCAGGAGGCGTGGAAGGACTTCACGGAAGATTGCGTCTACCTCTTCTGCCACTCGTCCCAGTGGTATGTGCGGTGCATGAAGGCGGACGGCCGGATCGATGTCCACTACGCGGATTTCAAGCGGGTTGCGACCATTCCCGCGACGGCGTGGGACGACGGCGCGTGGCACCGTCTCGCGGTGGTGAGCGACCGCGAGAACGCGGAGACGCGCGTCTACCTGGACGGGAACCTTGTCGCGCGCAGCGCGGGCGCGCTGGGCGGTTCGGACGCGACCCGCGCGGCGCAGATCTACGTGAACTGCGGATGCTGGGGCGGCTACGAGGCGTATTCGTGCAAGAGCGGCTACCTGAACGACATCCGCCTGACGCGCAAGGCGCTCAAGCCGAGCGAGTTCCTGGCGACGAAGCGCGTCGAGGGCGCGACGCTCGTCTGGGCGCCGTTCGACGGCAAGTCGGATGCGCTGGTCGCGGCGTTCGTCGAGACGCCGTCGCTGTCCGGCGCGGCGAGGCTTGTGGGCGCGAACGCGGGCGAGCTGCGCGATGCGGACGGCAACCGCCTGCGCGAGAAGAACCGCGGCTCGCTCTCGCTGGCGCAGGGCGAGGGGGCGTACTCGCGGCTCTCGCTGCTGGAGCGTCCCGACCAGACGGTCGAGTTCTTCCTGCGCGGAAGCGCGGACGCCGGGACGGATCTCGTCTCGCTGAAGGGCGTCGCAAAGGGGCAGACGAACGTGGTCTGGGCGCTTCGGCAGACGTCCGGCGGCCTGAAGGTCGTCGTGGCGGGTCAGGAGGTCGCGTCCGCCGGTGAGCTGGCGGCGGCGTGGTCGCATTTCGCGATTGCGTTTGCGCCGGCGGCGGATGGCGCGAACACGTCCGTCACGGTCTACCGCGACTACGAGTCGGTCGGGACGGGCACGTTCGGCGGCACGCTGGCGGTTGACGGACTCGCCGACAGCGCGCTCTCGTTCGGGGCGTTTGCGGGCAACGTCGACGAGGTGCGCGTCACGCGCGGCACCTTGGCGGCGGAGGCGTTCCTGCGCGCGCACCGCCTGGGCTTCGCCGTGATCGTGCGCTGAGATGAGAATCAGATGCGGAAAATCCAGATCAGCGCGAAGCCTGTCGGATGACAGGGATCATGACGGCAGGTGTGGCTGCGGCGATATTCGCCGCAGCCCTTGCATTCGTGCTGAAGATTTCCGAAGAGAGCCTGTCTGTTTTTGATCCCACACGCACATGAACCCATATTTTGATATAATTGTGCGCGTTCAGAACACAATATGAGGCGGCGAGCATGACATCTACTATCACAACGCGAATCGATTTGGAGAAGAAACAGGAAGCCGAGTCGATCTTTCGGGAGCTCGGACTGACGTTTTCGAGTGCGATTAACATCTTCATCAACGAGGTTGTGCGTTATCAGGGGATACCTTTCAGTCTTCGTCGGCGGACGTTGTCCGATGTGCGGATGGAGGCGATCCTTGACGAAACGGATGAATACTGTCGAACGCATACCAAACGTCTCTCGCACGACGCAGTTTTCGGACACGCACGGGAGGTTCTGAATGCTGGGCGACGGACGCATATTTAATTGCCGAAGTAATAATGATCTTTTACTGAAAAGGAGAAACACATGCGGAAATTCTTGATTGCAAGTTGGGTGCTGTCGGGCCTGTGCGCCGTGGCGGCGGAGGGGCGGCAACCGACAGGAGCGGCGGTCGACGTGTTCATCGGCACGGCGGGGCTCGGCCACGTCTCGCCGGCGGCGTGCGCGCCGTTCGGCGCCGTGCAGGCGGGGCCCGACACGTCCGCTTCGTCCGAGAAGTACGTCGGCGACTGGGCGCACACGTCGGGCTACCAGCACGGCGACGGCTGGCTCTGGCGGTTCTCGCAGACGCGCCTGTCGGGCACGGGCTGCCCGAGCGGCGGCGACTTCGGCCTCCTGCCGTTCACGGGCGACGCGCCCCGCGCGGCCCGGATGCTCAAGCCGACGGAGAAGGCGCGCCCCGGCTTCTACGCGATCGATCTCGCGGACGGCATCTCCTGCGCGGTCGCCGCCGCGCCGCACGGCGCCGTCTACCGCTTCGCCTATCCGAAGGGGGCGTCCGCCAAGCTGCTGGTCGATGCAGACTGGACGATTGCGCGGCGCGGCAAGGACGACGGCCGGCTCTGGGGCGTGTTCGCGACCTACGTGAAGGAATCCGAGATCCGCGCGCTTTCGCCGACTCGGCTCGTCGCGCGGCGCAAGGTCCGCGCGTGGGTGGACTACGAGATCTTCTGCGCGCTCGACTTCTCGCGTCCGATCGTGTCGCGCGACGGCGGCGTCTGCGACTTCGGCGCGGCGGACGCGCCGCTGGAGGTGCGCCTCGCGCTGTCGCTGACCTCGGCGGACGCGGCGGTCGCGAACCTGGAGGCCGAGCTGGCGGGGCGGTCGCTCGAGGCCGTCGCCGCGCAGACCGGGGCGGCGTGGAACGCCTATCTCTCGCGCGTGCGCCTCGCGCCGGGGACAGACCCCGCCGTGCGCGCCTCGTTCGCCGTCGCGCTCTACCGCACGGCGATCCAGCCGAACGACATCGGCGACGTCGGGCGGGAGGCGTACTCCACGTTCTCGCTGTGGGACACGTTCCGCGCGGCGCATCCGCTCTACACGCTGCTCGCGCCCGAGCGGGTGAACGGCTTCGTGCGCTCGCTCCTCGACGTCTACAAGCGCAACGGCTACCTGCCGATCTGGGGGCTGTGGGGGACGGACACGCACTGCATGATCGGCCACCACGCCGTGCCGGTCATCGTCGACGCCTACCTGAAGGGCTTCCGGGACTACGACGTCGATCTCGCGTGGCGGGCCGTCCGCGACTCCCTGACGCGCGAACACAAGGCGGTGAGCGATTCGACGTGGGGGCTGCTCAAGGAGGACTGGCCGCTGCTCGACAAGTACGGCTACCTGCCGTATGACGCGCTCACGGGCGGTAGCCGGGGGCACAAGGTCGTGGGCGAGTCCGTCTCGCGCCTTTTCGAAGGCGCCTACGACGACGCGTGCGCGGCGCGGTTCGCCGCCGCGCTGGGCCAGGCGGATGACGCGGCGTTCTTCGCGCGGCGTTCGGGCCTCTGGCGCAACGCGCTCGACCCCGTGACGAAGTTCGCGCGCGGACGGAACGCGGCGGGCGCGTGGCGCGAGCCGTTCGACCCGAAGGCGTGCGGGCACTGCTGGTTCCAGCCGAACGACTTCACCGAGGGCAACGCGATGCAGTACACGTGGCACGTCCTGCACGACCCGGACGGCCTCGTCGCCGCGCTGGGCGGACGCGACGCGGCGCTTGCGCAGCTGCAGCAGCTCTTCTCGGGCGAATCGGTCGCCTACGGCGAGAACGGCGTGAGCGACGTGACGGGGCTGATCGGGCAGTACGCCCACGGCAACGAGCCGAGCCACCACGTCATCTACTTCTTCACGCTGCTCGGACGCCCCGACCTCGCGGCGAAATACGTCAAGGAGGTCTTCGACACGCAGTACCGTCCGACGCCCGACGGGCTGTGCGGCAACGACGACTGCGGCCAGATGTCGGCGTGGTACGTCTTCTCCGCGCTGGGGCTCTATCCGTTCGACCCGTGCGGGGGCGAGTACATCGTCGGCGCGCCGCAGGTGCCGGGCGCGGAGATCGCCCTGCCGGGCGGGAAGACGCTGACGATTCGGACGGAGAACTTCACGCCGGGCGGCGCCGTGGAGAGGGTCGTGCTGAACGGACGGGAGATCGACGGCTTCCGTCTGCGCCATGCGGATCTCGTGCAGGGCGGCGAACTCGTCTACCGAATGGCCCAGAAGGCCGAGCCCGCGACGGCGGACGCGGCGTCCTTCGCGCGCGCCCAGCCGGTCTGGGCGGCGGGCAAGGCGGACGAGAAGAACGTCTTCCTCGGCTTTCGCGGCGACTTCGCGGCGCGTGCGGGACAGAAGGCGACCCTGCGGATCGCGGCGTCCTCGCTGTACCGGGTCTTCCTGAACGGCGCTTTCGTCGGCTACGGCCCGGCGCGCGGCCCGAACGGCTTCTACCGCGTGGACACGTGGGATCTCCCGTGCCGCGCGGGGACGAACGCGGTGGCGGTCGAGGTCTTGAACTACAACGTGCCCAACTACTACATTCCGAAGGATGCGGGCTTCCTGCAGGCGGAAGTCCTCGTGGACGGCGCGTGCGCGCTGGCGACGGGCGCGTCGCCGGACGGCTTCGCGGCGCGCGTCCTGCCGAAGATGCAGCGGTGTTCGCGCTTCTCCTACCAGCGCGGCTTCGCGGAGGCGTATTCCGTCGCGCCGGGCTTCGCGGACTGGCGCACGAACGCGGTGACGGCGGCGGTCGCGCTCGCGCGGACGGCGGCGCGTCCGCTTCTGCCGCGTCTGGCGCCGCCGCCGCGTCTCGACGTCCGGCCGCTTTCGTTCGCGGGCGCGACCGAGGCGCGCTACGACGCCGTGCGCACGGTGCCGCCGCAGCGGCACGTCACCTGGGCCGGCTGGAACGCCGCGCGCGACGCCTTCCCGGCGGACGAGCTGGAGATCGACGTGCACGACGTCCTCGCGCGCGTCGAGGTGACGCGGACGCAGCCGTTCACGGGCGCGGCGGCGACGGTCGGGGACGGGCGGGGCGCGCTGATCGACGGCGGCTTCAACGACACGGGCTTCCTGGGGCTGACGGTCAATTGCCGGCGTCCCGGACGGCTCATCGTCACGTTCGACGAGGTGCTGACGGACGGAAAGGTCGATCCGCAGCGGATCGGGGCGGACTTCGGATTTGTCTACGACCTGAAGGAGCCGGGCGTCTACCGGCTGGAGAATTTCGAGCCGAACACGTTCCGCTACGTCCACCTCTTCATGAAGGACGGGCTGGCGGAGGTCTCCGCGCCCTACCTCCGCAGTTATAAAAATGCGGAGGCTTACCGGGCGCGGTTCCGCAGTTCGGACGCCGCGCTGAACGCCGTGTTCGACGCGGCGCGCGAGACGTTCGCCCAGAACGCCGTCGACGTGTTCACCGACTGCCCGAGCCGCGAGCGGGCGGGGTGGCTGTGCGACAGCTTCTTCATCGGGCGCGTCAGCCGCCTGCTGACGGGCTCGCTGGCTCTCGAGGACCTCTTCCTCGACAACTATGCGCGGGCGGCGTCCTTCGACGTCGCGGACGGCATGCTGCCGATGTGCTATCCGGGCGATCACGTGAACGGAACCTACATCCCGAACTGGGCGATGTGGCTCGTCCTCGAGCTGGACGAGTACGCCCGGCGCGGCGGCGATCCGCAGCTGACCGCCCGGCTGAAGCCGCGCGTGGAGAGGCTCGTGTCCTTCCTCTGGAAGTACCGCAACGCGGACGGGCTGCTCGAGAAGCTGCCGAGCTGGGTCTTTGTCGAATGGTCGCAGGCGAACAAGTGGGTGCAGGACGTGAGCTACCCCTCCAACATGCTGTGGGCGGAGACGCTGGACGCCGTGAACCGGCTGTACGGACGCGCCGACCTCGCGGCGGAGGCGTCGCGCGTACGCGAGACGGTGCGGCGGCAGAGTTGGGACGGACGCTGGTTCCGCGACCACGCCGTGCGGCAGGCGGACGGCTCGCTCGCCGTCCAGCCGGACGACATCTCCGAGACGTGCCAGTACTATGCCTTCTTCTTCGGGGTCGCGACGCCGGAGACGCATCGGAAGCTGTGGCGGACGCTTGTCAAGGCGTTCGGGCCGTCGCGGCTGGACGCGGACAAGAAGCCGCTCGCCTATCCGCAGGTCGCGCCGTCGAACGCCTTCATCGGCAACTACCTGCGGCTGGAGTGCCTGTCGCGCGCGGGGCTGTCCGAAAAGGTCCTCGCGGAATGCCGTGGCTATTTCGCGGACATGGCGGCGCGGACGGGCACGCTGTGGGAGTTCGACAAACCCACGCACAGCTGCTGCCACGGGTTCGCGAGCCACGCGGCGGTCCTGCTCGTGCGCGATGTCCTCGGCGTGAAGAACATCGACTACAGGGCGCGGACGGTCGCGTTCGAGCCGCCCGTGCGCAGCCCGCTCGCCTTCTGCGAGGTCGCCCTGCCGACGGACGGCGGGCTGCTGGAGCTGGGGTGGCGGTGCCGTGTGGGCGGCGGCTACGACAGGACAGTCCGTCTGCCGGACGGCTGGCGTCTGCTGAATGAAAGCGTTTCACAAGGAAAGAAATGAACAAGATGACAAGGAAAGGAATGAACAAGATGACTGACAAAGGAAAGCGAATGGAAATCCATGTCCTCGCCGCAGGGCTTGCCCTCTGCGCGGCGGCGTCCCGCGCGTCGGCCGAGACGGCCGAGCTCGTCTGGCTGAAGGCGGGCGGGGCGGCCGAGACCAACCGCGTCGCGCTGGCGGATGCGGGCGACCGCTGGACGCTGCGCCTGACGGCGGACGAGATCCGCGCGAAGGGCGCGACGGGCCTGCGCGTCACGCCGGACTTCGCCCGCGCGACGAAGGGCGAGGCGGGGTACTGGTTCTCGTCCTACGGACGCTACGGCGAGTTCGACCGTGCGGCGGGCGTCTACGTGACGGACGGCATCCGGATGCCGATGCCGATGTTCGGCTGGGACACGCCGCGCGGCGCGTACCTGGCCGTCGTCACGTCGCTCGCCAACTATCCGGGGCTGCGGGTTGAGGCAGCGGACGGGCGCTACGCGATCTCCTGCACGCTGGACGCCGACCTCTGCCGCGACCCGCACGAGGACTTGGCGATCTCCTATTACCGGTTCCCGGCCGGCACGGGCTACGCGACGCTCGCGAAGCGCTACCGCCAGTACCAGCTCGACCGCAAGGCCGTCACGCCCCTCGCCGAGCGCGCGAAGGCGAACCCCGTCCTCAAGCAGGCCGTCGAGGCGCCGGAGATCCGCATCCGCCAGGCGTGGAAGCCCGTGCCGAGCCCGGCGCCGTTCCAGCAGCCGGAGAACGAGCCGCCGCTCACGGTGCGCGTCACGTTCGACCGCGTGAAGGACATCGTGCGCGAGCTGAAGCGGCAGTGCGTCACGAACGCCGAGCTCTGCCTCGTGGGCTGGAACGTCGGCGGACACGACGGGCGCTGGCCGCAGTCCTTCCCGTCCGAGCCGCTCCTGGGGGGCGACGCGAAGCTGAAGGAGGCGGTCGCCGAGGCGCGCGCGGCGGGCTACCTCATCGTGCCGCACGGCAACTTCCTCGACGGCTACCGGATCGCGGACAACTGGGACGTCGAGTGGACGGTCAAGAACGCGGACGGCACGCCGAAGGAGGTGCCCGGCATGGACTGGGGCGGCGGCCGGCCCTACCGCATCTGCCCGCAGCGCGCCTACGAGTGCTTCGCGACGAAGGACATGGACCGCATGGCCGCGCTGGGCTTCAGGGGGATGGGCTACTTCGACGTCGTGTCCATCCTGCCGGCGCCGCGCTGCGACGACCCGCGCCATGCGCTCTCGTTCAAGGAGGGCGCGCGGTACTGGGGGCTGTGCGCGGAGGAGTCGAAGCGGGCGTTCGGCGGCTTCGCGAGCGAGGGGTGCATGGATCACTTCGCCGCGTCGCTCGACTCGGTCCTCTACGCCTCGTTCGACGATCCGCAGAAGGTCGCCGCCGAATGGCGCGCGGGCAAGGGGCTCGTGAAGCGGCTCGTGCCGATCTTCCAGATCGCCTACAACGGCATCATCGTCTCGAACCCGTTCTCGTCCACGGTGAACTTCACGGTGCAGGACCGGTACTGGCTGCTGAAGCTGCTGGAGTACGGCGGGCGGCCGAACTTCTACTTCTACTCGAAGTTCCTCTCGAACGGCAACGACTGGATGGGGAAGGGCGACCTCGGCTGCGCGACGGACGCCGAGCTGCGGCGGGCGGTCGCGGCGATCAAGGAGGGGGCCGACCTCTACGCGCGGCTGGCGCGGCTGCAGTACCTGTTCATCGACGACCACCGGGAACTCGCCGAGGGCGTCTACCTGACGCGCTGGTCGGACGGGACGGCGCTCGTCGTCAACTACGCAGAGCGACCCTACGCCCTGCCGGACGGCACGTCCGTCGCGCCGCTCGGCTGGCACCTGCGCGGCGAGTGAGCCGGTCGCGCGGCGGACGGTCGCGTTCGCGCCGCCCGAGCACAGTCCGCTCGGCTTCTGCGAAGCGGACTGCCGACGAGCTGAGGCAACGGGATGCTTACCTGCCGTCTGACTGCCGTCACGAAATGTGCAATTTGCAGATTTCGTGACGGTGTGGTATTGCGCGATGGATGGGCGTTTTGGTATACTTTCCCTTGTCTTGAAATGGAGGATCATGCATGTTTGTCGGTCGAGAGAATGACTTAAGGCAACTGGTGTCGCTTTGGGCAAAGCCGGTGGCGTCTCTTGTCACGTGCCGTGGCCGTCGCCGAATCGGCAAGTCGACGCTGATCGAGGAGTTCGCCCGACGCAGCAAGGCCGTGTTCCTGAAACTGGAGGGTGTCGCGCCCGAACCGCGCATGACGAACGTCCTTCAGCTGAAGGCCTTTCGCGAGCAGCTTTCGCGGGAATGCGGGCATCCCGTTCCGGTGCTGAAGTCATGGGGCGAGGCATTTTCCGAACTGGATCGCTGCATCGGAAGTTCCAGGACGGTTCTGCTTTTGGACGAGATCTCGTGGATGGGACGTTACGATGTCGGGTTTCCGGGTGAACTGAAGGTCTCATGGGACAATCTCTTCAAGAAGCATGACCGGCTGATCGTCTTTTTCTGCGGGAGCGTCTCGACATGGATTTCAAGGAACATCCTCAACAACACGGGCTTTGTCGGACGGGCTTCCCTGAACCTTGTCGTGCGGGAGCTGCCGTTGGAGGATTGCGTCAGGTTCTGGGGGCGCAAGGCGTCGCGTGTCGCGGCCTCGGAGATTCTTGACGTCCTGTCCGTGACGGGGGGTGTCCCCCGTTATCTGGAGGAGGTGAATCCCTCGCTTTCCGCAAGCGAGAATGTCCGACGCCTGTGCTTTGTCTCGAATGCGCTGCTGCGTGACGATTTCAACCAGACGTTCAATGTCGTCTTTGGCGAGGAGGCCGTGACAAAGCGGCGCATTCTGGCGTGCCTGTCAGATGCGTCTCGGACGCTCAGCGAGATTTGCGAGACGCTGGGCGTCGAGCGCAACGGCGGAATCTCGGTTCACCTGGAAGATCTGGAAGTCGCTGGATTCGTGGCTCGCGAACGTAGCGTCAATCCGCAGACGGGGCGATCGGCAAAGATCTGCCGCTATCGCATCTGCGACAACTATACGCGCTTTTTCCTGCGTTATATCGAGCCCAATGGCGCGATGATTGACGTGGACTCGTTTCTCTTCAATTCGCTGGAGGCGCTGCCGGGCTGGTCGGCGATTCTTGGCTTGCAGTTCGAGAACCTTGTGATTAACAATCTCGCGCTGCTTTTGCCTCGTCTGGGGCTTGGTCGAGTTCTCTTGAAATCGGCCGCGCCGTATCGTCAGGCGGCGACCTCCCGGCGAAAGGGCTGCCAGATCGATTTGCTGCTGCAGTCGGATCGGCTGTTCTATGTCGTTGAGATCAAGAGGCGACACGAAATCGGCATCGAGATCGAAGGCGAAGTGGCTGCGAAGGTGGCGGCGTTGCACGTGCCGCAGAACTATACGGTAAGGACGGCGTTGGTGTACGACGGCCACTTGTCGCCGCAGGTTGCAGCGCGCGGCTACTTCGATGCGCTGATTCCGGCGGCTTCGCTACTTGGGCTCGAAGGATAGGCGTGGAATGTCTCGCACGGCTAACGCGGGCGTCGTCTCATGAACGTCGAGGATGATTCCAGCAGGGTTTCGTAGAAGCCCCTGCGGATCCATGCGATCCGTTTCGATGACATGGAATCGGTGTCGGCGAGCTTCGCGGCTCGATCCAGGTGCCTGCCCAGTTCCGCAATCACCTCCGGCGTGTAGATCTTGGTCCAGAGATCATGTTCCGATGGCCCTTTGATCCTGACGGGGCCGATTTCCGTCTCGCCAATCACGCTGGGGATCGCCACCTGGCCGATCCACAGCTTTTCAAGGCGGTCGAAGAACTTGCCCATCTCTTTCGCGCCGGCCCCGAACATGAGCCTGTCATGCTCCGCAAGGGCCGCATCCAGGTCGAAGGCATGATCCCAGGCGAACTTCGAGAACGCATAGAAGTTGAGGTAGTTGTGGATCAGATGGAGCGTCTTGCCCTTGCCGCAGCTCGTCTCGACAAACGATCCGCTGATGTACGGCGCCACCCGTCCATAGAACGACAGGTACGCATGCGGCGCGTGCTGCGGCACGCCGGGCGCCTGAAGACGTCCGTAGTTCTTCATCGGATACGTCCAGATCCACGCGACCTTGCGTCCGAGTTTTCGCGACCAGTTCCGCACGAACGCCACCTGCCGGTCGCGGATGTCGGGGCGGGACTCGCTCCAGGGGCCGCCAACCGCCAGAACGAGGTTGACGTTATCGGGGATGTCGATGTCCGGAATGTTGCGGTACGTTCCGTATGCCATCTGCGAAACGGAGCCCTGGAGTCCGGCGGCGGTGATCGCCTTTGCGACAGCGACCGTGTTGGACCAGATGAGGTCTGTCGCATATCCGGACGACAGCGAGAAGTCCGTCGTGCGGAAACGCGCTTGGCATGCGGCGCACCAGCACGGCTGCATGCCGTCCTGCGGCATCACGTCGACGTTCTTCGCGCCCTTGCGTATGCGGTCGATTGTCTCTTCCCTGATCACGTCCCAGACGGGCGACGTGTGGCAGAGCTGCCGTCCCTGCCAGCTGTGTTCGAACTTCGTGCCGGTGCAGCGCGTGCCGTCCTTCCGCAGCATGAAATACTCCGGATGCGTGTCGCTGAAGCGCTCCGCGATGCGGAACCTGTTCTGTCCATGGCAGCACGAAGGCCGCTCCGCACATTCGCGCAGACGCAGCTTGTAGAGGAGGCGAAGGCCGTCCGCCTCCTTCTCGGAGATCTTGCCGGGTCCGTTCTCGCCAATGTTGTCCGGCCACATTCCAGCGGACGAAATGCAGCAGTCGCGCACGGTGAACGCCGGCTGCGCCGAAAGGTCGCCGCGTGCCGCAATCCTTCGTGATCGCGGCACGACCGTGCCCATCTCTCCCGGAAAGTAGAAGCGTACGCCGGCGAAGCGCTCAAGGAATTCGTACACGCCGAAGAGCGTCCCGCTGCGGAAGCGGGCATTGCATGCGCCGCGCCGCATCAGGCCGGGGACGTCCACGTCGTCGTCATTGCCGACGATGTAGACGCGATCGCTCACGGCGCGGATGCGGAAGCCGTCACGCACAGAACCGTCGGGGACAACTCCTGCCGCCACGCTCCAGACGTTAGACCCCAGGACGAGCGAAGCGAAACCCTTGCCTGTCGGACGATGAACGATGGGCACCGCCGTCCCAAGGACGCGGGACAGGAAGTTGGTCGCCTCGGACGCGGCGAATGCCGCCGCACCGGGAGCGCCATCCGCAAGCACGACCTCCGTGCGGCTCGGCTTGAAGACGACATTGCGCCCTGCGCCATTCTCCGAGACTGCGCCGCTTGCGAGTGAAGCTCCCGCTGCAAGACACGCTGCGCAAAGGATGTTTTTCATGCCGTCATTATACCATAATTGAGGAAATGGGGCTGAGAGTGTCCGTCCCGAAACGATTGACGAGCAGACGCACCGCCGGTACGTGATCGAGCGCGTCCTGGAGCGCGGCGAGCTGTCCGACCTGCGCAAGATGGTGGCGCACTACACGATGCCGGTCGTCGTCGCCGAGGCGCAGCAGATTTGCTCGCTTGATCCGGTGACGCTCGCGTTTGCCGCCTGTCTCGGAGATGTCAAGGAGGAGACTTTCAGATGCTGCACCTTGAAACGATAGCTCCCGAAACGCTTTCCCTGTTGACGCGAATCCAGTCTTTGCCCGCGTTTGTCCAGACGCGTCTCGTCGGAGAAACGTCGTTGGCCCTTCAGCTTGGGCATCGAATCAGCGTCGACTTGGATTTGTTTGGGAGTTGGCCGTTGGATGCAGATCTTCTCGCTGTGCTGAAAACCGTTGGGACGACACGCAAGTCGAGCGGAAGCACGAACGGGAAGCTTCAGTTCTTCTATGCTGATGGCGTCAAGGTGGACTGCGTGACGTATGACGAATACCCTTGGTTGGATCAGCCGATTGAAGCATGCGGGGTTCGGCTTGCTGGAATCCGAGACATCGCGGCCATGAAAATCAATGCGATCACGAATCGCGGAACGCGCAAGGATTTTGTCGACTGCCGGTGACAACCTTCACCTGGCCATTCCACATCGAATCAGCCAACTCTTTCAAGTATGCGTCACGTCGAATCATTTTTGCTGCCTCTATCTTTACAACTTCTGCGCCTTGCCGCATAAGTTGTAAAGATTATGCCATAGTCACATCGCGCACAGCAAGGCAAGGACCTCCCCTACAACCCTACCACTGGTGTCTGCCCCCCTTTCCCCGTCAGCGACCATCTGCGGATGCAAACCGAACCTTGCCTTTGCCGCAGCCATGCGCACCCACGACGATACCGTTTGCACGCATCAGCGAAATCAGGTTGCGAGCGGCGCGATCCTTGACGCCGACCGCTTCCACAATCTGAGCAGGGCCAAACACCTCTCCAACCAAGCCAAATTTCTGCCACAGAAGCAATAAGTGCCGCTTGGTCGGCGCGCGAATCGGCAGTTTTTCGACATCAATCGGCAGTTTTCTGATTTCGGAATCCAGTTTTCGATGCAATCCGGCCACCGAATCGGCAGTTTTCGAGCCATACTCGAAGCCAATCCGCAGAAAGCGGTTCTTCAGCTCGATGTTCGCGCCCAGCAAAAGCACCTTGAAGAACTCCTCCAAGTAGGCCGTGGTCTTCACGACGTCCAGTCGCGCATTCTCATAATTGGCCCGCACCAGCGAATTGCGGAAGTACCACGACTTCGTGGCAAAGAGGTCATTGGTGACGTCAAAGCCCTTGGACTTCAGGTACTTGATCGCCAGCAACGCCGTCGTGCGGGTGTTGCCTTCGCGAAACGGGTGAATCTGCCAGATGGTCGCAATGAACGAGGAAAAATGCGCAATGAACGCATCTTCCGAGAGACCCTTGTAGACAAAATGCCGTTCCCGATTGAACTCGACCTCAAGCTGTGTGCGAATCATGAACGAGGGCGCATACGCGACAGTATCGCCGTTCAGCACGTCTTCCCTCTTCGTCAGCTCGACTTCACGAACCGTTCCGGCGTGCGGAAATATGCCGTCGAAAATGCGTCCGTGAAGCGCAATGTAATATTCGGGCGAGAAGACAAACGACGGCGAGTTGATGACGGCGACCATCCGCGCGGCGACCTTGTCCGCCTCCTGCGTGTCGCGCGGCAGGTCGTGCCCATCCTTGGTCTCGTAGTACTCGTCGACGAGCCGCCTCGCTTCCTCCTGGGTGATTTCGCCTTCGATATGGCGGCGCGCCGTCTCATAAAGATGCGTCGACGGCTTCAGGCCGTCGACGTCCTGCAAGCCGATTGCCGTAGCCCAGGCATACGCACGTTCGCGTTTGCCCGGCTCTCCCGCCTCGTCATAATGTTGCTCAAATGCGTTCATCCAAGCGAGGTAAAGTCAATCCCGACAGGTTCATTCATAACGAATTTGGATTATAGCATATTCACTGCGCGCCGTGCAAACTGGGCTTCCACAAAATTTTCCGCAGATGATTCTCATTTTTACGGTATCTGATGAAAAACGGTTCGTTTTCAGGCATTTTTGGCGTACACACATGGGGACAGGCCCCACCGAATGGGGGTCTGTCCCCACGAATTCCGATTGTCAGAAATCACGCAGAAACCCGCCTTGCTCTCTCGTAAGGGCAAAAAGCCCGGAAAGGTTGGCAGAAAGATGAACAAGAACATCCTGAAGACAATGACCATTGGCCTCGTGTGCCTCGCGATCTGCGGCACGTCGCTGGCCGCCCCCGGCAAACCCAGCAACCGAGCGCCGCAAAAAGCGCCCTCACGCCAACAGATGCCCGCGCCCCGTAATGAGCGCCTCGGACGTGCGCCGACACGACACGACAACACCCGCCGCATTGCGCAGCCAAAGCCCGCACCGCGTCCGAAGCCTGCGCCGCGACGTCCTGAGGCGCCTCCGCCACCAGAACGCCATCACGACAACCGACCCTCGGAAGCGGATGGCTGGATGGCGCTCGGCGCGGCCGTGCTCGGTGGAATCGTCGGCGGCCTGCTCGGCGCCGGCAACTGATTTCACGGCCATACGCACATTGACGCCCCCAGATCATCATATGCTATCGTCAAATTCCACCACTCCTACTCCACCACAAGACCCTATTGGTAGGGGTAAAGGGGTAAAAGGGTCAGCAACTGTAAATTTCATGCGAAACTTTCGGGCGTTGTCTAAGGGCGTCGGACGCCATCCCTG
>CAKTZI010000028.1 GCA_934635385.1 uncultured Kiritimatiellota bacterium | reverse complement strand
ACGGCGCGGACGGATATGCCGGCGGTCTTCTGCGCGGCCTACGAGTCGCTGGACGGTCGCCGGGCGCTTGTCTTCGGAAATGCGACAAGCGAGCGTCAGGACATCGCCTATCGGCTGGGCGACGTGTGGCGCAAGCTGACGTTGGGGCCAAACGACCTTCAGCTGATGCAATACTGAAATGCTAACCCATAAACGAAACATAAACGAAACAAGAGAAAGGTTCAAGACCATGAAAACGAGAAACACGCACAAGAAGAATGCCCACTGCACGGCCGCTGTCGCCGTCGTGGCTGTCCTGTCTGCTCTGTCGATGGCGTCGGCCTCCACATGGGAGCTGGACGTCACCAGCGACGAGACCGTCACGGGGACCGTGCCGGAGGGCGCGACGAAAATCGTCAAGTCCGGGAGCGGCACGTACACGCTCGATTCAAGCGGACAAGTGAACACCTTCAACGGCGAGATTAATGTCGCGGCCGGAACGTTCACCGCCCAGAACGGCACTTGGGATCTTCAGGGCAGCACCCTTATCGGCACGGGATCGGGCTTCCTCCAGTTCCGGGATGTCGAACTCGTGAATCCCGGCGGAATCGGCGTCAACGGCGTCTCGATGACTCTTATCGAAAATGCCAAGTTGAATGGGACGAGTGCGAACGTCCTCTGCGTTGAGGCGGGACGCCTGCTCATGAACTACATGAGAAACCCGCTCGCCTGGACGGTGGAGCTGGCGCGGAACTGCAACTCGGCGGACGTCTATTCCCTTTCGGCTCAGAACGGCGCGCACGAGACCCTTGACCTGAACGTGATCGAAGGACCCGTTCAGGCGATGGCCGATGCGACGCGCGTTCGTGTCCTGGATGGCGGTCGCCTGACGTTCAAGGGCGGCCTGTCGCTGGCCGACGGCAAGACGTTCCGAAAGGCGGGCGCCGGCGTCCTGCGCATCTGCGGCGAATCGAAGATGAACGGGACGACGTGGCTCGAACAGGGGATGCTGCTCTACGGGAACGGCGCCTCGGTGGAAGGCTACGTGCCGTCGTCCGTTCCAGACACCGCCTCGCCGCCCGTCGCCCTCAAGGTCGAGCCGGGCGCGAACCTGACCCTTGCGGGCAACGGCAACGGCCATGGCTCGTGGGGCTTCAATGGCTATGGCGCGGTCTGGATGACAGGCGGCACGGCTACGATCGGGGACGGCAGCTGGGGCTTTCGTCTCGGACAGACGGGCGGCGCCGACCTGTTCGTGAGCGGCGGCACGCTGACGCTGAAGGCGCAGAATCTTGTGCTGGGCAATGACGCGACAGGCAGCAACCCCTACACGCTGTCGGTGGCGGGCGGCTCGTCTGTCCTGCACGTGGAGGGCGGGTCGATCTTTCCGAGCGCGTCGGGCGCCGTCGTGAACCTGTCCGACGGCGGTGTCATCCGCGCCCGGAACATTCGCGGCAAGGAGGAGACGGAACTCACGGTGAACTTTGACGGCGGCGTCTTTGCGCCGTTGGTCGCCACGCCGATGGACAAGGCCTATCGCACGTCCGTCTACGTTCACGCTGGCGGCGCTGTCGTCGATACGGGCGATCAGGCGGTGAAGATCGCGACGGCGTTCCAGAAGCCGACGGGCTGCTCCATCCGGTCGATCGACCTTCCGACGGCGGAAAGCGATCCGGAGAACTATGCGGCGTTCTCCGATTCCAAGACGTTCTACGGCACGCCGGTCTCTGTCCGCATCCGCGGCTCCGGCACGGGTGCGTCGGCGTTTCTGGAGATCGACGAGAAGACGCTCAAGCCCGTGCGCATCGTCGTGACGGGGAAGGGCAGCGGCTACGGCGAAGACACGACCGTCACGCTCGACAGTCCCGACGGCACGACGCGCTACACGTGCCCGGTCACGTGGACGGCGGCGGACGTGGCGGGTGGCTTCACGAAGCGCGGCGCGGGTACGCTCACGCTCACGGGCGCGAACACCTACGGCGGCGCGACGCGCGTCGAGGCGGGTGCGCTTGCGTTCGCGTCGGCGGAAGCCTTCCCCGGCGGTGACATCGAGTTTCCGGCGAGCGCGCTCCTCTCCGACGCGCCGCCGTCCCTGACAGCACCGTCGCTCGCGTTCCGTGACGGGGCGAAAATCCGCATTACTGGCGCGGAGGCCCTGCAGACGGCCGAGCCCGTCCGCTTCCGCACGGTCATCACGGTCACGGAGCCGCTGACGGCGCTGCCGGAGGTCGAGTTCGTCGGCACGGACGGACAGCCAGTCGTCGTCCCCCATCCGTGGGCCGTGCGGCTTTCCAAGGACGGCAAGCGAATCTCGTTCGGCTACCGCTTCGGCGCGCTCCTGATCATTCGCTGAGGAGACTTGACGGTATCGGCACACGGCAGGGGTAAGTTTGGTATAATGTGCGGCATGGAAAAGATAGCGACAGACACCTATTCGTTTGAGCGCGTCCGCCAGGGCGGCTTCGTCTACGTGGACAAGACGGCGATCCTGAAGACGCTCGCGGACGGCTCGCTCGGTGCGCAGTTCTTCGTTGCGCGCCCGCGCCGCTTCGGGAAATCGCTCGCCGTCTCGACGCTCCAGTGCCTCTTCGAGGGGCGTCGCGACTTGTTCAGGGGGCTTGCCATCGAGCCGGACTGGGACTGGTCGAAGACGTATCCCGTCCTCAAGCTCGACATGGCGGACTGCCAGGCGGACAGCGCCGCCGAGCTGAAGGAGGCCATCGCCTCCCTGCTGCGTTCGGAGGCCGCGCGTCTTGGCGTGCCCGTGCGCGAGGGCGAGCCGCTGGCCGGACGCTTCAAGTTCCTCATGATGGACATCATCGCCGCCGCTGACCGCAAGGCGAAGGAACGTGATGCGGGAGCGTCCGTCAATCAGCTTGTCCTGCTCGTGGACGAGTACGACAAGCCGCTCCTCGGGCATCTCGGCAATCCGGACGTCGACGAGATCCGGAAAGTCCTCAAGTCGTTCTACGGCGTCATCAAGACGTGCGAGGGGCTTCAGCGCTTCGCGTTCATCACCGGCGTGTCGAAGTTCTCGAAGGTGTCGATTTTCTCTGACCTCAACAACCTCAACGAGTTCTCGATGGACGCGCGCGTCGCGACGCTCTTCGGCTACACGCACGAGGAGGTGAAGGCGAACTTCCCCCAGTCGCTTGCGGCTCTCGGCACAAACTATGGTTGGAACCCGGAGGCGACGTTCGCGCATCTCGTGAAGATGTACGACGGCTACCGGTTCGCGGAGAATGCCGTGTCGGTCTTCAATCCCGTCTCGGTCGGCAAGTGCCTCTCGGCGGGCAAGTTCGGCGAGTACTGGTTCGAGACGGGGACGCCGACGTTCCTTCTGCAGCTGCTGAAGGACGCGCCGGAGCAGGTCGACGGCGTGACGCTGGACGAGGGAGCCTTCTCGGTTTACGAGCCCTCGGCGCCGGAGCTGCTGCCGCTCCTCTACCAGACGGGCTATCTCACGATCACGGGCAGCGCGCGCGAGGGCGTCTACACGCAGTACACGCTCGGCTTCCCGAACGACGAAGTGCGCAACGCCTTCTCGAAGGCCGTCTCGCGCACGTTCTCGGCGTTGCCGGCCGCCGAGCACGCCTCGCTGCTGACGCAGATGGTGGAGGCCCTGCGGGCGGACGACGTGGACGACATGCTGGACGCGCTCTCGTGCTTCTTCGCGAACATCCCGGCGAACGTCACGCTGAAGCGCGAGAAGTACTACCAGTCGCTCTTCTACGCGGTGTTCGTGCTGATCGGCGCGCGCACCCACGCGGAGTGCTGGACGAACCGAGGCCGCGTGGACGCGGTCGTGGAGACGCCGCGCAACGTCTTCGTCTTCGAGTTCAAGCTGAACGACACGGCCGCCGCCGCGCTCGCGCAGATCAAGGCGAAGGGCTACCACGAGAAGTGGCTGCGGTGCGGCAAGAAGGTGACGCTCGTCGGCGCGGCATTCGACGCCGAGATGCGCAACCTCTCCGACCGCCAGGTCGAGGTCGCGGCGTCCTGAAAAGCGTTTAGGGAAATCCTGCCAGATTTGGGGACAGGCCCCCCGTATTGATTTGATGGAGATTTTTCGTTTCAGTGGCGTAAAATTTTTACGATTTTTTGGCTCTTTTTCCGAAAATTTTTGGTATACTATTCTCCGTTGTGTTCGGGATGTGTGCGACGGCGGGTGTCGTCGGCAGGTCGCGAACGTGTAAGGCAAGGTGCGGACAGCGCACGAAAACGGAGGTTGGAACGGATGATGAACCTGAAGCAGATGAAGATGAAACTGGCCGTGGCTGGCACGGCGGCGGGGTTGGCGCTCGCGCCGTTGGCGTCGGCAGCGGCCACGCCGCAGGCGGAGGCCGTTCTGGGCATGTGGGCGGGGAACCTGCCGGGGGAGAAGCACGATCCGGCGGTCTGGCTTTCGCTCGCCCGTGACGCGATCGGGCGTCCGCAGGCGATCATGCTCTGGCGCTGGGGCATTCCCCAGTACCCAGAGACGATTTCCTATGCGAACGGCGTCTTCGCCTTCCGCCAGCCGCGCAAGGGCCCGCCCGCGTCCGTGAAGGGCGCGAACCGCTATGTCCAGCGGCGGCTCACGCACTTCAAGTGGTTCTTCTGCTCGCTGGTGGACGGCGACCGCCTGAAGGTCGAGATGAAGGATCTCAACTTCTGGGCCCAGCCGATTGCGGGGACAGACCCCGACCTCGGCTCGTTCGTCTGCGCGCGCGTCCCCGCCCCCGGCCCTGCGCCGGATCTCGCGACGCTCGTCTACGGAGAGCCGATCGACCTGCTGGCGAACGGCCTCGCCGACTGGGAGGAAGACCAGAAGGCGACGCCGCTGCCGAACCAGTGGTCGTTCCGGGACGGCATCCTTTCGACGGCACACAAGCTCACGCCGTCCGGCGGCTGGGTGGCGGGCTGCAACCTGAAGACGAAGCGGCGCGACTTCGGCGACGGCAGGCTCTCGTTCGACTTCCGTCTGCCGGAGCTGAGCAATTCCGGCGTGTGGCTCAAGGGACGGTTCGAGGTCAACATCTGCGACTCGTACGGCTGGGCGCTCGACAATCGCAACAGCGGCGTCCTGTGCGGTCTCTCCGAGGCGCTCGCCCCGATGGAGAGGCCGTTCGGCGAATGGCAGCACGTCGACGTCTGGTTCGTGAACCGCCACTGCACGATCGTCCTCAACGGCGTGAAGACGGTCGACAACCTGCCGGTCGTCGGCGTGACGGGCGGCGCGATGGACTGCGACGTCAACGCGCCGGGACCCTTCATCCTGCAGGGCGACCACAGCGGCTGCGACTTCCGGAACATGGTCTTCACGCCGGTGACCACCCGTTTGAAGGAGGTGCCCTGAAATGAAGCGAAGTCGATGCGTCGATGCACCGCGACGCCGAAAGCGGGTGAACCTTAAGAAATCTTAAGGTAAATCTTAAGGTAAAATTAAGGCTTCTTTTCCCGCGATGTGCTATGATATGCGCACATCGAAGGGAAAAGGACCTTGACGACATCCAACAAGTTGCTTTTCGCCTGTGCCGCGCTGGCGGCGGGCGAGTTCGTCGCCGCGCAGACGCCGATGCTGACGGCGGTCTGGCCGGTTGTCGCCGTGTGCGCGCTGCTGGTCGCGGTCTTCGGCTATGCCGGGGCTGTCCGCGCCTGGCCGCTCGCCGCGCTGGCGCTGGCGGGGGCGACGCTCTTCTGGGCCGTGACGGGCGAACGTGCGCGCGTCTATCGAGAAAGCCCGTGGCTGTGTGAGGCGACGCGGCGGCGTGGGGCGGCGACGGACGTGCCGCCGGCCCTGCGGGCGACGCGACGCGACTTCATGCGCCGCGTGTCCCTCGGCATCGCGTTCGACCGCGAGGTTGTCGCACTCAACCGGGCGATCCTGCTCGGTGAGCGCGCGAACCTGCCGCGTCCGCTCCGCCAGACGTTTGTCGGGGCGGGGACGATTCACGTGTTCGCGATTTCGGGGCTGCACGTGATGGCGATTGCGCGCGTCCTCGTTTTCCTGCTGCGTCTCCTCTGGCTGCCGCGACGGTTCGCGGCGGCGGCGACGATTCCGATTCTCTGGGCGTACCTGGCGCTCATCGGCTTTCCGCCGAGCGCCGTGCGGGCCGGCGTGATGGCGAGCCTCGCCTGTCTCGCGCCGCTGTTCGGGCGACGGCCGAACGGTGTCGTCGCGTGGTCGCTGACGTTTCTCGGCGTCTACGGCCTGCGGCCGACGATGATCGAGGATGTCGGGTGCGGCCTGTCGTTCGCCGTCATGCTGGCGATTCTCGTCGTCGGCGACCGTCTGCGCGACCGCCCGGAGGGGCTGGGCAAGACGCTGGCCGTGGCCGTCGCCGCCTGGGCGGCGGGTGTGCCGATCGCCGCGCACGTGTTCGGGCGCGTGACGCCGGGGGGCATTCTGGCGAATCTCGCGCTCGTTCCGGCGGCGGGCGTGACGGTCTACGCCGGCGCGGTCGGGCTTTTGGCGAGCTTCGTGTCGGAGCCGCTGGCGGCGCACCTCAACGGCCTCTCGGCCCTGTTCACGCGCGCGATGGTCATCCTCTCCGACGGCGTTGCTCGTCTGCCGGGGGCGAACGCCGAGGTCCCGAAATGGCCCGTGTCCACCTGCCTCGCCTGGTATGTCGCGCTGGGGCTTGTCCTGCTGTCGCACAGGCTGTGGCGCGCACGCAAGGACTCCTGTCTCTAAAGCAGTGCTGCGGCGCGGTGAAGAAACAGCGGCGGTTTTTTGGTATAATTCAACGCCCATATGAAGGACAAGTTCTTTACGAAGCTCGACTGGGCGGCGTTTTGGGCCGCCACGCTCATCACGTTCGTCGTCTACTTCCTCACGCTCGGCCCCTCCGTCGGCCTGGAGGACTCGGGCGAGCTGGCGACCGCCGCCGCGAACCTCGGTGTGCCGCATCCGCCGGGCTATCCGTTCTGGACGTTCTGCTCGTGGCTGTTCTGCAAGGCGTTCGGCTGGGTGACGTACATGGGCCACCCGACGCCCGCGTGGGCCGTCTCGCTCTGCTCGGCGACGTTCGGCGCGCTCGCGGCGGGCTGCACGGCGATGCTCATCTGCCGCTCGTCGTGCGACTTCATCGGCCGCGATGACGAGAACCCCGACTTCCACGCGATCCGTCCGTCGGGCCTGCTCGCGTTCGGCGGCGCGGTGGGCGGCGCGCTCACGTTCTCGCTCTCGCCGGTCGAGTGGTCGCAGTCGACGATCGTCGAGATCTACTCGCTGAACGCACTCTTCCTGATGTGGGTCTTCCTGCTCTCCTACCGCTGGATGCGTCGTCCGTCGGACAAGATCCTCTGGATGACGGCGTTCGTCTTCGGCCTCGGTCTCACGAACTATCAGGTGCTTCTCTTCGCGATCGTGCCGCTCGCGCTCGTGATCGCGATGCGCAACATCGGGCTCTTCCGCGACGTCTTCATCTACCTCGTGCCCGTCGGGATGACGTGGCAGCTCTTGCAGATCGGCCAGCTCGCGCGCGCCGACCGCTACATGCAGGCGAACGTCATCAGCAAGCACGCACCGCTCGTGAACGAGGCCGTCACGACGCCGTCTTCGACGGTGCTCGCGGTCGCGCTCGTCGCGCTCGTGGGCGCGCTCGTCGCGGCGGCCGTCCTGAAGCGGCGCGGCCAGGCCGAGAAGGCGGCGAAGGTCGTCCTCGCCGTGGGCGGCGGCGCGGCTGCGCTCGTCTTCCTGACGTCGTTCGTCTTCGTCTCGAAGAACACGTGGACGGGCGTGACGGCCGAGATCGCGCCGCTCATTGCGCCGACGCGCTACGCCGTGATCGCCGCGCTCTGCGCCGGATCGGTCGTCGCGGCCGTCCTCGCGTCCCTGAAGGGGGCGGACGACGACGCGGACGGCCTCTTCCCGCGCCTCGCGGCGCAGTTCAACCGCGAACTGCTCGTCTCCGCCGGGCTGTCGCTCGCGGCGATCCTCGTCGCGGCCACCGTGCCGACGGCGGACGCGGCGGGCTACACGGGGCCCGCGTTCCCGTGGGGCAAGTCGACGGGGATGTTCGCGCTCCTCGTCGCGCTGCTCTTCGTGCTGACGTCGTTCGTCCGCAAGGGCCTCTCGTTCGCGATTCCCGTCGCGGGGCTTCACGTCGCGGCGTTCATCCTCCTGTCGCACGGCGCGCTGAACGGGCTGACGCATCCGGCGAGCTGGTGGTTCGCCTGGCCGATCGCGTGGAACTTCGTCCTCTTGGCGCTCGCGTGGCTGACCCTGCCGAACGGACGCTCCGTCGCGGGTGCGGCGTTCTTCGCGCAGCTCGGCGTCTCGTTCTACGCCTACATGCCGATCGTATCCGACCTGCGCAACCCGCCGATGAACTGGGGCTATCCGCGCACGTGGGAGGGCTTCAAGCACGCGATCATGCGCGGCCAGTACGAGGCGATCGGCGTGCCGAGCTTCCCGTCCGTCGGCGCGTTCCTCTCGTTCTTCTTCCGGCAGATGGGCCACTACTTCGGCGACGTGATGGTGCAGTTCACCGACCTGCTCGTGCCGTTCGCGCTCGTGCCGTTCGCGGCGGGCCACTGGATCGTCGAGAAGTCGCACCGCAAGACGTTCTGGCAGTGGATGGTCGCGGCGGCGGCGTGCTTCCTCATGATGTCCGGCCTCCTCATCCTGCTCGCGAACGTGAAGGGCGACGTGCAGGACGGCTTCATCCAGAAGGTGAAGTTCATCTCCTCGCACGCGATGATCGCGCTCTGGATCGGCTACGGCCTCGTCTTCACGGCGGCGGCCGCGCTGCGGATCTTCCAGCGCAAGGCGGCGAACGTCCTGCCGGCGGACGGCGTGGAGCAGCGCTTGACGAGCCGCCGCATCCGCCGCAGCGGCGGCATCGCGATCGCCGCGTGCGTCGCGGGGCTGACGATCCTCGTCTGCGCCGTCTACCCGATCGTCCAGAACTACACCGACGAGCGGATGGTCTTCGAGCTCGGCGGCAACGAGCAGAACGGCCACACCTTCGGCTGGCAGTTCGGCGCCTACCAGCTGGAGGGCGCGAAGGCGATCAACGAGCAGGTCGTCGCGGACGAGGAGCCGCTGCCCGACCCGACGTATCCGCCGCCGATGGAGAAGTTCGCGATCTTCTTCGGCGGAACCGATCCAGGGCGGTTCGTGCCGACCTACATGATCTATTCGGCGAAGTTCCGTCCCGACGTCTACCTCATCACGCAGAACGCCCTCGCGGACGACACGTACATGTCCGTCGAGCGCGACCTCTACGGCGACGAGATCTGGATTCCGTCGAAGGAGGACTCGGCCGAGGCGTTCAACATCTACGTGGACGAGGTTCAGCGCGGGGTGCGCCCGGCGAACGGCGACCTGCAGATCCAGAACGGGCGTGTGCAGGTGACGGGCGCCCTCGGCGTCATGGAGATCAACGGCATCCTCACGAAGATGATGCACGACCACGACCGTCTGCGGCACGCGTTCTACGTCGAGGAGTCGTACGTCATCCCGTGGATGTACCCGTACCTCTCGCCGCACGGCCTCATCATGAAGATCAACGCCGACCCGACGCCGTATGACGCGAAGCGCGCCGCGCAGGACCGCGACTTCTGGGACTGGTACACGCGGCGGCTCCTGGACGACCCGATGTACCGGCGCGACTTCGCGGGGCAGAAGAGCTTCTCGAAGCTGCGCGCGGCGATCGCTGGCCTCTACCAGAAGCAGGGGCGCTACCGCGAGGGCGCGCAGGCGTTCCGCGAGGCGGTGCTGCTCTACCCGGCTTCGCCGGAGGCGACGTTCCGCTACGCGCAGGAATGCCTGCTGCCGTTCCGCAAGTGGGACATCGTGCTGGAGCTGATGGACTACACGGATCTGATCGACCCCAACAACAAGCGCACGGCGAGCCTCCGAAGCTATGTCACGCGCGTCCGCGCCCTGACGACGGAAGTCCAGCGGCTGGAGGCGAAGCGGCGCGACAAGACGCTCGATGACGCGGACACGCTCGCGCTCGCGGGCTGCTACTACGAGCTGGGGCGCGTCGCGGAGGCCGCGTCGCTCGCGCACGGCCTCGCGGACAAGACGGCCGATGCGCAGACCCTGCAGCTGCTGGTGCGCATCTTCCTCGACGCGCGGCAGGACGCGGACGCCGAGAAGGCGCTGAACCGCTACCTGAAGGCGAATCCGCAGGGCGACGCGAACGCCTGGGCCGACCTCGCGAAGCTCCAGCACCGCACGGGGCGCAAGCAGGCCGCGCAGCAGAGCTTCATCCAGGGCTACCGAATCGATTCGCAGACGCTCTTCCAGCGGCTGCAGCGGGATCAGGAACTCTACGAGCTCGCCGCGCCGCTCTTCCAGCAGCGGCGGTAGAGCGAGACGGAAGGGGGGCTTTGTTCGATGAAGTCGCGTTTTGCCGTCAACGTGGAATACGGTGCGCTCCGCGCCGTCTGCGCGCTCGTGAACGCGATTCCCTATCCGCTCGCGACGGCGGCGGCGCGCGGACTGGGCTGGATGGCGTTCCGCGTCTTCGGCTTCAAGCGTGCGCGGACGCTCGCGCGCATCCGCAGCGTCTTTCCCGCGATGAGCGAGAAGGAGGCGACGGCGGTCGCCGTCCGCTCGTTGCAGAACGTTTTCCAGACCGGCGTCGAGATGATGCGTGCGCCGCGCCTTGACCGGGCGTGGATGGATCGTCATGTCGTCGACGGGGCCCTTTACAAGGACAGGCTTCAGGCCTACGTCGACGAGGGCAGGGGCGTCGTCATCATGGTGCCGCATTCCGGCAACTGGTACATGGCGGCCTGGTCGATGGCGAAGTACGGGCTGCCGCTCTTCGCCATCGCCGCGCGCCAGCGCAACCCGAAGCTTGACGCCTGGATGAAGCGCCAGTACGGCGACATCGAGGTGCTGGACCGCGACTGCCGCGAGACGCTCGTGCGGATCAAGGAGAAGCTGGAGGCAGGGCGCGCGTTCGCGATTCTGCCAGACCTGCGCGTCCGCCGGCCGGACGTCTCGGCCGACTTCCTCGGCGGCAAGGCGAACGTCTCGCATGCGGGGGCGATGTTCGCCGTCCGCTGCAACGCGCCGATCGTCGTCGCGCAGATGTATCGCGAAAACGGACGCCACGTCCTCAACCACCTCGCGACGCTGCGGCCCGATCCGCACGCGGCGGACAAGAAGGCCGAGGCTGCGCGCCTGACGCGCGAGGCGATGCGGCTTCTGGACGCCGCCATTCGCGAGCGTCCGGGCGACTGGTACTGGTTCAACAAGCGCTGGATTCTCGAACCCGTGTAATCGGTTCGGGTGCGCTGTCGGGCCAATGGGCCATGCCGCGACGACTCCTGACCAGAAAAGTGGCCAGCCAGATTGGCTTTTGGGACAGATTTCGGCTATACTACAACCTGTAGCCGGGAATCGACTCATGAAAGCCAACGAGACAAGCCTGATCATTGCGACCCTGAGGAAGGAAATCCTCAGCGGAAAGTACCTTGCGGCGGCGAATCCGTTCCCCAGCGAGCGCGGACTCGCGCGCCGCTTCGGCGTCAAGCGCTCGGTCGTCGCGCAGGCTCTTCAGAACCTGAGCGCGAAGGGCTACCTCGTGCGGCGGCGCGGCAAGGGCACGTTCCTGACGAAGAGCGCCCAGCGGAGCGGCGGCCCCATCGGGCTCATCGTACCGGGCGTCGCCTACTCGGACTTCTTCTCCGCCCTCGTGAGCGGCGTCTCGCGCTGTGCGCAGAAGGCCGAGCGGACGCTGCTCTTCGGCGACGTCTCCGCGAAGGACGCGAAGGCGCGCGTCGACCAGGCGAAGCGGTTCGCCGAGACGATCGTGCGCGAGGGCGTCTCCGGCGTCATCTACCAGCCGCTGGAGTTCGTGACGGACACGGAGGCGTGCAACCGCGAGATCCTGTCCGTCTTCGCGGACGCGCAGGTGCCGGTCGTGCTGATCGACTGCGACTTCGTGAAGCCGCCGCGCCGCAGCGACTACGACCTCGTGAGCATCGACAACGAGTCGGCCGGCGGCTGCCTCACCGAACACCTGCTCGCGGCGGGCGCGCGGAACGTCCACTTCCTGATGCACGCCGACCATTCGGCGAACATGTACCGGCGCGTCAACGGCGTGATGAACGCGCTGCGGATGCGGGGTGTCGCGTCCGAGGGCGGCGTCATTGACGCGCGACCCGAAGACACGGCGGCGATTCGGCGGCACGTGCGCCGGCACAGGCCGGACGCGATCATCTGCGGCACCGACCTCACGGCGGCGCTCCTGAAGAACACGCTGGACGGGCTGGGGCTGCGTGTGCCGGACGACATTTTGCTCGCGGGCTTTGACGACACGAGCACGGCGCGCGTCATGACGCCGCAGCTGACGACGATTCACCAGCCGTGCGACCTCATCGCCGAGACGGCGTTCGACCGGCTTCTGCGGCGGCTCGTGAACCCAACGCTGCCGCCGGCGGAGATCCTGCTGCCGGCGCCGCTCGTCGTGCGCGCCTCGACGCGCCGCTCCGCTGCGGTGTCGGCGCGTTCGGCGGGGCGAGCGGCATCCCGAAGCGAGCTGCACAAGCACAACCGATCTGTTCAACACATCCCTGGAGTTAAGCAACATGGCACAGTATTCGATCTCTAAAGGTGCGCTCGTCGCGAGCGCGCTCGCGTGTGCGGCGGCGAATGCCGACAGCACGCTCGCCCCGGCGGACAATGCCGTCTTCTCGGACGAGTTCAAGGGGCGTTCGGCGGCATTGGCCGACGTACCGACCGCCCCAGAGAAGTATCGCCGTCCGAAGGACTGGTCGCCGGCGCCGCCGTTCCCGAAGACGCTGCCGGAGATCGCCCGCGACCATTCGGCGGAGACGATCGCGCGCGCACGGGCGCAGATGGCGAAGGTTGACGCCGTCAACCGCACGGGAAAATACGCCGCGACCGGCGCCGGCATGGATCGCCATGCCTGTCCCGAGTGGTTCGTTGACGCGAAGCTCGGCATGTTCGTTGACTGGGGGCCTTGGTCGATTGCGGCCTATTCGCCGTATGTGAAGGGTGCGCGGCTCTATCCGGACTGGTACGAGTACAAGTGCCGTCCCGAATACGCGGCGGCCGACAGTGCGGCGGCGTACCACCGCAAGAACTGGGGCGCGGACTTCAAGCCCGACCATTTCATCGGCCTCTTTCGCGGCGAGCGGTTCGACGCGGCGAAGATGATGAAGGTCTTCCGCCGGTGCGGCGCGAAATACGTCGTGCCGTTCCTCAAGCACCATTCGGGCTTCTGCCTCTGGGACGATCCGTTCACGTTCCGCAACGCGGTGCACGGCCCGGCGAAGCGCGACTTCGCGAGGGAGATGGCGGACGCGGCGAGGGCCGAGGGGCTGAAGTTCGGCGTATACAACTCGCAGGCGGACGAATGGGAGTATCCGATCCTTCAGGACGACGGCTCGATCAGGATGAAGGTCTGGGGCGGCAAGGCCGCCGACTACACGCCGGAGATGGAGGGCAGGGCGTCCGGCAAGATAGCCGTCCGGGATTTCGTCCGCGAGTACATCGTGCCGCAGATGACGGCGTTCATCGACAGGTACGACCCCGACATCCTCTGGTACGACGCGGACTGGGCGACGCGCGCGACGGAGAACGGGTCCTACGACATCACCGCCTACTTCTACAACCGGGCCGAGGGGCGCAAGGAGGTCTGCTGCAACGACCGCTACGGGCGGCTCGACCCGTCCGAGGAGGCGGCGTTCGCGCGCAAGGGCATCAAGTTCATCGGCTGCCGGACGGTGCGCGGCGACTTCTTCACGGACGAATGGGGCGACACAGCGGAGAACATCGACCCGAAGACGTGGCATCCGTGGGAATCGTGCTCCGGCATATCGAAAGCCTACGGCAACCACTGGATGGAGGAACTCGATCCGTCGATGGTGATGTCGGACAGGGAATTCATCTGCCATTTCACGTCCATCGTCGCGCGCGGCGGCAACCTGCTCCTGCTCGTCAACCTCGACGCGCAGGGGGCGATCCCGAAGGTTCAGGAGGAACGCCTGCTCTCGATTGGACGCTGGCTGGAGCGGAACGGCGAGGCGATCTACGCGACGCGCATTGTCGCGCCGTTCTCGACATCGGCCGTCGACTACACGCGGTCGAAGGACGGCAAGGCGGTCTACGCCATCGTCAAGGAACCGGCGGCGGAAGTCGCGCTCGACTGCGAGTTCCCGGCGAACGCGCGCATCACGACGCTGGGCGAGACGGATGCGCTGCCCGTGCGCCGCGAGGGGTCGCAGACGGTCGTGCGCCTCCCGCCACGCCTCGCGAACGCACCGCTGCCGTTCGTGCTAAAGATGGCTGTGTTGAGGTAAACGCCAATTTCGGAATTCATCATCGAAAATTGCTGTGCGAATTGCTTCCGAAGTGATTTGCGAAAGGCTTCCTTTTCTTGTGCGGAGTTTTTTGGTATTCTACGCACTGTTCTCAAGCAAAAAAGGAATAACGAATGAAAGTTCAAGTCGCACTGTTGGCGGTTTCGGCAGGCATCCTGTCGGGCCTTGCGGACGAATACACGTGGGGTCGCTCAGATGGCGGCGATCTCGCCCTCGCGGACAACGGGGGGGGGGGGGCAAATCCCTGGTGAGACGGATACGGCATCCGTCTCGACCGAGCAGTCCTCTCCATTGACTTTGGCTGCCGCCTCGTCGCTGACCGTCTGCAACTTGAGCCTGTCGGCGAATCTGGAGCTGGCCCTCGGCGCCGACCATGTCCTGACGGCGGACAACCGCGTCTTCTTTAACGGGGCAGGTCGGGACTACCTCCTGTCGAGCGGCACATTGAGGACGGCGAACGACCGAATGTTTCTCGGCGACGGCGCGAACGACAGGGGCAACGTGCTGACGGTCGCCGGTCAGGGAACGCATCTCTCGGTCGCCAACTACTTCTCGCTCAGTCCGAACGCGGGGCCGAACCGCCTCGTCATCAGGGATGGCGCGACTTTCGACGGGCCGATTCAGGTCAGCGCCAACGCGGCGCGGCGGCGGCAGCGTCGAACAACGTCTTTTGCGTCTCGGACGGGGCTCGGGTCGCGCTGACGAAAGGCGCGAGCCTGACGACGGCCGGACGTCTCGAGCTCGTGAACGGCGCCGTTCTCGACTGCGCACGGCTGATTCTCGGCGACTATTCGCGCGACACGCGACTGGACATCTCCAACGCGACGCTTCGGGTCACGAACTTCCAGCCGAACTTCAAGGATCTGACGGACAGCAACTGCCAGATTCACTTCTGGGGCGACAGTCCGCGTCTGGTGGCGACCAACCTCAACTTCTATGGTGACGCGACCTACAGCTTCCACATTCCGCGCGAGGGCTATGCGCGGGCGAACGCGGACCAGGCCGTCGTCACGTGCAGCACCGTCACGCGACGCGACAACGCCAAGAAGACGGGGCTGCCGCTGATTCGCGTGACGGGCGAAGAGGGGCCGCGCACGCGCGGACACTGGACGCTGATGAAGGTGACGAACGACAAGTGGAACTTCACCAACGCCGAGGCGGGCAACGCCATCACGGCCGACGACATCGCCTGCGGGCCGGGCATCCGGGCGGTCGTCAAATCAAATCCTGTCCTGTTAGTCAAGTCGGGGGGAGGTTTTGGGGGTGTATTGGCCGAGGGGTTTCTTGAGCAGGGATGAAGAAAGTGGCTGGCCAGTTTGGATTTTCGGAAGAATTTCGGCTATACTACCGTAAATCATAGACGAGGGCGTCTCAAAACCCTTATAGCGAGGAGGATGAAAATGAGGATAAAGATGCTTGTGGCGGTGGCACTTGCCTTTGGTGCAAGGACGGTGCCATTTGGATTCGACGCGGCGTGGGCGGACACGCGGTTGGAAGGCGCGTCCTCCGTCGGGCGGTTTTCGAAGGCCGGCTACTGGGAGATTGACGGCTCGCCGCGTCGGGTCACGTCGCTGAATCCAGGCTGGTCGTTCTCGCTCGACGGCTTTCGGACGGCGAAGACGGTGAATCTGCCGCATTCGATCGACGAAGGGGAGATCGGCTTTGAGGCGTCCGGCGGCGTCAACCGCCAGCAGCCGGTGTGGTATCGCAAGACCTTCACGTGGGACGGCACGTGCGCGCGGCAGTTCCTGCACTTCGAGGCCATCATGGGCAAGTGCCGCGTCACGCTGAACGGACAGGAGGTCGCCGCGCATGTCGGCGGCTTTCTGCCGATTCACGCCGAGGTGACTGGTATCCTGAAGCGCGGCGAGAACCGGCTGGAGGTCTGGTGCGACAACTCGGACGATCCGACGTTTCCGCCGGGAAAGCCGCAGGACCAGCTGGACTTTGCCTACTTCGGCGGCATCTACCGTGACGCCTACCTCGTCGAGACGGGCGATGCCTATGTGACGGATACGGATCATGGCGGCGTTTCCGTCACCTCGCGCCTGGAGTCCGGCGGCGGCTGGACGGTCTTCGCGGAGACGACGCTTGGCGGCGCGACGAACGGGGCGTCCGTGCGCTACTTCTACGACGGTGCGCCCGTGACGCCGCCGTTTCGACCGACGAACCCGACGCTCTGGTCGCCGGAGGAGCCGAACCTTCATCTGCTGACGGTTGAGGTCGTCCGGAACGGACAGGTCACGGATTCGGTCGGCGTTCGCTTTGGCATCCGCGACTTCACGCTGGACGCCGACGGCCTGACGCTCAACGGTCGCCGCTATCCGAAGAAGCTCATTGGCGTCAACCGCCATCAGGACTACCTCTTCATCGGCATGGCGCTGCCGAATTCCCTGCACTGGCGGGACGCGAAGAAATACCGTGACTGCGGCATGACCGTCATTCGCAACGCGCACTATCCGCAGGATCCCGCCTTCATGGACGCCTGTGACGAGCTAGGCTTGTTCGTGATCGTGAACACGCCCGGTTGGCAGTTCTGGAACGGCGAGGAGCCGGCGTTCGAGCGGCGCGTCTACGACGACATCGTGAAGATGGTGCGGCGCGATCGCGCGCGCCCCTCCCTGCTGATGTGGGAGCCCGTCCTGAACGAGACGCGGTATCCGGCCGCCTTCGCGACGAATGCCGTCCGCCTCGTGAAGCGCGAGACGCGCGCGCCGAACTACTGCGCGAGCGACGGCTACGCGGCCGGGGCGGACGTCTGCGACGTGCGCTACTGGATTTCGGTGAAGGGGACAATCGACGCGCGCCGCCCGTCGTTCTGCCGCGAATGGGGTGACTTCCCGGATGACTGGAACGCGCAGAACTCCTCGTCGCGCGTGGCGCTGGAGTGGGGCGAGGGGCCGATGGTCGCACAGGCGGAACACTACATGGAAGAGACGGCGTGGCCGAGCCTGAAGACCCTGCGGGCGGCGGCGCCGTCGCTCTTTGGCGCGACGCTCTGGCACGGCACCGACCACGCGCGCGGCTACCATCCCGACAACTTCTTCGGTGGCATCCTCACCTACGGGCGGCAGAAGAAATACGCCTGGCACGCTTTCAAGGCGGCGCTCACGGACGATCCTTACGTCTTCGTCGCGCACGCGCTCGCACCGTATTCGCCGGCGGACATCACGGTCTACTCGAACTGCGCCTACACGGCCACGTGGCTCGGAAAGCCGTTCGACCCAGAGAAGACGAAGTTCCGCTATTGGGAGGAGCAGCGCCTGACCTATGACGGCGCGCATCCCGAACGGCAGCGTCAGGCCGTGCTGAAGATTCGTCTGCCGGACGGATCTGAAATCGTGAAGGAGCGCGCGAAGCGTCTTGCCCGCATCGACCTCGCGCTCGACACCGAGGGCCTCGCGCCGGTGGCGGACGGCTCGGATCTCGTCGCGCTGACCGCGACGCTGGCGGACGCGGCGGGGACGCCGAGGCGGTATGCCCGCGAGAAAGTCCGCTTTTCGGTGGAGGGCCCGGCGGAGATCGTCGGCGAGAATCCGCAGGAGACGCGCTGGGGCGAGGCGATCGTGCTGATCCGTCCGCAGGCGACGGCGACGCCGCGTCCGATCACTGTGCGTGCCGAGCTGGCCCGTCGCGGCGAATACGTGCGGCAGAACGGGTTCCTGACGTTCACGCCCGGCTCGACGGCGGTCACGACAGGCCATGCGGCGGCGGGCGACGATCGGCGTCTGCGCGAGGTCGAACAGCAGCAGAAGGACTTTAATGTAACGGACGGCGGCGCGACGGCCGCCGCGCCGCTCACGCCTGTTCTGGATGCCGATGTGCTGATTCCGAACGGCGGCATCTTTCGCTTCTTCGACTTCGGCGGCTTCAGGAGGGAAAACATGCCGAGGCTCGTCCGCGTCTTCGGCGAGTCGCCTTATCAGGAGGCATCGCCGCTTCGCTATGACCGACTGAACTGGTTCGAGTACGAGCGCGGCCCCGGCGAATATCGGTTCGCCGAGGTAATCGAGCCGAAACTGAAGAAGTGTCTTGCCGAACGGGCTCGACTCTTTCTCGGCGTGGCCTGCAACAGCGGATCGATGTCGGTCACGCAGATGCACGAGGGGCGCGCACTGGCGGTGCCGACCTACGTCTTCACGCGCTGTGCCGCCGAAGGGCATCCGTTCCGTCCCTGCGACCAGTACGGGCCCTCGTGGGTGCCGGACTACGATTCGCCGTACCTGCTGGAGCGGCACCGCGCGCTCCTCGACGCCTTCGCCGCGTGGCTGGAGGGACCCGTCTCCGGCACGAACGTCCGGCGCAGGGACGTGGTCTACGGCATCGAGGCGCGCTACGCGGGCTATTGGGGCGAAGGGGCGATGCGTCCCGAACACTACCCGAAGACGGATCTTCTCGACGTCTACGCGGAGGCCTACGTGCAGGCGTTCCCCGACACGCTGATTTGCATGGGCGGACATGAGACGCTGCACCTGCCGACGCGGGACGCCTACGCGCGGAATCCGGCGGACGCGGCGACGCGGCGCGCGATGACGCACGTCGGCAAGGTCTTTCGCCTGCGCAACCGGCGCGGGCCCGTGGGCTTCTTCATCGACAGCTGGCAGTCGCCGAGCGACCAGTATGACGCCGATTCGCCGCGCGTCCTCTTCGGGGCGCAGGGCGAGGTGCAGTCGCTCGCCGAGGCGTTTTTCGGGATGATTTACCGTCATCGGTACGTGACGGGCGAGTTCGGATACCTGACGTTCCTTGGCGACCCGAAGCTTGAGCCGTATGAGAAACTGCCGGAGCAGGTCGCGGCGCGCGGCGTGAGCGGGCTGACGCTCCACAACTTCACGGCGAAGGACTGCGCCTCGCTCGTCGGCGTGCAGCGCGTGCGCGGGGCGCACTACCTGCCGGGCGGGATCCCGCTGTCGGACGCGACGTATGCGCGCGTGCGGCACGCGATCGCGGCGGTCGGCTACCGGCTTGTCCTCGGCTCGCCGAAGGTCGTACACGAGGCGGCGGGCGTCCGCGCGTCGTTCACGCTCACGAACGTTGGCGTCTCGCGGCTGTTCCACGACTACAACCGCATCCACCTGGTCGCGAGGGACGCGGACGGTCGGCTGGTCGAGGACCGCCCGCTCGGCTTCCGCCTCGGCTCGCTGGCGCCGGCGGAGCGGCCGCTCGTCTGGGACGAGTCGAGGGGCGCGCGCTTTTCGGAGACGTTCCCGCCGTCCGTCGTGGAGGTGCGGGTCCGCATCCCGGACGAGCAGGGCATCGAGCATCCGCTCTGCCTGTCGAACCTCGGCCGCGAGGCCGACGGCTCCTATTCGCTCGGGCGGGCGGACTGATGCGTGCGCCGGGCAAGAAGTGGCTGGCCAGTTTGGATTTTCGGAAAGATTTTCGCTATACTACAATCCGTTCGCGAGAGCGTTTCATGAGGAGATAGTCCATGGCAAGAGAAAAAACATTTTTGACGATGATGTGTGCGTGTCTGCTGTCCGGCCTTGCAGGAGGGGCGGGAACTGCCGATGGGGCGTCTGCACGACTTTCCGCCGAGGTGGCGGCTGACGACGGCTTTGCCGCGTGCTGGGCGCGGTGCTTTGCCGAGAAGACGTCGCTCCTCTACACGTGTCCGCCTGAGCAGGTCAAGAAGGCGGCGGCGTTCACGGATGGCGTCTTCGACTGGCACAAGGGGATTCCGGGCGGCTATGGCGAGGGCATGGCCGACTGCGCGCTCATCCACGGCGTCGCGCTGTCCGGCTGCGTCGATCGTTGGGAGGCGCTTGCGCGGCGTGGCCGTGCGCCGGACGACCCGGAAATGGTGCGGACGGCCGACTGGGGCGCGCGGCTCGCGCAGGGGCTTCTGAATTTGGCCTCGCGTCATCGCTTCCGGGGATTCGTCGCGCGCGGCCTCTGCTGGGAGGATGGCGTCTCCATCTGCTCGCTCTCCTCGCGTGACCAGTATACGCACTGGGTGCATGGGCTCTGGCGGTATGCGCGTTCGCCGATGGCGCGCGCCGACCTCGTCGCCGCGTGGAAGGTGCGCATCGCCGAGGTGGCCGAACGCATGGCGCAGACGGTCACGCCGGAACGCGGCTACGACTTCGGCCTCTGCGACGGGCGTCCCGATCCGCGCGGCATCTGCACGATGTGGTGGCCGGATCGGTCGAATGCGGACAGCTCGTGCCGTCTCGCCGCCATCTACGCGGCGGCCGCCGAGGCGACGGGCAACGCGCGTTGGCGGGAGCGCTACGAGCAGGTGGCGGACAAGGCCTGCTTCGACGCGACGCAGGCGTTCGTCGAGCGTGACCGCGACGTGTCGCACTGGCGCATCAACACGCCGACGTATGTCCTCCTTCAGGCAAACTCCGCCTTGGAGGTGCTGCTGGGAATCGAGAAGAATCCCCGCCGCGTGTCCGACATCCGCACGGGCATGGCCCTCTTCGCCGCCGAGGCCGACGAACGGGCGAAGATGACGTGGGCGAATCCGAAGAAGAAATGGTATGGCATGTGCGCCGAAGGGGAGCTGGCCCTCGCGCAGCTGATGGCACCGGACTGGAACCTGGACGCGACTGAGCGCGTGATTCTCGGCCAGATGTTGGCGACGCCCGCTCCGGCGAGCTGGGGCACGCTGCGGGCCGTCCATTACTTCGCCGCCTACTGGCGGGCGGCGATGCGTGGCGTGCAGCCTGAAAAGGCGAAGGGCAATCCTTCGAAATGGAACGACGTGGACATTTCAAGGGCGCCTCTCGTGCAGGAGCGGCGCGAGACGGTCGCGGGCAAGGCGGCGAGCCTGCTGCTGCCCGGCAAGGCGTGGAAGCTCGTCTGGCACGACGAGTTCGACGGCGCGGCGATCGACCGCACGAAGTGGATGTGCCGCGAGTCGTTTTGGGGCTCGGACTTCCCGGCGTTCGCCCACGATTTCGAGGGCGTCGAGATGACGGGCGAGACGGTGCGCCTCCACCTGCTGCGCAAGGGCGACGACTTCTGCTCGCCGCATCTCCAGACGGGCTCGCTCACCTACGACATCCCGAAGGACACGAAGGGCTTCTGGCCGTTCGGCGCGTACCGCCGTCCGCTCTTCATGCACAAGTACGGCTACTACGAGATCCGCTGCCGCCTGCCGAAGTATCCGGGCTGGCACGCGGCCTTCTGGCTGCAGGCGCCGGGCGTCGGCTCGTCGCCCGACCCGGCGACCTGCGGGGTAGAGACGGACGTCATGGAGAACTACCGCCAGCATACGGACGGCAAGATCGTCGGCGGCAACGGCTGGAACGGCTACGGCAGGGACTCGAAGTGGTTCGGGCATTTCGCGTGGGACTACGAGGCGGACGCGGACGGCTGGTGCTACTATGGCGTCGAGTGGACGCCGAAGGGCTACACGTTCTACGCGAACGGCAAGAAGGTGGGCGAGCAGAACGAGCCGGTCTCGCACGTCGAGCAGTTCGTGCTCGTCTCGACCGAGCCGGGCGGCTACCGCAAGGTCGGCAGCGACGGCGGCCTCACGGCGGGACGCGACGCGCGCACGTGGGGCAAGCCCGACCCGCGCCTTTTCGACGTCGTTCTGCCCGACTTCTTCGAGGTGGATTTCGTCCGCGTCTATGACGCGGTGACGGACGGGGCGGAAAACGAGAATTCAGTGCGGAACTAATCAAAAGGAAAACTGACATGCACATCTCCACGATTCTGGCGGCTGCGGCCCTGCAGTTCGCGACCGGCATCACGACTGACCGTCCGGCGGGCGTCTTCATCGAGGGCGTCGGCGCGGCGTTCAAGGCCGAGGGTCCGGCGTCGTTCGCGCGCTGGACGGTGACGGACTTCTTCGGGACGGAGGTCGCGTCCGGCGCGTGGCCGACGAACGGCATTTCGCTCGTCCTGCCCGCGCTCGGCCCCGGTTACTACGAACTGGACGCCGAAGGGGCGGACGGTGCGCGCGGACATTTCGCGTTCACGGTGGTGCGCGATCCGACGACGCGACGGACGCCTGCCCCGGACTCGCCCTACGCGATGATGGCGGGCGAGAGCGCGTGGCCGAAGGGCGATCCGGAGAAGACGAACGCCGACGTCATGCGCCTTGCTGGACAGGCGTCCGTGCGCAAGATCTTCCGCTGGGAGCACATCGAGAAGGCGCCGGGCAAGTTCGAGCTTGTGCCGCACCGCAACTTCACGCAGACCTACGCCGACAACGGGATCAAGGTCTGCGGCATGATCCACCGTCCGCCGGAGTGGGCCGACACGGCCGTGGTCGTGCCGCGCGACCTGCGGCAGATGTATGCGTTCTGCCGTCGTCTTGAACGCGAGCTCGGCGGCGCGATGTGCGCGTGGGAGATCTACAACGAGCAGGACCTGCCGCAGTCCGTGGGCGACGGCTGCTGGAACTACGCGGCGGCGCAGAAGGCGTCATATCTCGGCTACAAGTCGAAGAATCCCGAGCGGATCGTCTTCAGTGGGGCGCTCTGCCTTGACGTCGGACTTGGCTACGACAGCCTCTGGCTCGACAACGACGGCGCGTACTATTCGGACGGTCTCAACTACCACACCTATTTCCCGCTCGGCGCGAACGACAAGTGGTTTGGCGCGTGGCGCGACCTGCTCGCGAAATACGGCATTACGAACTGGGCGATCTGGGTGACGGAAGACGGCACGAACCAGGAGGGGGACGCGCGCGTGCAGCGCCCCGGCACCACGAACCGCGCCCACTCGAAGGGGCAGGAGCGGCTGCTGGCCGAGTTCTACGCGAAGGACCAGGTCTTCAAGCAGATGAACGGCGTCAACCGCTCGTACTACTTCTACCTGGCGGCCATGAACGAGCGCGGCGGCATGAAGGACTGGGGCATCTACCGCCGTGACGGGACGCTGAAGCCGAGCTACGCGGCGGCCGCGACGCTGACGGGCGAACTGGAGGGCGCGAAGCTGCTGGGCGAGGTGGCCCTGCCGGACGCGCGGCTCAAAGGATTCCTCTATGTCCAGCCGGACGGGCAGCACACGCTCGTCTACTGGACGGTGACGGACTTCGAGAAGCAGGTCGAGCGGCAGCAGACCTTCACGGACGCACCGCTCTCGGAAGTCGCGTTCACGCTGGCCCTGCCGACAGGCGACTACCGCGCGGTGCGTCTCACGGGCGACCGCCGCACCGTGTCCGTCACGGAGGATGCCGCCGCGCTCGTCGCGACGCGCTATCCGGCGTACCTGACGGGGCGCTTCGCGCTGCCGGTCGTGCGCCGCGCCGTGCCGATGGGCAAGCTCGGCGCGCCGCGTCCGTTGGCGGGGACAGACCTCACGCTGATCGTGCGGGCGGACGGCGAAAAGGGCGCGACGCGCATCGGTTCGAGCGGACGGCGGCTGGACTTGCTGACGGAGAAGCCGAACCTGACAATTCAGGTCTGGAACCTGTCGCGGACGCGCAAGCGCGGGCGGCTCGTCTGGGAGGGAGCGACGCTGGAGGGCGTGCCGGAGGCGTTTGACCTGCCGCCGGCGGGCTGTGCCGAATTCACGGTGCGGCTCTCGCTTCTCGACCTGAAGTCGGGGCAGGGGCGGTTGACCCTGCGGTGTGAGGCGGACAGCGGAAGATCGACCGCGTGCGTGATTCCGCTCTTCTCGGAATGGGCCTTTGCCCATGCCCGTACGCTGGAACCGTTCCTGCGGGCGAACGATCCGAAGGAATGGTACACGAACGGCAACGCATCGAAGATGTCGGTGACGTGGGACGAGAAGGAGCAGGCGATCTGCCTCGCGGCGGACTGGACGGACGACAAGGTGGACGGCAAGTGGTTCTTCCCCGGCATCAGGATGAACGGGCAGGAAGGGCCGATGTCGTCCGTCTGCGGCCTCGTGTTCGAGACGAAGAGCGAACAGGACAAGGTGGAGAACGACTGGAAGACGTCGCTTGTGCAGATGATGGGCGGCAAGTTCGGCGGTTGGGTGAACTGGCTGAAGGTGCCGCCGCCGTCCAGCGTGTGGGAGACGCGGCAAATCGATTTCGTCCATCAGCCCGATATCCGAGAAGGGGCGACGAGCCTCCAGTACGGCGGCATGCCGGGCGCGGGCAACAAGGTGCGGATCTGGATCCGCAACATCCGTCTTGTGCGTTGACAGTGAACATCAAAAAACAGAAAGGAAGACAACAATGAAACAGAAACAGGTTCTGAAATCCTGCGCAGGGCGGTTGCCGTGTGCCGTAGCCGCTGGCCTTGGCTGGGTCGGGCTTGCGGGTGCCGCCACGCTGCCGTGGGTTGACGTCTCATTGGACATGACGCCTTCTTGTGCCGCGACGAGTGACGGCTCGCTTTCACTGGATGCCCGTTGGCAGTCGATTGCCGAGGGCGGCCCGATGGACATGGCGACGACACCGCGCGGAGCCGTGTTCATCATTCGCTGACAGGAAAATAGAGAGGAATGAAGATGAAGACCTTAGGAATCGTTTGTGCGGGGCTGCTCGCGGCGTGTGAGGCAGGAGCGGCCGATTCGACCGTTGAACTTCTTTCGGTCGCGCAGGATGCGGCGACCAAGAGCGTCACCATCACGTACCGGTTGACGGGCGCGGATGCAATCGTCACGCTGGACGCCCTGACGAACGACGTGTCGGTAGGCGGCGTCGCGTTCGTCGCCGGTGACGTCAATCGGCTCGTGTCCGCTGACGAAACTGCCGTGCGGACGATCACGTGGGCGGCGGCGAAAGACCGTCCGGACGAGATCGGGCCGATTGGCGAAGCGGCACAGGTCATCATTCAGGCATGGAAACCGTCCGAACCGCCTCCGTACCTGTGCCTCGACCTGATGCACACCGTCGGCGCAACCTATTACGCCGGTGCGGCGGCCGTCCCCGGCGGCGTGACGAACAACCTCTACAAGACTGAGCGTCTGCTGATGCGACGCATCCCGGCCAAGGGGAAGAGGTGGCGGTTCGGCAGCGGATCTGACACGGGCGATTTCCCGTCTTGGTACGTGACGCTGACGAAAGACTACTACCTGTCCGTTTATCCCGTGACGCATGCGCAGACCGCAATCGTCGTCTCCGGCCGTCGGGATTTCGCGAAGACGCTTGCGGACTATGGCGCGGCAGACTTGACGCCCGTGACGGGTGTCGCCTGGACGCAAGTGCGCGGCGCGGACGCCGGATCGGCCTATCCGTCTGCCGCCGAGGGGCATGTGCGTTCGGATGTCGATGCAGGGTCGCATGTGGCGGCTTGGCGGACGTTTACGGGACTGCGTCTTGACCTGCCGACGGACGCCCAGTGGGAATTCGCCGCCCGTGCCGGGACGTCGGGCGCATTCTACAACGATGCGACGGATGCCGCGTCTCTTGGGGCGATCGCCTGGACGAAGGAGAATGCCCAGGGGGTCGTCCAGCCCGTCGGGCTGAAGGCGCCGAACGCCCTGGGCCTTTACGACATGATCGGAAACGTCTACGAGCACTGCCTGGACTGGCTGTCGGTCGGGGCCTATGGGGACGCCAACGGAACTGAAGTTGCGGTTGGCGGCGACGTCACGGATCCGTTGGGTCCGTCGAGCCAGGCGAACGCTTGGCGTTCGCGGCGTGGCGGATCGTGCAGCGAGCCATGGAATGCGCCCTACCAGAAGGTCTATTGCCGTGTCCGCTATTTGCCGAGCGCGAACGCCGACGCGAAGACAGGCTATCGGCTCTGTCTGGAACTGCCCTGACAAGGCGAACGAGAAATGGAAAAGAGAAAGGATCATGCGATGAAAACGCTTTTCGGCACACTGGCTTTTGCCCTGACGACGGGCGTCCTGACGGCCCGGCCCGTGATTACGGACGTCACGCTCGCGAACGAGAACGAGCGGAACAAGAATGTCGCCGTCACCTACGCGCTTGCGGGCGAGTCCGCGATCGTCACGGCCGAGTTCACAGCTGACGACGTGACGATTACCTCGATTGCGACGACCAACCTCACGGGCGACGTGAATGCCCGTGTGGACGTCGGCCGCCATCGGTTCGCTTGGCCTGTCCGTGCGGCGTTTCCGCAGACGACGCTGAAGGACCTGAAGGTTCGCCTGACGGCTTGGAGCGTCGGACAGCCTCCGGCTTACGTGGTGTTTGACCTGACGGGGCGGGATCGTCCGCGCTACTACGTGTCGGCCGACGCCGTGCCCGGCGGCGTCCTGTCGCGGACATACAAGACCGACAAACTTTTGATGCGGCGCATTCCGGCGGCGGGTGTCGAGACGGAACTGGGTGACGTCACGGGCGCGACGACCTCGGAGTGTCCGATGTCGCGCGTCTCGTTTTCCGAAGACTACTACATCGGCGTCTTCGAGCTGACGGCCGGACAGTACGCCTGGATCACCGAGGGCAGCGCGGCGTCCGGCACGGACGAAGACGCGTCCGTGAAGCCGCTGGTGTCGGTCTCATGGGGGACGATGCGCGGCACGGGGTTCTCCTGGCCGACGGTTGCGGAGGGACAGACTTCGGCGCATGCGGTCGACGCCGCATCGCCGCTCGGAAAGCTGCGCATCCAACAGGGTTATGCGTTTGACTTGCCGACGGGCGCCCAGTGGGAGTTCGCCGCGCGTGCGGGGCGGCGCACGGACTATCCGGGGACGGATGCGACGTCGCAGCTGGACTACGGCTGGTATGCGAATGAGACGAACGCCGTCGTGGAAGTCGGGCTAAAGCGTCCGAACGGGTTTGGCCTATATGACATGGGCGGCAACGCGCTCGAATACGTTTTGGATCTCTACGGCACATCGGCGGAAACGCCCGCCTACGGTAGCCGCCTGACGGATCCGGCCGGGCCGACGACGCCGGACGAGAAGCGCTACCGTACGCGACGCGGCGGTTCGGTTGGCCAGTCCTGCGGCGCGACTTTCGCGAAAGTGTACGCGCGCATACCCTATGAGTCGGATGGCTATGCGGGCACGGGTTCGGGCCATCGCCTTGTCTGCCCAGTCCGTCCTCTCGAATGAGTTGCCTCTGTGGGAGAAATTCATGAACACAGAGCGGCCTACGGCCGGGCGATCAGAGAAGACAGGGAGCTTTGCTTCGCGCCTGTCCTGTCGGCCTCCTCGCCCCTTCAGGGCGCAGAGGCCGCAGAGCCTTTGGGGTGGCAAACACACACGGAGGCACGGAGCGTTCCGGACATTCTCCGTGTCTCCGTCCCTCCGTGTGAGACCTCTGCGATTCTGCGTTGAAAAAATGTACTGGGTGCAAGAAAAGGTCGCACAGGATGCGAAGCGATTCTCTCGCGACCCTCATATTGCCCCGCGAAAGCGGCTCTGTGTTTACCTAAAAACATTCAAGGGCAATGTTTCCGCATGAAGAGAATTCAATTGAGTGTCGTTCTCGCCCTCGCCCTGCTTGCGGTAAGCGCATGCGGGGCGGCGTCTGCGCCTGATCCTGCGACGGCCTTTCGCCAGCCGCCGCAGATGGCGAAGGTCGGCGTCTGGTGGCACTGGATGGGAACGGGCGTCTCGCGCGAAGGCATCGTGCGCGACCTCGACTGGATGGCGGAAAGCGGCGTCGGGACGGTCGTCGCCTTTGCCGGGCCGGACGTCTCGGCGCCCGGCAAGGTCGAGCTTGCGGGCGGCCCGTCCGAGGGCCTTGTCGCGGCCACGCCCGCGTGGTGGGAACTCGCGCGCTTCGCCGTCGCGGAGGCCGTGCGGCGCGGACTGGAGATCGGCCTTCACAACTGCCCCGGCTATTCGCATTCCGGCGGACCGTGGACAAGGCCCGAACACGCGATGCGCGAACTCGTCTTTGAGCAGAACGGCCGTCGGCTCGGCGTCGGCGGAAAGCCGTTCACGGGAAAGCCGGTCGATGCGCGGGAAGTCGTTCGCCTTGCGCAGCCGTCCGGCGAACTTGTCATTTCGCACGTCGCGAAGCCGTCCTTCAACAGTCCGGCGCAGAAGGGCGCGACGGGCTACGAATGCGACAAGATGTCGGCGGCGGCGGTCAACGCCCATTGGGATCACGTGCTGGGCGACGCGCAGAAACACCTCGGTGCCTTCATCGGCAAGGGCTTCAACTTTCTGCACGTGGACAGCTACGAGGCGGGGACGCCGAGCTGGACGCTGCGGATGCGTGACGAGTTTCTGTCGCGGCGCGGTTACGATCCGCAGCCGTATCTGCCGAGCCTTGCCGGATTCGCCGTTTCGGGCGAGCACGCGGCGACGTTCAGGCGCGACTTCGACCAGACGGTCGCCGACCTCTACCGTGACGTGTTCTTTCGGATTTCGCGCGACCGTCTGCACGCGGCGGGGCTGGCGTTCTCGTGCGAGCCCTACACGGGGCCGTTCGCGACGGCCGATTGCGCGGAGTTCGTCGATCGTGTCGGGACGGAGTTCTGGAGCGGAGGATGTCCGTGGGACGGCTACGAACTGCCGCCGCCCGGCCAGTGGAATCGTGTGCGCGACCGTCATTTCCCGCAGGGCGTCCCGAATCGGCTGTTCGAGGCGGAGGCCCTGACGGGCTGGCCGGAAAGTTCGCGGTGGGACGAGACGCCCGCCCGGCTGAAGCCGTACGTCGATTTCGCGTTCGTGCGCGGCATCAACCGCCTGATGCTGCATTCGGTCGCGCTTCAGCCGTGGGGCGACGGGATTCGTCCCGGCATGACGTTCGGGTGCTGGGGCACGCATTTCGGGCGCACCCAGACGTGGGCGCGGGACGCCGCCGCGTTCTTCGCGTTCATCAGCCGCTGTCAGGCGCTTTTGCAGTGGGGCGAACGGGCGGACGACGCGCGGTGGCCCGGCGGCGACTGGGGACAGTGCGTGCGGCGGTCGGGCGACGTGACCGTGCGGTTCCTCGTCAATCCGTCCACGACGAACTTCACGCTGACGGCGACAGGCGAATGGTTCGATCCGGTGACGGGCACCATCGGCGCGCCGCCGTCCGTCGTCGTGCCGGGACAAAGCGGGTTCCTCGTCACGGGGCGTGCAAAAGGGCTGTTGCCGGAGCCGCCGCCGCAGCTGGTGGCCGACTTGACGGGGACCTGGACGATCGACTGGCAGAGCGCGGCGCCGGGGCCGTCGCCGAAGCCGGTGCGGACGACGCAGCCGTTTTTCGACTGGACGACGCACGCGGACGACGAGATCCGCTTTTTCTCCGGCACGGCGACGTATCGGCTGTCGTTCGACTGCCCGGACGCGGCGGCGGTCACGGCGCTCGACCTCGGCGATCTGCGCGGCAACAGCGCGCGGGTGCGGCTCAACGGCGTGTCGCTGGGCACGGTCTGGGCGCCGTCGTACCGCGTACGCGTGAGGCCGGGGCTTCTGAAGCCGACGGGCAACCGAATCGAGATCGACTACACGAATGTCTGGGCGAATCGGCTCATCGGCGACGAACGCTTTCCCGAAATCTGCGAACGGCGGACGTCGAAGTGCCTTGGACGCGACATCGGCAGCTATCCGACGCGCTATCCGGCGTTCCTGAAGACGGGGCGTCTGCCACCGGACACGCAGCGGCGCACGTTCTCGATGTGGAACTACTTGACGGCGTCCGCACCGCTCGTGCCCTCCGGGCTTGTGGGCCCTGTGCGTCTGCTGTCGTCAACTGCGGCTCTGCGTGAGGCATCTAAAAACACAGAGCGGCCTGCGGCCGGGCGATCAGAGGAGACAGGGAGCTTCGCTTCGCGCATTCCTGTCGGTCTCGTCGCCCCTTCAGGGCTCCTTTGCGTTGGGAAAAAGATGTACTGGGTGCAAGAAAAGGTCGCACAGGATGCGAAGCGATTCTCTCGCGACCCTCACATTGCCCCGCGAAGCGGCTCTGCGTTTTTCTAAGAATAAGTACGAAATCAGGAGAACAGCGAAAATGAAAAAGCTGATGTTTGTGGTGGCGGCGGTGGCCGCCTTGGGTGCGGCGGCCGAGCCCGTCAGGATCATCTTCGACACGGACATGATCTGCGACTTCGACGACGTCGGGGCGCTCGCGTGCCTGCACGCGCTCGCGGACGCGGGCGAGTGCGAGATCCTCGCGACGGTGAGCAGCACGCGCGGCAACGCCTCGGTCGGCGCAATCCAGGTCATCAACGCCTACTACGGGCGCGCGCACCCGCCCGTCGGCGCGCCGAAGGGAAAGTGCGTCCTCGGCGCCTGGCCCGGCGCGAAGGAGAAGGTCGACCCGGCGGCGCCGCTCGGCGAGCGACCGGCCGAGGGCGACGGCGGGCACTGGAAGTACCGCAAGCTCATCCGCGACTGGCCGGAGGCGGTGACGTACCCGGACGACCTCTCGCCGCTGGACGGAAAGGCGCTCGTCGCGCGGAAGGTCGTCCGCTGGGTGGCGATGGCCTGCAGCTCCCGTCGCGCGCGGAGGTCGCCGCCGACCCGGCGAAGTGGCGGCGGGCGTGCTACGGCGCGGGCGGACGCTCGGCGTGGGACGGGACGGCCGTCCTCGCGGCGGTGCGCGGCGTCGAGCCGTACTTCAACGTCCGTCGCGGCACGTACCGCATCGTCGGGCCGAAGGGCGAGGACGAGTGGATGCCGGACGAGGAGAACGGCCCGCACCGGCGGGATCGGCTACGCGACGCACGGCTGGCGGCTCGCGAGGCTCGCGGAGAGAGCGGGATGCGCGGTGTGAGGGCGGTAGACGAAAGGATGGAAGGTCGGTGATGTGGAATAATTCGATTGATGAAAGGTTGGCTAGAATGTATGCGTTTGTTGGGGTCTGTCCCCAAGTTCCGTGAACTCGTTCGCCGGCCGGCTGGCGCGCGGCGGACGGTGCGAGGTGGCGTTCACGCAGGGGAAGGAGATGCGCACGGGACAGGGCGGAAACGACGTGGACAACGTGATCGCGGACGCGGCGGCCAAGGGCATCCCCGGCATCGACTGGGAAGGGGCGTGGCGCGTGCTGGCGGCGCACGCGGACGACCGGACGCCCGGCTACCGCGAGAGGGGCTACGTGGCGTCCGACGTCCCGCACGACTACTGCTGGCGGCTCCGCTCCGGCAGCGCGACGCTGGCGTTCGCCTACAACGACTGGTGCGCGTCGCAGGTCGCCGCGAAGCTCGGCAAGGCCGACGCGGCGGAACGGCTGCTGCGGCGGAGCGGAAGCTGGACGAACGTCTGGGACGCCGCGCTGACGGACGCGCCCTCCGGCTTTGCCGGCTTCGTGCGCGGACGCCGCGCCGACGGCTCGTTCGGGGCGCGGGTCGCGTGGCCGCCCGCCGAGGAGCCCGCCGACCCGCGCCGGGGCTACAACGGCTCGTTCTACGAGGGCACCTGCTGGGAGTACTCGTTCAACGCCTGGCATGACCTGCCGCGCCTGATGGCGCTCTGCGGCGGGCGCGAGGCGTTCGTGCGGCGGCTGGAGTACGCGCTGGAGAGCGGGCTGATCGACTTCGGCAACGAGCCGTCGTTCTACACGCCGTTCCTGTTCGCGTTCGCGGGGCGGCACGACCTGACGGCGAAATGGTCCGCGCGGATGCGGGCGGCGTTTCCACCCGACGGCACGCCGGGGGACGACGACTCGGGCGCGATGGGGTCGCTGTACGTGTTCCTGTCGATGGGGCTGATGCCGATCGCCGAGACGGATCTCTACGTGCTGTCCGTTCCGGGCGAGCCGCACGTCGTCCTGAACCTGCCGGGCGCGAGGCGGCCCCTGCGCATCCGGAGCGGGGGCGACGTGGGCAAGGGGGTGCGCCGCGTGACGCTCGACGGGCGCCCGGTGGAGAGCCGCCTGCTCCGCCATGCGGAGCTTATGGACGGCGGCGAACTGGTCTTTGTCGGCGAAGAAGCCTCGATGAAATTCATTCCGCTCGACGCACCTACGGCGACAGCGAATGGCGGCGGACGCGCCGCGCGGCGGGACGATGGCGTGGTACTTCCTCGCGACGGACGGTACGCGCACCGACGGCTACGGCGTGAAAGTCCAGCCGAACGCCTTCGCCTGCTGGCGGGCGCGCCCGGACGGCCTCGAACTCAGCCTCGACGTCCGCGCCGGGGCGGATCCCGTCGCGCTCGGCGACCGTGCGCTCGCGCTCTGCACGCTCGTCGCGCGCAAGGGCGTTCCCGGCGAGTCGGCGTTTGCGGCGGGGCGCGCGTTCTGCCGCACGATGTGCCCCGTGTCACGTTTGCCCGCCGCGCCGGTCTACGGCTACAACGACTGGTACTGCGCCTACGGACGCAACACGGCGACGAACTTCCTCGCCGACGCGAAGTTCCTGATCGACGCGATGGACGCGCAGCCGGGCGCGCCCGTGACGAACCGTCCGTTCGTCGTCGTGGACGACGGCTGGCAGAACGCCTTGAAGCACGGCGGCGACCCGTCAAGGCCGGGCGGACAGTGGGGCGCGGTCAACGCGCGCTGGGGGATGGAGATGCCGGCGTTCGCGCGCCGCGTGAAGGAACTGCGGGCGCGCCCCGGCCTCTGGTACCGTCCGTTCGAGCCGGACGAGGGCGAAAAGTCCCTGCCCGTCGATCCGACCGACCCGAAGTGGGAGTGGCGGATCCGCGCGGAGATGGCGCGCTTCGCGGACTGGGGCATGGAGCTCGTCAAGATCGACTTCATCACCTACGACTGGAACGTGACGTGGGGCTACGAGCTGGAGGCGTCGCCCGTGAAGAAGCCGCTGCCCAAGTGGCGCGACCGTACGCGGACGTCGGCGGAGGTCGTCCTCGGCCTCTACCGGACGATGCGCGCGGCGGCGGGCGACCGGATGCTGATCATCGGCTGCAACGCGCTCGACCACTTCGCGGCAGGGCTCTTCGAACTGCAGCGAACGGGCGACGACACGAGCGGCAAGGAGTGGGCGCGGACGCGCAAGATGGGGCCGAACACACTCGGCATGCGCGCGATCCACAACGGCATCTTCTACCTGAACGACGGCGACTGCGTGGGGCTCGTGAACGAAGGGGACATCCCGTGGCGGCTGAACCGGCAGTGGCTCGATCTCGTCGCCCGCAGCGGCACCGCGCTCTTCACGAGCTGGAAGCGTTCGCTCGCGGCCGATCCCGAAGTCGCCCGCGCGCTCGGCGCGGCGTGGAAGACGGCCTCGCGTCCAACGGCGACCGGCGAGCCGCTCGACTGGCAGGAAACGCCGCGCCCACGCCAGTGGCGCTTCGGCGACAGCCGCCGCGCGACCTACGATGGGGAGTAAATTTCTGGGGACAGACCCCCGTTTTGTGGGGACAAGCCCCCCGATTTCCGGGGCCTGTCCCCAATTGAACGCATCAAAAACGATATAAAACGGTCGTTTTTGGTGGATATGATTTAAATAAGGATCATATGCGGAAAAATCTCATCGTTAGTGACAGTTTTGTCACCAAAAAACTCGCTAATGACAAAAATTCGATTTTTTGTCATTAAAACGCCTGCTGCTCAAGTCTGATTGACAGTTTTGTGCAGTTTGTGTATACTATTGCCCATGAAACTTGAAGATTTTGAGTCGGGTCGATGGGCAGACTGCTTCCACTACAAATGCTTTGTCCCTGCAATGGTCAATCGGGCGTGGTCATGGGAGAGTGCCGCATTGACGGTTCAGCTGGAGCGGGCGGTTCGTGCGCTTTCGGCGCTGGACGCCTGTTCGCGGTTTGTGCCGGACATCGGCCTCTTCATCCGCATGCACGTCGTGCGCGAAGCGAGCGCGTCCAGCCGAATCGAGGGTACGCAGACGGAAATGGACGAGGCGGTTCTTCCGGCTGAGGCCGTCGCAAGCGAGCGGCGCGACGACTGGCGCGAGGTCAACAACTATGTGCGGGCGATGGACGAGGCGATTGCCGAACTCGCTGAATTGCCGCTCTCCATGCGTCTGCTGAAGAAGGCCCATGCGCGGCTGCTGGACGGTGTTCGCGGTCGCCACAAGATGCCGGGTGAGATCCGCGCGTCGCAGAACTGGATTGGCGGCGCGAGCCTCTCAACGGCGCGGTTCATCCCGCCGGCGGTCGAATATCTCCCTGACTTGCTGAGCGACTTGGAGTTCTTCTGGCATAATGACAGGATCGAGGTCCCGAACCTGATCCGCGCGGCCATTACGCACTACCAGTTCGAGACGATCCATCCGTTTCTGGACGGGAACGGGCGAGTCGGAAGGCTCCTGATTCCGTTCTACCTGATTTCGGAGGGAGACCTGACGCAGCCCTGCCTTTACATTTCGGACTATCTGGAGCGCCATCGCGAGACCTATTATGCGGCGTTGTCGGACGCGCGGCAGCGTGGCGGACTTTTGCCATGGGTCTCGTTCTTCCTGGCGGCCGTTCGTGAGACGGGCGAGAGCGGCTGCCGGACGTTTCAGCGGATTTTCAAGTTCAGGGACGAAATGCAGGAATACTGCGCGCAAAAGGGGGCGCGCGGCGGAAACATTCAGCGCGTCATCCGCTATCTTTACTCGCATCCGCGCGCGACCATAACCGAGATCTCGACGGGTGTGGGGCTTGACTATCGCACAGCCAGCCGATGCGTGAACGACATGGTGTCCGATGGCGTTCTTTGCCTGAGCGCGGAAGTCGCGCGCAATCGCATTTACGATCTCCGCAAGTATCTGGACTTGTTCAAGGGCTGAGTCCCTAATTGCCGTCTTAGGGACACTTTCTGGACGTTCGGGAGCGACTGCGAAACGCTTCCGAAAGTTTTTGCGAAATATTTCCTCTATTCGTGCGGAATTTATGGTATAATATCTCGCATGAACACGAGAAGGGCATTTTGTGCGGTGAACGGCACGGGCGGAGCGGCGGCTGTCGAGACGGCGGCTGGGGCACTTTCTGCCGCGTTTGCGCTGTGCGTCTGCTGTGCGCTGGCGGCGTTTTCGCTTTCGGCCGGGGAGGATGTGCTGCGCTTCGTCGATCCGTTCGTCGGGACGGACGGGACGGGGCACGCGTTCCCCGGCGCGTGCGTGCCGTTCGGCCTCGCGCAGGCCTCGCCCGACACGGGGACGGGCGAGTGGAAATACTGTGCGGGCTACCAGTATGGCGACGGACGCATCCGCCGCTTCTCCCAGACGCACCTGAACGGGACGGGGTGCGGCGATCTCGGCGACGCGGCGATCCTGCCGTTCACGGGCGCACGTCTGCCCGCCGACTTTTCGAGCGCGTACCGCAAGGAGACGGAGCGCGCGTCGCTCGGCTTCTACCGCGTGCGGCTCGACGACTTCGGGACGGACGTCGAAATCGCCGCGTCGGAGCATGGTGCGGTCTACCGTCTGCGCTATCCGTCCGGCGCGCGGGCGCGGCTGCTGCTGGATCCGGCCTGGCGGATCAGGACGTGGGATGCCGAGGGGACGGGCATCGTGTCGTCCGAAGTCGCGTTCGCGTCCGACGGGCTCGTGACGGGCCGTGTCCGCGTGAAGCAGTGGGTCGATCGCACCTACTTCTTTGCGCTGCGGCTCGACCGTCCGTACACGGTCAGCGAGCGGGCCGTGAAGACCATGTCGCGCGAGCCGAACGCGACGGGGTTCGTGCTGGACGTCGAGCCGGGGGCGGACGGCGCGGCCGAGGTTCGGATCGCGTTGTCGGCGGCGTCGGCCGAGGGCGCGGTGCGGAACCTGGCTGCCGAGCTGGCGGGGCGCGGCTTCGACGACGTGCGCCGCGCGGCGGAGGCGAAGTGGCGGGCCGCGCTTGCGGATGTCGAGATCCTGGAGGGGACGGACGAGCAGAAGCGCAATTTCTACACGGCGCTCTACCACCTTTACCAGCAGCCCAACAACCTCGCCGACGCGGGGGAGCCGATGCGTCTCTCCACCCTGTCGATGTGGGACGTCTTCCGCGCGGCGTGCCCGTGGTACGCGCTGATGAAGCCGGACGAGATTGACGGCATCGTCGCCTCGGCCCTGCGGCAGTACGACGAGGTCGGCTACCTGTCGATCTGGCAGCTGTGGGGCAAGGACAACCACTGCATGATCGGCAACCACGCCGTGCCCGTCCTCGTCGACGCCTTTTTCGCCGGGCGCAAGATGGATGCGGCGAAAGCCTATCGGGCCGTGAAGGACTCCATCACGCGGAACATTCCGCCGCGTCCGAACGACGACTTCGACCTCTACGACCGCTACGGCTACCTGCCCTTCGACAAGGTGTGGGGGCTGTCCGTCAGCCGCACGCTCGAATGCGCCTACGACGACGCCTGCGCGGCGCGGTTCGCCGCCGCGCTGGGCAAAAGGGAGGATGCCGTGTTCTTCGCGAAGCGCGCCGGCTCTTGGCGAAACCTCTTCGACGCCTCGACGGGCTTCATGCGCGGGCGGGACACGCAGGGGCGGTGGCGCACGCCGTTCGACCCGTCCGCGTTCGGCGGCTACGGCCCTGGCGACGCGAACGACTACACCGAGGGCAACGCCTTCCAGTATTCCTGGCACGTGCTGCACGACGTGCCGGGGCTGGTCGCCGCGCTGGGCGGGAAGGCCGCGTGCGCGGCGAAGCTCGACGCGCTCTTCGCCGCGCCGGTGAAGACGGCGGGTGCGGTCGCCGACGTGACGGGGCTGATCGGACAGTACGCGCACGGCAACGAGCCGAGCCACCACGTCGCCTACCTGTATCCGTACGCCGGGCGTCCCGACCGCACGGCGGAAGTCGTGCGCGAGATCTTCGACCGCTTCTACGCGCCGAAGCCGGACGGCCTCTGCGGCAACGACGACTGCGGGCAGATGAGCGCGTGGTACGTCTTCTCCGCGCTCGGCTTCTATCCGGTCGATCCGGCGGCGGGCGAATACGTCCTCGGTGCGCCACAGATCGCGAAAGCGCGCCTCCGGCTGCCGAACGGGAAGACGTTCACCGTCACGGCGAAGGGCCTCTCGAAGGCGAACAGGTACGTGAAGTCGATGACGCTGAACGGTAAGCCGCTGGCGGGCTTCATGCTGAGGCGCGCCGACGTCCTCGCCGGCGGTGAGCTCGTCTTTGAAATGACCGACAGACAAGCGGCATTCCCAACGACAGAACAAGGCAACACAGCCAACAAACAGACCAACACACTAGAACAAATCAACACAACCCAACAGTCCAACTAACCAAACGAAAAGGGAAAATGAACATGAACAAACTGAACAGAATCGTGACGGGCGTGTCGATGCTTTCGACCCTGAGCCTGTCGGCGGCGGATCTCCGGCTCTCGGGCACGGGGTCCGAATCATGGGACTTCAACACGGCGAACTGGCTTGACGCCAGCGGTGCGTCCGTGAAATACGCCGACGGCGACAACGTGACCATCGGCAGCGATTTCACGGGCGATGCGCTGACGCTGAACGCCTGGCTGTCGCCGGGTGAGGTCGTGTTCGACAACGCGCAGGAAATCGTGCTGTCGACAGGGGGGGGGGGGGTATTTGGCTTCAGTTCCCTCACGAAGTCGATTACGAAGCGCGGTGCGGGTACGCTGCGCCTGAAGCCGATGGAGAAGAACAACAACACGTGCGACTGGCATGTCTACGGCGGACTGCTGACGACCGCTGACGAATGGATTGGCGGCGTCTACTGCACGTTCGGCAATCCTTCCAAAGACGTGACGATTCACGTTCACGACGGCGCGACGCTGGAGAATCCGAGCAACTGTGCCTTGGGCAACGACGGCGACACGGCGGAGGCGGAAGATCAGGCCGTAAACGTCACCGTCCATGCGGGCGGCCTGTTCCGTCCCGGCAGGACGGGATCACACGCCTATCCGTTCTCGACGGTCAAGGATCTCACGTTCGATGGCGGCTCGTTCGACTTCACGAAGCAGGGCTACTGGGGGAAGGGCCTTCTCAAGGTGACGCGCAAGTTGGCGTTCGGCGGTTCGACGGCTTACACGCTGAACCGTCCGAACGGCAATGCGGGCAAGATCGCGTTCGCCGCATCGCGGCAGACGGAGATCGACGTCGCCGACATCACGGGCGACGACGCGGCCGACCTGACAATCACGACGGAGAACATCGGGCGGATGACCGAGGCGGCGGTCGTCGGCGCGAAGAAGACGGGCGCGGGCACGCTGCTGTGGAGCGCGAAGATCCACAACAGCTACCACCTCGTTAACGACAAGGGCGAAAAGACAGGTTGGGCCGGCTGGCTCGGCCTCAACGGCAAGATTTCGGTCGAAGAGGGCAAGCTGATCCTCGCGAACGCCGCGAACGCGCAGGAAGGCGACCTTGAGGTTTCGGGCGGCGAACTCTGGCTGGGCGCGGAACGCGGCAAGTATGTCCCGTCCGACACGCGCGCGACCTACGCCGGCAACCTGCAGGTCGATGGCCGCGAGATCGTCGCAAGCGGCACGGGCAAGCTCGTCCTGCCGCAGCTGTACATGTTCGGCGGCGAGCCGACGGCGGATGACGTGACGCCGGACGCGGTGACGTTCGTCGCGCGCGACGAGGGCGAGATCCACATCGACACGCCCGGCACGACGGGCCTCTATAACGGCTGCGCCGTGTTCCCCAACCTGCGGCTCGAAGGCGACGGAAAGCTTGTTGTGAACGGCGACGGCTACTGGGGCAAGGGCGCCGTCGCGGTTCTCGGTTCGTTCGCGTTCGCGGGGCAGAAGCCCGTGACGGTCGAGGCGAACAGCCACCAGAGCGACATGATGTCGCTCAACAGCAGTTCGGGCACGACGTTCGACGTCGCGGACATCACGGGCGACGGCGCGGCGGACGTCCTCTTCAAGCTGCCGATCGGCCTGACGAAGGTGCAGTCGGAGGCCGGGAAGGTCGTCGGCTTCCACAAGAAGGGCGCCGGGACGCTCTGCCTGGCGTTCGACGTGTCGGGTCTCGGCGCGGCGGGCCTCGCCAACCTGAACGGGACGCTTGCCATTGACGAGGGCGCGCTCCAGTACGCCTGCGACCTGCGGCACATGGACTTTGCGGTCGCGGCGGGTGCCTTCCTTCAGCCGTGCGCGGAATCGCGCGAAAAGCCGTTTGAGCTGAAGAGCCTAACGGTCGCGGCGGGCGGCGGCTTCCGCGTGAAGCCGGGCGACGGCGGTGTGCTGCGTGTGACGGGCAAGCTCGTGCTGCCGCAGCAGGGCGTCATCGACATCGCGGCGGCGGACGAGGCGGACGCCGAAAGCCTGAAGGTGACGTTCCTCTCCGTTGCGGACGAAGCGGAAGTCGAGGCGCCGACCGATTTCAGCGGATGGACGTTCACGGTGAACGGCAAGACGCCCCCGACGGGCAACTGGAAAATCGTCCGCAAGGGCAACCGGTTCATCGCCAAGGTCGCGCGCGGCTTCCTGTTCACGATTCGCTGACGACGCATGATGACAATGGACATGAGACTCTTTCGGCAAGCTGTTTTCGCGGGTGGAATCGTCCTCTCGTCGGGCGCCTTTGCGGGCGCCGGATGGGAGGTGCTGCCGATCTACGGCGGCGGACGCATCCTCGACGTGTTCTTCACGCGCAATCCGCAGGTCCTGTACGCGGTGAGCGACGTGGGCGGCCCCTACCGCACGGACGACGGCGGGCTCTCGTGGCGTCCGCTCCACGTCGGCTACCCCCACGCCTGGCGCGTGCGGCAGATGAACAAGGCGTACACGCTGAACGTCGATCCGCGCGACGAGAACAGCGTGATCGCCGGATGCGGCGACGACCCGAAGCATCCGGGCGGCATTCTCGTGACGCGCGACGGCGGGAAGACGTGGCGGGAGACGGCCGTCGCGAACTTCCGCGCCAACGCGCCGTTCCGCAAGACGATGGGGCGCACGATCGCCCGGAACCCGTTCAACCCGGACGAGCTGGTCGCGGGCTGCGACAGTTCGGGGCTTCTGAAGTCGCGCACGAACGGCAGCGTGTGGAAGCCGGTCGGGCTTGACGGACGGTACTTCACCTGCATCCGCTACGACGCGAACGTCGAAGGCCGCATCTGGGCCGCCGCGCCGGGGTCCGAGGACATCCCCGGCGAGGCCCGCTGGCGGGCGAACGGGCGCATCCCCCATCCCGTGCCGCGCGCAACGCGCGAACGCGGGTTCTATCGGTCGGACGACGGCGGCGCGAGCTGGACGCGGCTGGAGATCGGACGCATCCCGACGGAGTTCGCGCAGGTCCGGGGCGACCCGTGGCTCGTCGGCATCTTCGACGAGTGCCGCATCCGGCGTTCACGGGACGGCGAACAGTGGGAGGACTTCCACGAGGGGCTGCCCGAACTGCCGCCCGGTACGCACGTCTGGGACAACTGGAACACGCAGAAGGGCAATTACCAGGCGATTTCCGCCGGGGACGGCTTCTGGATCGTCGCCGACACGCGCGGCAACTGCTTCACGCGCGGCGTGAACGACGCGGCGTGGAAGGCCGCGCCCATGAAGACGGCCGTCGCCTCCGATCCGGCCTGCGAGCCCGGCGTGCGCAACTTCATGCCGCAGACGACGGCGGTCGTCGTCGATCCGCGCGATGCGCGGCACTGGCTGTCGTCCGACTGGTACACGATCTGGGAGACGACGGACGCGGGCGAGAACTGGCACACGCGCATCCGGGGCATCCAGCAGATCTGCCCGTTCGTCCTCGCGGCGAGTCCGTTCGACGCGCAGACGCTGTTCTACGGCGCGGCGGACAATCCGCTCTACGTCTCGCATGACGGCGGCAAGTCCTTCCGCCACCTTCACCGCGAAGGGCCGCTGGCGGAGAGCGTCAACGCGGTCGCGTTCTCGCGCGTGACGGAGGGGCTGGCCCTCGTCTGCGGCGGCAAGTTCGCGCCATGCGTCCGCCGTACGCGCGACAACGGGCGGACGTGGGAGGTGTGCGCCCAGAAGGGGCTTCCCGAACAGAAGCCGGACTTGGCGTGGACGGTCGGCGACGGCTTCCATCCCGTCTACTCCGTGGTGGTGCATCCGAAGGCGGATGTCTTCTACGCGGCGGCGGGAGGCTGGGTCGGCGCGGGCAAGGGCGGCGTCTACCGTTCGACGGACGCGGGCGAGACGTGGGACTGGTTCGGCGAAGGGCTGGAGGAGGATCGCCTCTTCTTCAAGATGATGGAGTTCGGCAACGGCAACGCGCTCGCCGTGTCCGAGTCGGGCGATCTCGTCTGCTGGGGCATGGACGGGAAGAAGGTCTACCGCCGGGGGCCGGCGGACGACCGGTGGACGAAGCTCGACTTCACGATGACGCGGAAGGCCGGACGCGGCACGCCGGCGGTGACGGCCGTGCCGGGGAAGCCCGGCTGGTTCATCGCGGACAAGGGGAACGAGGACGCGGCGCTGTTCCTCTCGCGCGACGGCGGGCGCACGTTCGAGAGGCAGTGGCTGATGAGCGGCGAGTTCCAGCGCGTCGCGTGCGACCCGTTCGTCCCCGGCCTGCTCTATGCCGCCGGGACGGACGCCGTCTACGTCTCCCGCGACTACGGCGCGCATTTCGCCGTCCTGCCCGGCGGCTACGACTATCCCTGCGACTTCGAGCCGACGCTGTTCGCCGACCGGGGGCGGCTGTGGGCCACGGTCGGCGGGTCGGGGTGCTTCATGCGCCGCGTGTTCAGGTGGACGGAGGACTGACGATGGACAGAAGATCGTTTCTCAAGGGCGCGTTCGGCGCGGGGGCGGTGATCGCGACGTCGCGGCTGCCGGCGGCGGAGACGCGGGAAGACCTCTCCCCGTTCGCGAAACGGGGCGTCTGGGAGCAGCTGTCGATCGCGTATGGCTCGGTCGAGATCGGGCTTGAAAAACCGTTCTCCGTCCTGCACATCTCCGACACGCACCTGACGGCGGCGGGCGAGGACGAGAACCTGAAGAAGCAGACGCTGTGCTGCAAGCGCACGCGCGGCTTCGGCGGACGGCAGGAGGAGGCCCTGCGCGATTCCATCGCGTGGGCGAAGCGGCACTGCGACTGCCTCGTCCACACGGGCGACCTGATCGACTGGCAGAGCGAGGCGAACTTCGCGCTCGTGCGAAAGTATTTCGGCGACGGCCTGACGGGCTGCCTCGGCAACCACGAGTTCTCGACCGACATGTGGCTGAGCGAACCCAAGGAGACGCCGACGGAAGCCTACAAGGCGAATACGCGCGGCCTCCTGTCGGAAGTCTTTCCCTTCGACGTCTCGCTGTCGTCCACGGTCGTGAACGGCGTCAACTTCGTGACGCTCGATGACGTCTACGGCACCGTCACGGCCGGGCAGGTCGCGCGCTTTGCGGCGGAAGTGGAGAAAGGGCTGCCGATCGTCCTCTGCGTGCACGTGCCGTTCTTCACGGACGCGATCTGCCGGGCGCAGGCGCACTACTGGGACTGGAGCAACCCGAAGTTCAGGCGCGTGGACATCCCTGCCGACGGGTGGTTTCTCGCCGACTTCAGGCGCCAACGCGAAGACCCGGTGACGCGGGACTTCATCGCGTCGCTCAAGGCGCAACCGCTGCTCAAGGCGATTCTCGCGGGGCATCTGCACATCACGGTGGAAGATCGCTTCTCGCCGACGGCGATGCAGTATGTCGTCGGCGGGAACTTCATGTTCCACGGACGGGAGATTTTGTTTTCCTGAAAACGTTATGAAAGCGACGAAGATATGAAAACGACGAAGTGCTTTGCTTGGATGCTGGGGGCGGTTGCGGCCGTGCCCGTTCTCTGCGCCTGTGGTGCGGATGCCGTCGGCGGCGCGCGTCCGCCGTGGCGCGATCCGCGCGTGTTCGCGGTCAACCGGCTGCCGGCGCGCGCCGTGGCGGTGCCGTGCGAGAGCGAATCGCTGGCGCTGTCCGTCGCGCGCGGCGAGAAGCCGCGCACGGCGTCCAAGTGGATCGCGTCGCTGAACGGGACGTGGGACTTCAAGTGGAAGCACTCGGTCGAGGTGGAGGTCTGGGAGAAGGAGGCGCCGATTGCGGTGCCGGGGTGCTGGCAGCTGCAGGGCGCTTACGATCCGCCGAACTACACGAACAGCCGCTATCCCATCGCCGGATACGAGACGGGCGATCCGCTTGTTGAACCGCCGCGCGACTTCACGAGCCACTACTACCGGAATCCCGTCGGGCTCTATTCGCGCACGTTCGCGCTCCCGGCGGACTGGGAGGGACGGCGCACGGCCATCCACTTCGGCGGCGTGTCGTCCGCGCTGTACGTGCGGCTCAACGGACGGGTGGTTGGCTATTCGGAGGACAGTCGGCTGCCGGCGGAGTTCGACTTGACGCCTTACCTCGTGCGCGGCGAAAACAGGCTGGAGGTCGAGGTCTTCAAGCACAGCGACGGAACGTATCTCGAAGACCAGGACTTCTGGCGGCTGTCGGGAATCTTCCGCGACGTCTGGCTCGTGTCGGAACTGCCGGGCGTGGCGCGGGACCTGATTGTCGAGGCGGCGCTCTCGGACGACTACCGCGAAGGACGTCTCACCGTGCGCGACGAGAAGGGCGCCGTCCTCCTTGAAAAGGCATACGCGCATCCGAAGCTCTGGAATGCGGGCGAGCCGAACCTGTATTACGAGGTCATTCCCTTGAGGGACGCCACGGGAGCGTCTCCGCGCACGGACTACCGGGCCGTGGCGTTTGGCTTCCGAAAGATCGAGATCAGGGATGCGGTCGTCTACGTCAACGGCGCGCGCATCCTGGTCAAGGGCGTCAACCGCCACGAGATGAGTCCGGCGGGCGGCTACACGGTGACGGAAGCGGAGATGCGGCGGGATCTCGAAATCTTCAGGGACCTCAACATCAACGCCGTGCGCACGTGCCACTATCCCGACGATCCGCTCTGGTATGAGCTCTGCGACCGGGCGGGCGTCTTCGTCTGCTGCGAGGCGAACGTCGAGGCGCACGGCGTGGACGACTTCTATTCGCCGGACGGCAAGTGGCTGCCGGCGAATCCGCTCTACCATGACGCCATCGTGAGCCGGGGCGTGAACATGGTGAAGACCTTCCGCAACCATCCCTCGATCATCTTCTGGTCGCTCGGCAACGAAAGCGGCGACGGGCCGGCCATGACGGATGCGTACGCCGCGATGCGGAAGCTCGACTCGACGCGTCCGATTCAGTATGAGGGCGCGCAGTTCAAGGAACACAGCGACATCATGTGTCCCATGTACTGGCCGGCCGAAAAGGCGGAGCGGTATGTCGCGGACAGTCCGAAGAAGCCGTTCATCCTGTGCGAATACGCCCACGCCATGGGCAACTCGACCGGCGACCTGTCCGCCTACTGGCGGCTGGCCGAGAAATATCCGTCCTTCCAGGGCGGGTTCATCTGGGACTTCGCCGACCAGGCCCTCTGGAAGACGGACGCGCGCGGCCGCTGGCTCGCCTACGGCGGCGACTTCGGCGACTGGCCAAACGACGACAACTTCAACTGCAACGGCCTCGTGGACGCGCTTCGGAACTACCACCCCGGCGCGTATGAGGTGCGCGCGGTCTACGGCGGACGGCGGGGGCCTGTCCCCGCGCCGGCGTTCGTGCCGCAGGCCGCGCCGGACAGCGCGGAGGGGGTGCCGTCAAGCCGGGGCTTCACGATCAACCTCTGGCGTGCGCCGACGGACAACGACCGGGGCTGGAAGATGGCGGAGGTCTGCGCCGTCTGGAAGACGGCGACGGAAACCCAGACGCTGCCGGACGGCGTGACGGGCGGCCTCAAGGCCGTGGACTTGCCGGGAGGCCGCACGCTGGTCACGCTGACGCTGGACGTCCCGACCAACCTGCCGCCGTTGCCGCGTGTCGGCGTCAGCTTCACGATTCCGCGCGACTTCTCCCGCGTGACGTGGGAAGGGCGCGGCCCGCACGAGAACTACGTGGATCGTTGCATCTCGGCAGATTTCGGGACCTATTCGGCGACGGTCGGGCTTGTTTCGGGCATCGCGGGGGCGCGGGGGACGATCGACTATCCGGCCGATCGGCTCAATCCGGACAACTACGTCGAGCCGGGCGAGCAGGGACACCGCTCGGAATGCCGCCGCGTGACGTTCGCGAATGCGGCGGGCCGCACGATCACCGTCACGGCGCTCGACGCGCCGTTCGGGTTCAGCGCCTGGCCCTATGCGCAGGCTGCGCTCGAAAGGGCGAAGCACCAGTGGGAGCTGACGGACGAGGGCGCCCTCACCGTCAACATCGATGCGGTGCAGATGGGCGTCGGCGGCGACGACAGCTGGGGCGCGCGTCCGCACAAACGCCACCTGCCCGGCGCCGGCCGCTACGTCTTGCGATTCACAGTCACAGAAGATGGCTCTACACCATCATGATGTTTTCGCCGTAGGGTTCAATGAGGTGGTCGTGCGTAAGAAATAACATGCCCGATCGGCGAGACTGTGAAATCAGCAGCCGATCAAAGGGATCACCGTGAATGAACGGCAGGTCGCTCACGGTGGCGGCTGCGTCGGAGTCGATTCTCAATTCCATGAATCCGGCATCGAGGAATTCGCGCTTTGCGTCTTGTGCAGATAGCGGGATGTCCAAGGGGTGCTTTGAGTGCTTGAGGGCGATTTCCCAGATCGAGGCCGCGCTGAAATAGAATTCATTGGAAGGGTTTGACAGAATGTCTTTTGCGGTTGCGGAAAGTCGAGCCGTGTTCGCCACGGCCCAAATCAAGACATGAGTATCGACAAGGTATCTCATGGCGACACTCATGCGAACATCTCGGCGATTTCGGCGTCCATCGCGTCGAATTTCCTGTCGAAGTCCTTGGCGAAGTCATACTTGCCATCGGCAAGTCCAAGTCGAAGGCCGGATTGCGAGGGCGTGCCGACGTTCGCGTGCCCGAATCGCATGACGGACATGCGGGACGAGCCAACGGGGAACGGAATCCCTCCGCTCATGGCGACGGCGCAGATGAACAGGTTGACGGCGCCGGATGTGGTGAGGCCAATGTCGTCGAAGACTTTCTCGGCGGCTTTGCGCTTTTTTGCGTCAACACGTGCGGTTATCATGGATGTCATAGCGCCTCCTGTATGTCAAAGTATGCGTATTGTATCACAATTTGGCCTCTGTGCAAAGGTGGGCTGTCGTTTATGCCGATTCTGGACGGAAAATCTTGCTCGGCTGAGGGCCCTGCGTACTTCATCTGTGGAATGAGTCAATTTTAGATCCTGTGGGGACAGACCCCCATTCGGTGGGGTCTGTCCCCAAGTTTGATGGTCAAAAATGACGGGAAAGCGACTGGTTTGATTTGATATATGTGAAATTAGAATTTGCTGCGGAAAATTCCGTAATGAGACGATGTGTAGTGAGGCGAGTGGCGAACTCTCTTGAAATG
>CAKTZI010000027.1 GCA_934635385.1 uncultured Kiritimatiellota bacterium | reverse complement strand
TCCGCAGGGGTTTCGCCGCCTTTCGCCTGTCTCATTTTGCCCGCCCGGACTGTCTCATTTTGCTCGCCCGCCAACAAGACTCTATTCCATCTGCACGCTTTCGATTTCGCAGATGGCCGTCACCGACTTGGTCGGGACAAGCGACAGGGATTCGGTGAGCGCAACGCCGATCTGCCGCGTCGCATCCAGCTTCTCCAGAATCTCGCGGCTCAGCGCGAGCGGCATCTCGCCGTAGCCCGGCGAACGGCGCGGCAACAGCCGTGCGCGTCCGTCGGTCTCGACCTCCGCGCGCGCTTCGGCCTCCAGTCCGTCCATCAGCTTCTCGATCTCGACAAGGCCGAGCCGCTGGGCCTCATAAGCCTCCGCCGCGCTGACGGCCGCGCGCGCCCGTTGCCAGCGGTCGAACGCCGCGCCCAGCGTCCCGCAGAGGTAGACCCTGTCGCCATCACGCCGCCAGAGGCCGCGTCGTTCAATGGGCGCGGACGATGCCATGGAGGTTCTGCATGATCCGGATGGCGACTTCCGGCTTGTTCATCGTGTAGACGTGGACGTTGTTCACGTCGTTCGCGAAAAGGTCGATGATCTGCTCGGTCGCATACGCGACGCCCGCGTCCAGCATCGCAACCGGATCGTCGCCGAAGCGATCGACGATCGCCCGGAAGCGCGGCGGCAAATACGTCCCCGACAGTGCGCAGATGCGCCGGATCTGCTTGCCGTTCGTGACGGGCATCACGCCCGCGATCACCGGCACCGTCACGCCCGCCGTCCGCAGACGCGCGAGATAGTGAAAGAGGACGTTGTTGTCGAAGAACATCTGCGTCGTGAGGAAGTCCAGCCCCGCCTCGACCTTCTCCTTCACGTGCGCGAGGTCGTCCGCCAGATGCGCGCTTTCGGGATGCCCTTCCGGGTAGCACGCGCCGCCGAGGCAGAACCCCTCGCCCTTCAGCGCGCGCACGAGATCCACCGCGTGGCGAAAGGCGGGGGCGCCGGGGAACTCCGTGTCGGGGGGACAGTCCCCGCGCAGGCAGAGGACGTTCTCGATGCCGGCGGCGCGAAAGCCCCGCACCTCGACCGCCACCTTCGCGCGGTCGGCGGCAATGCACGTCATGTGCGCAAGCGCGGGCACGCCGCAGCCGTCCTGCACGAACTGCGCGAGCGCGCACGTGTTCGCGCCCGTCGCGCCGCCGGCCGCCCCGTAGGTGACGGACATGAACGCCGGGTGCGCGGCGGCGATCTCGCGGACGACACGCTTCGTCCGTTCCATCGCCGTCCGTTCCTCGGCCGCCCCGGACGCCGCGCGGCGCTTCGGGGGAAACACCTCGAAGGACAGGCTCGGCCGCCCGGCGGCCATGATCTCTGAAATCTTCATGACCGCAAATTATACCATCTTGCTCCGCTCGCCCGCAAGCCGCAAGACAGCCGCCGCCGGACGACACCAGAGGCCCGTCAGCCGGCGATGTAGGTCTGGGCGGTCGTGTTGCCGCCGTGGCCCGTCCAGTTCGTGTGGAAGAACTGTCCGCGCGGCGCGTCCAGCCGCTCGTAGGTATGCGCGCCGAAGTAGTCGCGCTGCGCCTGCAGGAGGTTCGCCGGCAGCCGCGCCGTCGTGTAGCCGTCGAAGTAGCTGAGGGCCGAGGTCATCGCCGGCGCGGGAATGCCGTACTGGCACGCCGCCGCCGCGACCGTGCGCCACGCCGGGACGAGCTTCTCGATCACGCCCTTGAAGTAGGGGTCGAGCAGCAGGTTCGCGAGCTGCGGGTCGCGGTCGTACGCCTCCTTGATCTTGCCGAGGAAGACCGAGCGGATGATGCAGCCGCCGCGCCACATGAGCGCGATGCCGCCGTAGTTGAGGTTCCAGCCGTAGGTCTTCGCCGCCGTGCGCATGAGCGTGTAGCCCTGCGCGTAGGAGACGATCTTCGCCGCGTAGAGCGCCTGGCGGATCGCCTCGACGAACGCCGCCTTGTCGCCCGAAAACGCGGGAATCTGCCGCGCATAGGCCTTCGCGGCCGTCACGCGGTCGTCCTTCATCGCCGACAGGCAGCGCGCGAACACGGCCTCGCCGATGAGCGTCAGGGGCACGCCCTCGTCCAGCGCGGCGATGCCCGTCCACTTGCCCGTGCCCTTCTGGCCGGCCGTGTCGAGAATCTTCTCCACGAGCGGTGCGCCGTCCGCGTCCTTGTAGGCAAGGATGTCGCGCGTGATCTCGATGAGGTAGCTGTCGAGATCCGTCTCGTTCCACTTCTTGAAGACCTCGTGCATCTCGTCGTCGGACATCCCGAGCAGGTCGCGCATGAGCTGGTAGCTCTCGCAGATGAGCTGCATGTCACCGTACTCGATGCCGTTGTGCACCATCTTGACGAAGTGCCCGGCGCCGTTCTCGCCGACCCAGTCGCAGCAGGGCGAGCCGTCCTCGACCTTTGCGCAGATGGCCTGGAGGATGGGCTTGACGAACGGCCATGCCGCCGGCGAGCCGCCCGGCATCATCGACGGGCCCTTGAGCGCGCCCTCCTCGCCGCCGGAGACGCCCGTGCCGATGAAGAGAAGCCCCTTCGACTCGACGTACTTCGTGCGGCGGATCGTGTCCGGGAAGTGGCTGTTGCCGCCGTCGATGATGATGTCGCCCGGCTCCAGCTCGGGGATGAGCTGGTCGATCATCGCGTCGACCGCCGCGCCCGCCTTGACCATGCAGAAGACCTTGCGCGGCTTCTCCAGGCTCGCGACGAGCTCCTTGACCGAATGGCAGCCGATGATGTTCTTGCCCTTCGCGCGTCCGTTGACGAAAGCGTCGACCTTCGCCGTCGTGCGGTTGTAGCACGCGACGGTGAAGCCCTTCGACTCCATGTTCATGATGAGGTTCTCGCCCATGACGGCGAGGCCGATGAGACCGATGTCAGCTTTTTTCATAGTGGTTGATTGTTGAGGGTTTGATTGTTTGCCTTGACCTGAGGGACACGAGAGTCGCGCGTGACACGAGGCCCTATCGCTGCACGCGGGCGTTTCCCGCGTACACGTCCCAGACCTGCTTCTCGTCCGCCGGTTCGGCGTAGTCGTTCAGCGACGAGGCCGCCAGCACACCGGAGGCCCAGCCGAACTGGAGGCATTTCTCGGCGTTCCAGCCGTTGATGACGCCGTAGAGGAGGCCGCCCGTGAAGCCGTCGCCGCCGCCGATGCGATCCAGCACCTTGATCGTGCGCGGCTCCTCGACGAAGAACCTCTTGCCGTCGTAGACGATCGCGCCCCAGAGATGCTCGTCCGCCGAGACGACCTGACGCAGCGTCGTGCCGTAGAGCTTCGCGTTCGGATACTTCTGCGTGACCTGAAGGATCATCTCCTTGAAGCGCTCGATCTTGCCGGCGAGATCCTTGCCGCCCGCCTCCGGGCCCTTGAAGCCGAGGCAGAGCTGGAAGTCCTCCTCGTTGCCGACGAGGATGTCCGCGACCGAGGCGATCTGGTGGAACGCCTTCTTGAGTTCGGCCTCGCGTCCCTTCCAGAACGTCGCGCGGTAGTTGAGGTCGAAGGAGACGAGCACGCCGAACCTCTTCGTGTCCGCCGCGAGCTTGAGGCAGCACTTCGTCGTCTCGGGCGACATGGCCGCGATCAGGCCGGAGAGGTGCAGAACCTGCACGCCGTCCGCGCCGAAGAGACGCTTCGTGTCGTAGTCCTTCGCGTCGAGCGTGCGCCCGACCTCGCCCGCGCGGTCGTTCCAGACGCGCGGCGCGCGCAGCCCGAAGCCCGAATCGGCGATGTTGAACTGGTGGCGGTAGCCCCACGGGCCGCCCTGCGGCACGTCCGGCCCGACATAGGCGATGTTGCGCGCACGGAGCTGCGCCTTGATGAAGGCGGCCATCGGCGAGCCCTCGACGAAGCGCGTCAGCACGAGGCATTCGCGTCCGAGCGAGCTCGTCACGTTAAGGACGTTCGTCTCGGCGCTCGTCGCCTGCAGGCAGAAGCGGTTCGAGTTGTGAACCGCCATGCGGTTCTCCGGGGTGATGCGCAAGCCCATCGAGGACAGGCAGGCGACGGCGTACTTGGCGTTTTTCTTGATTTTCATGGGATGTCTTTGACGTTCAATTTGACTTGAGAGGCACGAGAGGCATGAGGGACATGAGGCCGGTTGTCTCTTGTGGTCTCTCTTTGACTCCCAGCCTCGCGCCTCTCCTGTCATTCACGTCCCTCATGTCATGTTTCAGCCTTACAATTCCACTTTCTTATACTTCGGCACGAGGCCCTTCATGCAGGCCCAGCCGAGGAGGTAGGCGACGGCGCAGTAGCAGAAGACGATCATGTAGCCGGCGGGCTTGCCCGTGTAGCCGCAGAAGGCGAAGGCGTCGCCGCGCTTGGCCGCGTAGGTGAAGAGTTCGCCGGCGCAGATGTTGATCGCGAACGAGCCGAGGCCCGCCGCGCACTGCGCGATGCCGGTCAGCGTGCCGATGCAGCTTTTCGGGAACATGTCCGAGACGCACGAGTAGATGTTCGCGCTCCAGGCCTGGTGTCCCGCGCAGGCAAAGCCGATCAGGATCGCCGGGAACCACGCGCTGACCGAGCCGAGCGGCTGCGCGCCAAGCGCAAGGAGCGGCAGGCACGCGAAGAGGAACATCGCAACCATGCGCCCCTCGTAGGGGTTCATGCCCTTCTTCTCGACCATGTACGTCGGCAGCTTGCAGAGGTAGATCGAGGCGAAGGTGACGATCGCGTAGAGCGTGACGATCAGCGCCATGCCCATGCCGGACGAGCTCTTGTAGCCGAACTGGTCGGAGAGGTAGCCCGGCGTCCAGAAGAGGAAGAACCACCACACGCCGTCCGTCAGCACGCGCCCGCAGATGAGCGACCACGTCTGGCGCAGCGAAAAGGCCCTCAAATAGGAGATACCCTTCTCCTTGGGCTGAGGGTCGGGGGTGCCAGAGCCCCCGTCCGTTCTGTTCTCCGCGCCCTCACTGATGTACGCGAGTTCCGCCGCGTTGACGCGCGGATTTTCCGACGGCTTCTTGTAGAGGAACTGCCAGAAGCCCATCCAGACGAAGCCGAGCGCACCGATGATGATGAACGCCATTTCCCAGCCGCACCATTCGGCGATGAGCGGAATCGTCGCGGGCGCGACGAGCGCGCCGACGGACGAGCCCGCGTTGAAGATCGACGTCGAGAACGCACGATCCTTCGGCGGGAAGTATTCGGCCGTCACCTTGATCGCCGCCGGGAAGTTCCCCGCCTCGCCGAGCGCCAGGAGGCAGCGGCAGCCAAGGAAGAGCCACACCGAGACGGACGCGACGGAGAGCGCGAGCGCACTGCCGGACTCCAACGCCTTCATCGCGGCGATCGAGTCGACGCCGTCGACGAGGTGGAACGTACCCCAGCCGCAGAAGGCGTGCAGACAGGCCGCAAGCGACCAGATGAAGATCGCCCAGGCGTAGCCCTTCTTCGTGCCCATCCAGTCGACGAACTTGCCGGCGAACAGGTTGCAGAAGGCGTAGATGAGCGAGAAGTAGCCCGTGATGATGCCGTAGTCGGCATCCGTCCAGTGGAACTCCGGCGCGATGAAGTCCTTCCACGTGAGGGAGAGGACCTGCCGGTCGAGGTAGTTCACCGTCGTCGCGAAGAACAGCAGCGAACAGATCATCCACCGGAAGTTGGTCATTTTGGATTGGGTTGTCATGGAGTTGAGGGATGAGAGGTGAGGGATGAGAGGTGGTTAGCTTCTGTAATATTCTTCCCAGCCCTTGCGCGGCGCGGGGCCGTCCAAGAGGCGGTTGACCTCCTCGTCGCCGACGGCGCGCCGCGTCGCCGGATCGAAGCGGAAGCCACGGTTGAGCCGCTGGGCGGCGACGCCGAGGCAGAAGATCTCCGACAGCGGAGCCGTGACGGCAAACGGGCTGTGCGCATCCATTTCGCCCCGGACGGCCAGAAGGAAGTTGCGCCAGTGGTCGCACGGTGCCTTCTCGAACGCCGGCACGGGCGCGTCCTGCGCGCCGACGCGCACGAGCGTCGCGCTGTGCGAGAGCCCCTGCCAGACCGTGCCGTCCTTTAGGTAGATCTCCTTGCCCGGCTTCAGCATCGGATCGACCAGCCCGTCGTTCGCAGTCGAGGCCGGAAACAGGCCCTCGTTGTTCGCGTAGCGGAAGCCCTTCGGCAGCTTGGGCTGGTTGTCGAGGCCCTCGTACCATTCGAGCATGACGGCGCCGTGTCCGTTCCCCGCCGCGAAGTCCATCGTGAGCGTGTCCTGAATCGGAAAGACGTACGGGTTCCATCCTTTCACGTCCGAAATCTTCACCGCAACCGGCAGGTCGCCGTGGAGCGTGAAGCGGTGGACGCCATCGAGGATGTGCGCCCCCCAGTCGCCCATGCAGCCGTTGCCGTAGTCGTACCAGCAGCGCCATTCGCCGTAGGCCAGGTCTTTCGAGAAGTCGTGGTAAGGCGCGGACGAGACCCAGGTGTCCCAGTCGAGCGTCTTCGGCAGCGGCTCGCCCTTCGGGTAGGACGCGGTCTTGCCGCCCCACTTGTGCCAGCGACGCTGCATGTTCATGTGCGCAACGACCTTCGTGACGTCCTTCAGGACGCCCGATTCGGCATACGCGCGATACTGGTAGAAGTTGTCGCCCGAATGCCCCTGATTGCCCATCTGCGTGACGACGCCCGCCGCCGCCGCCGTCCGCCGCAGAAGCTCGCACTCGCGGAACGAGTGCGCGAGCGGCTTCTCGACGTAGACGGCCTTGCCGAGGCGCATCGCGTGGATGCAGGCGCAGAAGTGCGAGTGGTCGGGCGTGCCGACCAGAACCGCGTCGATCGCGTCCGCCATCGAGTCGAACATCTTGCGGAAGTCCTGGAAGCGCGGCACGTTCGGGTAGGCCTTCAGGGCCATCGCCGTGTGCGGCGCGCCGATGTCCGTGTCGCAGAGGGCGACGATCTCGCAGATGTCCGCGTGCTGCGCGAACCGCTGGATGTCGTACCACGCCTGTGCGCCGCAGCCGATCGCGGCGAGGCGCACCTTGCCGTTCGCCCGGTACGCCTTCGCCGAGAAGCAGCCGGGGACGAGCGGCGCCGCACCCGCCGCCGCCATCATCTTCAGGAAGTCTCTTCTGTTCATTACAGTTCCTTGACCTTCAGGTTGCAGAACGAGACCGTCGAGTCCGAGTGATCCTGCAGGAGCAGGCGCCCTTCGGGAATCTCGCCCCAGTCCTGCGGCTTCCCGTCCACCGACTGGCCCCAGGTCGCGTACTTCGACGCGCGCACGGCCGCCTTGAATGCGGGCGAACCGCACGTGTATTCGAGAACCTTGACGCCGTTGAGCCAGTGCTCGACCTTGCCGCCCTTCGCGACGACCTTGCCGGTGTTCCACTGGCCGATGCCCTTCAGGAGACCGTCGGCGTGCGCCGGGATGATGTCATAGAGCGACGCGGCCTTGCGGTTGCCGTCCACGCCCTTCGAGGCGTCGGGGTGGCCATTTTCCAGAATCTGGTACTCCTCGCACGTGCCCCGGTTCTGCGTCTCGTCAAGGAAGTACTTGACGCCCGAATTCGCCGCTTCGGTGAGGCGGAAGTCGAACGAGAACGCGAAGTCGCGGTACTTCTTCACCGTCGCGATGTCGCCGCCGCCACCGAGCTTCTGGTCTTCGGGCGGCAGCGGGAACCACTTGCCGTTCGCGATGCCGTTCACCGGCCGCATCGTCAGGCACCCGTCCTTGACGAACCAGCCCTTCTCCGGGAACGACTTGAAGCCGTTCTTGACGCCGACGAACGTGTCCGTCGGCAGGCTCTTGCCGTCGAAGAGGAGCGTCCAGCCCTCGGACTTCTCCGCCGCCGTGAGCGTGTTTGCGCCGGCGGGCACGGGCATCATCTTCGGCGAGACGCGCACCGTGTCGCACACGCCGCGCGCGTAGCCGACGGACTCGGCGAGACCTTCGAGGTTGTTCTCGAAGTCGCGCTCGTACTCGAACGAGGCAACGCCGTCGTAGCCGATCTCGGCAAGCGCCTTGAAGACCGCGCCGTAGTCGATTGCGCCGCGCGGCAGCGGCACGGTCGTGAAGCTGTTCTTGCCGATCTTCTGCGCGCCGGGCAGGTTGAGCGCGAAGTTCTTCACGTGCAGGTCGTAGATGCGGTCGCCGTACTTGCGGATCGTCTCCGCCGGGTCGCGGTCGCAGCCGAACTCCCAGCCGATGTCCATGCAGAAGCCGATGCGCGGGTCGAGATCCTTCACGAGGGCGTAGCCGTACTCGACGTCCGGGAACATCTGCGGGGCGTTTGGCCCGTGGTTGTGGATCGCGTAGCGGATGTCGAACTCCTTGACGAGCGAGTCGATGTACTCAAGCTGCTTGCGCGAGCCGATGCGCTCCGTCCACTTGTCCGGACGGCCGGGCGCGACCTCGAACGGCACGCCGACGACGACCTTCGCGCCGAAGCGGCGGGCGAACTCGAAATAGCCGCGCACCTCCTCGTTGCTCTTCGTGTAGAGCGGGCCGAGCGCGTAGGGCGTGACGCCGAACTTCGCGCACTTCGCCTTGAACGCCGCGATCTCGTCGTCCGTTGCGGTGTACTTGAGGTGGAAGTCCTTCACGCAGAGGTAGTGGAGGTCGACGGCGCGCATGATCTCCAGCGTCTCGTCGAGGCTCTTCTTGTACATGGTGTAGCCGGCGAGGCCGAGGCGGAACGGCATCTTCCACGCCTTCTGGCCCGACGTGTCCTCCACGGCGACGTAGGCGGGCCGACACGCGCAGGCGGCCCCCTTCTCCACGCAGGGGCAGGCGGGTGCGGGGGCGGCGACGGACGCGAACGCCGCGAGGGACGCGGCGGACGCGAGAACGAGTTTCTGATTCATGTTGAATGCTCCTTGTGTTTGTGGTGTTGTCTGAAATCAGGCGAGCGGCTTGATCATCTTCCGGTAGTCAAGCCCCGCCGCCGCGAGGGCCGGACGCAGGTCGTACTTGCCGCGCGCGAACGGCGTCAGCATCGCATCCGCCGCCGGATCGCCGGAAACTTCCTTCTTCGCGTCCCAGGCGAGCGTCGCGCCGCCGGCCTTGCCGCGGCCGAGCTCCATGCACATACGACCGAGCGAGCAGAACGCCGTCGAGCGGTGCGCCTCCTCGGCCGTCGCGACCGTGTAGTGCGGATCTTCGCGGGCGATGGCCTCCAGCCAGTTCTCGAAGTGGTCGGCAATCGTGCGGAACTTCTCCCCGCCGCGCGCGAGCGCGTCGTCGACGATTTCGCCGGGCTTGAGGTCGTCCAGCAGGCTCGGCCGCGAGGCGGCGATCGGGCCGAGCATGCCCGGCGCGACCTTCGGCTCGGGGTCGCTCGGCGTGACCTTCATCGCGCCGCGCGTGCACCAGAGCCAGTCGCCGTTCTCGCCGATGAACTTGACGCCCATCTGGTACTTGTTGTTGACGTGCACGTCCGCACCGCCGCAGTCGTAGTGAAGGTCGTAGGTCGTGTGGACGTTCCAGAGCCTGTCGCCCGAAAGGTCCATCCATTCGCACGTGCCGCGCACGGACCGGGGGTCGCAGTTCAGGCCCCATGCCGTGATGTCGAGATGGTGCGCGCCCCAGTTCGTGATCATGCCCCAGCCATACGGCGCGAGCTGGATCCACCCCGGACGGTCGCCGATATGCGACAGGTCCTGCGTGTGGACGCGCGTCCAGTTGTAGGGCGCCGTCGGATCCGTCGGCCCGAGCCAGGCGTCGTAGTTGAGGTTCGCGGGAACCGGCTCCGGTGTGCGGCAGCCGCCGGACTTGTCGAGGCCGATGCCGACCTCCACGCGCGCAATCGCGCCGAGGCGCCCGTTGCGGACGAGCTGCACGACCTTGCGGAACTGCGGCCGCGAGCGCTGCCACGCGCCGACCTGGACGACAAGCCCCTTCATCGTCGCAAGGTTGGCGACGACGCGGCCTTCCTGGATCGTCTGCGCGAACGGCTTCTGCAGGTAGATGTGCTTGCCCGCGAGGAGGCAGTCCGTCGCGACGATCGCGTGCTGGTGGTCGGGGATGCAGAGGAGAACCGCATCGATCGACGGATCGGCGATCATCTCGCGGTAGTCGCCGAACGTGCGGACGGCCTGCGTGACACCCAGCTTCGCGTAGCGCTCCTCGATCACCTTCTTGCCGTAGGCCGCGCGCTTCGAATCAAGGTCGGCGACCGCCGTGATGACGCAACGGCCGGTGAACTGCTGGACGCCCGGAACGTCCATCGTGTGCGCGATGCGTCCGTAGCCGATGACGCCGACGTTGATCTTGCGGTTCGCGACGAAGCCCGTCGCGCAGCCGTTGAACAGCAGCGGCGCCGCGCCGGCGGCGAACGCGCTCTTGATGAACTCTCTTCTTTGCATGCTTTTCCTTATTGGTTAGACTTGAAGTTAGTGTTTGGAAACCGAAATCTAAATAAAACCTGTACCGAAATCTGAAATTTCTGAAATCTGAGATCTTGAATCTGAAATCTAATCAGGAATCTAATCTGAGATCTTGAATCTGAAATCTAATCTGTAATCTGAAATCAGAAATCTAGAAACGACACCCTCCTCTATCAGAACCCGAAGTACCTCTTCGCGTTGTTGTACGAGATGTCCTCGACGAGGCCGCCAAGCCAGTCGAGGTCGTCCGGGATCTCGCCCCTCTCGACCTCCTGGCCGAGCTTCTGGCAGAGGATGCGGCGGAAGTACTCGTGGCGCGTGTAGCTGAGGAAGCTGCGCGAGTCGGTGAGCATGCCGACGAAGTTGCCGAGGCAGCCGAGGGCCGACAGGGCCTCGATCTGCTTCTTCATGCCGTCCTTTTGGTCGAGGAACCACCAGCCCGAGCCGAGCTGCAGCTTGCCGCGCGTCGGCCCCTTCTGGAAGCAGCCCATCAGCGTCGCAAGCATCTCGTTGTCCTTCGGGTTGAGCGAGTAGAGGATCGTGCGCGGCAGCGCGTCCGCCCGCTCCAGCCGGTCGAAGAGGCGCGCGAGCGACTCGGTCACGCTCCAGTCGCCGATGCAGTCGAAGCCCGTGTCGGGACCCAGCCTCTCGAACATCGCCGAGTTGTTGTCCCGCAGGCAGTTGTAGTGCAGCTGCGCCGTCCAGTTCGCCGCCGCGTCGGCCTTCAGCCCCTCGTAGAGCCACGCGCTCTTGAACTTCAGCGCCTCCTCGGCCGTGACCGCCCGTCCCGCGCGCGCCTTCCTGAAGATCTTCGCGACCTCCGCATCGGTGTACGGCGCGGCGAACACCTCGGTGATGCCGTAGTCGGAAATGACGCACCCGGCCTTCGCGAAGAAGGCGTGCCGCTTCGCCATCGCGCCGAGGAAGTCCTCGTAGGTCTTCACGGGCGTCTTCGCCGCCGCCGCGAGCCTGTCCATCCAGGCGTTCCAGACGGGCAGGCTGTCGATCTTCGACGCCTTGTCGGAACGCCACGCCGGCAGGATCCGCGTGCCGAACGGGTCTTTCGCGATCGCGAGGTGATGCTCCAGCGAATCGACCGGATCGTCCGTCGTGCAGACGACGGCGACGTTCGACTTCTTCATGAGGCCGCGCGCGGAAAAGCCCTTCTGCTTCAGCTTCGCGTTGCACTTCTTCCAGATGCGCTCGGCGGACGCGCCGCACAGCCGCTCGTTCACGCCGAAGTAGCGCGAGAGCTCCAGGTGCGACCAGTCGAAGAGCGGGTTCTTGACGAGGCGCTCCATCGTCTCGGCGAACTTGACGAACTTGTCGTGCCACGGCGCGTCGCCCGTGCAGTAGCGCTCGTCGACGCCGTTCGAGCGCATCTGCCGCCACTTGTAGTGGTCGCCGCCGAGCCAGACCTGCGCAATGTCTGTCCACCGCACGTCGTCGGCGATCTCCTTCGGCGGCAGGTGGCAGTGGTAGTCGATGATCGGCATCTTCGCCGCGTGCCGGTGGTACAGTTCGCGCGCGGCATCCGTGTCGAGCAGAAAGTCAGAACCCATGTACTTCATTTTCATGAGGCGAATTATAGCACAATCCCGCCGCAAACGGCAACGCGAAAATTCCAGTGGACAAAATCTTAACTAAATATGATACAATACGCGCATGGACACGGAACGCTACGGACAACAGCCCTCGGATCTCGACGAACGCCACCTGAAGCTCGGCTGGCTGAAGGGCGTCCGCCATCTCAAGTCGCTTTCCGCGACAGGCTCCTTCTGGCACACGCACGACGCGATCCAGCTGCTCTACTGCATCAAGGGCGAGTTCGGCTACGAGTTCGAGTCGCGAGAGAGCGTGATCCTGCCGGCGGGCCACTTCATCGTCATCCCTGCGGGACTCCCGCACCGTCACGTCCAGGCGATTGATCCGGCCGGGCATCGCGTCGAGCTGCTGCTCGCCCATCCGCGCACGCGACGGCTCAAGCTCGCCGGCCTCGCGGCGCGCGTCTACCGAGACCAGATCGCACAGCTTCTGACGCGCCGCTGCCGCCCGCTCCCCGTCTCAAAGGAACTCGCCGCGCTCTTCGCCGAACTCGACGGCTACGCCGCGCGCGGCACGCGCAGCCTCTCCGAAACCGAAGTCACGCTCGCACGCACCGTCGCGACGCTGATCCTGCTCCGGGCGGCCGATCCGCGCCGCGCGCCTGTCGTCCAGGGCTCGACGCGCCTCATGGCGGAAGCCGTCGAATGGCTGAAGGCCCACCACGGCGAGAATGTCCGCATCGACCGTCTCGTCGCCTACATGGGCTATTCGAAGTCGCGCTTCTTCACGCTCTTCAAGGCGCACACGGGCCTGACGCCCTCGGACTGGCTCGGCCGCTACCGCATCCGCCAGGCGCAGAAGAAACTGCGCGCGACCAGTCTCCCGGTCGCGCAAGTCGCAGCGGAGACGGGCTTCGCCTCTCCGCAGTATTTCATCGCCGCCTTTCGCCGCCATACCGGCTTCACGCCGACACAATGGCGCCTACGCGAGCCGAACTCGTGAAGCGGTGAGATTCTTTCGGAAGAGATAGATCTTGCTCTCGGTGCCCCGGACGAGACGACCAATGTTCGCGCGGTGCTTCCAGATGACGAAAAGCGCGATCAGCGTGACGAGGACGCACTGCGGCAGGTTCGCCGCGCCCTCCGTGCCGAGAACCGGAAACCAGATCGCGACCGCGAGAAACGCCGCCGCCGAGCAGCTGCCGAGCGAAATGTAGTGCGAGCAGGCGAAGACGGCCGCGAAGAGCGCGAACGCCACGCCGACCAGTCCGGGGATGAGGCCGATCAGCATGCCGAACGCCGTCGCCACACCCTTGCCGCCCTTGAACTTCATGTAGGGCGTGAGCATGTGCCCGACAACGCAGGCGACGCCCACCCAGAGGGCCGGGCCGCCGCAGGCCTTCGCCGCAAGCGTCGGCAGAAGGCCCTTCAGGACGTCACACGCAAAGGCGAACAGCCCCCATTTCTTGCCGACCGTGCGGAAGACGTTCGTCGCGCCGATGTTCTTCGAGCCGACCGTCCGCACGTCCACGCCACGCAGACGCCCGATCAGGTAGCCGAACGGAATCCCGCCGATCAGATAGGCCGAAACAATCCACAGAAGCTCACGCATTCACTTTTCCTTTCTCTTCTCAAATCTTAAATTTCAAATCTCTGATCTCGCTTCCCATCCCTCACCTCTCACATCGCATCCCTCACTTCTCATCCCCCCTCCCCATCAAAGCGCATGATCCTTGCCGATGTATTCGCAGGGCGCGTGGTCGGCGCACAGTCCGCGCAGGAACTGGACGCCGTACCAGACGTGGCTCGCGACGATGCCGGACGCCACGAGCAGAGCGTCCAGAGGCTTCAGGCTGAACGACGAGACCGCCACCAGGACGAGGTAAAGCGCCAACGGCGCACCGCACACGGCGAGCGCAGACATCGACATGACGTCCGCCACCGTGCCGACCGCCAGCAGCGCCAGCCCAACGAGGTAGCCGACGAAAAGCGTCGGCACGAAATACGCGAACCGCCGCGAGTTCGACGGGAACCGCTTGCAGAAGTAGCCGCGATGGAAGCCGTAGCGACCGAGCTGCCGAAGGTGCGGCAGGAAGAGCGGTCTCCGGTGGTGGTAGACGATTACCCACGGATCGTAGACGATGCGCTTCCAGCTGTCGATGATGTCCTTGCAGAGCAGCGTGTCCTCGCCCGGCCAGAAGTCCGTGCGGTAGCCGCCGATCCTGTCCAGGACGTCCTTGCGGACGAACAGGTTGCAGCTCGGATAGTCGTCGACGTCCTTCCGCACGCCGCCCGCACGGTAGCGGTAGCTGTAGGTTCCCGAAACGAGGAAGCTGTCGTAGACGCGGCCGCCGAGCGCGGCCAGCCGACTGTCGTCGGGCGGCGTCACGCCGGGACCGCCCACCGCGCCGATGTCGCGATCGCCAAAGTACTTCACGGCGTATTCGATCCAGTGCGCCTCCGGGTAGGCGTCGTCATCGATGAACGCGACAATCTCGCCCTTCGCCGCGCGGATGCCGAGGTTGCGCTTTTCGGCCGGGCGCACCTTGCCCGTCGGGAGATAGCGGACGCGCGTGTCCGCTGTCGCCGTCGCGTCAGGAACCTGTTCGTCGGGGAGGACGATGACCTCCCAGTTCGCGTAGCTCTGGCCCCGGATCGCCGCAAGACACTCGCCGAGCATGCCGCTCGTCTTCGGACAGGCGATCACGACGGAAACGAGCGGGTCATGGTCGAGCTTCTGCGGAATGAGGCACTTCGAGTAGTAGTCGAGAATCCGAAGGCGGTAGAAGACGGCGAGCGTGTCCATCGCCATCTTGTAGACGGTGTTGGCCGAGAGCGCCCCGAACTTGTTGCCGAACTTGATGACGACGGGGGCCTCGGCGATCTTCGCGCCCCGCTGCGCAGCAATGGCGAGAAGCTCAAGGTCGAATGCGTACGCCTTCACGAGCATCCGCTCCAGCGCATAGCCGAGGATCTCTCGCCTGAAGAGCTTCATCCCCGTCTGCGTGTCGGTGATCCTAAGGCCGAACGCAACGCGCACAAGCGTGAAATAGCAGGCGCTCACGAGCCGCCGGTGCCACGGATACTGCACGACGGAGCGCGGATGGCGCTTGGAGCCGACGACGATGTCCGCCGCCTTGACGACCATCTGCTCAAAGAACTGCGGCGTCTGCTGGGGATTGATGTCGAGGTCGCCGTCGAGGAGCAGCACGTAGCGGCCGGTCGACGCCTCGAACCCGGCCCGAAGCGCGGCCCCCTTGCCGCCGTTGCGCGGGCAGACGACGGGCTTCAGCGTGACGTGCGCATATCCGACTGTGCTGAACCCCCGGAGGATCGCGTCGGTTCCGTCGCCGCTGCCGTCGTCGACCGGCACGAGCTCCGTCTCGACGCCGTGTCGCTCGAAAAGCGCGGCGACCGTGCGCAGGTTCCCCTCGGCCTCGGCGGCGAGCCGGAAAAGGGGCATGATTACGGAGAGACGGCCGTTGCCGACCGTCTCCCGCGTGAGTTTCCATTTCTCGTCGAGTTTCGTCACGCTTCCTGCGACGCTTCCTCGTCGAGGATGACGATCTTGAACTTGACGGTGACGCCACGCCCAAGGTCGATCTTCGGCTCGTAGACGCCGACTTCGCGGAGCGCGTCGTCGAGCTCGAGCTGATGACGCTCGATCTTGACGCCGCGGTTCGCCTCGATCGCCGCGAGAATGTCCGTGACGCTGACCGCGCCATAGAGCTTCTTGCCGTCCGTCGTATGGGCGGAGACGGTGATCTCCAGCTTCTCGAGCTTCTTGGCGAGTTCGAGCGCGGCCTTCTTCTCTTCGGCGGCGCGCGCGGCGCGCTCGGCCTCAAGCTTCTTCAGGCGGCGCTTCGCGGCTTCCGTCGCGACGGCGGCGAGACCCTTCGTGAAGAGGTAGTTGCGGGCGTAGCCTGGGGCGACCTTGACGATCTCGCCGGCCTTGCCGAGCTTCTTCACGCTGTCCATGAGCATGACTTCGATGTGCTGTGCCATTTGTCTGCTCCTTCCCTTAGGCCATGAGGCCCATGTTGCGGGCGCGCTTGACGCCCTGGCGGATCTGGCGCTGCTGCTGCGAGGTCACCCCCGTGATGCGCGCCGGCAGGATCTTGCCGTAGTCGGTGATGTAGTACTTCAGCGTCTCGATGTCGTTGACGTCGATTGCGTCGTTCCTGCGGAGCGGCGGACGCTTCCTCGCGGCGAACTCCTCGCCGGCCGAGCTGTTGGATTTCTTGAAAGCCATTTTCGGTTTCCTTACGATTGAAGTTGATTAGAACGGAATGTCAGCGGAATCGCCCTCGGACGCCTCGGACGCGACGACCGGCTCCGCCACGGGCTGCTTCGGACCGCCTCCGAGGCGGTCGCCCTTCGGCAGGAACTTGATCGTGCTCGCGCGCACCTTGAGCTTCTGGTGCTTGACGCCATCCTTCTCCCAGCAGTCCATCTGAAGCCGACCGTCGACGAGAATGGAACTTCCCTTCGACAGGTACTGCCCGCAGAGCTCGGCAAGCTTGTCCCAGGCGTCGACGTCGACGAACACGGGAAAGTCCTGCACGTTGCCGTTGCGGTCCCTCCGGCGCTCGTTGATGGCGAGACCGAGGCGCGCGACCTTCATGCCGCTCGTGCCGGTCACGCGCACGTCCGGATCGCGCGTGAGGTTGCCCATCAGGATCACTTTGTTGAAAGACGCCATCGTGGCACTCCCTCTTGACTTAGGCCTCGATCTTGGCGGCGAGAGCCGCAGCGGCCGCCGCGTCCTTCTTCGCCTGGATTTCGGCGCGCTCGGCGCGCTCCTGCGCGATCTTCGCCTCGCGACGGTCGTCGACCGCGAGAATCTGCACGCGGAACACGTCCTCGACGAGGTGGTAGCGGTTGACGAGCTCGTCGACCTTGCTGGGGTCGAGCTCGAGGCGGACCTTCACGTAGGTGCCGCGGTCGCGCTTCTTCATGGGACGCGAGAACGTGCGCCCGCCGAGGACGACCTTCTCCAGGACGTTGCCGCCGAGGCGCGTCACTTCCGCGAGGGCCTTTTCGAGCGGGGCTTCGACCGCGTCGTCCTTGGCGACGCCGACGAAGATGTAGAGAGCATCGTACTTCTTCATTACTTCTTCTCCTCCTTCTTGTCAGCCGCGCCGGCTTCCTCTTCCTTGCCCTTCTTGATGACTTCAGGCGTCTTCGCCGCGTCCGTCGCGGCAGCCGCCGCGCCGCCCGCCGCCGGCACGTCATCCGGGGCCTTGACGACCGCAATCGCCAGCTCGCCGCGCGTCACGACCGTGTACTTGTCGCCGAGCTTGAGGTCGCGCACGAACAGCGTCTGGTCGAGGTCGAGCGCCGACACGTCGACGTCGAACTTCTCCGGGATGTCCGTCGGGAGGACGTCAATGTCGATCGTGCGAAGCACCTGCTCGAGGACGCCGCCGCCGAGCTTCACGCCCTTCGCCTCGCCGACGAGGTAGAGCGGCACCGTGATGCGCACCGTCTCGGACAGCGAGACCTCGCTGAAATCCACGTGAATGGGCGTGCCCTTGAGGACGTCGTTCTGCATTTCGCGCAGAAGCGCCGGGACTTCCCGGCCGTCCATGTCAAGCGTCACGAGAACCTGCTTGCCCGTGCGCCCGCGCATTGCCATCATGAAGTCGTGCGCGGGAAGCTTGACGAGCTCCGTGCCGCCCTTCTTCATCTTCATCACCGAACCGGGAATCATCCCCGTGCGGCGCAAACGGCGGACTGCCGCCGTGCCCTGTTCGGCACGCGCCTCCGCCTTGATCCTGATCTGATCCATCTATTGCCTTTTCTGGTAATTCTCCGCAATACTCTCGCGCACCCGCGCTACACTCTTACGGCCAAAACGACGGATAGTATACCAAAAACAGCCGTTATCGGTCAAACGGCATCCGACCAACCGCCCTATTCCTTGACGATTTCGACCCAATCCGGCGCATCAACCGTCATGTCAACCTTGCCGTCGGGAAGCTTGCGCAACTTGACCCTTACGGCATTCCCGTCCGGGAGCGCCATCGCGCCCTCCGCCCATTCAAGGTCGCCCAGAAACGGCTTGACCGCGATGCGCCGACATCCGACGGCGACAGGCCGTATTCCGAGGATGCGGTTGATGCACCACGAGGCCGGCCCGCTCGCCCATCCGTGGCAGAGCGAATGGCGGAAACCGGGATAGCAGAACTCGCCATAGTCGCCGTGAATGTCCTTCTTGCCCGCGACCGGCCGTTCGTCGATGCGAAAGCAGTCGTTCGTCCACGAAAGCCTGAAGTCCTCCCAAAAGCTTGTCGCCCCCACGTCCAACATCGCCCCCCAGTAGTCGCGCACGGTGTCGAGCGCGCGCTGGCTCTCGCCCGCCAGGCTCATCGCCTCCAGCATGTAATAGCCGTAGAACGTGGATACGCCGTCATGTCCGTTCACGCCCAACACCTCCGCGAACATCTCGTCCGCAGGTCGCAGCCCCGAAAGCGCGAGCATGGCCGCTGCGGATTTTGCGCCATGGGGGTCTGGGCGAAGACGGACGAGCTCCGCCGCGAGCGCGCGGGCCTTTGCCGCCAACGCCTCTCGCCCGACGGCATCCGCCAGAAACGCCGCGTCACGTGCCGCTTCCAGTGCCAGTCCCTGCGTCCCGGCGGTCGCGGCGGGTTGGTTGTGCCGCGTCGGCCAGTCCAGGAAGTTTCCCGCACGCCATTCACCGTTCTTCATGCCGGACGCCACATGCGCAAACGCCTTTTCAAGATAGTCGGCCTGTCGCCGAACATATTCGACATCGCCCGCATAGCGATACCACGCCGCCAGGTTGCGGATCCACCAAAGCGTGTACGTGGCCATGCCATGCATCCACTTGTCGGGCGGCGTGACTGCGGCCAGATAGTCGAGCGAATCGGGAATCACGCGAACGGCACCGAAGACGTTCATGACGGCCATCGCCTCCGGGTGCAGATCGCCCGCCCACACGAGACGGTCGCGCTTGATGCCGTCCCAGAGATACTCCTGACAGCAGAGATGGGCCGTGCGCACCGCCGTGTCAAAGATCCGATTCAGCCGCGCGTCAGAAGACCTGAACGAGCCGACCGCCTTCATGGGACGCATCAGGGACACCGCGCGAATGAACTCGAACCCGATCGTTCCGCCCGAAACGAGGTCGATGCGCAAGAAGCGGAATCCCGTATTCCCGACTTCAATCGACCCGAACAACGGCACGGGCAACTCGAAATCGCGCAGGGCATGTTCATTCGTGGCATGCTTTCCGTCGCCAATCGAACTCATCGTCTCCGAAACGGACTCGCCGAACCGAAGCCGCAGCCGCGCGCCGGCCGTGCCGCCGGGGCTGACGCCCAGCTGGATCCCGCCATGCAACTCGCGCCCGAAATCGAGGATGAACCCGGCCGGCTCACCCTTGTTGACCAGCCTCGTCCCGCGAGCCGAGCCGAATGACCCTTCGCAGACCTGCCCGAACTTGCGTTCCAGCAGAAGTTCTGTCTTCTCCGCCGCGCAACGCGCCGGCCACCCGTCGCTGGCCTTCTTCGCGGAAGTCTGCCAGACGATCCGCTTGGGATAGACAAACGTGCGCACGCGTGAATCGCGCCGATCGCCGTTTTCGGTCTCGACGTTCAGGAAGACGTTGGTGACAGACCCCTTCTCGATCTTCTTGACCACCTCTGTACAGTTCGGCAGTCCCGACAGAAAGATGTCATGCGCATCAAATCCATCTGCCACCGCATGGAACGTGCAGAAGATCCGATACGGCGAATCTTCTTCGACCCTTTTGCCGGGCGCGCTGAAGACCTTCACGTCGCGCATTTCGATGTTCTCGTACTTGAGACGCAACTTGCTCTCGTCCACGGGAATCGGATCGCCTTGATTCGGCGTCGGCTTGCCAAGCGCATAGGCATCGACACGCAGCAATTCGAGACCGTCCGCCGGACGCGCGCGGTATTTCTGCTCGTCCGTTCGCTGATACTGGTTTTTCAACCTGTCTGGCGGCGCATCGACCTCAATGTCCTCCAGACGCACATTCCGAATGACGCTGTTGGTGCTGCCGTACCGCGTCGTGATGCCGGCGAGAACGGCATCCACCGAAAGGGCTTTGATGCGGGTAAAGGCAATGTCTTCCATGAGCGACGGACGTTCCGCGTGCTGAACCTTGATGTTCCAGTTCCAGTCGCACCACAGGACGCAGTTGTCCACCTTCATGTTCTGGCACGGTGGCCGCGCAATCACGCAGTCGTCAAACGAGCGGATGAACGAATCTTCAATCCGCACGTTGCGCGAACCGCAGATGTCGATTCCGTCCGAGTTGTAGCGCCACATGCCGACGATCTTGACGTTGCTGATGACGATGCCGTCGCAGCTCTGCACGTTCATCGTCCATCGGGGCGCATCCCGGAACGTCACGCCGTCCAGCCTGATGTTCCGACAGTTGACGGCATAGACGGGCGTCGTGCCCCATTCGGCGACAGACGGAGGGAACCCCAGTTTGGCCAAATGTCGAGACCCAGCATAGTTCAAGTCAGAGCGTTGCTGCTCCGAACCGTCCAGCACACCGCGTCCCATCACCGTCACATTCGAGACGCCGGCCAGCACGATGTTTCCGTACACGGTTGCGCCACGTTCGATGACGATGGTTTCGCCGCTCTTTGGGATGATCGCGCCGGGATGGTGCTCGCCAGGCCCGAACCTCGTCAGGCCGCCTTTCTGCGGCAGTCGTCTCTCTTCCTCCGGCCTGTCCGCGAAGACATGCAGCGTTTCGCCCGTGGAGAACTCCATCACAAACTGTTCCGCGTGCTTGACATCCACGCACCAGGCGTCACCGTCCATGAACGGCTGGGCGCGGGAATAGGGACGGACAATCGCGGCGTCCGGCATCTTCCCCGCAAACCGAACCGCCAGTTCGCCTCCCTCTTGCGGGACATCGAACCCGACAAAGGCGGACAGCCGCGTCTGGTCAAGGCTACGCTGGTAGCCCGGCCACACACGGTTGAACGGCACGGCCGAGATGCGCGCCGGCTCGACAGTGAGGCTTCGCCCGGCAAACGAGACTTCAAGCGAGGGGATGGATGCGCCAATCGACAGCACGGCCAACATCAAGATATTCATTTCATGACCTCCTGTTCATTTGAGAATGACAACAAATCCGCGCCGGGCCGACAGAACCACGTATTCCTTTTCGACCTTGAGCTTAAGGTCGTCCGGGAGCGCCGCGCGATTGAATTCGCCAACCAGTGTCGCACCGTCGCCTATTTTCGCGACGACATGCTTGCGTGACCTGTCGACCTGCGCGCCTTCGGCAAGCTTCAGGGCAATCGAGGACACATCATAAACGCCAGCGGCGAATTCCAGCGCATCACACGTGCCATCATCGAACACGTCAAGCTCCACAACGGCGTCAAGCGTCAGGCCTCCGGCAAGCGTGAGCGTTCCGGCTTTTTCTGCGCCGCCCGGACGGACGGCATCTGTGACCGTCAACGTGCCGGGACCGTTGAGCGTGCCCGTCCCTTCGACCGCGTGCACGGTCTGCGCCGCACCGCACAAGGCGAAGTCGGCATCCGAACCGACCTTCAGGACAGTGGACGGAGAAAGCGAGCCTGAAGGCGTCACGCCCTGTCCGAGCACGGGCAGCCTGTCCGCACCGCGCACGCCGCTCGCCACCACTTCCGCCTGCGTGAACGCACGATCCCAGATGCGGACTTCATCATAACGGGCCGTCGCGTCAGGATCGGTCGACAAAGGCGACCAGCCAAGGCAGAACTTGGCGTCCGCGAGATTCGACGGACTCCATCCTGATGGCGCCGTGGCGCTTCCGCGTCTTTCCAGTTCGCCCGTTGCCGCATTCTGCCTGTAGAAGTCGGTGCGCCAGCCGTCCCCGTCCGGCGAGCAGACAAAGGCGACATGATACGGCGTACCGACCGACCACGGCGAAAGCGCACGTGCGGTGTGGTGGTTGCTTCCCGCCGTGCGAATGCCAACGATGTCCGTATTCGCATCCGAGCCCTGCCAGGTCATGAACAGGAACTCATTGTTGCTCGCATGCACCGTGAAGATGCGCGACCAAGGTTCTGCCACCTCTAACGTTGCCCAAATCTCGATGGTAAATCCCTTTTCATGGACGGGGAGAAGTCCAGTCCCAAGGTTGAGATACGCCGTGCCCTGCGAACCGCCCGGCAAGGCGATTGCGTGGCCATCATCCGTCGCGGCAATGTCCGAGGCGTTAGACCCTTGCCGCACGGCGGAGGCGCCGGAAACGGAATCGGCGAGCGAGCCGCCCTCGAACGACCAGCGGTGGACAGGCGTCGCGGGATTGCCAAGCGTCAAGACGCCTCCGCGAACCTCCGTGACGCCGCTGTACGTCTGACGGTCGTTCACGACAAGCGTGCCTGTCCCGGTCTTCACGAACGAGGCCTCCGCGTCAAGGTCTGCGTCCGCCCCCATGATTCCGCTCAGCCACAGTTCCTCCTCGGTCAGCGGAATGTTCCAGATGCGCATTTCGTTGTAGTTCGCGTGCGCGTCAGAATCGCCGAGCGGCGACCAGCCCAAATTGAACTGGTCGTTGAGCTGTTCCGGCGAAAATCCGTCCGGCGCGACAATCGTCGCGGATTTCAGCGTCATGCCCGTTGCTGCATCCTGCCTGTAGAACGTCACGTTCCATCGGTCGCTTGCCTTCTTGCAGACGACCGCGATGTGGAACTCCCGCCCCAATTCCCACGATGCCAGCTGATTTTGCGCCGTTTCGTAATTGTCGTTGCAGGCGACACGGCAGATGTCCTTCGTCAGATCCGTACCGTGATCCCAGGTCATGAACAGATACGTCCCCTTCGATGCGTCACAGGCCGTAAAGATGCGCGACCAGGACTGGACGGAAAGGTGTGTCGCCCAGAGTTCAAGCGTAACGCCGTCTTCTGTCTTCGGGATGACATCGGATCCCAGCTTGATGTACGTCTCACGGGACGTGCCGCCGGGGAGCGTGATGTCCTTGTCGCCCAGCACGACACCTGACGGACTCGAAAGCGTCGCCGTACGGCCGCCGACAGCATCATGGAGATTTCCGTTGAAGCTCCAGCGATGCGCGAGATTGGAAGACTTCAGGCGTCCATCTTTGCAGGTCGCGGCAAGAGTAACGGACATGCCGCCCGTGTCGAACACGACGCCGCCCGCATGAAGCGCCGGAGCTAGCCCTGACAGATAGTCCGACGTACCACTCGCCGCCACAGGTCTGACCGTGCCGCCGCCAAAGTTGACAGTTCCCGCACCGTTGCGGACGGCGACGGACGCCACTTCAAGAACGCCGCCCCCAACCACGTTCAGCTGTCCGCTGCCGGAAGCGTCGTTGCCAAGCGTAATCTCGACGGCCGACCTCACCGTGCCGCCGTCCACCGCGCTCAGCATGCCGCGCCCCGACTGCCCGACGACCATGCGGGAGGCCGTCGACCGCACGTCCACCACGCCCCCGCCGCGCGCGACCACAGACCCACGACCGCTTGCCGCATGGCCAATGGCCGGATAGCCGGACTCGAACCGCAATTCGCCGCCGCCGACATCCATGAGGCCGATGCCTCTCAATCCGAATTTCGGATTGCCAAGGGCGATGTCCAAAACACCGCCGGACATCGTGTACCGTCCGACGGCACTGTTCTCCCATCCATTCACGAACGCATACTCTCCGCCGCCGTTGACGGTGATCTGCCCGGCCGACTGCGACACGTTTTCGGACGCATTGGAGGCCACCAGGAGCGAGGCCACCGTCAAGTCCGAATCAAAAACCGTCTCGGCTCGCGCGGCGCCGATAGATAGATAGATAGATAGATAGATAGACTCCGTGCACAGACCGCAATGCAAAGCGGACTTTCGCACCCTTCATATGCGTCGTGATTTTCATGGCGCATAGTATAGCAAAAACGCCGCGCAGGGTGGATTCCATTTCAGAATCCAATTTGCATCCCATTTGAGAACCTGCTCGGCATTCTCCTAGAACCCGTAAAACTGTCATTTGCCCACGAACGGAGCCCATCGCCTCGGCAAAATGCCGAACACACTCCGTCTTGCCGACTTGCCGAGCGCCTCACATTATTTTATGAGCCATCTTACATCTGTTTCACCTGTTTTTATGAGCGAACTTGATAGCATCTGCGAAGGTTTTATGATCGTTCATTTGAATCACGTGAACGGGGCCTGTCCCCAAAAACGCTCTGTTTCATTTCCGCAGCGACTTTATTGACGGCAAGGGGAAGATCGAGATCATGAAGGCCTTGATAGGTGGTCGCCAGCCATTCAGGCGGCACCTGTTCAACCACATCGCGACTCCGCATGCCGGTCTGCCACTGGTACCGGGCATAGAACTGCCCCATCCAATTCGGCGCGAAACCTCTTAAGGGCGCTCCCGACTTCAGCACCGTCGGCTCTTCGCGCCGATAGTAGTCCATCAGTCCCGTTGGCCCCAATGTCGCCAAATAGACATCACCCTGGTCAAGGTACGCACGCGTCTGGCTTTTCATGTACGTGCGCACGAAGTCAATTCCATCCACCGCAGGGGCGACATCTTGCAACCGTTCAAAGAGCGCCCCTTGTGTCTCTGCAATCTCCTGAAGGTAGGAAGCGTCGTATGGATGCGTCATTGGCGAACCTCCCGGACAAGATCTGAGAACAGTCGCTCCAAGCGATTAAAGGACGGATCGGCAATCAATTCACGCATTTTCGTACGTGCCGCACCATCCCGCATTTCATACGACTCATGATGTTCGGCAAAGCGAACCGATTGGCGAAGTTCAGGCAATGACCGCAATTGCGCATAGGCCTTCGGAGACTTGACGACGCACTGAACGCCAAACCCGCCCAGTTTCAGAAGGTCGGGCAGACAATCGGCATCAACCTCGTCCCGCACAAAAGCCTTGACAATGTAGAAATAGGAGGCATCGGCGCGCCATCCGACCTGCACATCGCATGCTCCCGTATCGATGCCAAATTTCTCGATAAAAGACGGAGCCCGCCGACGGTAGGCCGCAGATTCGTCGGCATCTCGATGCTTCATCAGTTCAGCCACCCAAGCAAACACTTTGTCCGTATGTCGGAAGTCCAGGACATTGAGGCCGTTCAAGTCCAAATCGAAAGCGTGAACCCATCCGTCTTGCGACTTCGGACGGTAAACAGCCCATTCACTGGCCAGTTCAGGCGAATCGGTCATGTAAAAGCCCTTGCCAAAATCATGGCGCACGTTGCCAAGCCCATATTCGGGCTTGACTTCCGCGTTCTGACTGCCATGATAGAGCCGCTTCAACATAGACATTTGCAATGTATGATACCAAATCCCGCCATACCACGCAACCCGCCCTTTGCGAACTAAGCCGCACTTTCGGCCTCACGGCATCGACTCGCCCGCGAATGCCTTGAGGACGCTCCAGGCCGCGAGCGCGCGGACGTAGTGGTGCCCGTACTCGGCCTCGTCGAACGGATTCCGCTTCCGCCCGTCGTAACGATCGCGGACGTTTCGGACGACGCGCTCCGCCGCCGCGCGGTCACCGTCCCACGCCAGAAGCGCCGCGACCACGTACTCGAAGCCGGTCATCGACTCGCGGCAATAGGGAAACGCCGCCTTCGGGCGTGCACCTGGCGGATACCACGCCATGACGAGAGACTCCTCGTCGTCCATCGCGAAGCTGCGCATCGGGTTGAACCGCTTCTCGCCCTTCCCCTTGCGGTTGCGGCGGAGAATCGTCTTCAGCGTCATCCGCGCATGCGCGCGGTCGGCGACCGGCTCAAGTCCCGCCGCACGAGCCGAGAAGTCGCCGAGCAGCTGATCAATGAGACAGCCCTTGCCGAGCTGAAAGTCCGGGTCGGCCTTGAAGCGTGCGCGCCGCTTCGGCTGGATCAGCGACGACGCCACGTCCTCGATCCGGGCGACCGGCATGACTTTCTGCTCGTAGTATTCGCCGTTGAAGAGGTTAGCCTCCGTCCACGCCGTTCCGCGCACGGACAGCGCCCGGCAGTCGCGCGCGAACGCCGCGTCGCCCACGGCGTCCGCCACCGCCGCGCCGGCCTCCAGCACCGCCAGATAGAGAAACTGCACCTGAGGATTGGGGCCGAAATACTCGACGTCCATCGTGTTGTGCTGGCAGCCCTCCATGACGCCGTCGCGATCGGCATCCCATCCCTTGGGCATCCAGGCCGCCGCAATCGCCTTGCGAATCCTCGGCCACGTAGTCCGCAACCAAGCGTCATCTCGCGTCTTCCGCCAGTATTCATACGCCTTGACGATGCCATTCATCTGCCCGTCGGCAGCTGCAAGATCGCTCACGCGCGACTCCGTCTCCAATGGCAGCCCGACGCGGTACATGACGAGCCCGCGATCGTCCATGGCCGGGCCGAAGAAGACGTCCAGCATTCGCCGAGCCAGTTCCGGCCAGATGTCCACGAGCGCGTGTTCATAGCCCCAGACGTGCGTGCAGTTCCCCGGACAAAGCCCGACCGTCTCGCCGCACCCCTCCCAGCCGTAGAAGTTCCCGTCCGAGAGACGAAAGCACGTTTCCGTGCGCAGCGTCGAAAGATTGAAGAGCGCCGCCTCCTTCACGACGTCCGGCGCGTCAACCTCCAAAACGGAGCGGACGAACGCAACGGTCTTCGCCTCCAGCGCGGACAGGTTCGCCAAAAGATGCCGTGCGGCCGCCTCGGCCGTCGGGAACTTCGTCGCATAATAGTTCACGCCGTCCTGCGTCCCCAGACGCTCGTTCCGTGCGTCCCACAGCCGCCGCGTCTCCTTCTGCCAGCCCAGCGCGAAGGGAATTTCCTTCGCCTCGCCGGGCTGAAGCTCAAACGAGACGCACTTTTGTCGCGCGGGAATCGACAGACGCTCGCCCGCACCGAGGTCGCCGACAACACCCTCCGCCTCGAAGCGCTCCCAATAGCGCTCCAGCGAGACGTTCCAACCCGGACAGCGGATCGCAGCCGCCTCCGTGACCGTTCCAATGCCATCGGGAAGGACAAGCGCGAGCGCCACGCCGTCCATCCGCACGAGCGTAGCCGCGAGCGAGACCTTCAGCGGCCCGTCGGCGAGGCTGCGCACACGCCAGCGGAACAGTACCGCCGGGATGCCGCTCGCGTCGGCGTCATGCGGAACAAGGGGATTCATCGCTTCCAGAGTAATCTCCAGCGGCAGCTCGACGTCTCGGAACGACAGCGTCGCCAGCGGATACGCCGCGCGGAAGACGACCGCATCCACGTGCAGGAAGCCCGCCCCCTGCGCCGTCGCGCCCTGCGGTCCCTCGTATTCAGACTGCGGAACCGGCCCCTCCAGAATGCGGACGACCTTCCGTCCTTCCGCCGTCTCGACGCGCACGGCAAAATGCGGCGCCCAGTTTCCGAACTTCGGCGTGAAGCCCTTGTTCGGTGTGCCGCCAAGTTCCCAATCGACGAGGGCACCCCGTCCCGAAAGCGAAACCGTGCCCGTGCCGATTCCACCGAGCGGCATCTTCACCCGTTCGAGGTTCTCGCCCTCGTAAGTCTTCAGAACCGGCCAATCGCCTCGCGCCGTCCCGCACCACGCCAGACCACATGCCCAGATTCCGACGAGTGCCGTCTGCAGATAGCTCGTTCTCATGCTCGTGCCTTTCCCGCCACAGAAACTCTTCACCGACGAATCTCGTAGGTGAATTGCTCCCCCAGTTCCTCCAACTCGTAGGGCTGCGGGTCGGTGTCCGTTCCGATGCGCGGATTCTTGACCGTGAAGCCTCGGACAACCGCCCCGGCAATGGACGAGACATACGCGACACGAACCTTCGCCTCTCGTCCGTCATCCGACAGGTCTGCCGTGATCTTCATCGTCCCCGGCACGACATGCTCGCGCGCGACGACCTTCAGCCGCGCCGTCCCGTCCACGGCGTTGTCACCCGTCGGCAACGGTCCGCCCTTCCGAACCGCGTCCGTGACATCGCGCGACGGCTTCGTGTCCGCCACGACATACGCGCGTCCGCCGTGGCGCAAGTAGTCTGTCGCCGTCGCGTCCAGCGCATACCGTCCGTCCGCCGTCAGGGCGATGACCTTCGGCGGATAGCGCCGGACAAAGGAGATGCCCGTGCAGTCGTCCTTGACATAACAGCCGCGCGCATCCGCGCCGTCCAGTTCAAACTCCACGTTCTCGAAACGGACGTTGTCCGCATGGCGCAGGTAGAAGCCCCAGGCCGGCAGCGCCTGAAAGTCGTACATCGTGTTCTCTGGGTAGGCCGTCTCGACTTCGGGGATCGGATACTCAAGATCTTGTAGCGTCCCGCCGCCCTTCTGGCGGAGGCGGACATTCCGAATCGTGATGTCACGCGGACGCAGCCCCGGAACGCCCGTGATGGAATTCGCGATCCGGCTGGAGGCCTCGCCGACGATGTTCTCGATGAGGATGTCGCGAATGAACCCCGGACGCCCCGACGGATGCCGATGCCGACGGCCAAGGCGAATCGTGATCGGCGTCAGAACGCCCTTCATCGTGATGTCGTGGATGTGGACTTTCTCGATGAAGCCCCCGTCAACGGCCTGCAGGGCGATGCCGGAGATTCCTGTCAAGCCCGCATCGGCGCCCGGCACGCACGGAACGAGCCGCCAGCCGCCCAGAACGTCCGGGTTCAGGCGGTCTGCAATCTTTCGGAATCCGCGCGAATCCTGAAGGTCGGTCTCCCGCAGACTTGCGCGCGGAGGAACGATCTCGCAATGGTGGATGCGGACGTCGCGGAATCCGCCATACGAGGCCGTGCCGAGCTTGATCAGGTTGCAAGTCGATGCGAGACGGCAGTTGCGCACCTCGACGTCCTCGACGACGAAATCGGGATTGTGGCTCTTGAGGCAGATCGCGTCGTCGTCGCAGTGGATGTCACAGTCCTCGATCAGGACGTGCTTCGCCTCGATGTCGAGTCCGTCGGAATTCGGCTGCGCGAAGCAGTCAAGCGTCAGCCGCCGGCAGGTCACGTTTTCGCATTCCCGGAAGAAGACCGTCCAGCGGCACGCGCGGACAATGGAGACGTCTTCCATCACGATGTCGCGCGAGCGGTAGAACACGACCGTCCGAATGCGCAGGTTCCGCTTTTCCTTCTCGCCCAGCGAGAGCTGTCCCTGCGCGTCGCGCTTCTCGCGCGGAAAGAGATGGCCTTGACCGTCAATCACGCCACGTCCGACGATCGCGACGTTCGTCGCGGCAATCGCGCCGACGAGCGCATAGTACTTGGCGAGGCTGCGCTCGTCCTCCAGATAGTCGCCGAGATTCGGCGATCCCTTCAGGACGGAGCCTTCGCAGAGGTTCAGGCGGACATTGCTTTTCAGGAGAACCGTGCCGATGAGATATTCGCCGCGCGGCACGGTCACCGTGCCGCCGCCTGCCGCAGCAGCGGCGTCGATTGCTCGCTGAATCGCCGCCGTGTCCTTCGTGACGCCGTCGCCGCACGCGCCGTAGTCGCGCACGTTGATCTCGTCTGCGGACGCTTCCGTCCCACGGCCCCGGCGGAGGCCCTTCAGCAGCGCGCGCTTGCGCGCCGTGTCGCCCTTCGCCGGGCGGATGTGCGACGGGTCGGTGTCGTAGAGTTCGTCCGGCTCCTTCTCGACGTCCCACGGCGGCCACTCGCGGAAGGCGTGGTACGTCCAGTCCCAGCCGTACTCCTCGAAAAGCTCGATGCAGTCGCTGAGGTAGGCGTCCGCGTTCCTCACCCACGAGATGCAGCTGAACTCGCCGATGTAGACGCGCGCGTCGGGGTGGGCGAGCGAGAAGTCGATGACGTCCTTCATCGCCACGCGGAGCTGGTCTCTGTCCCACCACACGCCGTTGATGTAGTTGAGGTACGACCAGCGGACCTTCCACTGCGTACCGACGCCGTAGTGCGTGAGGCAGTGCGGCGTGTAGAAGTGCGGCGAGTAGATGACGTTCATCTCCGGCGGGTAGTACGTGACGAGCGACTCGGTGATGACGGGCGTCGTCGCGTCGACCGTGCGGATCTCGGCGACGGTCTCCTCGAAGACGCGCCGCCACGTCTGCGCCGAGCAGGACGGCTCGTTGAGGATGTCGTAGCCGTAGACGGCGGGGTCGCCCCGGAAGCGCGTCGCGATCATCCGCCACGCGCGCCGGAGGAGCGCCGTGTCGTAGCCCTCCGGCACGACGTTCGCGGCGTGCTTGGTCTTCTCCGTGCGCGGCCCGCCGTGCAGGTCGAGGCACGCCTTGAGCCCGTAGCGGCGGCAGCGGTCGAGGTGGACGGCCGTCCCGTTCAGCCGGTTGGAGAGCGCCAGCAAGTAGTCCTCGTCCGTCTCGATCCCCTTGGGCGGGACGGAGATCTGGAGGCGGATGAGGTTCGCCCCCCAGTCCCACAGCGTGCGGAACGCGTCCTCCGAGAGGTCGCGCCCGCTCATGACGCCGCGCCGCGCGTCCGGGCGCACACGGCCCGCCCAGAGGCCGCGCGGAATCGCGTCCGCCGCCGGGTTCGACGCCGGGGGGCGCACCGCGTCGTCCGGCACCTCGCGCGCGCGCCAGATCGTGATGTCGTCCACCCAGAGCTCGCCGCGGCAGCCCTGCAGCGTGACGACCATCGCGAGGTTCGAGACGTTCGGCGGAATGACGTCCACGAGCGACCACGTCTTCCAGTCGAACGTGCCGAACTCGGAGGCGAGCTTGCGCCAGGCGTTCCGCTTGCGAGCCTTCTTCACCGTCGGGTCGAAGTAGTGGATCATCAGGTTCGGCCCGGCGAAGTGCCGTTCGCCGCGCTCGACGCCGACGCCCTTCACGCGCGCCTCGACGAGAATCGGCCCCGCGATCTTCTTCACGTCAAGCGGCATGCCGAAGTTGCGCGTGCCGACGTTGTTCGTCGAGAGACAGTGCAGCGCGCCGTCGACGCCCTCGTCCGGCGCGTAGCTGTTCCCCTGAATGAGGCTCTTCTCGAACGGCTTCATCGACTCCGGCGAGAAGTCCATCCGCCAGAGCTGCTCCTCCTTGATCCAGGCGGCCTCGGCGCCCGCCGCCAGCCCGACGGCGAACGCCGCCGTCACGACTCCCTTCAATCGCATCATCGTCCTTTCCTTCTTGCCTTATCTGAGAATCAGGAGCGTCCCGGTCTCCGGCATCCAGCACTCGTAGCAGCCGACGTCGAGCGTGTACGAGCCGGTGTCGTCACCGTGCACGCGCGGGTTGCCCGCAAGGTCGGTCGTCCCCGCGAACGCGGCGGCGTCCGCGCCCTTCCGCCGCGCCGGTGACGCACGGCGCAGCGAGTAGTAGGGCAGCTCCGGACGCTTGCCGGCGTTGAAGCCCGGACGCCGGCTGCCGAGCGCAAGGCTGTCGCCCGCGTCGGCGAACGACATCGCGTCGTCCGGCTGGCTGTTGACACCGTAGACGCACGCGCGGATCGTCAGCTGCGAGTCGTCGTTCACGCGGTGGTGGAGATCGGACGACGTGCCGTCAGCCGCCTGATTCCCGACCAAGAGGCTGTTCACGAGCCGACACGATCCGGCGAATCCGTTTCGTCCGTAGACATTGCTCACCACCGTGCAGTTCACGAGATCGACTCCCTTGAACAGGTAGGCATTCGCGGGCGACGTGCAGTTGCGGACGAGACAGTTCGTGAGCGCAACAGTCGCCTTGCCGCAGTCAAAGACGACGCCTCGCACCGGCGTGATGTCCGCGAAGACACAGCGCGTCGCGCTCGCGCCCACAGTCGACGAAGCCAGCGCGCCGTCCGTGAAGAGGCAGTCTTCGGCATCGCAGTCGCGCGCCGACCAGACGTTGATCTTCCCGTCGCCGTCCGCCACGTCGTAGGCCGGATTCAGGTTGTCGTAGAACCGGCAGCGCGCCAGCCTTGCGCGCGCCGTGGTGCACACGTTGTCGACCGTCGCGCCGCTGCGGTTGTTCGGCGAGTTCGTGAAGACGCAGTCGTAGAGCGCAAGCCCCGGCAGCGACGCCGTGACGAGGCCGAAGCCCTGATTCGTGCAGATGTTGTCGCGAAACACCGAATCGCAAACCGTGCCGGCGTTGAGCAGGATCGCCCCGGACACGCGCGCCAGGTTCGCGCCGTTCGCGACAAATGTGCAGTTCGAGGCGGACTCGACGCGGTAGCCGACGCCGCCACCATAGTTCACGCCGACCGTCTCCGTCCAGTTGCTGGAGAAGGTGCAGCCCGCGAAGCGTCCGCCGAAGACCGCACCGCCGAAGAACTTCGCATGGTTTTCGGTGAACGTCGAATCGATGACGGTCGCGCCGAATGTCGCGCCACCGCCCTGGACTTTCGCGAAACCCGCCGCCTCCGTATGCGTTCCGCCGCTGTCGCCAGACGTCACCGCATTGGCACGGAACGTGCAGTTCGAGAGCAGGAGGCCTCGGTCAGCCGAGGCATCGGCGGACAGGAGAAGGTAGTTGTATTCAAACGCGGCACCGCCGCGCACGGTCGCCGCATTGCCCTCGAACGTGCAGGTCTCGAAGACAGCCGGAAAGATCTTGTCGGTCGCTTTCGGCGAAACGGCCGCCCCTGCGAAGACGGCGCCGCCCTGCCGCGACGTGTTGTCCGCAAAACGGCAGCGTCGCAGGACATCGCCCACCGCTCGCTTCGTCGTCGGATCGTACCGTCCGCTGACGTAGGCGCCGCCGCCGAACTTGTCCACCGTCGATGTCGCGACATTGTTCGTGAAGACGCAATCCATGAACACGCACGGCGTGAGTTCGGCGGTGGACGACAGATTGGCCGTCTGCCCGCCGCTGACCGCACCACCGTACACGGCGCTGTTCGCCTCGAACCAGCAGTTGGACGCGCTGATGCGCGAGGCCGCGCCGCCGCCCCCCGTCTCGCTGACGTTGCCGACGAATCGGCAGTCGAAGAACGTTCCGCCCTCGGCCGCGCCCGAATAGGTCGCCGAGACGCAGTTGGTCAGCAGCGTGTCCGTACAGACGAGACCCGTCCCGTACAGAGCCGCCTGCCCCGCCTTGCAGTCGCGGATCACGCAACCGTCAATCCGAATGGCCTGCGCCGTCGCATTGATGACCGAGCCGCGATATTCGGGCGTATCTCCCAAACCGTCGACCTTGTACCCGGCACCGAAGTTGCACAGCGTGAGGTTCGAGACGACGAGCCCCGCCTGCGAGACGCCATTGATGTAGAGAAGCCGATATCCTTCGCCGCCGCCATTGATGACGACCTCCTCACGTGCCGCACCGGGTTCGCCGCGCAGGGTGACATTCGACTTCGAGAGCTGAAGACGGTTCGTGATGACCGTCGGATGCGCGGTGCTGCCGTTGACGGACATGAAGGCGTCCGGGCGCGCCGAGAAGTCATACGCGCCCTTCGCGAGCGTGACGACATCGCCGGACGCGCAGTTCGCAAAGGCGTTGGCGAGCGCGTCAAGGTCGCCCGCCGGAATCTTCCATTCGGCGGAAAACGCGGTCGCCGCCATCCCGGCGGCAAGGGCAAAAGCCAGAGACTTCATGCCCCCCCCCCCCCCCCTAGAGGTGCGGAAGTTCAGTTGCGTCGGATTCGTTTTCATCGTTTTCTCCTTGTGTGTTTTGTTGGTGGTCTTATCTGTCAAGCGAAAGCGCGGCACGTTCCGTGAGGACACACGGCGAATCGTAGACCGGCACGTCGACAAACGTGACGCCGGCACTGTGGACGAGCATCCGATCCTTCGGCAGCGCGTAGACGCGCCCCGTCAGGAGATCGACCCACACGGGATCGGCGAGCGCCGGCCCCGGAAAGTCGAAGACGGTCGGGCGCGTCGCAAACGAATCCCCCGGACGATCCAGCACGAGGTCGGACGGCTTGACGCGCACCCAGTCCTCCTTCGGCGCCATGTGGCCCTGCGTCCAGAACGCGACGAGCGGATACGCCCGCCCGTCCGACGCCGTCTTGCGGTAGCTCGTGTAGGCGACGGTGATGTCCGTGTTCGTGAAGCCGACGGAGGCGTCCGGCACCGTCTGCGCGTCGAAGAGCCCCGCGACGTTCTGGACGGCGTAGTAGGCGCGCTTGATGCCAATCGTCTCGCGGTTGGCGTTCGCCCGGACAAGCCCCTTGTTGTTGGGCGAGCGGATCTTCTCGCCGCGATGGCGGAAGTCGCTCATCGTGTAGACGGCACTCTCGTAGCCGTGCCCCAGGTCACCCAGCATGCGGCGTATGTTCCACTTGGCTTGCGAATACTCCGTCCAGGGATTGTTCCAGAGGGCGAAGAAGTCGATCATTTCCGAGGGGCATCCGTTCTCGCCCTGCCGAAGCCGGGCCTTCGACGAGTACTTGGCCAGCGCCTGACGCTTGGCCTCGACCTTCGGATAGCTCATCTCCGGCGCGAGCTCGTAGCCGTGGTAGATGTAGGTGTCGAAGATGTCGATGTCGCCCGTCTTCGCGAGTTCCTGCAGACACGCCTCGAAGTACTCGACGTCATTGCCGCCGAGCGAGAGGCCCTGAAGCTTCGCCGTCGGACAGTTCCGGCGAATGATCTTCGCCGTGCGGAGATTGAACGCCGCGACGCGCGCCGGCGTGTTCACCTTGCGGTTGTTGTCCGGCTCGTTCCACATCGCCCAGTAGGCGACGCGGTCGCCAAAGTGCCGCGAGAGGACGTCCACCCAGTTGTCCCAGGCCTTCAGCCCCTCTTCCGACGTCGGAATGCCGCCCGACAGATCCCAGCTGCCGGCGCCCGGATAGATCGGGTTGCCGTAGCTCGTCTCGAGGATGATGTCGAGATCCTGTGCGCGCAGGTAGTCGACGATCCTGTCCAGCCACGCGAAGTCGAACGCGCCGGGACGCGGCTCGCATTTCGCCCAGCCGGCCTGCAGCCGCACGGTCTTGATGCCCAACGGCTCGATGAGGTCGCAGTACTCCCAGAAGTTCGCGAAGTCGCGATCCAGCACTTCGCAGCCGATCGTCCAGTTGGATCGTCCGACCTCCGTTGCGGAACGCGCGCGCAGACGCCCGATCTCGCGCAGCCCCGGATCCAGCGGCGAAAGCGGACGGCCAGCGCCCGTCTTGGGCACGATATTGTTGACCCCGGCCGTCAGCGACAGGCACGACATCAAGATGAGCGCAAACGAGAGTTTTTTCATGTGGGCCAAGTCCTTTCTTTGGATGGTTTTAACGTTCTGTTCCTTTCAAGAGCGCTTTCAGGTAGCCGTTCGCGAAGAGGCGTCCGAGGACGGAGTAGCCGGGCACGGCGTCCGGCGCGAGCAGGCGGTCGCCCGCCATTTCCGGCACGTGGTCGCCGCGCAGCGGCACGTCGAGTCCGAGTTCGCGGTACGTGCGCATGAGCGCAAATTGGTCGGTCGTGCCCTGGTCGTGGAAGAGTTCCGTGAAGTCGGTCTTGTCCCCTTCCACGTCGCGCACGTGGATGAACGCGATGCGCGAGCCGAAGTGCCGCGCCGCCGCGATGAGGTCGGCGCCCATCAGCTTGAAGTTCGCCTGGCAGAACGTGACGGCGTTCGACGGCGAGGGACAGAGCGCATAGGCGCGGTCGTAGTCCGCGACCGAGCCGAAGATGCGCGCGTAGCCGCCGAGCGACGGCAGACACGGGTCGTCGGGGTGCAGTCCCATGCGGATGCCCTGCCGCTCCGCCGTCGGCAGTACCGACTGGATGAAATATTCGTAGTTCGACCAGACTTGGGTAGCCGTGAGTTTCAACTCCGATTGAGTTGACTTCACCGTCTCAGCAAGCGAGAAATAGGTGGCGAGGGCGCCGCCGCGTACGGCGCGCACACCCGTTCGCGACCAGCCGGGGCCGACCATGAAGTTGTAGCAGAGAAGCCGAATGCCGAGCGAGGCCATCGATTCGAGCAGCTCGCGGTAGCGCGAGAGAGCCTCTTCGCGCGCGGCGACCGTCACGCCCGTCTCGCCGAACTGCTTGATCGGCGTCAGGTCAAACGGGTCGCCTTCGAGACCGACGACGCGCAGCCCTTCGGCGGCGAGGCCGTCGACGATCTTCTTCAGCGTCGCGAGCCGCCACGGGTCGGGCAACCCCGTCAGCGCGGGGTTCACCTTGACGACGACCTCTTCGATGCCCATCTGACGGCAGAGCGTCCAGAGCGGGTGCTTCACAGGCGGCACAAACTCGACAAGTTTCACCTTACTTCTTCCCTCTTCCTTCTTACTTCTTCCTTCGTTCCCTTCACACCCCCGCATTGGCGAGGAAGCCGCCGTCGACGGGAACGGTGATGCCGGTGACGAAGCCCGCCTTCGCGTCGTCCAGAAGCCAGTTCACGCACCCCAGCAGCTCGTCCGCTTCGCCGAAGCGCCGAATGCACGAGTGGGCCATGACCTGCTCGCCGCGCGCGGACAGTCCGCCGTCCGGCGTCATCAGATACTGGCGCGAACGCTCGTTCACGAAAAAGCCCGGCGCAACGGCGTTGACGCGCACCTTCGCCGGAGCCATGTACTGCGCGAAGAACATCGTCCAGTTCGCGATCGCCGCCTTGCTCATCGCGTACGGCGCGACGCGCGTCAGCGGACGGTACGTGTTCATCGAGCCGAAGTTGAGAATCACGCCGCCGCCCGCCTTCGCCATCTGAAGCCCGAAGACCTTGGACGGAATGACCGTGCCGAGCGTGTTGATCTCCAGGACGGACTTGAACGCCGCGAGGTCGATGTCCCAGAAGCCGCGATCCTTCGCGAAGTCCTTCGTCGGCTCGAAGTCGGCTTCGCTGAACCGCAGCCGCGTCGGCATCGCCTTGACGTTGTTGCCGCCCGCGCCGTTGACGAGGAAGCGGCACGGCCCCCAGTCCGCCGCCACGCGGTCGGCAATCGCCCGCATCGCCGCCTCGTCCGTGACGTCGCCCGCCGCGACACGGCAGACGCCCTTGAACGCCGCGATCTCGGCGGCTGTCGCCTCCAGCTTGGACGCGGTGCGCCCGATCAGCACGACTTTCGCGCCCTGTCGCGCGAGGTCGATCGCGATCGCGCGGCAGAGCGTTCCGCCCGCGCCCGTGACGACCGCCACTTTGTCTGTACAGTATGTCATGAGACAATCACCTTTGCGTTTCGATAACAGATGCTTTCCAAGAGCGGACGAATCACTGCGTCATCGTCCGGGAACGCGCCCGCCGCAATCTTCTCCGCCACCCAGCGGCAGAGGACGCGGCGGAAGTAGTCGTGCCGCACGAACGAGAGAAGCGAGCGCGAGTCCGTCGTCATGCCGACGAAGGTCGAGAGGACGCCATACGCCGCGTTCTTCTCCAGCACGTCGCGGATGCCCTCTTCGTGGTCGCACCACCACCAGGCCGGGCCGAGCTGAACCTTGCCCGGCTGGCCTTCTCCGACGAACGAACCCGCCAGCACGGCGAGCGCGGTGTGCGCCTCCGGGTTGAGCGAAAGGAGAATCGTGCGCGGCAGCGCGTCGTTCCGCTCCAGCGCGTTTAGGAGCGCAGCAACCGCCGCCGGATCGACGGGCGCGCGCATCCCCGCGAAGCCACCCGCCGGGCCCGCGAGCGCGCGCAGCCGCGTCGACGTCTCGCGCAAGGCGCCGAGGTGCAGCAGCATCGTCCAGCCGTGCGCGACGGCGACGCGCCCAACCGCGAGCAGGTCTTCCGTCCGCGCGCGGGACACGTCGTCGATCGACACGTCGATCACCCGTCCGCCGCGCCGCAACACGGCCTCAATCTGCCGTGCGTCGAGCGCGTCGCCGAGCGAGAGCCGATAGCCGGGGTCGCAGTATTCGACGCGGAACGCCCGCAGCAGCTTCGAGGGCGTCCAGTCGGCGAGCGAGACGTTTTCACGGCCATCGAGGCCGAGGAACCGCATCTCCAGCTGCGCCCACGCGAAGAGCGGATTGCCAACGAGCTTCGGAAGCGTGCGCGTCCACGCCGCCCACTTCTCCGCCTCCGGCGCGTCGCCCGTGATCAGGCGTTCCGGCTCGCCGCAGATGCGCATCGCGCGGTGCTTGTAGGGGTCGGCCTTGACCCAGACCTCATAGAGCGAGCCGAGCGGACGATCCGCCGCAAGCGCGTCGAGGTCGAGGTGGTTGTGCCAGTCGACGATCGGCAGGTCTTTCACGACCGCGTAGAGTTCGTCAAACGTCCTCATGCCGTCACATTCAATCCTTTCCCCTTCAGCTGGCGGAACAGTTCGTCCTTCGACGCCGTCTCGCGCGCGGACGTGCCGAAGCACGCGCCGAGGCTGTAGCCCGCGAGCGAGACGCCAACCTGCAGGAACGTGCCGACCTCCCACGACAGGCCCGTCCAGCAGAACTTGAGCAGAAGCCCCGACGCGATGCCGAGCGCAAGGCAGAGGTAGACGCCCGCCGTGTTCGGACGCTTCCAGAGGATGCCGAAGACGGAGGGGATGACGATCGGCACGCCGAAGAGCGCCATCAGCAGCTTGTTCGCCTCGAACGCGCCGCCCAGGCCCGCCACGAAAAGCGCGCCGACGGCAATCGCCGACGCGAGGGCGAGCGTGCCGACGCGCGCGACGAGCAGGAGTTCGCGTTCACCCGCCGCCGGACGGAACAGCCGCCGGTAGATGTCCGTCGTCAGCACATTCGCGGTGACGTTAAACTCGCTCGCGAGCGTCGAGAGCGACGCGGAGAGCATCGCGGACACCATGAGGCCGAGCGCGCCCGGCGGCAAAAGGCGGATGCACATCTCGATGTAGCAGCGCTCGTGCAGTTCCGGCGGCAGGTCGGGCAAATACGCGCGGGCGGCAATCGCCGGCAGCACCGCGACAATGGGAAAGACGAGGAAGATCGCCGCCGTCAGAAGCCCCATCTTCACTGCGTCGCGCTCGTTCGGGACGCTCGTCAGCCGCTGGATGAAGCTCCACTCGCCGTTGTACTTGATGAAGACGATGAGGTTGTAGGCCGCGAGAAACAGTCCCGTGCCGCGATGCCCCTGAAAGAACGAGAAATGGTCGGGCAGGGCCGCGTGCAGTGCGTCGAGGCCGCCGACCGCGTTCAGCGCGAGCGGCACGACCGCGAGCGAGAAGCCGAGCAGCACGGCGCACTGGATGAGATCCGTCACGAGCACGCTCCACATTCCGCCCGTGCAGGAGTAGACGAGGACGACCGCCACGCCGAGCCAGATGCCGCGTGCGAGGGAGATGCCGAGAAACTGCGAGGCGATGATGCCGAGCGTGTAGAGTCGGACGGTGTTGTTGAGGATGCGGAAGCCGACGCCGCACCACGAGACGACCTGACGCACGCCCGGCCCGTAGCGCCGCTCCAGGTACTCGACCGGCGTCGCGACGTTCGCCCGCTGCCAGCGGCGCGCGAAGACGAACGTGCCGAGGACGATCGCCACGGCCGTCGACCAGAAGACCGTCACGCCGACCAGCCCGTCCTCGTAGCCGATCTGCGCGTAGGCGATGAAGACGAAGCACGAGATCATCGCCATGTACGCGCTCACCGCCCCCATCCACCAGGGGACGCGCTTGCCGCCGGAGAAGAAGTCCTTCGCGCTCTTAACGAACTTGCCCATGAAGAGGCCGGCCGCGAGCGTCACCGCGAAATACGCGGCGATGACGGCGAAATCGAGACCCTTGAGTGGCGTAGTGAGGTTCATGGCGCATAGTATAGCAAAAACGCCGCGTATGGTGGATTCCATTTCGGAAGCCTATTTGCATCCCATTTGAGAATCTGCTATACTGTGCATCAACATGAACGTCATCCTCTACTTCCAGCCCCGCACGCGCACGAGCACGCCGGGCAAGCTCAGCGGCGTGCAGGAGATCGCGGACAAGGCCGGCTACCACGTGCAGGTGCTCGACACGCTTCCGACGCGGGCCGAGTTCCGATCGCTCCTCGGCTTCTGGTCGCCCGTCGGCGCAATCGTCGAGTGCGGCGGCGACTACAGCGACATCGACGTGCGGCTCTTCGCGGGCATTCCGACAGTCTTCTTCAACCACAGCCCCGAAACGCTGCCGGACGGCGCATTCGCCGTCTTCCACGACCAGGCCGCCACGGCGGAGCTCGCCGCGAAGGAGCTTCTGCTCACGGGCTACGGGAATTTCGCCTTCGTGCCGTCGTTCGAGCGGCGGTTCTGGAGCGACGCGCGCGCGGCGGGCTTTCGACGCGCGCTGGCGCTGAACGGCCAGACGTGCCGCGTCCTCGCGTTCGACGGGGCGCGCACGCAGACGGCGCGGCTGAAGCGTCTGCGCGAATTCCTCGCCGCCCTGCCGAAGCCCTGCGCCGTCTTCGCCGCCAATGACGGGATGGCGGCCGAGACGGCCACCGCCGCCGCCTTCGTCGGACGGCGCATCCCCGAAGACCTCGCGATCCTCGGCATCGACAACTACCAGCCCGTCTGCGAAAAGGCGCATCCGCCGCTCACGTCCATCGAGCCGGACTTCCGGCGGGGCGGCAACCTCGCCGCGCTGATGCTGCTGGCGTGTGTCCGCGCGAAGGGCTGCTACCGGGGACCGCACACGCGGACGTTCGGGCCGCTCCGGGTTGTCCGCCGCGCCTCGACGCGCGTCTTCTTCCGGCAGGACAAGACCGTCGCCGCCGCGCTGGATCTCATCCGAAACGAGGCGTGCAGCGGCCTCCGAGCGCGGGAGGTCGCCGCGCTCTTCCCCTGCTCGCGGCGGTTCGCGGACATCCGCTTCCGGCAGGCGACGGGGCACTCGATCCTGGAGGAGATTCAGGCCGTCCGGCTGGAGCGCGCGCAAGACCTTCTGCGTGACCCGCAACAGCAGATCAAGGCGATCTCGGACTTCTGCGGCTTCGCGAACCCGAACTCGCTGCGCAAGTTCTTCCGCGCAGCGACCGGCCAGACAATGAGCGCTTGGCGCGCGCGGCTACGACAGTAGTTCGTTCAGGTCGGCGGCGGTCAAGGTCTCCATCACCTGCGCGTCGGTCGTCGAGACGGTCGCGCTGATGACAGCCTGCTTGCGCCGCTGGAGCGCCAGCACCTTCTCCTCGATCGTCCCCGACGCGATCATCTTCATGACGTAGACCGTCTTCTTCTGTCCGATGCGGTGCGCACGGTCGGTCGCCTGATCCTCGACGGCGGGGTTCCACCATGGGTCATAGTGCATGACCATGTCCGCCCCCGTGAGGTTGAGGCCCGTGCCGCCGGCCATGAGCGAGATGAGGAAGACGGGTATCTTCGGGTCGCGGTTGAAGCGGTTGCATTCGCCGAGGCGGTCTTTCGTCGCGCCGTCCAGATAGCAGAACGGGATGCCCGCCCGCCGAAGCTCGTCCGACAGCACCTTCAGCATCTTCACGAACTGCGAGAAGACGAGGATCTTGTGTCCGCCCGCGACGGCGTCGGCGAGCTGCTCCATGAACGGCTCGACCTTCGCGCGCGCGGCGATCTGGCGAAGCCGCATCAGCAGCGCGAGCAGCTCGAACTTCGACTTCGCGAAGCCCTTCGCCTTGACGACCGCCCCGGCCTCGCGCCGCGCCGTCGCAAGCGCGGCCACGTACTCGCGCTGGGCGTCGTCGGACATCGGACAGTACGAGACCTTCACGATCTTGTCCGGCAAGTCCTTCGCGACGGACTTCTTCACGCGCCGCAGGATGAACGGCGCGATCTTGCGCTTCAGCTTCGCGAGCGTCGCCGCGTCGCCCGACTCGCGGATCGGACCCTCGAAGTTGAGCCTGAACGTCTCGTAGTCGCCGAGATAGTCCGGCATGAGGAAGTCGAAGATCGACCAGACGTCCGCGACGGAGTTCTCGACGGGCGTGCCCGTGAGTGCGAGCCTGCGGTCGGCCTCCAGCAGCTTCACGGCCTTCGCGTTCTTCGTCTCGCGGTTCTTGATGTGCTGGGCCTCGTCGAGGACGACCGCCCCGAACCGGCGGCCGAGATACGCCGCGTCGAAGTCGCGCTGCAGCAGCGCGTAGGACGTCACGACGAGATCGGCCGCGTCGATCCGGCGGAAGTCGCGCGCGCGCTCCGGCCCGGAAATGACGAGCACCTTCAGCTGCGGCGTGAACTTCTTCGCCTCGGCCTCCCAGTTGCGCACAAGCGACGTCGGACAGACGATGAGGGAAGGGAGGTGAGAGGTGAGAGGTGAGGGATGAGAAGTGGGGGATGAGGGGGGTGCGCCTGTTCCGTTGGCTGTCGGCAACGACAGCCACGTCAGCGTCTGAAGCGTCTTGCCGAGGCCCATTTCGTCGGCGAGAAGCCCCGAAAGCCCCGCCTCTTCGAGAAAGCGCATCCAGTAGACGCCCTGCTTCTGGTAGGGCCGAAGAACCTTGTCAAGCGCACCGAGCGCGACCGGCTCGAACTTCGCGTTCGGGTCGCCGCGCTTCGCGGCGCTTTCGCGCCACGCCGACGCGGCCGAGTCGTCGAGATCGACGGCGTCGAGAATCGACTCGAGCGACGACCGCACGTAGGGCGCGTAGACGCCCTTCACGCGGAACCAGCCGGGCGCGGCGCCGCCCTGCGTCGCGGCGCAGTCCGTGAAGACGCCCTGCATCCGCTCGATCGCGTCGCCGTCCAGCAGGTAGACCTGCCCGTTTCGGAGAAGGCAGCCGTCGCCCCGGTTCAGCGCGGCCTGGATCTCGGCCGGCGCGACGTCCTCGCCCTGCGCGTCGAATTCATAGGCGACGTCGAACGCGCCGCCCGGCGCGTCCTTCACCTTGACGACGGGCACGATCGTGCGGAACGTGTCCATGAGCGACGAGAGGCGATCCGAGAGCTGGAACTCCCAGTCCGCGCGGCGGCGCAGCTTCGGATAGCCCGCGCCGAGGAACGTCATGACCTTCTGCGGATTCGTCAGGTAGAGCTTCAAGTCCCCTTCGCGGTAGCCCGGCTCGAACCCCCACTTCGCAAGCTCCGCCACGGCCTCGCGCTCCGCCTTGAGCGAGCGCGTCCGCCGCACGAGGTTGTCGTCCGGGTCTTCGAGGTAGACCGTGCGGTCGGACTGCACCGAGCACGCGGGGAAGTCGATGTCGCCGTACCAGGCGTCAATCTCGACGGACAGCGCGGCACGCGAGCCGGAGAGGTAGGCGTAGAACTTCGGCGCCATCGGCACTTCGATGAAGTCGCCGTGCGTCCCGTCGCCCGCCGCGTCCGGGGCGTCGTCACTGCGCGAGGCTGTCGCCGAACCGCCGCCCGCCGCAAGCTCGTCCTCCTCCGCCTCCATGACCCAAAGGGCGATGCCGACGGCGAGGACGTGTTCGCAGATGCGTCCGTAGCGCTGGTTCGCCGCACAGGGGCAGTGCGAGCGGATGCAGCTCGCGCGCTCCAGCGTGAAGCTCACCGGCATCGCCCAGCCGCCGCGCTGCTGGATCTTGCCCGAGACGGTCAGCGTCTCGTCGTCATAGCGGACGTCCGTGACGTCGCCGGAATTGCACAGCGCGAGCCCCTGGTTGAAGACGTCCTTTCCGCCCCAACTTTCAAGCTCCGCGCGCGAAATCCCCGACTTCACCATCGACTTCGCCTTGCTGCAGGTCCTTGATCGCCGCGTGGACGTTCGCGAAGAGCGTTTCGAGCTTCGCCTTCGGGATCGTGGAGAACGCGAGGCGGATGAGTCCCGACAGGACGATCGTGCCCGTCGAGTACTTCTTGATCAGGTGCTGGCGCACCGCCTCGGCCTCGACGCCGCGCGGCTTCACGCACATGAAGTAGCCGGAGTTGAACGGCATGACCTCGAACGACTTCCTGTATTCGGGATGCGCCTTCAGGATGCGGCGAATCTCGACATAGCGCGCGCGCAGCACCTCGTACTTCTGCTTCTTCTGCGCGTCATATTCGGGGTCCGCATACGCGGCGATCGCGAGGTGCTGGCCGATTGACGAGACATTGGAGATCGCCGAGCGCACGTTGCCCGCCGCCTTGGCCTCCAGCGCCTTGAGCTGCGCGTCCGTCGCGCCCTTGAACGCGAAGGAGATGAAGCCGACGCGAAGCCCCCACACGTAGTCCTCCTTCGTCGTGCCGTCGAGCTTGATGGCAATGACGTTCGGATGCAGCGTCGCGAACTCCGCGAACAGCGACTCCTCGTGGACGCCCGGCTCGTAGACGAGCCCGAAGTAGGCGTCGTCAAGCACGACGATGATCCGCCGATCGGTCTCGGCGGCGGCCTTGACGGCGGCGACGATCCGCTTCGCGTCCTCATACGTCGCGGTGTAGCCCGTCGGGTTGTTCGGGAAGTTGAGGACGAGGAGCTTCTTCATGCCCGGCGCGGTCAGCGCAGCCTTCAGCGCCGCCGCGTCGAAGCGCCCGTTCTTGAACGTGTTGAAGTGGCGCACCTTGCAGCCGACGGCGTCCCGGAAGATCAGCTCGTAGTTGTCCCAGAAGAGGTCGGGCGTGACGAGCTCGTCGCGCGGGTCGAGGAACAGCTCCGCCGCAATCCGCAGGCCGTGCGTGAGCGCGTTCGTGACGACGGGGTTCGAGCAGCGGATGCCCTTCATGGACGGGTTCTTCTTCAGCTCCATCGCGCGCCACTGCTCGCGGAGGGCCGGCAGTCCGAAGCTTCCGGCGTAGAGGAACGCCTTGCGGCCGAGCGGCACGTTCCGCGCGAAGCAGTCCATCACGAGCGGCGAGCCGTCCTCCTCGAACGCCATGCCGATCGTCGCGTTGATGTCGCAGCCCTTGGCTTCGTTGCCCTGGCCGAGAATGCCGTCGTAGGGGAAGTAGAGGCGACGGCCGGCGGCGGAGAGCGTGTAGGCGACGAGGCCGAGATCCTTGTTGAGTTGCTTTGCGAGCTTGTTCATCGAAAGAGCCTTGTTTGTCTGTTGGCGGGATTGTCTGTTGACGTGTTTTAGAACAGGGGTTTGGGGGCTTCCATCATCTTCTTCCACTCCTGCTCCTTGCGGAGCTTCTCGCGATGCTCCAGAAGCGTGCGGTAGTCGATGCGGTTGCGGAAAAGGTCGTCGCAGACGAGCTCGTGGAGGTAGTCGAGCTTCGCGACGCGCACGGCGGCGCGGAAGGACGCGATCGTCTCGGACTTCATCTGGATCTCCGGCAGGGCGTCCAGCAGCCTGGCCGCCGCGCGGGCGTCGCCGACGATGCGCGAGTAGCCGTCGCCGAAGCAGATGAACCCGCCGGCGCGGAGCGTCCGGTCGATCTCGGCGCGCGCGGCGTTCACCTTCTTCACAAGGGCCTTTGAGGCGTCGTTCTTGACGAACGGCCCCGCGAGCGTCGGCAGGGGCTTCGGCGCGGGCGTTGCGGGACGCGGCGCGGCGGCGACCGGCTTCGGCGGCTCCGCCTTCTTCTTCGGCACGGGGTTGTCGTCGAAGAGGTCGTCGAGCGAGGCATCGTCGTAGTCGTTCGCCGGCTCGGCCGCCGCCGGCGCAACCGTCGGCGCAACGGAGGCGGACGGCGGCGGTTCGGGCGCCGGCGTGTAGCCCGGCTGGGTCTTCAGGAACTCCGCCCAGTCGATGACCTGCCCCGTCACGGGCACCTTGTTGATGCGGATGCCCGTGCCCCAGCGCTCGACGCGGTAGGGCGGCTTGATGAACTTGCCGTTCACGAACACGAGACCTTCGGAGAACTTGTTCCCCCGCGTGACGCCGAGGGCCTTCGAGCTCTCGCGCGGAATTTCGGGAAACGCCACTGCGACCGCCGCGAAGAGCATCGTCCACGTCAGTATCGTCATTCGTTTTTTCATCGTTCGCCTTTCGTTCTTTTGCGTTCTCGATTCAAAAGATCCCAGACTGCCGTAGCACAGAATCCCCGGAACCCGTCGTTCCAAATGTGAGGCTTGCGCCCCCTATTCAAATGTCGGTCGAAGAAACTTCTGCTGAATCCGCGTGCAGCCCAGGACCCACGTCCTCACAAGATCAACTTTCCCTCACCTCGATGCCGGCGGTCGCCTTGAGGGCGTCGACGATCCGCTGGAAGGCCCGCCCGACCTCGTCGTCCGTCAGCGTCTTCTCCGCGCTCCTGAACTCCAGCGCATAGGCGCGGGAGTCCTTGAACACGTCGAAAAGCTCGACCTTGACGAGTTCCTTGCCGCCGTTCTTACGGATCGTCTCGACGATCTGCGCGTGCGGGACGCCGCCCCTGTCGACGATCGCGATGTCGCGTCGGACGCTCGGGAAGCTCGGCACGGCCGAGACGCGCCCGACTTCGTCGAACTTCTTCTGGAGCGTCTTCGTCTCCAGTTCGCAGAGCGCCATCTGCGTCGTCAGGCGGAACGGATGCCGCAGCTTCGACGAGACGGCGCCGAGAACACCGATCGCCTTGCCGTTCAGCTTCACCTGCAGCGCCGCGCCCTTCGCGAACGCCGGATGATCCGCCGCGACGAACTCCACGCGCCCGGCGTGGAGGCTGCGGACAAGCTCCTCGACCGCGCCTTTCATCCAGAGCACGGCCTCCTCCTCGTTCAGCGGCAGACGGCGGCGCAGCGCCTCACGTCCGACCGGGCCGACGAAGCCGAGCGACAGCAGATCCTTCTCCGTCGGCTGCTCCTTCGCGGGCATTTCGCCCTTCGCCGGAATCGTCACCTTGCCGAAGACCTTGCCCGTCTCGAACAGGAGCGCGGACGATTCGTGCGCCGCGTTCTTGCCGAGCGTCCCGTAGAGCTGCGGCAAGAGGCTGTCACGCATGAAGCCGTACTCGGCGGACACGGGATCGGGAATCGCGAGCCGAGCCTTCTTCGTCTCCTCGCGCGGATCGAAGTCGCAGAGCTCCTTCTCGGAGAGGAACGAGTAGTGCATCGCCTCGGAGAAGCCCAGCCCCATCAGGATCTCACGCAGCCGGCACTTCGCGCGGAACGGCGCGTCGGAGAGCGACGAGACGGACGGCGCGCTCGGCATCGTGTCCGGGATGTTGTCCAGCCCATAGAGCCGCGCGATCTCCTCGACGAGATCGGCCTCCATCGACAAATCCCAGCGCCAGGACGGAATCTCGAACGTGACCTCCTTGAACGCGGCGAAGTGGTCGGCCGTTTCCGTCGGACGCAGCCCCAGTGCCTTCAGCAGGAAGACCATCCCGTCGTTGCCGATGTCGATGCCGATCAGCTTGCGGGCGCGGTCGAAGTTGAGCGTGACGGGCGCGTTGAGCGGCTGCGGACGGTTGTCGACGTCGATGACGCCCTTCGCGATCTCGGCCGCGCCGTACTTCTGCAGCAGGTGCGCCGCGCGGCGCGACGCGAAGTCGGCGATGTCCTTGTCCACGCCGCGAATGTAGCGGTAGGACGACTCGCTCGACAGGCCGAGCTTTGTCGCCGTGTACTTCGTCGACGTCGGCTCGAAGAGCGCAGATTCGAGAAAGACGCTCTTCGTCTCGCCCTCGGAAATGCCGGAATCCTCGCCGCCCATGACGCCGGCGACGCAGTTCGGACGCGTCGCGTCGCAGATCATGAGCATCGTTGGGTCGAGCGTGCGCGTCACGCCGTCCAACGTCTTGATCGTCTCGCCTTCCTTCGCGCAGCGGACGACGACCGTGCGCCCGTCGAGCTTCGTGTAGTCGAAGGCGTGCAGCGGCGCGCCGAGCTCCATGAGGACGTAGTTCGTGACGTCGACGACGAGGCCGAGCGAGCGGACGCCGCAGAGCTCCAGCCGCTTCGCCATCAGGGCGGGCGACGGCCCGTCCTTCACGCGTGTCACGACGCGCGCCGTGTAGCGCGGACACTTCGCCGGATCTTCGACGACGACCTTCACCTCGTCGTTCACGTCCGTCGCGGACTCGGCGAAGTCCACGGGCGGCAGCGTGAGCGGACGGTGCAGGATCGCGGCGAACTCGCGCGCGAGGCCGACGACCGAGAGCGCGTCCGGCCGGTTCCACGTCACCTCGATGTCGAAGACGACTTCCGGCTTCTCCAGCTTCGCGACATCCCGGACGGGCGTGCCGTTCGCGATCTCCGCCGGATACTCGATGATGCCGTCGTTACCCTCGCCGAGGCACAGCTCCTTCTCGCTGCAGCACATGCCGAAGCTCTCGACGCCGCGCAGCTTGCCCTTCTTGATCTTCTCCGGGTTGCCGTTCTTGTCGAGGAACGCGGGAATCGGCGCGCCGATCTTCGCGAACGCCGTCTTGATGCCCTGCCGCATGTTCGGCGCGCCGCAGACGACCTGAAAATTCTCGTGGCCGTCCGTCACCGTGCAGACGTGCAGGTGGTCGGAGTTCGGATGCGCCGCACAGGCGACGACCTCGGCGACGACGATCAGGTCGGAAAGCGGATTCCCGCCGACCGTCTCGATCGACTCGACCTGCAGTCCGGCACGGGTCAGCTTCTCGGCAAGTTCCTTCGGGTCGATGTCATCGACCTTGACATACTCATTCAGCCACGACAGGGGCAGTCTCATCTTTCTTCACCTCTTCTTCTACTTCAGAATTCTTAACCACGGATTTCACGGATTCACACGGATTCGCTTTTTCTCCTTCTCCGTGCCTCCGTCCCTCCTCTGTCTCCGTGTTCAGCGCCGCAGGCTCTGCGGACACCACAGGCTCCTCCGCCTTCGTCTCAACCTTCGCACGCTTCTTCCACTGCGGGCCGTACTTCGGGTACTTCTCGACGGCCGAGAAGACGCCGTTCGTGAACGCGACGACGTGGCCGGTCGTGACGAGCCAGTTCAGGTGCTGCTCGAACTCGGGATCGTCCGTCGGGAACTCCGACTTGTCGCAGCAGGGATGCTCGGCGACGAACTTCGCGGCACGGGCGAGTTCGGGGATCGCGTGTTCGGCGTCGAACGTCTTGTACTCAAGACCCGAAACGAACTCCGGGCCGCGCGCATCGTTCGCACGGAAGAAATGGAGCTTGCGGTGGTGGAACGCGCCGCGCAGCGCGAAGCACATGCCCGCCGGCGCGCGGCGCTCGGCCTGGATCGCGTCGTTCACCGCCCAGACGAGCGGCTTCACCGGCGACTTCTGCGCGACGTCCGCCGTGATCATCAGGTGCTTCGGACGCTCCAGGAGCGACGGCAGGATCGTGCGCTTGAACTCGCCCTCGGCCTGTTCGCGCGTCAGCTGCGCCGCGCCCTCGACGTCGGCCTGGCCCTTCGCGAAGAAGACGGTCTTCTTCGTCGCGCCCTTGCGCCATTCCTCGATCGCCTCCGGGTCGCGCACCATCTCGATGTGCGCACGGTACTGGTCTTCGGAAAGGTTCGGATACTTCGTCCGGATCATCTCCTTCACCGTCGCGTTGAACTCGTGGATGTTCGGCGGCCCCAGGAGGACGCCCGAAAGCCCGCACTTCGCGACGCAGTTGAAGCTGCCCTTCGGCGGCTCACAGTCAATCACCTTCGCGTCGTAGTAGTCGCCGAGATGCGCCGTGAGCGCATGCGCAAGAACGTCCTCCTCGCGCGTCGAGGCGAACCCGCACGCCTTGCACTGGCAGAAAGAGGTTTGGGTAGTTTGGGAGGTTTGGGAGGTTGAGGGGGGGCGCGGCGTGATCTTCAGCAGGATCGACTGGGGGTTGTCGAGGAAGAAGTACGCAAGCTCCTTGAGCTTGTAAGCGTGCGCGTCGCCCTGCAGCTTGCGGATGATCGTGCCGAGCGCCTTCGTCTCGGGCAGGATCTTCACCTCGCAGTCGAGCGGACGCGGACGCTCCTCGAAGCGCGGCCGATCCCCGAACGGCTTGCGGCCGCCAAAGGGCCGCTTGTCGCCGAACGCCTTGCGGTCGCCGCCGAAGGGACGCTTCTCGCCCATCGGCTTGCGCCCGTCACGTGCGTCAAGGGGCTTGCGGGGCCTGTCCCCACGCCCCGCCTCGCGCGCCCCGTCGGATTCGGGACGAATCTTGCCGACGCTGACCCCGGCACCCTTCTTCGCCCAGGCGGGCGTGAAGTCAATCGACCCGAAATCAAGGATGTTTCCGTTCTCTTCGCTCATGGTTTGCGTATTATATCATAATCTTTGGCCTTTCGCGGCGGTTTCGCCCGTTTCTGTTGGCGGGCGAGCAAAATGAGATTTCTTGGGCGGGCAAAATGAGACACTTCCTGACAGTCCCGCTTGGCTCCCT
>CAKTZI010000026.1 GCA_934635385.1 uncultured Kiritimatiellota bacterium | reverse complement strand
ATCTCCCTGTAGGGCACCTTCCCCGCCGTCGAGACGATCTCGTTCGTGAAGTTGTCGTACTCGTCCACGATCACGTAGACGCCGAGGCCGAGACTCTTGGCCGCTTCGACAACGGCCGTGTACTTTTCGGAGGCCCCAGGACGGTGGCGGACGGCCTTAATGTCAGGCATGTCACCGATGAACGTCTCATGGCTGGATATGAAAGCATCCAACTGCTGATCCATGTAGGACGCGAACTTGTCCGCCCATGTCACGCCTGTGCAAACGTTGACCTGAGAGAAGTCGAGCGAGAGGACAAAATAGCGGCTTGCGTTCGCGGTCGGCTTTTTCCCGATGTCGAGGCCGCCGAAGAGCCGGTCGAAGTTCTCCTTCTCCGCGACGTCGTAGTAGCAGCGCAGCGTCTCGCAGAGGAGCGACTTCCCGAACCGGCGCGGCCGCACGAAGAAGAGGAAGTTCGCACGCGCCTCCATCTTGCGGAGGAACGCGGTCTTGTCGACGTAGTAGAAGTCCTCCAGGCGAATGCGCTTGAAGTCCTTGACGCCGTAGGGTATCTGCTCAGGTCTCATGACGGATAGTATACCATATCAGAGGACACCTCGCGCCGCCTTGACCCAGCCTTGGCCGTTGTGCTACACTATTCACCATGTCCAGCTGTCCGTCCCACATCCTCTACCTCGACTCGCACGACCATGCGACCTGCCTGGAGAAGTTCGCCGGCGCGCGTCGCTTCGCCGCCGCCGTCGGCTGGTCGATCGTCCGAAAGAAGGTCTCGGACTCGCCGACACGGCTCAAGGCCCTGCTCGCCCGCCTGAAGCCGGACGGTTGCCTCGTCAATGCCAACAGTTTTCTGAACACGCTTCCGCCGGCCGTCTTCGGAGACATCCCGGTCGTCTATCTCGACACGGATGTCCGCCTGTTCGACCGCGCGTCCTGTGTCGTGGCGCACGATTCGGCCGCGACGGGACGCCGAGCGGCCGACGAGCTGCTGAAGCTCGACCTCGCCCGCTACGTCTTTCTGCCCTACCGTCGACCGGCCTTCTGGTCAGACCTCCGCGAACTCGGCTTCTGCGCACGCCTGTCGGAGGCGGGCGTGACCGCCGACGTGCTGACCGAGGCTGAGATCCGGCGCGCCGACCTCCGCAACGCCGGCGTCTTCGCCGCGAACGACGAGATGGCGCTTCGGTCGCTCGCCCGGCTCAGGGCGCGCGGTCTGCGTGTGCCGGAAGACGTCGCCCTCATCGCCGCCGACGACACGGAAGCGGCGGCCGCAGCCGGCCTCACGAGCATCCGCATCGACTTCGAGCAAGGCGGCTACCTCGCCGCCAAGTGTCTGTCGGAACGGCTCGACGGATGCCGTCCGCCCCTCGCGGTGCCCTTCGGCGACATCTGCATCCGCCCGCGCCCATCGACGCGCCATTTCGCGCGACACCTGCCCAAGATCCCCGCTGCCGTCGCACTGATTCGCGAACGCGCCGCCGCCGGACTGACGGCACGCGAGGTCGTCTCGTTCCTCGGCTGTTCCCGCCGCAAGGCCGAGACCGCCTTTCGACGGGCGACGGGACGCTCCATCCTGGAGGAGATCCAGGACACGCGGCTCGAATTCGTCTGCAACCGGCTCACGCGCGGCAGCCAGTCCATCCAGAGCCTGACCGACTTCTGCGGCTACCGAACACCGCAGGCTCTGCGCAAGGCGTTCAGGCGCCACACCGGCATGTCGATGGCCGAATGGCGCAAGCGCCAGACGCCGCTGTTCGCGGATCCAGACTGATCATCGCGGCAAAGGACGCCGGCCCTCGCTCAGGCCGAAGCGCCGCCGGTATTTCGCGACCGTCCGACGCGCCATCGGATAGCCGGCCTTCGCGATCAGCTCCGCGACCTTCATGTCGGGCACGTGCGGCTCCACCGGCAGCGACAGGAGAATCTCGCGCAGCTTCTCGATCGGCGCCTGGTCGACGAGCGGGAAGAACTTCCGCAGGGGGAACGTGCCGCGCGGCGTCTTCACGTACTTGCGCGCCGCCGCGCGCGAGACGGTCGAGACGTCACACTTCGCCTGCCGCGCGACCTCGCTCATCGTCTGCCTCTTCAGCCCGGACGGCCCCTGCTTCAGGAACGCGAGCTGCGACCCGACGGCCGTCTCGGCGATCTTCTCCATCGTCTCCTGCCGGCGGACGAGCGCCTCGCGGAACTCGCGCGCCCGCTTGACCTTCTCCGCCGCGAACGCCCGCGCCTCCGGATCCGCCTCGCGGTCCTTCGCGAGCTCGACGTACTTGGGCGAAACGCGCAGTTCGGGAATGTCGCCCTGATCGACCTCGACCGTGCCGTCTTCGTCGACCCGCACGTCCGGCACGACCGTCTCGACGCGCCGCCGGTCATAGAGTCGACCGGGGAACGGCTCCAGCGACTGGAGCAGCCTGAACGAGGCGAGATCCGTCGGACGGAACGACGCCAGCCGCCCCGCCGCAATCGCCTGCGCGAGCTCGTCAACGGCCTTTTCGACCGCCGGACGCTTCGCGGCGGGAATGCGGTCGAGCTGCGCGCGATAGCACTCGGCAAGATCGCGTGCGCCACACCCCTTCGGGTCGATGGCGAGGATGCGCTGGCGGGCCTTTTCAAGTTCGGCCTCGGTCGCGCCCGTCGTCATCACGAGATCGGGATAGGCCCCCTTGAAGCGCCCGTCGTCGTCAAGCTCCGCGACAATCGCGCGGCACAGTTCCAGGTCGCGCCCCTCGATGCCGTCCATGCGCAGTTCGCCGAGGAGGTGGTCTTCCAGGCTCTCGCCGCCCTCGGCGGCCACGCGCTCGAAGTCGAACCCTTCGGACGCCCCGTGCGCGCCGCGTCCGGGATTGAAGTCGCGCACGACCTCCAGGGCCGGATTCGCGTCAACCTCTTTCTTCACCGTCTCGCGCAGTTCGCCGAGCGGCAGCTGCAGGAGCGAGAACTCCAGCATCATCGCGGGGGTCGCGACCTGACGCTGGGCCATGCGGGGCTGGAGGGCGAGCGGCATGGCGTCAGTCCTCCTGCCACGACATGCCCGAACCGACGCTGACGGTCTCCGTCGCGGAGACGGGAATCGTTGCTGCGCACCAGTCCACGTCCAGCCCCTTCGGCGGACGGACAACCGGCTTGCCTGTCGCCGGATCGAGTCCCCTGTAGCCGAGGACGTCGCGGATCAGGTATTCGACGGCGATGGACGCGAACCCGTGGCAGCAGCTCGCTCGCGTGTCGTCATGCTCCCACAGCGTCCCGGTCATCTCGGCCATCTTCAGGAAGTAGTCGCGCACCTCGCGGTAGATCTGCGCACCGCGCCCGTCCTGCGACAGGAGCTCCAGCCGGAGGCACGTGCCAAAGATGAAGTTCGACGGCCAGATCTTCGTCCAGCGGCCCTTCGCCACCCGGTCGGGCCCGAAGTCCTCGACGAGCCGCCGCCAGAGTTCCGCGTCGCGCGCCTTGTCCGCAACGCCCGTGAAGAAGGCGTAGTACTGGCACGTCTCCGTGCATTCGCCGGACAGCTTCAGCGTACCGTCCGCCTGCCGCACCGCATTGTCGCAGTACCAGCCGTCGTCCGTGAGCGACTGGCGGCGCACCGTCTCGCGGATGCGCGCCGCGCGCGCCGTCAGCTCCGGAAGGCCATAGAGGCGCGCAAGCGCGTCCAGCGCCTTCGCGAACATCATGTTGGTCGGATAGCTCACGTCCTGCACGAGCTTGTTCGCCTGCGACCATTCGACGAACACCCAGCCCGGCAGCTTCTCCAGGAGGCCGTCGGCGTTCACGTGCCGGTCGAACCACGCCAGGACGTCCATCAGCTTCGGACGGAACGCCGCGACAACGGCGGGGTCGCCGCCCCGCTGCACGAACTCCTCCAGTTCCAGGACGAGCCAGAGGTTCCAGTTCGGAATGAAGCAGGCCTGTTCCATGAGATCGACCGGCCAGACCGCCGGCACGAGCCCCCGGTACGGCTCCGGCGCACCGTAGTCGTCCGGCAGGATGAAGTTCTCGAGGAACAGCCGCTCGTTCTCGGTCGAACCCGTCAGCCACTTGCTCGCCCGCCCCGTGAAAAACGTGTCGCCGAGCCAGCCCGCGCGCTCGCGAATCGGGCAGTCCGTCAGGCAGTCGACCGCGTTCGCGACATAGCTCCGCCGCGCCGCGTCGAAGATCTTCGCGAGAGCCGGGTCGCTCGAACGGAACGACGCGCGCGCCGCCGACGGGCTCACGTACGTGCGGACGCTCGGCGCCGACACGTCCGCCGCACCGCCGACCGCCAGCACGCGCGCGCACTTGAAGGCGATCGGCTCGAAGCCCTCAAGGGCGTGCTCGCCCTTCTCCAGATGCCAGACGAGTGTGCCGATTGTCCCGGCGCGAAGCGGGTCGATCGAACCGTCCGGCTGAAGCAACTCGTCGAACGTGAAGTAGATCGTCGTCGGCGCGGCGCAGCGGACGCGCAGCTGCGGGAATCCAGCCTCCTCGTGCGGCCCGACGAAGACGAGCCCCTCGCCAGCCGCGAGCGGATACCAGCCGTCCTTCGTCGGTGTCGTCGGCGCGGCCATGCGCGCAACCGTCTTCAGCCGCTGGACGTCGAAGTAGGGGTTTTCCTCCAGCACGTCGAGGGGGAAGAGCCTGTAGCCCGCGAACGCCGGGACGACGTAGCGGACGGTCTTCGGCGTCACGGACGCATCCCAAGCCACTTTCTCCAGCGACTGCGGCGCAAAGCCGCGCAGCACATGGAAGTCCGGCACGGGCCACGCGCGCGGCAGAAGCTTCTTGGGAGGCTGTTCCGCGAGCGGCTGTGCGCGCGCCGCGTGTGGCAGTCGATAGACCTCCGCAAACGTGCGCTGGTAGCTGAAGCGCGGCACCTTGCGGACGCGGCCCGTCGTCTGCGCCGCGAAATCGCCGGAGGCCGCCGTGCGCGCGATGACGCGGTTGCCCGCGACGACCTCGGCCTGCAGGAACGGCGTCTGGTCGGGCAGGTAGAAGTTGTTGCAGTTGTAGCCGGCGACGTCGATCTCCACGACGCGCCGCCCCGCCTTCGCGGCGAGCGGCCACTCGTCGACCCGGAAGAAGCCGGGCGCCGCCCGCGCCGGGCCGAAGCCGACGAACGCGCCGTCGACCCACGCCTTGTAGTCGTAGCCTGCCGTCACGCGCAGGACGGCCGGGCCGTCGGCCTCGTATTCGGCGCGGAAGCGGAAGAAGGTGTTCATCGCCTTCTCCTGTCCCGCCGGCCAAACCGGCGCCGCCGCCTCGAACCGCACTTCGCCCCACGCCGCACACGCGGCGAACGGCACCATCAGAAGCATCTTTTTCACAACTCGCATTGGCATCCTCAATTTTCCGTTAACTAAGATAAGGCATTATATCAAAATCAGATTGCCTTGTGGGGGGCATTGACTCAGACGGCATTTCTTGCTATATTTCCCCTGTCGGGCGGCGCGCACGGCGAAGCCCGTTTCAGAAAACACAGAAACAAAGGAGTCGAACCATGGATACGAAGGCAATGTTCAAGATCGGGTACGGCCTCTACGTGCTGACGGCACGCGAGGGCGACAAGGACAACGGCTGCATCGTCAACACGTTCCAACAGGTCACGAACGATCCGCTGCGCGTGTGCGTGGCCGTCAACAAGGCGAACCGAACCTGCGGCATGATCGCGCGCACGGGCGTCTTCAACGTCTCCGTCATCGCCGAATCGGCGTCGTTCGACCTCTTCAAACGCTTCGGCTTCCAGAGCGGCGCGACCGTCGACAAGTTCGCGGACTTCCCCGCGCCGCGTCTCGCGAACGGCGTCAGGGCCGTCGACAGGGACACGAACGCCGTCATCAGCGCGAAGGTGTTCCAGACGATCGACCTCGGCACGCACCTCCTGTTTCTCGCCGACGTCACGGACGCGCTTGTCTCGTCCGACGAGGAGACGGCGACCTACTCGTACTACCAGCGCGCGATCAAGCCGAAGCCCCAGCCGGCGGCGACGGCGACGAAGCGCGGCTGGCGCTGCGTGATCTGCGGCTACTTCTACGAAGGCGAGGAGCTGCCGAAGGACTTCATCTGTCCGGTCTGCAAGCACCCGGCGAGCGACTTCGAGCGCGTCGGGTAGCCGATGCGGAGGTCTGACGTAACCCACACCCAAACGTCTCTACAGAAGATCGTTCAGGAGATTCATGCAACGGGTCTTCTGCTGGAGGTTGGCGCGGCCATAGACATTGAGCGTGAAGGATACGTTCTTGTGTCCTAGGATCTCCGAGAGGGACTTGATGTCAAAGTCGCTGATCTCCATCGCACGGACGGCAAACGTGTGCCGGAGTTCGTGAAAGCGCAGCCTTGAGACGGGAGGGCCGCGCTTGTCGCGGCCGAGGTTTTGCAATTGCCTCAATCAATCAAACATGCCGTTTTTTTTTACCCCAGCCAGATGTTATCATTCTCTAAAGATCCTTTTGGTAAAACCGAAATTTCGTTGAAAATTTCGCGGATTTTCCTTAAAGACGATTCTTCTACAGGGACTCCGTACACGGCCTTGACTGGGAATGACGGGTTTTGCTATAATCAAGTTCGTTGTTCAAACATCTAAAGCAGATACGAATCTCGTTGTTGCAATAACTAAATCCGGCACAGGATTAGTTCTTTTAGAAACGAATCAAAGAGGAGTGGAAAATGATTGGCACTGAAGAGATGCAGGAAATCTTGGACACGTCGGATCGTCTTGTCTCGGCGGTGTCGATGAATTTCCACCGCTACTTGAGCAAGGAGATTGACTGGCGCGGTCGCTTGATCTGCATCAAGGGCGCACGGGGGACAGGGAAGACAACGCTGATGCTGCAACGCATTCGCGAGGCGTTTGGCGTTGGCGGAAAGGCCGTCTACATCAGTCTTGACGATCTTTGGTTCTCGAATCATCGCGTCCGGGACGCGGTTGAGTATTTCCACACGCATGGCTACACGCACGTCTTCGTCGATGAAGTGCATCATTTCGGCAAGGACTGGGCATTGTTGATCAAGAACCTCTATGACCAGTTCCCGGACTTGAATTTCGTTTACAGCGGGTCGTCGATTCTGCGGATCGAGAATGCGCGCGGCGACCTCTCACGGCGACAGGGCGTGTACACGCTGAAAGGCCTCTCGTTCCGCGAGTTCCTTGCGTTTGAGGGCGTTGCGCGACTTGCGGCAGTCAGCCTGGAGGACATTCTGTCCGCCCATCGGACGATTGCCGCAGACGTCGTTTCGTCCGTCAAGGTGCTGCCGCTGTTCGAGCGATACGTTCGAGAGGGGTTCTATCCCTTCTACCGCGAGCCGGGCGGACTCTACGCCCAGAGGATCTGCGAAGTCGTCAACAAGGTGCTGGAGTCGGACTGGCCGGCCGTGGAGGACGTTTCGGTCGAGACCGTCCGAAAGGCGAAGAAGATGCTGATGGTACTGGCCTCGAGCGTCCCGCAGCAGCCAAACATGTCCCGGCTCTATCGCGAACTTGAGACGGAGCGCAACACCGGGCTGAAGATACTGGGCGCGTTGGACTGCGGCGGACTGCTTGCGCTCGTCCCGCCCAAGGGCGAGAACCTGAAGAATCTCTCCAAGCCGGAAAAGATCTATTGCGACAACACCAACTTGATGTATGCGCTGACGCCGCGTACGGACAGGGGAACGGCACGTGAGACGTTCTTTTTCAACCAAATCCGCAAGGATCATGCGGCCGTGTTTTCTGGCCTTGGGGACTTCCTTGTGGACGGCACATGGCATTTCGAGATCGGCGGCAGCGGAAAAGGCTTCGGGCAGATCAGGGATGTGCCAAACAGCTTTGTCGTCAACGATGACGTCGAACGCGGACTCGGCAACAAGATTCCGCTGTGGCTGTTCGGGTTCCTTTACTGAACGACGCAACGAGTGACTGTCGTTGCCGTCTTTGACATAATCGAGCGTTATCTTTCTCTAAATATTCTTCGGGCCAAACCGAAATTTCTTTAAAGATTTCGCGGTTGAACCCGAAGAATCTTTATGGTATATTATCCGCATATCCGTAAAAGGCTAAATACAAGGAGATTATGTCCACCTACGTCAAAAGAACCGTGGAACAGGAGATTCGCCAACACATCAATGACGGCAAGGTCATTGTCTTGTTCGGCGCACGGCAGACAGGAAAGACAACGCTTGTTCGCCATCTTCTGGACACTCCAGCCATGCGGAACGACGGTGTTCTGTCGATGAACGGCGACAATCCAGCCGACAGGGCCATCCTAGACTACGGCGCGTTTTCGCTTGAGAGTTTCCGCCGGATTGTCGGCACGTCGCGAACGCTGTTTGTGGACGAGGCCCAGGGCATTCCCGGCATTGGACGGACGCTCAAGCTAATACACGACGAAATGCCGGATGTACGCATCATCGTGACGGGTTCTTCATCGTTTGAACTGTCGGGGCAGGTCGATGAACCGCTTGTCGGCAGAAAGTTTGAGTATTCGCTTTCGCCGTTCTCGTTTGCCGAGCTGTCCGCAGACACATCCGTTCGGGAGGAACGCAATGCGCTTGAAACGCGAATCGTCTACGGCACGTATCCAGAAATCGCCACGGCCAAGACGTTTCAGGATGCCGTACACAGGTTGCGCGAACTCTGTACTGGGTATCTCTACAGGGACATTCTCGCGTGGAAGTTCGTCAAAGGCCCGGCGGTACTCGATAAGCTGCTTAAAGCGCTGGCACTTCAGATAGGATCTGAGGTGTCCTACAATGAGCTGTCTAGGCTCATCGGCATCGACAAGGAGTCTGTCGAACGCTACATTGATCTCCTCGGAAAATGCTCCGTCTGTTTTGCCGTGCCGTCATTTGCACGGAATGCCCGAAACGAACTGAAGAAGTCGCGAAAGATCTACTTCAACGACTGTGGCATGCGAAACGGCGTGTTGGGTAATTTTCTGCCGCTGGATTGTCGGGATGACATTGGCAAGCTGTGGGAGAACTATCTCATCTGCGAACGACTCAAGACACATGCGCTCTTGCCGATTGCTCCGCGTTGCTATTTCTGGCGCAACACGGCCCAGGCGGAGATCGACTGGGTGGAAGAATCGGCTGATCGAGGGCTTCGCGCCTACGAGTTCAAGTGGGGGACAGGTTCAAAGGCCCGGTGTCCAGAAGCATTCCGAACGGCTTATCCCAAAGCGTCATGGACATGCGTGACAAGAGAGAACTATGACGCTTTTGTCATGGGTGAACTGTAGGGCCATTCCTGTCAGTTGCGTCAAGTTCAGCTTCGCTCTGGTACGCCATCTCTTCAGGACCCTTTTTCGAGGCCCAGCGTCTGATAGGCCAGGTTCGTCGCGACACGGCCCTTCGGCGTGCGCTCGAGATACCCTTCCATGATCAGGAACGGCTCGTAGGCCTCCTCGATCGTGTCCGGCTCCTCGCCGACGGAGACGGCGATCGTGGAAAGCCCGACGGGACCGCCGCCGAACTTGGCGCAGATCGTCTCAAGAATCTTCCGATCCATCTCGTCGAGGCCATGCGGATCGATCTCCAAGAGCGACAGCGAAGCCTTCGCCACATCGCCGGTGATGAAGTTGCCGGCCTTGACCTGCGCGTAGTCGCGGACGCGCCGCAGCAGGTTGTTCGCGATGCGGGGCGTGCCGCGGCTCCGGCGCGCGATCTCCAGCGCGCCATCCGCATCGATGTCCACGCCGAGCTTCGCCGCCGAGCGGTTCACGATCTCGGCGAGCTCCGGCGGCTCGTAATAGGAAAGGCGGTTCACGAGCCCGAAGCGCGCGCGCAGGGGCGCCGCGATGAGGCCGATGCGCGTCGTCGCGCCGACGAGCGTGAAGCGCGGCAGGTCGAGGCGCACGGAGCGCGCGTTCGGCCCCTGGTCGAGCATGATGTCGATCGCGTAATCCTCCATCGCGGAGTAGAGGTATTCCTCGACCGTCTTCGCCATGCGGTGGATCTCGTCGATGAAAACGATGTCGCCGGGCTCCAGCGACGTCAGCAGCCCCGCGAGGTCGCCGGGCTTCGTGATGACGGGACCCGACGTCGTCTTCACGTTCACGCCCATCGCCTCGCCGAGGATGTAGCTGAGCGTCGTCTTGCCGAGGCCGGGCGGGCCGGAGAACAGCACGTGGTCGAGCGACTCGCCGCGATCCTTCGCGGCCTTCACGGCCAGAAGCAGGCGGTCGCGCACCTTCTCCTGCCCGACGAACCCCTGAAAGTCCGTCGGACGGAGCCGGTTGTCGAACGCCGTCGACCGGTTCAGTTCCTCGCTCTGCCGCTCACGCACAATGACTGCGTATTATACCATATTCCCCCCGCCTGAGAACGAAGCTCCGCTCAAGCTCACCACAACGCGGCCCAGTACGGCTGACTCAGGATGATGCCGTTGTCGGCGATCTGCCAAAAAGGCCGTCACGTCAATTCGTTCGCGCCTCAGCGCAGACCTAACGCCTGACGGACGGCCTGGCCGAAAGCGTGCGCCATCGACTGCATGCCAAGGTCGTTCGGGTGGCACCCGTCCACCGTCCCTTCGCCGTCGCCCGTGAACATCTCGCCCTTCGGCAGGTAGACGAGGTTCTTCCACCCCTCGGCGACCAGCTTTTCGTAGAGCTTGCGGACAAAACGATCCTTCTCGCTCGGCCCGTAAAGGTGAACGTCGCACTGTTCGGCCATGACGATCGGCACGTTCGGACGCTTCGCGCGGAGGTTGCGGATGAACGGCTCGTAATTCGCCTCGACCGACCGGCCCGGCTGATCCTTCTCGCGCAGGCTCATGTTCCAAAGGCAGTCCAGGACGTAGCAGCTCGCGTCGATGCGCGCCAGGTGCTCGCTCATCTCGAACTCCATCACGCCCGACCCCGAGAAGCCGAGGCCGACGACGGGCACGTCAAGATCTCGGCCGACACGGTTGACAAAGGCAAGCCCCGGCCGCGACGCGCAGCCGCCCTGCGTGATCGACGTGCCATAGAAGACGACCGGCCTCTCGATGCCGCTCCTGTGCGCGACCGTCTCGACCGTCGCCTTCGGCTCGATGCCCAGCTCAAAGCTTTCCACGCCGTTGTAAAGCGGCAGGTTGACGACGCAAGGCGTCCCCGGCGTCCAGTTGAGCGTGAGCGAGCCGCCTTTCCGCGCGTCCGTGATGCGGCCGGTCGACGCGTAGAGCCAGCGGCCCTTCGCCGCATTCCAGCGATAGACGTCAATGCCCGAGACGCCCGTCGCCGGCATGTGATCCATGGCGAGGCTCGCGCTGGTCGGCTGCCACCGGAAATGGAGCTTCCGCGAATCCGTGGCGAACCGGAAGAGCATACCCGACGTGTGGCGCTTCAGCGCGCGCACGCCGCCGTTGACGTTCGTGGTCACGTTCGCCGGCAGTCGGTCGTAATACCGTTCCGTGTCGTTGAACGCCCGTCCTTCGAGCGGCAGGTTCCGTCCGTCAATCCACTTGACGCCGTTCGTAATCACGGCATCCTTCAGCGCCATGCGCGCATCCCACTTCGCGACGTCCGACGGACTCGCCGACGACAGGAACGCGAGCAGGCTCGCCCCGCACGCACAGAGACACTTCTTCATTTCCCTTTTCCTTTCAGAACATTTTCAATGTCAGTCGATGTGGAACGCGCCGACGGGGAGGCCCGCCTCGTTCATGAGAAAGCCCCGCCACGGCGCGGCATGAAGATAGCGCAGCCTGCGCGGCGCGCGCACCTCCGGCGCGAAGACGACAAGCGTCCGGTTCGTGATCTGCCCCCGGTATTCGGGATGCGCCGAATCCGCCGCCTGCTGGAAGTTTCCGATCTGCGCCTTGACCCACACGCCGTCGTCACCGGCGACCTCAAAGCCGTAGTCGCGGCTGTTCGCCGGATCCCGCTGCGTCCGCCAGTCCGGGTCGTAGACGCTCCAGCGCGTCACGTGGTCGAAGTCCAGGAGGAACTTGCCGTCCTCGACGCGCCACGACCGCAGGGTCGGCGAATCGGCCACGATGTCCGCAAAGCCGTAGTCGCGCTTGAGCGCCAAGAGCGCAAGCCGCAGGCCGACGACCTGCTTGTCGTTCGGATGGATGTCGTGCAGGTTGCCGACGTCGCAGAGGACGGCCATGCCCGCATCCGGCTCGGCGTCCGCAAACCGCTGCTGGGCCTCCTGCATCTGCGGGACAAGGGGATTGCCCCACGGGCAGAGCTGGGCGAAGTAGAGCTTGAAGCGCGGATTCCCAAAGACGCGCTTCCACCCGTACAGCAGGTCGCGCATCCTGTCGGCGTATTTCGGCACCTCCGACGCGAACGTGTTGCTCTCGCCCTGGTACCAGATCGCCCCGCGCAGGGCGTACGGGCAGATCGGCGCGACCTTCCCGTTGTGGTGCTGCGCGGGCTGCTGCCCGTTCTTGCCCGCGTGCGCCGGCGGACAGGGCGTCCGGCAGTCCGGGATCCACGTCTCGATGTCCGTCGAGCCGACGCAGGCGACGAAGAGCCCGACCGGCACGTCCAGCGCGCCCTGCAGGTACTGTCCGTACCAGAACGCGACGGCCGAGATGTCGCCCTTCACGAGGAACGCGGGCATGGCCCGTTCCCAGACGACCTTCTCCTCCGTCTGCGGCACGTCGCTCCAGGCGTTCTGCAGCTTCGCGAACCGCAGCGTCGGCCGCGCCGTGATCTGTCCGACCTGTCCGCCAAGGCGATCGCGCGCACGCGGCGAATCGCCCCAGAGGGGCACGGCCATGTTGCTCTGGCCCGAACAGAGCCAGACCTCGCCCACGAGGACGTCCCGCACCGTTTCTCCGTTCACCGTGAGGGTGCGGCCCTCGGACGAGGCCGCGAGCGGCTCCAGGTCGACGCGCCAGCGCCCGTCCGCGCCGACGGTCGTCGTCCGCGCCTGTCCGGCAAACGCGACGCGCACGGCCTCGCCCGCCGCGCCCGTGCCCCAGACGGGAACGCGCGCGTCCCGCTGGAGGACGGCCCCGTCCGTAAACGGCGCAGCCAGTTTCACCAGCGCCAAAAGGAAAATCGTGCTGTTCATCTGCAATTACCTTCTCTTGTCGATTCCGTCGTTTGTCGTTTCGAAGACGAGCCGCGCCGGGCCGACCCAGCCGGACGACGCGAAGGGCTGGCCCTTCTGCGGCCCGCACCAGCTGCGGATCGTCCACGTCTGGCGCTCGGCCTCCGGCAGCCCCGCATCGACGATCAGCCGGTTGTGCCACGTCGAGGTGACGTCCACGGCAATCTCGTTCGCGCCGTCCTTCAGCGCCTCGGTCACGTCCACGCGATACGGCGCGCACCAGAGCTTCGCGACCTCGCGTCCGTTCACCTCGACCCGCGCGCAGCCCGACGCCACGTCGCCCAGGTCGAAGACGATCCGCCGCGCGTCGTCCGCCGGGAACGGGCGCACCACGCGCCGCACGTACCGCCGCGTGCCGGAAAAGCCCTTCTCCGCGTAAGTCCCCGGCAGGTCGCGCCAGAGGCCCAGCGGACGCGACCAGCCGTCCAGCGCCTGCTCGCCGCAGACGGACGCGCCGCGTCCCGTGCGCCCCGTCTCCGGCTCCATCAGGCGGAGACGGCCGCCCTTCACGTAGGCGAAGCGGCTCTCGCCCGGCGCCAGCTCAAGGGGAATCGGCTCCGGCCACTCGCGCAGGCGGACGACGCCCTTGAACGGCGTGCGGAAATTCGCCAGGAAGTAGACGCTCTCGTCGCCGTCGCGCCGGTGATACCAGAGCGGCGCGCCCTCGACGTCCGTCGCCCAGTCGGGCGTGAAGTCGCCGCGCACGACGCGGCCGCCCTTCGCCGCCAGCGCCACGAGCTGGCGCTCCGTCTCCGGCAGGAGGAACGTCCCCGCCGGAACCCACAGGACGCGGTAGCTCATGCCGTCCGGCAGCACGAAGCGACCGTCGCGCACGTCCAGCCGCGTCTCGAGGACGTCGCGGTTGAGGTAGTCGTACTTGTAGCCGGGCCCCAGCCGGTCGCCGCGCTCGTCCGGCTTGTGTCCGAGCGCGTCGCCGAGATACCAGAGGACGTCGACCACGGGCTTGCCGCGCTCCAGCTCGTGTCCGCAGACCGCGAGATAGCGCGTGAAGCCGGGCATGAACGGCCACCAGGTCTGCCGCCGCAGGAACGGCGTGCCGATGCCGCAGCCGAAGCTCGACCCCGGCGGCAGGCCGTCGACGACGGGGTTGTGCGTGTACGTGTGGAACACGAGGTGCGTCACGCCGCGCGCGAGATGGACGTTCGCGTCCTCCTTGAGCGTCTGCAGCGTCTCGTCGAAGGTCAGGCGCAGGCTCGTGAACGCCTCCGCGCTGACGCGGCGCTTGCCGTAGAGATGGGCGGCGGACACGCAGGGGCGGACTGGCTTGAAGTTGTGCGACGTCACGTACCCGTTCGCGTCGTCAAACGGGCTCCAGAACTCGCACATCGGCTCGTCGGCATACTTCCAGAAGCGCAGCAGGTCGCCGGTCAGGACGTCGCCGAAGGCCGTCTCGTACTGGACCGAGAGGCCGTTCGCGTGCGCCAGGCGGGCGATCGTCCCGTAGTAGTTGTCCTCCACGAGGCGCGAGCACGTGCGCCGCCAGTCCAGGAGGAAGCGCTCGGTCTCGGACTCGCTCCGCAGCACGTGTCCGAACAGCGCCGGCAGCCAAGGACGCAGCTCGTAGCCGTTCAGGCGGCGGAACTCCGCCTCCATCTTCGGCGTCCAGCGCGTCGGGCCGCATTCCCAGCTGTCAACCACGAGGCCGTCGACCCGCCGTCCGGCGAGCGGCCCGGCCAGCAGGCGTCCGACGTAGCCGGCGAAGTTGGTCTCGAACCCGTCCGCCGCCATCTTGTCGCACTCCCAGCCCGTCGCCTCCTCCGGCGCCGGGCCGTTGCGCCGCTTGGCGTTGCAGTGCCCGAAGACGAGCATCATCGTGCCGTCCGTCGCGACGGGGGCCGCGTTCGTGCCCATCGCCAGGCCGCGCAGCGCCAGCCCGGCCTTCGCCTCCCAGTTGTCGAGCCGCGCGGCGGCGGAAAGCCGGACGTCGGGATACCGCTTCAGCGGATGGACGTGCGCGACGTCGAACGTCCAGACCGACGCGGTGCGGACTTCCGGCACGAAGGTCATGTCGGCGTCGTCCGACCACGCGCCCGGCGGGCAGGCGCGATCCAGCACCGTCTCGCCGTCCGCCTCCAGCCGGAAGCGGACGCCCGGCTCGTAGCACCAGGCGTGGTTCAGGCGCTGCGGATTCGACAGCGCCACCGAGCGGACGGTCACGGGCCGGCTGAAGCGGAAGACCCGCCGTTCGCCGTTCGTCTCGACGGACGCGGGGACAAGCAAGCCCGTCCCCTCGCCCAGAGCCGCCGGAAACGTCACCGCGCCGATTTCGCGGTAGTCGTCGTCCGCGTCGAAGGCGGGCTTCTGCCCGGGCGGGAACGCGACGAGCGTGCGCATCGCCTTCTCCTTCGGCACCCACGGCCCGCCGCTCATCGACCAGCCGGGGCAGTTCTGCAGCTTGAACAGGAGCCCGCGCGCGGCGCATTCGTCGGACAGGTGCGCAACGAGGCCGCCCCATTTCGGGCTCAGGCAGGGGAGCTGCTCCGTCACGCCCGGCCACGGCTGCGGATTGACGCCGACCGCGCGCCCGTGGAAGAACTGGATGCCGCCGATTCCGGCCTCGGCAATCGCCTTCACGTCTTCCGTGATCCCCTCTTTCGAGGCGTTGCCGCCGATGACGTGGAACCAGGTCTCCGGCCGGTCGCGCGGCTCAAGGGGCACGACCGGCGGCGGGGCCGCGCAGAGGAGGGACGCAAAGGCAAGAAAGCCGAACATCGCGGACGCCCCCTTCCTATTTCTGCGGCGCCGCGCCGAAGTCCAGCAGGCGCACGCTCTCCGGCGGGATCTCCAGGACGGCCGCGCCGTCCGCGAAGGCGCACGCCGCGCCCGTCACGCGCTCAACCGCCGACGCGCGGCCGGAGCGGAGCGTCACGCGCTTCGCCGCCTTGACGGACGTGTTGAACACCGTCGCGTAGCGGTCGCCGAACTGCTCGACGAGGACGGCCCCGTCCGCGCAGGAGACGAGCGTGCGCACGGGCTTCCAGCCCGCCGTCGCCAGCTCGATCGCCAGCGGCACGTACTTGCGGAAGAGGTCGCGGTCGCGCTCGTAGTAGGCCGGGTTCTCGAAATAGCGATCGGTGTAGCCGTCGTTGCTGAAGTAGCTCGGCAGCATGCCGTAGGCGAGCGCGCGCTCCATGTAGCGCACGACCAGCTCGCGCGTGAAGATCTTGTAGTTCGTGTTCTGGAGCAGGCAGTACGGCTTGCGTCCGGCGATGGCGCGCCAGTAGATCATCTCGTCGTGCGGCGACGGATTCCACTTCCCGCCCCGGTTCCAGTCCACCTCCGTGCCCGGCACGTCCGCCCAGGGGACGATCAGCGACGTCTTCTTCGGCGTCGAGTTCGCCATCATGCGCCGCCCGTAGGCGTCGAGCCGCCGGCGAATCGACCGCACGTACTCGTAGCTGACGAGCCCGCCGGAAATGCAGACGCGGTTCGAGGGGCCGCTCCAGCAGAGCGGCGTCTCCATCGCGGCGAAATGCGCGCGGTCGTAGTCCGCCCCGATCGAGAATCCCATTTCGGACGAGTCGATGTACTCGCCGTCCACGCCCTTCGGATACGGCGCGCCGCCGTACATCTCCTTGAAGCGCGCCTCGGAGACCTTGATCTTGTAGTCGGTCACCTCGCCCTTGATGCCCGGCGCGGAGTTGAAGCTCCACATGATGCCGGACGGCGTCCAGGCCGTGGACTGGATGTGGCCGACGCGCCGCCCGAACGCATCCATCGCCGCGCTCGTCTGCCACGCCCGCGCCGCCGCGTGCTTCGACCACTTGGCCGAGTCCACCGAGGGCACCTCGGCGGCGAGGCGCGCGACTTCCGCCACACACTCCTCGTAGGTCGGCAGGTTCCCGTCCTTCCCCTTCAGGTGCATCCACCACGAGGACGGCTCGGTGTACTTGAAGCAGTACATGCCGTGTTCGTCATACCAGGCGGCGTTCTCCGTGTCGCCCTCGACATAGGCGAAGTGGAAGTCCTCGTACTGCGGAACGTTCTGGACGCGCGTGAAGGCGTCCCACAGGCCGATCTTCTCCATGCGGTTCTCGACCGCCGACGGCTCCAGCCGTCCCCACGCCTCCAGCGCGCCGCGAAAGCCGTCGCGCGCCGCGAACGGGAACGTGACGAAGCCGACCTCCGCCGTGTTCTTCTCCGGCGCGAGCGCCACGTCGAACGAGATGTAGAGGAGGCGCAGCTCCGGGTTGAGCGTCACGCGGTAGACGGCCGGCGCCTCGAGATCGACGGCAAGGGCCTGTCCCCGCCCCGCGACGGCACAGGCGGCGAACGGCCAGAGCGAGAGCGCCTGCTGCCCGTATGGCACGGGGCTCGTCACGCGCTGTTCGCCGTCTTTCGCCGTCACGGTGCGCGACTGGCGCGGATCGGCGAACCAGGTCAGCTCGCCCGCCTCGAGCGGCACGGCGTAGACGAGCGTCAGCGCACGGTCTTCAGTCGCCGGCGCGACTTCCAGGCGCACGCGGTGGCGCATGGCCGCGCCTTCCCGCGTCTGCGTCGCGACGGCCTTCACGCCGTGGCTGACGCCCGCGCGGAACGGCGCAAAGCCCGTGTTCCGGCCGACGTCACGCAGGAGAAGGCTCGCCTCGTCCAGCCGCGCGTCCGCCCGCACGAAGACGCCGTCGAGACGCGCCCCGCCTTCGGGGCGGATCGTCTCAAGGGTCGGACGGCGGAAGCGCACGACGCCCGCCGCCTCGCGAAAGAGCGCGTAGACCGACAGACGCTTGATCGGCTTGCCGTCCAGCGTCAGCGTCTGCCGCGTCCAGCCGGCGGTCGAGTCGGCGCAGAACGGCGCCCGCAGCGCCCATTCCGTCGTGCCGTCCATGTAGTCGATGTCGGCGAACAGCTCGAAGCGTCCGCCGCTCGGCGGCTGCTCAGCCCAGCCCTCGGCCGACAGCCGCACGGGCGCGGCGACCGCCTGGTTCAGGGGCAGCGACCAGCCCAGGCCGCTCGCGCCCTTCGCATCGGCGTTCGTGCAGACGGCCACCTCGCCATCGCGCGCAAAGCCCGTCCCGAACGGCTGTGCCGTCGCCATCGACACGCGGTCGTCGCGCTGCCACGTGCCCGTGCCGGACAGCGGGAAGCCCTCGCCGCCCCAGCCGAGCAACAGCGCCCCGACCAGTGCCGCGCAGACAAGCGCCCTTTTCGAAATCAACATTCTTCTCATGTCCTTCTTTCTACTTTCGTTGTGATTCAATTAGCGGATGATGACAATTATCTGATGATGACGGCAAGTCCCCGGTAGGGCTTGCACGACGCCTCGATTTCCGAGATTCCAATCCAGCCGTTCTGCTGTTCGACACTGAACTCAATGCGAATGTCCGTCGCGTCGGGAACGAGAAACGCCCCATCCGCGCGCGCATACGTTGCCTGTTTATTGGGAAGTCGCTCGTTCTCTGCAGATGGTTCATCCGGCCCGACGATGTTGGCGTTCGGCAAGGCATACCACGTCTCCCCGTCCGTGCGCGTCTTGACGAGCAGCGAATCAATGCGGACTTCAGATCTTCTCCAGTCCTCATGTGTCGTCGTGACGCGCACGTTCCGCAGACGCACACCGTTCGGATCGCCCGCCGCGCAAAGGCGGTAGCTGATGTAGCCCCCGCCATCCATGATGCGCCTATACCAACCACTTACCTTGAGGTCAATTTTTCCATCCGTAAACAGGTTCGTATCCACATCGCCCGGCACAACGCCATTAAGCGTGAATTCCGTGGCCGTGCGCCCCAGCAGCGCGTTCTCCTTCGCCGGCATCGGGTTCGCCTCCGCCAGCGGACAGACCGTCCAGTTCGCCGTGCCGGCTTCCGTCGCCTCGATCACGGGACGCACCGTTCCCAATTCCGACGTGAACACGACCTTCAGGTCGGTCACGCGGGACATGAGCGGCTGACCTTTGGGATTCGCGTAAAAGGCCTCCCAGACCGCGACGTTGTCGACATTTGTGGCAACGGCGGAGTTTGGCAGCGTGAACCACGTCTCACCCGCCTTGACCTGCACGGAGCCGACCTGAATCGCCGAGCCGTCTTCTGCCGTGGACGTGACGCGCACGCTTCCCAGCGCGAGACCGCCGTCACGCAGCGACGCATACGTGACCGATGTTTTGCCGTCTTCGGACGAGACGGAGGGCGTCAGGTCGCGCAGAATATTCGCGGACGGCAACAGCGGACGCGCCGCCGCCTGCGGACGACAAGTCCATTTAAACGTCGCGCCAAATGCCGTCGCCTCGATTTCGCCGAAGCCCACGCCACCGCTCTGCTGCTCCTTGTCAAAGTCGAGCCGGATGGCCGTCACGCCGTCGGCGAGCGGCTTCCCGTCGGCGTCCGCATAGGTCGCCTGAAAGTTCGTCTCGCCCGCCTGCGGCACTGGCCCGATGAAGGCCGAATCCGCAAGTTCGGTCCACTCGGTCTGTCCCACTTTCTGGACGCTCAACTTGGCGATGCGGATCTGCGAACGTCCCTTGTCGAAATGCGTCGTCGTGAAGCGCACGGAGGCGAGCGCCACGCCCGCCGGATCGTCCGTCACCGAATAGCAGACATAGGCGCCGTTCGTTCCGATGACCTCGTTCCAATAGCCATCACCAATCGTGATGTTGCCATCCGTAAATCGCCGGGCATAATCCGTGCTAAATGCGGTACCGTCCGCTGTCGAAGCTGTCAGCTGATATCCGCGCGACGAAGCGGTCGGCTGGCGTCCGCGCAAAAGGTTGATGGACGCGGGCAGCGGATTCGACTCTTTCAACAGCTGACAGGTCCACGCACCGGCGGCGGAAGCCGTTTCGGCGACAACAGCGGTCGTCAGCGCCAGCGCGCCGCGCGCCAGCCACTGGGTGACAGGATTTTTCTTGTAGGTGCTCATGGTGTCTGTTTCCTTTCGTTTGCTTTCGGTTTTTCCATTTTCATGTGTGTGTGTGTGTGTGTGTGGGGGGGGGGGGGGGTAATCATGGTGAATCTCCTTGTTTTTGTTGCGTGTCGTTGTGTGTGGACTGAAAACCGATCATTCTCTTGATGGGCGCGTGAAGCGACGTCTCGCACGGATACAGAGGCTTGGCGCTGCGCGCAAACACGAAACGCCGCGACCGCGAAACCGCGCGTCGCGTCGGCACGAACGCGCCCCCTCGGTGCGACACGAAAACCGTTCATCCGCCCGTCGATTCACGAAAAGGCTCACGCCCTCTCCTCGACGCTTCAACAGAGACTCCGTGCCTCCGTGGCTCCGTGTGAGACCTTCGCCTGACAGGCGGCTTCTCCTGGCGATGTTCTCACGCAGAGCCGCAGAGGCCGCAGAGACTCGTCGGACGCCTCTGCGCACTCGCTTCTCTATTGCTGTCATCATGGCCTTGCTCCCCTTCCGCAACAACCTTGCGCCTTCAGTTCCAGACGGCGCTCGACAGCCGCACGACAAGCGAACGGCGGAAGGCCGGCAGCGTCGGCCCCTGAACCGTCACCGACCTGTCCTCCCACGGGAGGTAGCAGGACAGCTCGCCGACCAGCGGCTCCGGCAGGGTTTCGCCCGCCACCAGCCCGGCCACGTTCCCCTCGACCAGCTCGGCCTTCCAGTCGCTCGCCTTGTCACGGCACCAGAGGACGGTCGTCTTCCGTCCCCGGAGGCCATAGATCCGCAAGCGCCGCGTCTCGGTGTGGAACGGACGGAAGTCCTCCGCAATCGGGTCAAGCCCTTCGATGGCCTTGGCGAAGCGCGTGTAGTGATGCCAGAGGTCGTTCGGCGCCACGTAGCTGTCCCAGTGCCAGAACTGTCCGCAGCCGGCGGCCCCCGCGAAGAACGGCGCGAAGAGGGCGTCGTGCAGCAGCGTCCCCTCGCGATCCTGCGCATAGAGGATCGAAGGCCCCGTGTGGTTCGGCTTCACCGCGCCGACCTCGGCCAGGATCACGGGCTTCGCGGCGTTGCGGTCCCGCAGCTCGCGCACCGCGTCCGCCGCAAGGACGTCCATCGGGCCGCGGCAGACGTCCAGCTCGCCGCCGCAGTCGAGGTAGCGGTGAACCTGCAGGAAGTCGTTGCCGTCCATCGCGCAGATGTAGTCGTAGTAGTCGAACATGTCCGGGCTGGAGAAGCTGCCGAGGTTCTGCGTCGTCATCTGGCGGGGAAACGCCTTGCGCAGGTCGCGCAGCAGACGATCGCTCCAGGGGCCCACGTCGCCGCGCCAGGGGCCGATGCAGCCGATCTCGTTCCACGGCTCCCAGGCGATCACGGCCGGCGAATCGCCGAGGCCGAGCCGCGCCAGCTCGCGCACCTTGCTCCAGTAGATCGCGTAGCAGGCCTCGCTGTGGAGGAACTCGTGCATGTCCCGCGCATGCGGCGCGTAGAGCGGACGGTTGAAGAACGCGGCGTAAGGCTCCGTGCCTTCCTGACCCTTCGGATGCACCGTGCGGAAGCTCTCCAGCGTGACCTTGACCTTCAGGCCCAGGCGCTCGCACAGCCGCACGACGCGCGTCAGGGTCTCGGACGCCACCGGGTCGAATTCGCCGGGCTTCTCCGGCATGATCTCGAAGAACGCATGGCCGAGCCAAAGGCGCACGTAGTTGCCGCCCGCCGCCGCAAAGCGCGTGAGCCAGCCCTCGTATGCGGCCCGCTGCGCCGCGAGTCGCGCGGCGGACGTCGGCCCGCCGACATCGCGGAAGAAGCAGATGTTGAGTCCGATCGGGATCCACGCCTTGCCGTCCGCGTCCGCAAAATAGCGCGGCACGTCCGCCGAGACGTGCACGCCGCCCGCCGCGCGCGCGCTTTCAGCCGCCCGCGCGCCACCTGCGCCAAGCGCCACGCCGAGGGCGAGAGCGGACAGGAACCACCGCGCCAAGATCGTTTTTGCCATAGAAGCCGTGCCTTTCGATTTGCATTGACAGCGCCGAGAAGCCGATGCCGCGCACCTGGTCTCCCACACATGGCTTGAATTGTAGCACAACGCACCCGCCACCCGCAACGAACCGAAAACCATCCAAATCGTCCGAATGGCGCGGTTGCACTCCCCTGAACGTTATAGTATAATGATACCGTTTTGAAACAAAAAGAAAGAATAAAACGAATGTCCGCAATACTGATCAAAAACGCACCCAGCCATGTCCATGACTGGCTCAAACGCACAGCAACGGAAAGCCGCCGCTCCATGACGCAACAGGCCGTCTATTGCTTTGAATGGTGCATGACGAACATGGCGAACCGAACGGACTTTCCCGCTCCGATCAAGCTCAGCGGCGGCCGCTTGACGCTAGCAGAGATTGACGCCGCGAAGAAAGCGGGGCGAAAATGATTGTCGCCGACTCAAACTTGATCGCCTCGTGCATCCTTGAAAGCGCGGCGACGGAATCGGCGCGCAAGCTGCATACGGCGGACGACGAATGGTATGTGCCTCGTCTTTGGCGTTATGAAGTCACCAACATCTTGGCGACGATGATCAGGGCAAGGGGGCTGTCTGCCGAAAAAGCCTCGTTCCTGCTCAACACGCTGACAGAGGCGCTCAAGCCTTACGAACGAGATCCGATGGCTGAAGACGTTTTCGCCCTTGTGACGGAATACGGCATCACTGGATACGACGCCCAATTCGTTGCCTTGGCCAAGGAACTTCGCTGCAGTCTGTACACTCAGGACAAGGAACTTCTTGCCAAATTTCCAGAGACCGCCAAGCCCTATTACGTCAAGAACAAGTAGCGTCCTTCTACGCCGAGAAGCTGCGCCCGTTGACGAAGCGGTGCGGATTGTCGTAGCGGCCCAGCGTTCCCGTCTCCAGCCACGCCAACACGCAACGCGCGATCTCGCACCCGTCCCGACGCGGATCGAACTCGATTCGCGCCAAGTCGCCGAACGGAAACAGTCCCGAACCCCTGTTCGCGTAGACGACCAGCCGCGTGTCGCACGGACAGGCAATCTTCCGTCGGCGAAATGCCTCGCAGACGCCCTGCGCCAGATAGTCGTCGCTCACATAGAACACGTCCGGCAACGTGCCGCGCGCAATCCGCCGCTCGGTCGCGGCGCACGCCGCCTCGGCGATGTCGTCGAGCGAACGGTTGCCGGGCAGCGGCACGGACAGGCGTTCGACGAAGACGCCCGCCCGCTCGAAGGCCGAATCGGCGCGAATGTAGGTGTCCACGCCAAAATCAACCTGCAGGGCCGAACGAACGCCCGTCCGCACACACGCCGCAACCAAGTCCGAAATCGCATCGTCCACATTGTGGCAGAGGTTGCCCGCGAAACGTCCCGGCGAGCGCGTCAGGGCTCCCAGCGTGACCGTCGCGTAAGGACAGCCGCAAGACGCCAGAAGACGTGTCACCAGCGCGCGTCGGCTTGACGCGACACGGACGACGGCCATGTCGGGGCGCAGCTGGAGCACCTCCTGCAGCTGCAGCAGGTACGGCGTCTCGCGCGCATCCGTCCCCAGCACGACCGACAGAACGCGATGTCCCTGTCGCTGGATCGCATGCGCACACGCCATCATGCTGATATGCGAGCAAAACGAGCCGAGGTTGGCCGTCTCGATGTCGAGGACAAGCCTCGAACGATGCGCCTGCGGAACCGCGAGGACGACATGGCCGCGCCGGGGCTTGCCCGCCACCAGCCGGTCTGCGGCCAAATCGCGCAGCGCGGCCCGAACCACGCATTCGCTCACGCCAAGTCGCTGCGCCAGCGCCTCGCGCGACGGCAGAGGCTCACCGACCTTCAGGACGCCCTTCCGAATCGCCTCCCGCAAGCCCTGCGCCACCTGCGCCGTCAACGACGCGGGCTGAGTCGAATCGACCGTAAAGCCCAGAGAGTTCATGACCGTCTCGCTTCATGCCGCAAAATCGGAAAGCTCAAGGCCGTCGTAGGCCGGCACGACATGCGGCGGCAGCATCTTCAGCCACTCCTCGTAGGTGAAGTCGTGGCAGAGGTGCGTCAGGTAGGCGCGGCGCGGCGCGATGCGTTCGATGTAGGCCAGGGCGTCCGCAAGCTTCAGGTGTGTCGGATGTTCGCGCACGCGCAGGCAGTTCAGGACAAGCGTGTCGACGCCCGTAATCTTCGCCACCGTCTCGTCCGGCAGAACGTGGCAGTCGGAAATGTAGGCGAGAGAAGGTTGGGAAGGTTTGGGAGGTTTGGAAGGTTTGGGAGGTTGGGGAGAGGTGTCCGTAAGAAGGTAGCCGCAGCAGGGGAAGCCGTGTTCGACGGCGAGGCGTTCGACCGTGATGTCGCCAAGCGTGAACGTGTCGTCATTGCGGAACTCGACCATCGGACGAAACAGCCCATGTTCGCCGCCTTTCGCGCTGATGTACGGGAAGATGCGGTGCATCGCCTCTTCTGTCTCCTTCATCGCGTAGCAGGGCAGGATCTTGCCGAGACAGCGGCAGGTGCGCCCGTTCGCGCCGTCCGTATGGGGATCGCACTTGATCCACGTGCCGTTCAGCGTGTTGAAGCGGCGCACGTCGTCGAATCCCGCGACGTGATCCATGTGCGCGTGCGTCAGCAGGACGGCGTCCACGCGATTGATGCCGTATTCGCAGCACGCGAGCCGCATTTCCGGCGGCGTGTCGATGAGGAAGCCGACGTCGCCCGACCGCACATAGGCGCCGCACCGGCGGCGGCGGTCGCGCGGATCGGACGAGGTGCAGACCTTGCACGTGCAGCCGATCTGCGGTACGCCGACGCTCGTGCCCGTCCCAAGAAACCTGAAGGAGAAACTCATTTGACAGAGAGGTAATTGCAAAACCCCTCTTTCGCGTCGTCCGCGAGCCAGGCCGCACAGCCTGACGCACCCGCCGGACACCTGCCGCAGAGGCGGAACCGCAACATGGACTAGGATACCAAAATCCGGCCCTTGTCGCAAGGGGCAAGATGAAATCTTCTCTGAAGGGGGGGGGGGGGGTAAATTGCATTGTTTCGTAGACACATCCTCTCCCAATCCGTGCGAATCCGTGAAATCCGTGGTTTTATTCTCACCCGGCTTCACGCCCGCCCATGAAACAGCCGCAACGACGGCAAGCCCCGCCAGAGCCTTGCGCACGCGCGGCCAATGCCTCCATTCCCTCCGCGCGGACGCGAATGCCCCGTGCCGCGCCGCCCACGCGACGCCGACGACCGCCCACAGCAAGGCAGACACCGCGACGGCACAGGCTTTGAGGAGCTCGCTCATCGGAAGATAACCGCAATTCCCGACGTCGAGACCTCGACGTCGAACCGCTCGTTCCGGACGTCCGGGCCGCGTACCGTCAGCTGCAGCGTGTCCCAGTTCGCGTCATAAAGCCAGCTCGGCGGGGCGGCGGTGACGGCGGCGAAGGCCTGACCGACTTCGTTCGAGACAGCAAGGCCCCGCATCGCGCGATGCTTGAGGGCGCAGCCCCAAAGCAGGGTTCGATTCGCCCCGTTCGTGCCGACGGACTGTTCCTCGAACCGCGCACCCGTCGGGACGCGCTCGATGAAGTACCGTCCGCAGTCCCAGCCGATCCGAACGTCCAACTCTCCGAAGGAGAGATTGCCGTCACCGTCGTCGTCCCGTCCGAAAGCGATCTCGACGTTGTTGGACGCCGTTCCCCTGAACGCGAGCGCGAACGTCAGCCCGCACACGCTGGGCATCGCCTGGTCAAGCGGATGGCAGGCCGTCACCTCCGTGTCGACGAACTTCGGCGCGGGAAGCTGCGGCAAGGGGCGGGCGAGGGTCGACGCGAAGCCAATGAAGACGAACACGATCGAGAGAACAGGGGCTGATTTCATGTCACACTTCCCCTGTCACGGACGGCGCATGCCGAGATTGCCGGGATCGGGGCAGAGGTTCGTCTTCATGTCCCATTCGAGATTGCGGTCGAGCGGCGTCGGGTTGAGGTAGTAGAGGAACTCGACGCCTCGAAAGCCGACTTCCCAATCTCCCTGAAGCCGGAAATCCCCATAAATCTTTCCGTAATACGCATTCATGACATTACCATGCTCGTCAATCCTTGACCGAATGCGAAAGACGTATACACGATTCTCATTCACGTCCGTGAACTCCTCTCCGTAGATATTTCTGCCAATTTGGTTTCCTTTCATCCCAAAGCGCCTGACAACTTCTTGTACATAGCCATCAGGCAGAGCGTTTCGGAGTTTCAACCCTTCTGTAGACCGGGACATTCGCTCCGAGACACCATTGCCCGCCCCAGGAAACACGATTCTATTCTCAAACTCGTAAAGTCTGAGCCTCAGCAGATTGGTGACCTTACGCACATCAACAAGACGATAGGCGGACTTGATTTCCATATCGACGACTTCGCCGTTTCCATTCGGCGGCAGCCAATCGCCCTTGATTAGGTCATAGCGCAAAACAGCATTCGTTCCATCAAAACCGCCAACAGGATTCTTCCAATCTATTTTTGACACCTTCTTCACAAAGAGCGGAATCGGATGCTCCACGCGCTGCAGCCGGATCGTCGCGACAAGGTTGTCGGGCTGCCAGACACCAAAGACATCTTTCTTTTTAAAGCTGAAGCCAACACCCTCTACCGGTCGATAGTATCCGATGGGGACTTTTCTAACGGCAGCACCAGCCTCTCCACAATTTGTTCGTCCCTGTACGCTGCACAATCCCTGTCGATCCGTCACCTTGAAGTCTTCGTTTGGTCTGCTCGACTCCGTCCAGGCCAACCAGCCATTGTCAACCTCAAAACCGCCACGTACCAAGACTCCTGGCATCGGCTCTTGCGTCACGTCATCAATGACGAGAACCCTGAATTTTGCCACGTCTGAACAGCATATCTGCGGCAGTACGCATATCGCATACAAGATAAATGAATTTTTTCTCATTGTTATTTTCCTTTCACAAATTCAGCAAAAAGCAGATGCACAAAAGGATAGGCCAAGTTCTTGATTGCGGAATGTTTCCAGATGTTCTGTCCGCTTTTATTCTGTTCAGGCCATTGCGCCTCATTCGTCATCAGACTATGGTAGTTAAGGTTTCTCACGCCGCCTCCAATCTCGTTCGCGCCTGCCGCGAAAGTCGTCGCGGGAATGCCGTCGGCGAGGATGCGCGGAAGGACGGCCGACACCTGCGCCTCCGTCACCGCGTTTGTCGTGTGCAGCCACTTGTCCGCAAACGGGAGGAACGGTGGAGATATCTTCAATTCGTCATCCGTAAATTCAGTCTTCAGCAACTCAGTCGCCGAAAGCGGAATCGTATGCAGTCTGTTGAAGCCCCACCCACCCTCGTCCGCGACCTTTGGAAGAATAATCGCCAAACCTGTTCCTTTCAGGAGTTCCTGTGTTGACCAAGCCCCCCCCATCCCGTCAATCTCAGGGTTAGACAGAACATCTTCAGTCGGCGAATAGAAATTGACGATATCAGGAAGATCCGCAAACCGTCCCCGCCAGGCTATCCCACGGCGAGCATCTTTTGTTCCAAAAACCGCATACCAGTTTCCTGACAAGATCCTCTCGGCATACGGCCTCCAGGCCGATGGCTTCATGGGCGCCCGAATGGCAGAATTCCCGTCATACGCCTCGACAGGCACGGCGGCATTGAGCATATAATACTTGGAGTAGGCGAGAGAATGGTACTTGCACGCCTCCGACGTCAGCACGTTCCCAAGCGAATGGGCCAGCAGGACCTTCTCGCCGGGCAATGCGTTCGCCAGCTCCGCCAACGCCGGCGCCGTCCTGAGCGCATGGACGACGTTGGCCCAGTAGTTCGGCGCGAAGCCGGCGAACTGGCTGTAGTCCCCGCGCCAGTCCACGGCGGTGAACCGAGACCGCGAGCCGGCCCACCAGAGCCGCTTGAACATCGCGCGCGCCCAGAGGCGGGACGCCGCCGCGTTCACGTTGTAGCCGTGCACGAAGACGAAGTGCCGCCCGTCCGTCTCGCCGTCCGGCAGGTTTCCCGGCTCGCCGGGCGCGGTCGGCGCGAAGCCCCCGCACGCCTCCGCCCCGCGCAGGTCCGCGTAGCGGTAGAACCCGTCCACGGACGTGATCGACACGGGCAGCCGCTCACGGTAGACCTCCGCGTCGCCGAGCGAGACGACGACCTCCGGCCCCGACCAGGCGTCCATCGGACGCGCCGCCTCGAACGCGAGGGCGATGGGCCGTAACAGCGGACGTCCGGCAAGCCCGCCGAGGTCGAGCCCGACGGAATCGAGCGGCGTCAGCGCCGCCGCCTCCAGCGGCTCGCCGTCCGCCGTGAAGACGGGAGCCGACGCGAGGCCGAGGACGTTCCCGGACGAGAAGCCCTCGCCGAGGACGCAGAAGCGCAGGCCCTCCGCCCCCGCGCGCAGGCGGAAGGTCGCCGCCCGCCCCCACGCCCGGCGGAACGGCGAGACGTCGATCTCGACGGGGAAGAGGTTCACGAGGTCGAGTTTCCCGTTCACCTCCAGGTCTTGGGCGTTCGGCGTCGCGTCGGCGACCTGCCCCACGAAGTCGCCCTTGTCGCGGTCCTCGTTGAACCAGAAGCGGAACGGACGCCCCGCGAGGCGCGCCGCGTCGTCCGACGCGCCGAGCCGCCCGTCATGGTCGATGTCCGCGCGGACGCGCGGCGCGACCGCCGTGAGCCGCTGGCGGGCGACGTCCTCGACGAACCGGCCGTCGAACACGCCCCAGTAGCGGAAGGCGAGCGTCGCCGCGCCGGGGGCGGACGCCGTGACGAAGACCGTCGTCCGCGAGGTCTCGGCGTCCGTCGCGCCCCCGACGAGCCGCCGCCACGCGGCGAGCGAGACGTCCAGCGGCCCGCCGTCCGAGGACGCGAGCGGACGGAAGTCGCCCAGGGCCGAGTCCCACGCCCAGAGCGCGAACGGCGCGGACGCCCCCTCGAAGCCGATGCGGACGTTCCCGCCGTCAAGCCCCACGGCCGTCACGAGCTCCAGCTCGGCCGCCTCGGCGGCGTTCGTCGCGACGGGGACCGGAAGCCCGAAGTCATCATTCAGGGCGTCGAGCGCGGCGAGGTCGACGCCCGCGCGGCGGACGCCGACGCCGAGGACGGTGTACGCGCCGTCGAGGCACACCGCCCCGTTCGTCGCGAACGACACGAAGGCGTCGCCGACTTCCCGGCTCGGACGCGTCCCCGCAAGGCGCACGTCCACCGTCTCGGTCGCGCGCCTGAAGTCGAGGCCATTGGCGTCAACTATCTTCAGGCGGTCGGACTGGTAGACGACGGCGACCCAGTTCGTCGCGTGTCCGGGACACGGGCAGCAGCGCGGCGCGGCGCCGTCCGGCACCTCCAGCCGGATCGGCGGCGTGTAGAGAAGCGGCTCGCGGATCTTCAGGACGCCGGAGAGGTGCGGCCAGTTCGTGACGGCGATCTCGTAGTCGCCGGGCTGTGGCTCTTCCTCCTCTTCGGACGGCTCGTCGGGTCCCCTGTCCTCGTCCGCGTCCGAATGCCGGCAGTTGCCGCAGCAGGTGCCGTCACGCGAACACAGATCCCAGAGGCAGTGCCAGCAGGATTCCCGCTCGTCGTCCACGGACACGCCGCCATAGCGTCCGCCGTCTTCGTCGGCATCTTCCGGCGGGGGCGGGCAGAACCGCGCCGTCTGGGAGTAGGTTCTCTGTCCAAAGAGGTAATCGGGGTGGACGAGCGTGTAGGTGACGGGCGTCGTCGTGCGCCCGTCGAAGCGCCCCGTCAGCAGGGCGGCGCGCGGCGGACGGCTCTCGACCGTGACGGGGCCGGACGCCGCCCACGTGCAGGTGAGGGCGTCCGCGCCCTCGCCGACGGGCAGCGTGACCTCCTTCTGCCGCGCGCGGTAGTCGTGGAAGCAGGGGACGGTCGCGGAGACGTTCGGGAAGTTGATGCGCCCCGTCGGGCGGTGCGCCGCGAGGTCGGGGAGGCGTCCGAAGGCGAAGTCGGCGGACGAGAGCGAGACGGAAAGCGAGCCGGAGGCGCGGACGTAGAGCGGCACCGTCTGCCCGCGCGGCACGGGGATGAGGAGCGACGGCGATGCGGGGGAATTGCTGTCGCTTAACGCGGAGATTGAGGAGGGGCGGAGGCACGGAGTTTCTTTGACAGGAATTACAGGATTCACAGGATTTGGAGCGATAGATGCGCCCGCCTCAACAATCCTGCCGACACTCTTGTTTGTAGATTCTCCGCGCCTCCCTTTCTCCGTTTCCTCCGTGTTAGGCGCCGCAGGCTCTCCCATCGCCGCAGGCCTTTCGCCCTGCCCCACGAGCGGGACGGCGCGGCCGCCGACGAGGAGCTCGCCGCATCCCGTGCCGGCGACGGACACGCGCAGCACCGCCGTCCGCTCCGTGGACTGCGGATACGCGAACGGCCCGTTCGTCGTCCCCGTGTAGGCGAGATGCTCCCAGACCGTGTTCGTCGAGCCGGCCGGACACGCGAGCGGGTCGAGTCCGCCAAGGGCCTCCTCGAACGCCTCCCGCGCATCGTCGCACCGCCGCTCGTCGTCGGAGCGGAACGTCAGGCTCGTGATGTCGCGAGGCGACGGAAAGTAAGAAGCAAGAGGGAAGAGGGAAGAAGTTTGGACATCCTCACTTCTTCCTTCTTCCTTTTTCCCTTTTCCTTCTCCCACTCCCCCCTCGACGCCGGCCATGACGTTCGTGAGGAGACTGTCGGAAGCGAGGCGCGAAAAGTCGTAGCGATAGGCGAAATTGCCGTTCGGGTTCAGCTCGACCTGAAGCGAGACGGGGTTCGTCGGCGAACGGTGCAGCCGCGCGTCCCGCCACGTGAGCTGAAGCGTGTTCGAGGGCGTGACAAAGTGCCAGAAGAGAGAGGTGAGGGAGGTGATGGAGGTTTGGAAGGTTTGGGATGTTCGGGAAACTTGGAGGGCAGAATCGGATGACGCCTCCGCCAAGCCTCCCAAACCATCTGAACCTCCCGAACCTCCCGAACCTTCCAAACCTCCCAAACTTCCCCAACCTCTCTCCGGCACGAGTCCGAGCGAGGCCGTGACGGGCCGCAGCGCGGCATTCGTCGAGAGGAGGACCGTGCCGTTCGCGAAGACGACCAGGTCGGAGAACGTCAAGCCGCCGAACGGGAACTCCCAGCCGTCGAGGGAGAGGCGCCGCCAGTCTGTGGCCGCGCCACGCCGTCGCCAGTTCTCCGCGATGACGGCCCCTTCGGGCGGATCGAACGAAAAGACCTCGTTCGTGCCGATATGGGATAGAGAATAACCTTGGGAGATGTTGCCGTCGCTGCCCACCGAATTTTCGTCCACGGATTGACACGGATTATCACGAATTGAGATTTGTGCCGATTCGGGCAGATTCGAGGACGCCCCCGATCCGTGTGAATCCGTGTAATCCGTTGATGTTTCTCCGTGACTCCGCTCCTCAAAACCCTCCGTGTTAAGCGTCGCAGACACCTCTTCAATCCGTGCAAATCCGTGTGAATCCGTGGTTTCATTTCCTTCCGGCTTCACTCCTGCCCATGAGACAACCACAACGACGGCAACTCCCGCCAACGCTTTGCGTACGCGCGGACAATTCCTCCAGTCCCTCCGCGCGGACGCGAAAGCCCCATGCCGCACCGCCCACGCGACGCCGACGACCGCCCACAGCAAGGCAGACACCGCGACGGCACAGGTCTTGAGGAGTTCACTCAAAGGTTCATTCGGGTTTCTGTTTTGTTTTCTTCTTCACACCCACAATGCCGCGCCAAATGCCGCGCCAAACTGCACAGAGGATCAGATAATCCCAGATTGACAGCCGGGTGCCACCAATGGCCGACTTCAACAGTGAGGCAATCACAAAGGCGACAAGGCACAGCAAAATGGCGATGGCTTTAGCGACGCCCGAATCTTGGCGGTTGGCAGACGGAATCCTGTCCATACAAGATTTAATCGCAATGTACGCCACCACAATGCCTGTTACGTTAATTGCAATGCCAATCACCGCAAGGCACCACTGCCCTGGCGTCAAGCCTGTTTGTCCATAAAATCTAGCATATTCAGAAGCCCGCATTTCAGTCCATTGCAAAAGTGTCGACCACGAGAGCATTTCATAGCCAATGCCGCATATGACAACGCCCACAACAATCAGGGCAATGCAACCGCCGATCGACTTGTCCAGTCCGAAAGTGATGCGTTGCCACAATTGTCGTTTGATAGACACATCCGTACGGCGGTAGTCGCTTGTTTTCGGCGTTGTCTGCGCGACTGCCGAATTTGTTTTGTCTAACGATTTCCCCTCCGGCATTTTCCCCGTCGTGAAGAACTGCTCGACCTCTTCCAGCGTCCGCCCCTTCGTTTCCGGCAGGAAGAACGCCGCCGTGACGAAGTAGACGACCGTGAAGCCGGCGAGGACGAAGAAGACCGTGCCGTTGTCGTTCGTCGCCGCGCACCACTTCGGGAAGACCGTCGCGATCAGCGCCGAGACGCCCTGGTTGATGATCATCGCGATCGCCATGCCGTTGGCGCGGATGCGCGTCGGCATGAGCTCCGTCAGGGCGAGCCACACGCAGACGCCCGGACCCACCGCGTAGAAGCCGATGAACATGAAGAAGAACACCGTCGCGAGAACGCCCGTCGTCATCGACGCGGCAACCCAGCTCTTCGAGATCGCGAGGAAGATCGACCCGACGCCGCAGAGCCCGACGATGATGCCCGACGTGCCGAGCTTCAGCAGGAACTTGCGCCCCTTCCGGTCGACGAGCGCACAGGCAACGACCGTCATCACGCAGTTCATGACCTTGATGGCGACGTCGGACACGTTGGCGAACGCGCCCTGCATGCCGGTCTTCTGGAAGATCGTCACCGTGTAGTTGAGGACGGAGTTGATGCCTGTCGTCTGGTTGCACGCGAGAATCACGACCGCGAGGACAAACGGGATCACGTACTTCTTCTGGAGAAGCGAATCCGTCGCGGCGGCGTTCCTCGCCTTCTCGGCGGCGGCCGCCTCGTCCGCCGCAATCATTTCGGCGAGGATCTCCTTCGCCTTCTCCTCGCCGTTGTTGGCCGCAAGCGACGCCAGCGCCTCGTCCGTGCGACCCTTCTTGTAGAGCCAGCGGGACGATTCCTTGAGCCGGAACGCGCCGAGGAAGAGAACGAGTCCGGGAACGCACGACAGGAGGAAGATCATCTGCCAGGCATGCACCCACGAGGCGATCTGCTCCGGCGCAAACCACGCCTTGATCTGGTCGAACGTGACGGCGGCAGCCGAGACGCCGGTCTCGAACATCTTGAAGTGAACGGCCTTGTTCGCGTCGCCGACGACAAACGTGACGCAGAAGCCGAGGACCGCGACAAAGACGAGGCCCATCGTCAGCAGCAGCTGGAACATGCCCGTGCCCTTGCCGCGCGAATCGGCGTCAAGGCATTCGGCGAGGTACATCGGCACGATTACGCCGAAGAGGCCGGCCGCCGCGCCCTGCATCGCACGCCCGGCGACCATCATCCAGAAGTTGCCGCCCGCGAAAAAGCCCGACGCGCAGATCACCGGAATCGAAACCAGGAAGAGCAGGGCCGACGCGATGATCATGCGCCGACGCCCGAACCACTCGGCGAGCAGCCCCGCGACCAGCGAGGACGGGAGAGACCCCCAGAGCGCCATGCCGACGATCCAGCCGATCTCGTTCTGCGTGAACGTCGACGTCCGCTCGATGTACGGCAGCGCCGCCGCGATGACGCCGACGTCCACGCCGTAGAGGAGGCCGCCGAGGCCCGCCATGATGAGCAGAAACTTCGCATATCCCTTGACCGTCATGTGTCCGTCTCCCGAATGATTGCCTTACGAAACGTGCAGGACGCGCTCCTTGATCTCCTGCGTGCGGCCCTGGTTCCAGAACTGCGAGCCGATGTAGCCGCACGTCCGCCGCGCGACGTTGAGCTTCGCCTCGTCCGTGTTGCCGCACTTCGGGCACCGCCAGATGAGCTTGCCGCTCGCGTCCTTGACGATCTCGATCTCGCCGTCGAAGCCGCAGACCTGGCAGTAGTCCGACTTCGTGTTGAGCTCGGCGTACATGATGTGGTCGTAGATGTACTTCATGATCGCGAGGACGGCCGGCAGGTTGTTCTGCATGTTCGGCACCTCGACGTAGCTGATCGCCCCGCCCGGCGAGAGCCGCTGGAACTTCGCCTCCAGCGCGAGCTTCCTGAACGCGTCGATCGGCTCCGTCACGTGGACGTGGTACGAGTTCGTGATGTAGTTGCGGTCGGTCACGCCCTTGACGATGCCGAAGCGCTTCTGCAGGCACTTCGCGAACTTGTAGGTCGTCGACTCCAGCGGCGTGCCGTAGAGCGAGTAGTCGATGTTCTCGGCGGCCTTCCACTTCGCCGTGTACGAATTGAGCCGCTCCATGACCTTCAGCCCCAGCGCCTCGCCCTCCGGCTCGGTCAGCTTCTTGCCGATCAGGGCGTAGACGCACTCCCAGAGGCCCGCGTAGCCGAGCGAGATCGTCGAGTAGCCGCCGTGCAGGTACTTGTCGATCGGCATCCCCTTCGGCAGGCGCGTCAGCGCCCCGTACTGCCAGAGGATCGGCGCCGCGTCGGAGAGCGTGCCCGTCAGCCGCTCGTGGCGGCACTGGAGCGCCTTGTGGCAGAGCTCGCACCGCTCGTCGAGGATCTTCCAGAACTGGTCGAGGTCGCCGTGCGCCGAGAGCGCGGCGTCGACGAGGTTGACCGTGACGACGCCCTGGTTGAAGCGGCCGTAGTACTTCGGCTGGCCGTTCTCGTCCACGTAGGGCGTCAGGAACGAGCGGCAGCCCATGCACGTGTAGACGTTGCCGTGTCCGTTCCGGTCGACCTTGTACTCCAGCATCTTCTTCGCGGAGATGTAGTCGGGCACCATGCGCTTCGCCGTGCACTTCGCGGCCAGCTCGGTCAGGTACCAGTACGGCGCGTCCTCCGTGACGTTCGACGGCTCCAGCACGTAGATGAGCTTCGGGAACGCCGGCGTCACGTAGACGCCCTGCTCGTTCTTCACGCCGAGGATGCGCTCCTTCAGGACTTCCTCGATGATGGCCGCCAGGTCGCGGCGCTCGGCGTCGCTGCGCGCCTCGCCCAGGTACATGAAGACGGTGATGAACGGCGCCTGGCCGTTCGTCGTCATGAGCGTGACGACCTGGTACTGGATCGTCTGCACGCCCTTCTGGATCTCCTTGCGGACGCGCCGCTCGACGATCGCGTCGAACTTCTCCGGTGCGATCGTCGCCCCCGACTCGGCGCATTCCGCCGCGAGCTCCCGCCGGATCGCCTGCCGCGAGACGTCCACGAACGGCGCGAGGTGCGTGAGCGAGATCGACTGGCCGCCGTACTGGTTCGAGGCGACCTGCGCGATGATCTGCGTCGCGATGTTGCACGCCGTCGAGAAGCTCTTCGGCTTCTCGATCATCGTCCCGGAGATGACCGTCCCGTTCTGCAGCATGTCCTCCAGGTTCACGAGGTCGCAGTTGTGCATGTGCTGCGCGTAGTAGTCCATGTCATGGAAGTGGATGAGCCCTTCCTGATGGGCCTGCACGATGTCCTGCGGCAGCAGGAGGCGCGCCGAGACGTCCTTCGACACCTCGCCCGCCATGTAGTCGCGCTGGACGGAGTTGATGCGCGGGTTCTTGTTCGAGTTCTCCTGCTTGACGTCCTCGTTGTTGCTCTCGATGAGCGAGAGGATCGCGCCGTCCGTCGTGTTCGCCTTGCGGGCGAGCTCGCGGCGGTAGCGGTAGACGATGTACTTCTTCGCGATCTCGTGCGATCCCATCTCCATGATCTTGTTCTCGACGACGTCCTGCACCTCCTCGACCGTCATCGCCCGGTCGCGCGCGGCGCAGACGCCGGCGACCTCCTCCGCGATCAGCTTGATGCGCCCCTCGCTCATCGCGTCCTTGTAATCGACCGCGTTGTTCGCCTTGCGGATGGCATTCTCGATCTTCGAGATGTCAAATTCCTTCTCTTCGCCCGATCGCTTGATGATCTTCATCGCCCGCGTGTATCTCCGTTTAATTCTCTCTAAATTGACTGTTTTCTGAATATACGCCCACTTCAGGCATTTCTACATCCTATTGTGGGAACAAGGACGTATGATACACTAAATCTTGTGTCCGCACAAGGGGGGAGATGTCAACAGCTATCAACAGATTGTGGACAATCCTCGAAAAGCAAACAATTTGTTGTGTTTCCGGCAGATTCACGCCGAAAGGCGCACGCGCGGGTCGAGCGCGGCGGACAGGAGGTCGGTCGCGAGGTTGACGAACTGGTAGAGGAGCGCGCCAAGCACGACAACCGCCCGCACGACCGCCATGTCCGCCGAATGGATCGCGTTGATCGCGACGGAGCCGAGGCCAGGAATCCCGAAGAAGCTCTCCAGCAGCAGCGAGCCCGCGAAGAGTCCCGGAATCGCGAGCGAGACGTACGTGACGATCGGGATGAGCGCGTTGCGCAGGACATGCCGCGTCAGGATGGCGAACCGCGACAGCCCCTTTGCGCGCGCGGTGAGCACGTAGGGCTTGTAGATCTCGTCGAGGATGACCGTGCGGAAGAAGCGGACGTCCGTCCCGAGCGACGAGACGATGCCGATCAGGACGGGCAGCACGAGATAGAAGGCGTTTCGGTAGCCCCAAACGGGGAAAAGTCCCGCCTTGTAGGAGAGGAAGAACTGCCCCGCCAGCACCCAGACGACGTAGTTGACGCTCATGAGGACGGTCGATCCGAGCAGGACGGCCCTGTCGACGGCCCCGCCCCGGCAAGCCGCCGCGCCGACGGCAAGGACGAGCCCGACGAAGACGCCGCCGACGAGGATCGGCACGGTGAGCGAGAGGGACGGCCCGATGCCGCGCGCGAGCACGTCGAGGACAGGCTCGTCGTTCTCGACCGAATAGCCGAAGTCACCTTTCGCGAGGTCGGCGAGGAAGCGGACGAACTGGCTGTCCTTCGCGAAGACGAGCGGCCGGTCGTAGCCGTACTGGCGGTTGAACGCGGCAATGGACTCGGCCGAGGCGTTCTTGCCGAGGATCGTTTCCGCCGGCGAGCCGCCGACGACATTGAAGAGCGCGAACGTCAGAAGCAGGATCCCGACGGTGGTCGGAATCATCTCAAGGATTCGGCGGACGAGATAGCTCCAGCGGCTCAAGGCTTCGGCGTCTCCGACATCTCGAAGACGAGTTCGCCGCCGGCGAGGACGTCGGCGCGCTTCAGCCTGAAGCCCTCAAACGGCGTTCCGTTCAGCGTCACCGATTTCACGTACTTGTTCGCCTTCGAAAGGTTCTTCGCCTTCACGGTGAACGTCTTTCCGTTCGGCAGGCTGAGGCGAACCTGCGGCAGCTGCGGCGCACCCAGCACGAATTCGCCCGCAGCCGGATCGACCGGATAGAACCCCAGCGCGGAGAAGACGTACCACGCGCTCATCTGCCCGCAGTCGTCGTTGCCGCAGAGGCCGTCTGGCTTCGGCGCGTAGAAGCGGTCAAAGACCTCGCGCACGACTTCCGCCGTGCGGTCGGGACGCCCGACGTGCTGATAGAGGTAGGCGACGTGGTGGCTCGGCTCGTTGCCGTGCGCGTACTGGCCGATCAGCCCCGACACGTCCAGCACGAAGCCCGCGCCCTGCACGGTTTCGGGCGCGGCGAAGAGCGCGTCGAGCTTCGCGGCGAACGCGGCCTTCCCGCCCATCGCGGCGATCAGCCCCGGCACGTCATGCAGCACGTGCCAGGAGTACTGGAAGGCATTGCCCTCCGTGAAGTCGTTTCCGCTGTCCGCCCCGTGGCCGAGCGCGTAGGGGTCGAACGGTGTGCGCCAGTTCCCCTGCGTGTCCTTGCCGCGCGCAAAGCCCGTCGCCGCGTCGAACACGTTCTTCCAGTTCTGCGCGCGCTTCGCGAAGAACGCCGCGTCCGCCGCCTTTCCGAGCGCCGCCGCGAACCGCGCCGCGCAGGCGTCGTCGTAGGCGCATTCGAGCGTACGGCTCACCGACTCGCCCCTGATGAGGTCGAACGGATAGTAGCCGTACTTGTCAAGGATGTCGAACCGGTCTTTCGGACGCGGCTTGAAGTTCTTCGTGAGCGAGTCCTTCACCGCGCGATAGGCCTTCTCCGCATCCATCGGACGCCCCGACAGGTAGGCGTCGACAATGACCGGCACGGTGTGGTTGCCGATCATGCAGTGGTTGTCCTTGCCCCAGAGCTGCCAGATCGGCAGGTAGCCGACCTCGTCGTACTGCCGCAGGGCCGAGGCGACGATGCCGTCGATCACGTCCGGCTTCATCAGCGCGTACCACGGACACGCCGCGCGGAAGACGTCCCACATCGACAGCGTCGACGCGCGCGGCGTCTCGCCGACGTCCGACAGGTCGTTCGGCTGCTGGTAGAGGTGGTAGAGGGCCGTGTAGAAGTTCCGCTTCTGCTCATCCGTTCCGCCCCGCACCTCGGCGCCCGCCAGCGCGCGCGCCCACGCGGCGGAGGCCTCCGCGCGCACCGCGTCAAAGCCCTTGTCCGCCAGCTCCACATCGAGATTCCGCCGCGCCGCCGCACACGACGTCGCGGACAGCGCAAGCCGCACCTCCAGCGGCTCGCCCGCGCGCAGCGTGAAGTCGTACACGCGGCGGACGACGGCGTTGCCTTTCCCCGCGCACGGGAACTCCGCCGCGACCGTAAACGGATGCGAGAACGCGAAGCGCGCGTAGACGGCGCGATTCCGCACCCAGCCATTCCGGCGGTAGAAGGCGTCAAACGCGCGGTCGCCGTCGTTTTGGATGAAGCCGGTCGGGAACGTCGTGCCGCGCGTCCGGGCAAAGTCGCCGATGCAGCCCTCCTGGTCGAAGAACAGGTGAAGCGTCATGTCCTCGGCGGGCGTGAGGCGGTAGAGGGCCGTCCGCGCAAGCGCGGCGACCTCGACCCGGAGACGCTCGTCCGGCAGATCGACGGCATAGAAGCCCGGCTCGGCCCGCTCGCTCGCGGCGTCCTTGCGCACCGTCCACGCGGCCCGCTTCACGTCGCCGCGATACGGCAGGAAGCGCATGTCGCCGAGATCGGGACAGCCCGTGCCGTTCAGGTGCGTCTGCGAGAAGCCGAGGAAGGTCGGGTCGCCCTTTCGGTAGCCCGAACAGTGGTCCCAGTCGTTCCAGCCCGAGTCCGGCCCCGCCTGGACGAGGCCGAACGGCGCGCAGGCCGCCGGGAACGTATGCCCCGTGCCCATCGTGCCGACGAACGGATCGACGAAGGAAACGGGGTTCTCCGCAAAAACGACGCCGCCGAACAGCGCGGCGGACGCGGCAAGACAGGAAAGAGATGCTTTCATGGGCTGAATTATACCAAATTCTCGGAATCGCCGGGGAGCCGCCTCGTCGTCTGCGCGGCCGGTCAGAGGACGGCGAGCGCGAGCGCGATGACGGGCGGCAGGGTGAGGACGCTCAGGACTGTCGAGCCGCACACGACCGCGACGGACGTCTCGACGTCGCGGCCGAACTTCACCGCGAACATCGAGACCATCGCCGCGACCGGCGCGGCCGCCGCGATCACGATCGCCAGCGACATCCGGCGGTCGAGGTGCTGACGGAACAGGGCGAGCGCGGCGACCATCAGAAGCGGATAGGCCACCAGCCGGACGAATGTCGCGACATACGCCGCCGGCAGCCGAAGGACACGCCCCAGCCTCGCGCCCGCGAGCGAGTAGCCAATCACGACCATCGCCAGCGGCGTGTTCAGGTTCGCGACATGGCGGACGGACGCACCGAGAAACGGCGGCAGCCGCGCGGAGAGCAGGAACAGCGGCAGGCCGAGCAGGATGCCGACCGTCCCCGGATTCACGACCGTCTTCCAGCTTCCGGCCGGACGCGCCGCCTTCTCCATCATCCGCACGCCCCAGCTCCACATGAAGAGGTTGAAAACGACGACATAGACGATGCCGTAGAAGACGCCCGTCTCGCCGAGGATCGCCTGTTCGAGCGGGATGCCCATGAACCCGGCGTTCGAGAAGACCGCCGCGAGCAGAAGGGGCTTGCGCGTGTCCGCCGCCGGATGGCGGACGACCCGCGCGGCCAGCGCCATCACGACGAGGTGCCCGGCGACGGCGATCAGGAACGCGAGGCCGAGGCCCGCCAGCATCGACGGGTCGAACGGGCGCTGGAAGCTGTCGACGATCAGGCACGGCGTCACGACGAGGATCAGCAGGTTCACGATTCCGCCGACGCCCTTCTCGTCCAGCAGCCTCGCTTTGCGCAGGGCGGCGCCGACGCCCATGAGGACGAAGAGCACCGCGACCTGCTCGGCGACGATCAGAAGGTTCCGCACGGGCGCTCCGGATCAGGCGTAGCGCGCGGCGAAGTCGCGGGCGACCTGCTCATTCGTCTCGAAGCGGATTGCCTGCCAGCCGCAGCGCCGCGCGGCCGCGCAGTTCTCCTCCACGTCATCGACGAAGCAGAGCTCGTCCGCGTGCAGGCCGATGCGTTCCTTCAGGAGGTCATAGATGCGCTTCTGCGGCTTGAACATGTGTTCTTCGCCTGAGATGACCATCGCGTCCGCCTGCGCAATGAAGTCCGCAAAGACCTTTCGGAAGCGCGGCGCAAAGGCGGGCGGCATGTTCGTGAGGATGCCGATTCGGAAGCCCTTCGCCTTCAGCTCCTTCATCCACGCGAGCGTCTTCAGGTTGCGGTAGCCCTCCAGGAAGCTCGCGTAGTCCTCTTCGAGAATGCGCCGCCGCATTTCGTCCGTCAGCGCGATGTCCGCATCCGCCCAGATGAGGTCGTACATCTGCTCCAGCGTGATGAAGCCGCCGTCCAGCAGATGCCGGTAGCGGGCGAACCCGGACGCGAGGGCGTCCCAGTCGATGCCGTAGGCGGCCGTGCAGGCGCGGACGCGCTCCGGCATCGTGGTCATGGTCATGACGCCGCCGAAGTCGAAGACGACGGCCCGCACGGGCCGGACGCCGCAGATGCCATAGGACAGCCCCGAACGCACGAGCACGTCGCGGCGCGTGCCGTCCGGGTAGACGAGAGTCGCCGCGCCGTCGAGGAAGCGCGGCCAGTTCTTGCGCGAGAACGGCCCGTACGCGCCGCGCGCGGCAAGGAACGCCGCGATGTAGCAGTCGTGCGTGACGGCGACGAGCAGGCGGCGGTTCCCAGCCTGCTCGAACAGCCACCGCGCGCAGGCGTCCGCCGCCGCGTGGATCTCCTTGAAGCCCGGCAGCGTGCCCTTCTCGAAATAGGCGAAGCACGCCTTGAAGAACTCCATCGCGTTGAAGGTCTTCAGGACTTCCAGCGGATCCTCATAGAAGAACGAGCCGTTGCCCAAGCGCTCCTCGGTCGGAATCGCCACGTCCTTCAGTCCCATGCCCTCGGCGATGCCGGCGGCCGTCTCGCGCGTCCGCGTGAGCGGACTCGAGCAGAACGCGACGTCGTCCCGGAATTCGGCAAGCGCTTCGCCCAGCAAGCGCGCCGTCCGCACGCCCTCGCGCGTCAGGTGCAGCCCGTCGCCGAAGCTGGGGTCGTCCGGATCCATTTTCGGACGCTCCGCGTGGCGCACCTGCAGGATGCAGCGCGCGCCCTTGCGGATCTCCGCCTTCAGCTCGTCGATCGTCAGTTCGTTCGGCATGCTAGACCTCCACCATGTACCCGTCGTCCGGGTGCCACCAGACGAAGACCTCGTCGTTCCACGTGATCGGCTCCTGGTCGAGGAGGAAGCGCGAGTGCGGCTTCAGCGCCGAGATCCTGAGCTGGCTCGACTTGAGCCAGTACTTCGTGTAGACGCCCTGGTAGACGATGTCCTTGACGACGGACGGGAAGACGTTGATCGACGCGCCCTTCTCCGGCGTCGGCGGCGCGAGCGTGACGCGGATCTTCTCCGGCCGGACGGACAGGTCGACGCGCTGGCCGACCGCGAGCTTCTTGTCGTTGTACGCCTTGATCTGCGGAAAGCCCTCGGCCTGGATGTAGCAGTAGTCGCCCTCGACCGAGACGATCTCGCCGGAGAAGAAGTTCGTGTCGCCGATGAACGACGCGACGAAGCGCGTCGCCGGCGCCTCGTAGATCTGCGCGGGACCCGCGAGCTGCTCGACCGTCCCCTTGTTGATGACGGCGATGCGGTCCGAGAGCGACATCGCCTCGCCCTGGTCGTGCGTGACGTAGAGGAAGGTGATGCCGACCTGGTCGTGGATCGTGTCGAGCTCCAGCAGCATGTGCTGGCGGAGCTTCAGGTCAAGCGCCGCGAGCGGCTCGTCGAGCAGCAGCACCTGCGGCCGGTCCACGAGCGCGCGGGCGATGGCGACGCGCTGCTTCTGTCCGCCCGAAAGCTGGTTCGGGTACTTCCACGCCTGGTCGGCGAGCTGGATCATCTCCAGGATCTCGTCCACCCGCTCCTCGATCTCGTCCTTCGGCTTCTTCGCGAGCGTGAGCGAGAACGCGATGTTGTCCCAGACCGTCATCGTCGGGAAGAGCGCGTAGTTCTGGAAGACGGTGTGGACGCGCCGCTGGTTCGGCGGCAGATCCGTGATGTCGCGCCCTTCGAGGTAGATGCGCCCCGAATCGGGGCGCTCAAAGCCGCCGAGCATGCGCAGGAGCGTCGTCTTGCCACACCCGGAAGGCCCCAGAAGCGAGAAGAACTCGCCCTTCTTCACCGTCAGCGAGACGTCATTGACCGCCGTCAGCGCGCCGAAGCGCTTCGTCACGTGGTCGAATACGAGGAAGTCGTCTTTCATGGACGCGCATTATACCATAAACCGCCGCCGCTGAATCGCGTCAATCCGGCGGCAGCGGCATCAGGCGGGCCGTGATGCGGCCCGGCGGAATCCCCGTGAGGGCCGCCACGGCCCGGCGGTAGGCGGCGAGCTGGCCGTCGTAGCGCTCGGGATGCGCCAGCGACGTTTTGAAGTCGACGATCTCCGCCCGCAGGTCGCCCGCCGCGTCCCGGAAGAACGTCACGCGGTCGAAGCGGCCCGAGACCCATTCGCCGTCCACGCAGACCTCGAACGCCCGTTCGCGCCAGAGCGCGACGAAGCCCGCCGGCTTCGGCAGCGCATCCGTGAACGCGAGGCGCGCCGCAGCCGCATGGGCGTCCGTGCCGCGCCGCAGCGCGGCCGCGCGCCGTTCGGCGGACGCGAACAGCAACCCGGCGGAGACGCCGTGGACGTAGGCGAGCGACGGCAGCCGCCGCGCGAGGCGCGACCGGGCCGACCGCGCCGCCGGCGCGCGCAGCGGCGGAGACGCCGCGCGGTCGTCGTCCGCCGCCGGCGGCACGAAGCGGAATTCGGGGTGCGCGAGATCGGCGAGGTCGGCACTGCGGACGAGGTCGGAGAACTTGAGCGTCGTGCCGGACGGATGGAGGACAAGCGTCATTGCGCGCTTCGCCCGCGTCAGCGCAACGTAATACGTACAGAGCGCCTCCTGCTCGGCACGGGCCTTGCGCAGCCGATACGCCGCCTCCAGCCCGCCCACGGCCTTCGCGACGCGCGCGCCGGGGTCGGGCAGGATCCAGTTCTCGCCGAGAAGCGGGCCGTCAGGCTCGGCCGTCAGCGATTCGTATTCGTAGAGCGGCAGGACGACGTAGTCGAAGCCGAGCCCCTTCGAGCGGTGGATCGTCAGGATGCGCACCAGCCCCTTCTCGGCGACCGTGCGCTTCTTCTTCGCCTGGAGGAACGCCGGGAAGTCGGCGAGCCGCGTGCCGGCGGAAAGCCCCAGCTCGAATTCGGCCGCTGCGCGCAGGAGATCCGTGAAGCGCTCCTCCGTGAAGCGGCTCCACGCCCGCTCGGACGCCGCCGGCAGGCACGCGCGCAGCTCCCGCAGTGTTCTGACGAGGCCGCGCGTCGTGAAGGCGCGGGCCAGCTCGCGCGAGACTTCCGTCGCCGGCGGCACGCCGTCCGGATACTTCGCCGCCGCAAGCGGCGTCATGCGGAAATGCCGGTAGGCCATCGCGTCGCCCGGATGGTCCGCAAGCTGCACGAGGTCGAGAAAGCCCGCGAGCGCCGGGGTGTCGAGCACCGCCGACTCGCCCTCCCAGACGACGCCCTCGAACCCGGCGGCCTTCAGGCGGTCTGCGAGGAACGCGCCGAAGATGTTGCCGCGCACGAGAATCGCGGCGGAGACGCCCCGGCGGCGCGGATCGTCCGCCCGCGCGCCGAGGTTCGCCGTCAGCGCCGTCAGGACGGGTTCGACGAAGTCCTCCATCGTGCGGCCCGGCGCATCCATCGCGCGGACGAATCCCGCGACTTCGGGGTGCGCCGTCTCGTGTTCGGGGCAGCGCCACGCGGGAAACTCGTCCCGGATGCGCCCGCGCGCGAAGACACGGTTGACGGCCTCGACGACCGCCGGACCCGAGCGGTAGGTCTTCTTCAGCTCGCCGCGCGTGTCGGGCGGACTGTTCGCCAGCAGGTTCTCGAAGATGCCGACGTCGCCGTTGCGCCAGCCGTAGATCGCCTGCTTGCGGTCGCCGACGACGAAGAGCGACTTCTCGCCGTCCGACTGCCAGGCCTCGTCGACGAGGTTTCCGAGCGCCGCCCACTGCTCGCGGCTCGTGTCCTGGAACTCGTCGAGCGCCCAGGCGCGGATCCGCGAATCGAGCCGGAACTCAAGCGCGAGGCGCGTCTCCGGCGGCAGGGCCTTCAGGAGTCGCGGCACGTCCTCGAAGACGAGCTTGCCCGCGCGGCGCACCTTGCGGTCGTAGTCCCGCTCGAAGGCCGAGATGAGCGTGAAGACGCCGCGCGCGAGTTCGAGCTTCATGCGGACAACGTAGCCGTAGACGCAGAGGAAAGCCTCGCGGAGCGCCAGCGTCTGCTCGCACGTCAGGCTGTAGGCGCGGCGCCTGAACGAGAACGAGTAGGCCTCGGACGTCCAGAGGGCGTCGTCCGCCAAGAACTTCTTCACGAGGCCCTTCGGCGCGCCGAAACGCCCCCGGAAGCCGCGCACCCAGTCCGCCAGGTCCCGCCAGTCGCCGTCCGCGCCGACCAGCGCCGCCAGGCGGTCTGCCGCCGCGCCAAGCTCGCGTGCCGTCACGTGGGCGAACGCGGGGTCGCGGCCCCAGATCGCCGTCGGGTCGCCCCAGGCGGACTTCTCGGGAAACGCCGTCACGCGCGCGTGCCAGCCCCTGATGAACGTGCGGTAGGACTCGACGAAGCTCCGCACGTCCTCGCGGTTCATCGCGAGCGCGAACGCCTCGACGAACGCCTTCTTGAGCGTCGCCTCCGTACGGCGCAGGATGGCGAACGAGACGGCCGCGCGTTCGCGATCGGCCTCGAACTCGTCCATGAGCGTCAGCTCGCCGACGAGGCCGAGTTCCAGCGGGAACGCGCGCACGATGCGCATGAGGAAGCTGTCGAGCGTGCCGATCTGCGAGAGGTGCTGCGTCGCGAGGACGCGCCGCAGGAGGCGCGCGTCCTCAGTCGACGTCTGCGCGCGCTCCGCCAGGAGCCCGACGAACCGCTCGAAGATCTCGCCGGCCGCCGCGCGCGAGAACGTGAGCGCGACGATCTCCTCCGGCCGGACGCCGGTGTGCAGAAGCGAAATCAGGCGCTCGCCAAGCGCCTGGGTCTTCCCCGTCCCTGCGGAGGCTTCGATGAACAGGTTCTTCATGGTCGCCATTATATCAAAAACGGGCTGTGCCCGCCGCCGGTCAGTAGTAGTTGACCGTGACCTGCTTGCGGTAGTTGCGCTCCAGCGCGGCGGTGAGCCGCTTGACGACCGAGCGCCGCAGCTCCAGGTCCTGCGGAATGTTCGGATCCTGATGCGACTCGTTCACCTTCGTGCCGATGACGAACTCGATGCGGTCGTGCGCCATCATCCGCTCGAGGATGGCCTTCGCCGCCGCCGGCTCGCTGCGCGGGTCGCGCATCTCCTCCAGCGCCGTCGCGACGCGCGAGAGCGTGAGGATGCCCTCCGTCACGAGGCCGACGCCGTCGATGCGCCCGACCGGCGGCAGTCCGCCCGCCGCCTTCATGTCCGCCCAGTCGACCTTCACCTTGCGCCCAAGCTCGCGCTCGACGATGTTCGCCGTCGTGCCGCCGCAGACGACCACGTGGTCGAAGCCGAGCTTCGCCTGCCGCGCGTACTCGGCATCATGCTCCCGGTAGAACGGCGGGCCGGAGAGGAGGCGCAGGACGCGCGGACGCCGCAGGTAGATGACGACGCAGGTGATGTCGTCCTTGCAACCGCCGGGCGTCAGCTGGAGCGCGCGGTTCGCGATCGAGGCCGCGAGCTCCTTCGCCGAGATCCCCGGATCGAAATGGATGAACTCGCGCGCGTGCTTGAGGACGCCCGACCGCCGCCAGCCGAACTTCATCTCCTTGTTCACGCCGAGCCCCGACTGCGTCACGCCGTCCGAGCAGAGGATGATGCGGTCGCCCACGCGGAAGTCGGCCTCGCACTCGCGCACCTCGCGGTCCGGCCAATGCACCGAGACGACCTGCTCGTCCCTGAGCGGCAGCACCTCGTCCGCCCCACGCAGGTGGATGTAGCCGGGGTTGCCCATCTCGGTGATCTTCGCGCGGCCGCCGAGGCGGAAGTCAAAGAGCGAGAACGTCGCGTAGCCGATCTTGCGCACCTCGCAGACGGGCAGCGAGTCCATGATGATCTCCGCCGCCTCCAGCGTCGGGATGTTGGACTCCAGGAAGCGGATCGCCATCGCCGTCGTCATCGTCGCGAGGACGTTCGCCTTCACGCCGCTGCCAAGGCCGTCCGAGAGCGCGCAGAGGTGGCGGTTCTCCTTCTCGACCGTCAGGAAGCGCACGTCGTCGCCGCAAGCGGCCTGGCCCGTCTTCGTGTACTGCGCGGCCTCCATCTCGATGAAGAGATCCCTATCCATTCAGGTAAGCCCCGTTGTCGGATTCCCGCAGGCGCTTGCCCTTCGTGTGGGACTCGTAGGCGCCGGCGATCTCGTTGAGCATGATCTCGGTCTCGGCGATGTGCTCGCCGAAGAGCCGCGCGACCTGCTGCACCGTGTAGACGTTCTTCGCGATGACCTCGCGCGCCTTCGCGGCGATCTCCTCGCGGCGGCCCTCGTTCTGCGTGACGTCCTGCACGACCGCGCCGGCGAACTCGCCCTTCGCGATCGGGAAGACGCTCACGGTCACGACCCGGTCCTTCCACGGCTGGCGGTACTTGACGATCTCGCTGCCGTGCTCCAGCGCGCCCGCGAAGAGGTCTGCGAACGGCTCCATCAGCGCGGCGCACGCGATGCCCTCCAGGTTGCCGAGCGTCTCGAACAGCTCCGTCTCGCCGCACATCTCGGCGAAGACGCGGTTGCACTCGACGACCAGCCCCCGTCCGTCCACGATGACGACGCCCGCCGGGATGTACTTGATGAGCGCGTTCGACGTCCGCTGGAAGTTCTTCTTGAGGAACGTGTGGCACTGCGCCTCCTCGGCCTTGCCCGCGAGCAGCGCGCGCGCGAACGCGCGGCACGTCTCGTAGCCGCACGAGCCGCAGTTGAGCTCGTCGGCCTTCGAGTACTTGCCGACGCGCGCGAGCGCCTGCGCCATCGCCGTCTCGTCCGGCTCCTCTTCGCGGATTGCCTCCGCCGGATACGCCGAGACGCCGCAGTGCGTGAAGCAGCGCCCGACGCTCGTCTGGAGCGGCGACGCGGCGTCCGTCGCGAAGAGCGTCGCGAGCGAGCCGCCGTCCTTCGGCATGACGGGGCCGTTCACGCAGCCGCCCGGACAGGCGAGGACTTCGAGGAAGATCTTGCGACCGATCGGCGCGGCGCCGCCGCTGCGCAGCTCGCGCGGCAGGTCGCCGAGGACGCGGCGCAGGTTGTCGAGTCCCGAGACCGAAAGGTAGCGCACGTTCGCCTTGCCGTCGCGCAGCGTGTCGTTCATGCCGCCCTCGACGGAGTAGAACCGCCCCTCCTCCGCCGGGCCGAGCGCGAGGCCGGCCTCCTCGTCCGTGATCGAGATTCCCTTCTCCTTCAGGATCTGCTCCAGCGCCGGGAAGACGCACGCGAGCGCGAGGCGGTCGGGATGCGCATCGGCCTCGTTCTTCTTCGCCGCGCACGGCCCGAAGAAGACGACCTTCGCGTCCGCCCCGTACGCCTCCTTCAGCAGTCCCGCATGCGCGCGCACGGGCGACGGCAGCGGCGAGATGAACTTCGCGTAGCCCGGCAGGTACTTGCGGATCATGTCGACGGCGGCCGGACACGCGCTGGAGATGACGAGCGGCGAGCCGGTCTGGTCGAGCAGCCGCGAGACGTGCGCGCTCACGGACTCCGCACCGTGCGCCGTCTCGCTCACGCCCGCGAAGCCGAGCTTCCGGATCGCGGCGGCGAGCCGGCCGATCGTCACGCCCTTGAAGTAGCCCGTGAAGCTCGGCGCGACCGAGGCGTAGAGCTTCGCGCCGGACGCGAGCAGCTCCTTCAGCCGCGCGAGGTCGCTGCGGATCTTCTTCGCGTGCGCGGGACAGACCTTCACGCATTCGCCGCACGCGACGCAGGCCTCCGGGATGACGGACGCCTTGCCGTTGACGATGCGGATCGCCTTGACGGGGCAGTGCCGGACGCACTTGTAGCAGTCCTGGCACTCGTTCTCGATGGTGTAGACGGGCGCGTTCATGCTTGCGGAAATGTGCGTTCCAGGATGTCCTTCATCACGCCCCGGTCGACGTTCGTGTAGGTCTTGCCGTCCACGATGACGACGGGCCCCTGCGCGCAGTTGCCCGTGCAGAGCGACGCGCCAAGCTCGACGTCGACGTCATCGCGCAAGCCGCGCGCCGCAAGGAACTCCTCGCAGAACGCGACGTTCTTCTCGTTTCCGCGCGCGAAGCAGCTGCTTCCCATGCAGATGGTGATTTTCGGTCTGGACATGATCCTCTCCTGTGGTGGTTGAGGAAGAGTATAGCAAACCCGCGCGTCTCGTTCAAGGCGTCAAGCCCCGCGACCTCGTCTCGCTCGCCGACCTCGCGAAGTTCCCCTTCATGAAGAAGACGGATCTCCGCGACGAGCATCCGCTCGGCCTCTCCGACGCGGACGTCCTCCAGGTCAGCTACGGCTACGGCCTCTTCACCGGCGGCCTCGGCCTCCACTACGGCGGCGAACGGCTCGGCTGCGCGGTGCTCCCGACCTCGGCCGGCAACACCGAGAAGCAGCTCATGCTCATGAAGGACCTCGGCTCGACCGCCATCGCCTGCACGCCGAGCTACTTCCTGCACATCATCGAGGTCGCCCGCAAGCTCGGCATCGAATTCCGCCGCGACACGAGGCTCCGGCACGGCATCTTCGGCGCCGAGCCGTGGACGGACGAGATGCGCGCGAAGATCGAGGCGGCGACGGGCATCGTCGCGCACGACATCTACGGCCTCACCGACATCTACGGCCTCACCGAGATCTCCGGCCCCGGCGTCGCCGGCTCGTGCGGACACTGCCGCGGCCTCCACATCTTCGAGGACCACTACTACCCCGAGGTCATCGACCCCGAGACGCTGGAAGTCCTGCCGGACGGCACGGAGGGCGAGCTCGTCTTCACGACGCTCGACCGCTTCGGCACGCCCATGATCCGCTACCGCACGCGCGACCTGACGACGCTCCACGCCGAGACGTGCGCGTGCGGGCGCACCGTCCGCTGGATGAGCCGCATCCAGGCGCGGTCGGACGACATGCTGATCGTCCACGGCGTGAACCTCTTTCCGAGCCAGGTCGAGACGGCCCTTCTCTCCGTGCCCGAAGTCGAGCCGCACTACCAGATCCTGCTCACGCCGACGGAGACGCTGGACCTCTTCGAGATCAAGGTCGAGCTGAAGCCGGAGGCGTTCTCGGACAACATCCGCGAGCTGGAGGCCCTGCGCAAGAAGGTCTTCGCCGCCGTCAAGCAGATCATCGGCCTCTCGCCGAAGATCACGCTCGTCGAGCCCGGCTCGCTGCCGCGCAGCGAGGGCAAGATCAAGCGCGTGATTGACCTGCGGAAGAAGTGATGTTTTAGGCTCTGCGGTCTATTAGGGCACGGACGTCTCTGTCGATCGCTTGGCAACTTGCGGCGCGTGAAGGTCTCGCGCGGATGTCCGCACAGGCCGTTGGCGATGCCGTGGGGCACAACGAGATCTCCATCATCATCCCGTGCCATCGGGTCGTGGGCACGAGCGGCAGCCTGACGGGATATGCGGGCGGACTGGATCGGAAGATTGCGTTGCTGAAGACGGAACACATCGACATTCTCACTTTTTTAAAAAAGTGAGAATGGGGAGGGGCCTCAACGAGGCCAGGCATGGACGCATCAGCAAGAGGAATATGATGTTCAAGGCCGCCCTGAACCCTGAAGTCCTGCTGGACGTCCTCTTTCTCAGAAAAAAGTAAATGCTGTTGCCGTGACAAGCCGTGCGGTCATCGCGGACATGGAAAATCGCATCGCCCTATTTTTTTGCGTCCGTTTTCTTGTGTCCGTTTTTCGTCGCGGCGGGTGCGGACTTTCGGCGTAAATCTCTCGATGCACCCGCACAACGGCGAACACGGCCGTGGGTTTTGTGGTATAATTCGCATGTTCACTTGGGTGACAGGGGTTTCGCCCATGGATGCCTTAATCAATTATGTCGTGTTTCGCATGAGAGTCTATCTCGACAACTGTTGCTACAATCGTCCGTTTGACGATCAGGGACAGGTGCGTATCCGCCTTGAAACCGAGGCGAAATTGCGTGTTCAAGCGCTCATGCGGACGGGCGAGATTGAGTACGCTTGGAGCAAGGTTCTCGATTACGAGTTGGGGCAGAGTCCGTATTTTGACCAAATCGGCGAGATTGGCGATTGGGCGGGATGGGCAACTGTCTATGTTGACATGGATGATTCGATTGTTGCGGACGGAGCCTCGATTATGAAGTATGGCATCAAACGGATGGACGCGCTTCATCTGGCAAGTGCAATGTCGGCAGAATGCGATTGGTTCCTCACGACTGATAAGGGCATTCTCAAACACCTGTCGTCTTTGGGCGAGATGCGAATCGCAAACCCCGTCGATTTCGCTCTGGAGGATATGCTATGATGGTGAAAACTGACACTGAACTTAAGTCCTACTGCTTCAAGGCACTTGTCGAGCTCGTGGGACATGTGGACATGGAACGATTCATCGTGCTACTGAACCGTGAACCGCGAGACTATACCAAATGGCGGGAGAGCCAATTTAATGAAGCCGACGAAGACATCTACGACCTGGCGGAGAAAATCAAGGCGTACAAGCCGAGTCGCCGCCGACATGCGGTTCATGTCAATCCGTGACTGTCCATGTGTGTAGGCCAAGCCGCACGATGAGCAGAACACAATGAACTGTCGCCAGCATGGCCACGACAAGGGAATACATCGCGTTCGTGTGTGAGCAAATCGAACGCTACGGCGCTGTGAAAAGCCGGAAGATGTTCGGCGAGTACATGGCGTACCTGAATGGGAAGCAGATTCTCATGGTCTGCGACAACACGGTCTTTGTCAAGAAGTTGCCGCAAGTCGAGCCGATCATGAAGGCGTACGAGAATCGCTTGCTCGACCATTCGCTGGCGCAGGCCGCCGCGTTGGGGTTCGGAGCCGTCTGCTTTGAGGGCGACATCGGTTTTTACGGGAAGAGCGGCTTCGTTGTCGCCGCGACCAAAGGCATCCGCTACCACGGCTTGCCCGACGGTGCGGACGCCTCGTTTTTCCTCTGCAAGGAACTGACGCCCGGCTATCTCGACGGCGTGCGGGGCGAGTATGCGACGCCGCAGGAGTATTTCGTCTGCGAACAGGATCCGAAAGGCTTCGCCGCCTATGAGGCGCAGTTCCCCGCAAAGGAGAAGCTGAGGCTTCCGGGACAACTCTTCGAGGCGTGAAGCTCGGCAACGCCGCAAATGGCGGTTTGTGGTGAAAGGAGGCGTCGCGCATGAGACGCGCGGTGAACGCCGTGCGCGGGAACTTCAAGAATTCATCGCCTCTCAACCTAAGCTTGAAGGGACACCGTACAAGTTCAGCCGTCAGGATGCCTATGACGAGGAGATCGGCTGATGCGGTCTTTCCTCGACACGAATTACGGTGGAGTCGTCGCACACAATCCATTTAAGCGGTAAACGTAGAACAGGCAGATCTCATGGATGGCAAAGATTCTGCGTCCACCTCCTGCTCACGCGGGGAATGTCGCCCCTCCTCATTCTCACTTTTTTAAAAAAGTGAGAATGAGGAGTGCTACCAAACGGCTTCTCTTATGGCATCTCGACCGTAACCTTGAAGAAACGGTGCAAGGCGTTTGTCGGGTATTCCCATGCAGGCGAATCCAACGCATCCTTGCCCCAGACTTTGTAGGTGCGAAGCGTTTTCGTGCCGCCCTCATTAAGATCCGGCGTCCATGTCACGACTGGCGCACCATCTTTCACCTCGATGTGCGTCTCCAACCGTGATGCCATATTCGTCGGATCTGTCCCCGCGACATACTCCTCTTCGACCGTCAGCGCGCGCCACGCACCGTCGAACTTCCCCGACTTCGACTTGGCGGCGGTTTCAAAGTCGCTTGAACAGCCAAACCCGTACTTGTCGAGCCAGACATAGGGTACGGGCGTTTCCGTCGTGAGCGTATGGTCGGAATACCAGTCGTCCGTTTTCGGAAGCCACTGCACCTGATCGAGCCAGACGCAATCCGGCGGCTCGTAGCCCGAATCATCTTTCTGATATGTCCACTTGAACGTATGCTTGCCTGTGCCCTCGACATCCAACACGACCTGCTGCCAATCTGTCACGCCCGCAAGTTTCGCAATTTCTGTCGAGCCGTTGAAGAACGCCGCGTAGTCGTAATACTCGCCGTCGACGCTTGGTTCGCACGCTGTCTTCCACCAAAACGAGAGTCGCCCTGCACCATAGACAACCGCTTTCAACGTGGTCAATTCGTCTTCGCCAATGGTTCCACTTCGCACCGCACTCACACCGTCGTGCGTAACATCCGTAACAACTGTCCACGGATGCGTCTTGTCGTTGTCCGGCATGACTTCCAACAGGTTCAGTGCCGGGCCGAGCGCATTCTCCTTCGTGAACGTCGCGACGGCGACCTCCGAGTCCTTCCAGTCGTCCTTCACGGCGACCGCCTTGACGGTCGTCGTCTGGTAGATGTCAAACGGACTCTTGTAAAGCCGCCCGTTCGCCGCGCTCGGCGCGCTCCCATCGATCGTGTAGTAGATTCTTGCATCTGCATCTTCATAAGCAATAGAGGTATAATGTAGAACCAGTTCCTTTTTCAACGGTGGAGAAGGACTCGTTCCTTGACAACTGGCTGGACGGAAGACGACTTGCAAACACGCCGGCGCGCGCCTGCGC
>CAKTZI010000025.1 GCA_934635385.1 uncultured Kiritimatiellota bacterium | reverse complement strand
TGTCGGGCGTCACGTACACGCCGTCCTTCGTGATGCCCGCGAAGTTGGACGTCGCGAACTCCTCGATGTACCTGTGGGTCTTCGCGTCGAGGTAGAGCTCGACCGGCCAGCCCTCGCGCTTCGCCTTCTCGTGCGCGTAGATGCCCGCCGCGTAGTTGCCGCCGACCTTCACGTCGCCCATGCCGTGCGGCGCGGCGCGGTCCCACTGGTCGAAGATCACCGCGCGCACCGGCTTCAGCCCGCCCTTGTAGTAGGCGCCGACCGGCATGACCATGATCATGAACGTGTACTCCTTCGCCGGCGCGACGCCGATCTGCGGGCCCGTGCCGATCAGGAGCGGCCGGATGTACATCGACCCGCCCGTCCCGTACGGCGGCACGTACTCGGCGTTCTTCTTCACGATCGCCCGGCAGCATTCGACGAACGTCTCGACCGGCACCGGCGGCATGCACGTGCGCTCCGCCGTGCGGTACATGCGCTTGGCGTTCTCGTCGGGACGGAAGATGACGATCTTGCCGTCCTTCTGGCGGAAGGCCTTGATGCCCTCGAAGCACTCCTGCCCGTAGTGGAGGCAGGCCGCGCCGATGTGCATGCTGATCCACGGCTCCTTGACGAACGTCGGCTTCGACCACTTGCCGTTCTTCCAGGTCATGCGGAGGTGACAGTTGACGTCGGAGAACCCGAACCCGAGTTCGTCCCACTTGATGCCCTTCTTGGGTGATTTCATTGTTGGCTTGTCCTTTCAGAAATTCAGCGCGTATTATATCAAATCTTCGGCGCATCAGCGCAAAACGCTCTTCATGCCCTTCATTGTGGGACATTCGTCCGCATCTTGGCCCGTCGGACGCACGTATCCTGTCGCTTGCCGACGTGCGGCGCGCTTCGGGGCAACGGTGCTCCCGCCTCCGGGCGGGCGACTTGGGCGTCCTGACGTCCGTGCGGCGACCGCGAGGTCAGCCGCATGCCGCAGTCCTGCCCAACTCGCCTCGTCCGGCAGGCGGTCCGCCCCGCTACGGCCCCGAAGCGCGCCGCGTTGGCGATCCCTGGTCGAGTTCGTCGCGTCGGCCCTTCGGCCTTGCGGGCCGTCCTCGGCCTCGCTGCCGTTCACCGGGCGTCCGCTCCCGCCGCCCGCATCCGCGAATCCCCGTGCGGGGCTTCGTCGCCGCGGAGCCGGCTTCTCGCCCCGCGCGCCCTTCGCGGCGCGTGCGGCGAACCGCGTCCACCCGTCTCTCTCCGCTCGGCGCTTGGCCGTCCCGCCCGCTCCTCACGTAACGTTTTGTACTGTGCGGCGACGCGAGTCGCCTTTGGCCCGGAGGAGCCAACAGTCGCACGAGAGGACGGAGAGGATCGCCCATCGCCTCAGGGCTTTCGCTTGCAGAGACGCATCTTGCCGAGGGGAATGGCTTGTCACGTCTGATAGACTGACGTGTGGCGATGGCGGCGATTCCTCGGAGGACGGTTCGCGCGATCTGTCGGGCCGACGGGCCAAAATGCGGACGTCTGTCCCGCAGGAGGAGAAACGCACACTCGTCAGCGCGTGGAGTCGCGGATGACGAGCGGGGCGCCCAGCAGGATGCGCCGCGCCGGCAGCGACGGGTCGCGCATGCGGTCGAGCAGCGTCTGGTAGACCATGCGCGCCAGGTCTTCGCACGGCTGATGCACCGTCGTCAGCGGCGGCGTCGTGGAGACCGCGCAGCGGATGTCGTCGAACCCGGCCAGCCGCACGTCCTTCGGAACTGACAGCCCGAACCTGTCGAGCGTGTTGCGGAACTGCGCGGCCACGTAGTCCGACTCGCAGATCACCGCGTCCGGGCGCGGCCGCCGCCTGAACCAGGGCTCCAGCGCCGCGACGTCCGTCGGCTCGGCGACGATGACGGCGTTCTTCGGACGGTTCGCGCCCAGCGCGCTCATCACGCCGTCCAGCCGGTCCCGGATCACGGACGCGCAGTTCGGGCGCATCAGGAAGTGGATGCGCTTCGCGCCGCGCGCGAGCAGGTGCGCGCCCAGCGCGCGTCCGGCCGCGAGGTTGTCGATGCCCACGAAGTCGTGCGGCACGTCGGTCTGCTCGATGTCGCGGTCCACGAGCACGACCGGGATGTCCGCCTCGGCGAACAGCGTCAGGATCTCCCGCGTCACGCGCGCCGGCGTCTTCAGGAACGCCAGCGGCTGGAGCACGACGCCCGCGACGCCCTGCTCGACGAACATCCGCGCGACCTTGCAGGCCTCGTGCGCGCGCCGGCTCGGCTGGGGGGACGAGATGTCGCCGAAGACGAACGAGTAGCCGTCCTGCTGGGCGAAGCGCGCGAGCGACTGGCAGATCGGCGCGAAGATCTCGCCGAACGCGAGGCTCGGGCAGATGAGCCCGAGCCGTCCCGCCTCCGCGCGGGCGAGCTTCGTCGCGAACGTCCCGCTGCCGCGCCGGCGGCAGACGAGCCCCTGCTTCCGCAGCTCGTCCATGACGCGCACGACCGTGATGCGGGAAATTCCGTATTTCCGGCACAGGGCCCGTTCCGACGGCAGGGGGGTGTCCTGCGGAAAGGCGCCGTTCCGCAGCTCCTCGCGGAGTTCGCCGAAGACCTCCCGCCACTTGACCCGTCCGTCGTCCGCCGCCTGCGCGCGGCCCTTCGCCTTCTCGTCTGCCTTCACGGAACACCCCCTCCTCATTGCGCCAGGTAGCCGCCATCCACCGGCAGGTTCACGCCCGTGACGAACGAGGCGGCGTCCGACAGGAGAAAGCAGATCGGATGCGCAACCTGTGCGGGCTTCCCGATGCCGAGCGGCTGGCGCCGGAGCAGCGCCGCGCGCGACGCCGCGTCGTCCAGCCGTCCCGCTCCCGCCTCGAACATCGGCGTCTGGATGTTCGAGGGACAGACCGCGTTGACCCGGATGCCGCGCGGCGCGAGTTCGGTCGCGAGCGCACGTACGCTCGACGAGAGCGCGCCCTTCGCCGCGCAGTAGACCGCGCCGCCCGCCCAGCCCGCCACGGCGGACACGCTGGAGACGGCCACCGCCGCGAACGCCGGCGCGCGGAACGCGGGGCGCGCCAGCAGCTTCATCAGCTCGACGAAGGCGAAGCAGTTGACCCGCATCGCCGCCTCCGCGCGGCGCGCGTCAAAGACCGTGACGGGCTCGATCGGACTGACGCCCGCGACGTGCGCGAGCCCGTCAAGCGGCGCGGCCTGCGCCACCAGTTTCGGCAAGAACGAGAAATCGGACAGGTCGCCCGGAATGACGAGATGCCCTTCGCCCGGACACAGCCGCCGCGTCTCCTCCAGCGCATCCGCCCGCCGCGACGTCAGCACGACCTGCGCACCGAGCTGCGCCGCCGCAATCGCCGTCGCACGGCCGATGCCGCCCGACGCCCCCGTCACGAGGATGCGCTTGTCCGCGAGCGAAAAGACGTCTGTCGTGCGACATTCCATCGGCGACCTCTCCCCTCACTTGCCCATGCCGAAAAGGCGGAGCGTCGCGCGGAAGTCCGCCGGCAGCGGCGCGTGGGCGCGAATCTCCGCATGCAAGTCGAGCGGATTCGGCAGCTTCAACGTCGAGGCGTGCAGCATCTGGCGCGGCACCTGCAGGAGGCGCATGTCGCGCGCGCGTTTGAGCCCGAACACGCGGTCGCCGACGACCGGAAAGCGGATCGACGCCAAGTGCCGCCGGATCTGGTTCGTGCGGCCCGTCTCGATGCGGACGCGCAGGAACGAGGCGTCGTCCGACGACCCTTCGCGCGCGACGCGCGACACGGCCGGCTCGCCGTCCAGCGGCGTGTCGACGGTCTGGTGCGCATACGGGAAGCGCCCGACGACGATCGCGTGATACGTCTTCGACACCTTGTGCGTCTTGAAGATCTCGACCGCCGCAAGAAACGCCGCATGGCTCTTCGCGAACAGCAGGCAGCCCGTCGTGTCGCGGTCGAGGCGGTGGACGGCCTCCAGCGTCGGAATGTTCTCCTGCACACGCAAAATCGCCTCCGCGCTCTTCGGGTCGTCGCAGCTCACGAGCCCCGCCGGCTTGTCGCAGACGAGGTAGCTGTCGTTCGACCAGAGCACGCGGACGTGGCGACGTGTCGCAGCGGACGGTGCGCCGTCCGCGACCGACCGCGCCGCAACCGCGCCGCCCTGCTTCTGCGCGCCCTTCACGACCGCCGTCGGCACCTCGACGAGGTCGCCCGTCTTGAGCGCGTAGCGCGCAATCCAGACGCAGGTGCGGTTCACCCAGACGCTGCGCCCGTCAATCATCGCCTTCGCCGCGCGGCGCGAGAGCGCAAACTTCTGCGCGAGGAAGTCCTGAAGGACTTTCGCGTCCGCCTTGTTGACCGTCAGCGCGGCGATGCCCGCCGCATGTTGGGGTGCGCGTCTCATCATGTCAGGAAACCTTCTGGATGCTGCCGACGACGCCGACGACGCGGCGGCCGTGCCCGTTCGGCGCGAGAACGATCTCCAGCTCCTCCTGGTCGTCCCCGTCGCCCTCGGCGACGATGCCCGTCACCGTCTTCTCGCCGGCGAGGGCCTTCTTGAAGTTCTCCGGCAGCGGCGCGTCGCACATGAAGTCCGCAAAGACGTGCCGCCGCGCCTCCTCGACATTCGCCAGGCCGAACAGCGCGCAGAACGCCGCGTTCGCCTCGACGATCTTCCCGCTCTCCGAACAGGCGAAGAGCGCGACCTGCGCGATCTCGAAGGCGTTCGCCTTGGTGCGGAACATGTTCATGTACGCGCGGCGGCGCTCGACGTTGCGGATCGTGAAGATGAGGTCGCCGGGGTTCATGAGGTCGATGCACGAGACGGCGACCTCGCAGGCGATGCGCCGGCCGTCCTTGGCGACGCCGTTCGCGTCGATGACGACGTGGCGGTCGCCCTCCAGCCCCTTGCGGATGCGCGCGACGACATCGGACTTCAGGCCCGGAATGTAGATGGAGATCGGCTCGTCGAGAACCTCGTCGGGCTCGCGGCCGAAATACTCGACCGTGCGCGGGTTGATTTCGAGAATGTGCCCGTTCGGGTCGGTGATGACGACGGAATCGTACATGCCGCCAAGGAATTGGCGGAAGAGCGACCGACGGTCTTTGGGAACGAAAAGTGCCATAGTTCGGCTGATTATACCAAATCAGACGATCAACATGCAATCGCCATACGAGAAAAACATGTAGTTCGCCCGCACCGCGAGGGCGTAGGCGCAGAGGACGCGCTCGCGTCCGGCCAGCGCCGAGACCATCATGAGCAGCGTGGACTGCGGCAGGTGGAAGTTCGTCAGCATGCAGTCGCAGACGCGGAAGCGGTACGGCGGATAGATGAAGATGTTGGACGCGCCGCTGCCCGGCTGGACGACAGGGTTGGGGGTTTGGGAAGTTTGGGAAGTTTGGGTGGTTTGGGAAGTTTGGGAAGTTTGGAAGGTTTGGGAGGTTTGGAAGGTTTGGGAGGTTTGGGCGACGGCAGCCGCGACCGTCTCCAGCGTGCGCACCGTCGTCGAGCCGACGCAGAAGACGCGCCCGCCGCGCGCCTTGCAGGCGTTGATCGCATCCGCCGTCTCCGGCGGCACGGTGAACGCCTCGAAATCCATCTGGTGGTCTTCGATGTCGTCCGCCTTGACGGGACGGAACGTGCCCGGCCCGACGTGCAGCGTGACGGCGACGCGCTTCACGCCCTTCGCGCCGAGCGCGGCGAAGATCTCCGGCGTGAAGTGGAGGCCCGCCGTCGGCGCGGCAACCGACCCGACTTCGCGCGCGTAGATCGTCTGGTAGCGTTCGCGGTCTTCCTTCTCCTCGTCCGCCGTGCCCTCGCGCTTCACGTACGGCGGTACGGGCGTGTGGCCGAACTCGTCGAGCAAGTCCATGAGCGGACGCTCGCAGACGAATTCGACCTGCCACATCCCGATGCCGGACAGCGGCTTCAGGAGCCGCGCCGTCAGCTCTCGGTTCGGGCCGAACACGGCCTCCTGCCCCGCGCGGCACTTGCGCCCGGAGCCGATGATCACGTTCCAGCGGAGGGAATCCCGCGCCGCCGTCATCGAGGGACGCTCGTCGTCCGCATCCATCGGCGCGGCGTTGACCATCAGCAGCTCGACGGCGCCGTGCGTGTCGGGCCACTCGCCGAGCAGGCGCGCGGGAAAGACCTTCGTGTCGTTGACGACGAGAAGGTCGTTCGCCGTGATGTAGTCGACGATGTCCGCGATGTGACGGTGCTCCACGACGCCCGTGTCGCGATGGAGCACCATCATCTTCTCCGTTCCGCGGCGTTCGGCGGGATGCTGCGCGATGAGCCGCGCGGGGAGCGGATACCAGAACTGACGTGTCTTCATGTCGTGTTTCCGAAGGTACGAGAGCCTTTAGCGGCGAACCGTGAAGACGAGCCGGTAGGTGCCGGCGCCGGGCATGAATGCGTCGTGCGGCTTCGCGCCCCAGCTGTTGTCGCCGCCGACGCCCATCTGCACGGCGTCGACGTTGACGGTCAGCGCGTCCGCCTCCGAGAGCTCCCACTGGTGCTTCCTGCCCTCCAGCATCGCCTGCGGATACGGCCAGACGTTGAAGCCGAACGGCGCGTTCACCGCCTCGACCGTCACGCCGCCGACCGTGAGGCGGCGGCACCCCGTGCGGTAGCCCTGCTCGCCCGGCTCGATGTAGTTGTCGGGGTTGAGGCGATCCGCCGGATAGGCGATCGTGCCGGTCGCCGGGTCGGCGAGGCCGGAGACGAGTCCGACGGACGCTCGGTGGACGTCGAGGATCGCCGCCGTCGCGCGGTCGGCGTAGTTCTCCCACGGGCCGAGGCCAAGCCACTCGACCGCGTTCGTCTTCGGCACGGTGAACGTGAGGCCCACGCGCGGGATCGGCGGCAGCCCCTTCGGCACGGTGAGCGTCCAGTCCACGAGCCATGCGCCGTCCGCGAGGCGCGACGTCTTCAGGTCGCTCGTGACGCCGGCGGGCAGCTTCTGCGTCGCGGTCGCGTCCTTCCACACCTTGCAGACCTCCGGCATCTTCCAGCCCCGATCGTTGTCCGTCGGCGCCCGCCAGAAGTTGAGGGTGAGCGAAAGGGATGAGGGATGAGACGTGAGGGATGAGGGATGAGAGGCGAGACGTGAGACGCCGTGGTCTTCTGTCCGACGTCCATCGTCCCCCATTCGATCATTCGACAATTCAATCATTCGATTATTTCCCTCGAACGGCTGGACGAAGGAGTCCCAGGCCACGCAGTCGTTGCCGTCGAGGAAGCGGAAGACGACCGAGTCGCCGCTGAAGCCCTCCAGCGTGTACGCCTGCGACGCGCCCGGCTGCAGCTCGCCGAGCTCAAAGCATCCGCGCGCGGACAGGCTGCCCGCCGCGTCGCGCGCCGTCCACGCACACACGTAGTCGTCGAGGTCGCGGAAGCAGAAGCCGTTGCGCACCGTCACCGTGCCCGTCGCGAAGTCGAACGCCTCGCACGTCATGTTCTGGTAGGCGTGCTTCATCTCGTACGCGCCGGGATGCGGATTGCGCAGCGCGTCGAAGAGGCCGTTGCAGTTGAAGTTGTCGTCGTTCGGCTTGTCGCCGAAGTCGCCGCCGTACGCGAGCCATGTGCCGCACGCGTCCGTCTTCCAGAGAGCCTGGTCGGCGAAGTCCCAGACGAAGCCGCCCTGGGCCGACGGGTACTTGCGCACGAGGTCCCAGTACTTCTGGATGCCGCCGTTCGAGTTGCCCATCGCGTGCGTGTACTCGCAGAGGATGAACGGCTTCTTCGGGCCGTTCGCGACGTACTTCTCGACGTCCCAGGGCCGCGCGTACATCGCCGCGTAGATGTCGGAGTTGTCGCCGTCATAGGCGCACTCGTAGTGGATCGGCCGCGTCGGGTCGATCGAACGCATCGCCGCCTTCAGCGCGGTGAAGTTCTCGCCGTCGCCGCTCTCGTTGCCCATCGACCAGTAGATGATGGACGGATGGTTGCGGAACGTCTCGACCATGCGCGTGCCGCGCGCGACGATGGCTTGCCGGTAGTCGGCGCGGTGCGCGAGCGACTCCTTGCCGTAGCCGTAGCCGTGCGACTCGGTGTTCGCCTCGCAGCAGACCATGATGCCCTCGCGGTCGCAGAGGTCGTACCACTCCGGCACGTTCGGGTAGTGGCTCGTGCGCACGGCGTTGACGTTGAACGCCTTCATCGTCTCGATGTCCTTCCGCATCCCCTCCAGCGTGACGGCGTAGCCCGTCTTCGGCTCCATCTCGTGGCGGTTCACGCCCTTGAAGAGCGCGCGCCTGCCGTTGACGTAGAGGACGGAATCCCGGATCTCGACCTTGCGGAAGCCGAACGACACGGCGCGGTAGTCGACGCCGCCGAAGATCCACCAGCCCCACCGATGCTCGATCGGCGTCATGTAGAGGTACGGCTCCTCGCAGCTCCAGAGCTTCACGTCCGGCACGTCGCGCACCTTCAGGACATTCCCCTTCTCGTCGCGCACGGTGAACGACGCGCTCTTGAGGTCGTCCGCCAGCCTCGTCTCGACGATGAGGTCAAACGGCGCGGACTTGCTCTCGGAGATGAGGTAGACCTCGCGGAAGATGCCCGAAAGCCGCCAGAAGTCCTGGTCTTCGAGGTACGTGCCGTCGCAGTGCTTGTAGACCTCGACCTCCAGCGTGTTCTCGCCGAACCACTTGAGGTAGGGCGTCAGGTCGAACTCGGACGGCAGGCGGCTGTCCTCGGCGTAGCCGACGGGCTTGCCGTTCACGCGCACGAAGAACGCGGACGAGACGCCGCCGAAGTGGAGCGTCGTCTTGCGGAAAAGCCACCGCCACGGACGCCTGAACGTGGTCTTGTAGAGGCCGACCGGATTGCGGTAGGCATACGCCGTCCAGTTCGTGTCCGCTGGCGCGGTCATGACGCGCGGCGCGTCCTTCGCGATCGGGTAGCGCACGTTCGTGTAGAGCGGCGGGTCAAAGTCGCCCTGCAGCTGCCAGCAGCCGGGCACGGCAATCTGCGCCGCCTTCTCCCAGTCGGCGACTTCGGGCGACCGCTTCCAGTGGAAGTCCCACGTGCCGTCGAGCGGGAGGATCCAGCGCGAGTCGCCCTTCGGACGCTTCTGCTGGAGGATGTCGAAGGCGAGCTCTTCCGTCTCGCAGGGCACGGCGATGCCGCGCGCGGGCAGGCGGTTGATCTCGGTGACGGCGGGGTCTTCCCACGGCTCGGCGGCGAAAGCCGCACAGGCCAGAAGCAGGCTTGAACACAGAACAACGGAATTTTTTGCACTCATGATGCGTAGTATACACAAAAATGAGTTCCGCTGGCAACCACGCCACATGCGCGTTCTAGTTGACAAGCTGGGTCACGCCGGGCGGGAGGGACTGGGTCGTGCCGTCGAAGACGAACACGGCAGGAACCGGCGTGTCCAGCGAGATGCGCCAGCCGTCCTTCGTCCGTTATTGTAGCAAATCCTTCCCGTCCCGACAATTTACCCGAATGGGTATGGTCAAGAACGTAGTTTCGTTTTTCAAGGTTTAGCCGCAGAGAGGGCAAGAGAACGAAATGAAGGACAAATGTCTGCTGCTGCCCACGCGGCTTTCCTCGCCGCAAAGCACTAAGGCTTCAGGCATCCGATCGGGCAGACAAGAACGCCGTCCTCCGCACGGCCATAGGCGTATTCGCCAACGGCCGTCACGACCATCTTGAACGCCGGAGGCCGAAGTCGCTTCTTCGCGATCAGCTCCGAAAGGTCTCCCAGCGTGGCCGCCCCCTGATCGATCAGGTGCTTTCCGCCCGTCTTGACCTCGACCAGTCCATAGGCCCCATTCGGGAGATGCACGACGGCATCGCATTCCAGCCCCGCCTTGTCGTGGTAATGCCGCACGTCGCCGCCCAGCGCCTCCGCGTAAACGCGCAAGTCGCGAACGACCAACGTCTCGAAGAAGAAGCCGAACGTCTTCAAGTCGTTCATCAAGTCGCCCGGCCCCGCGCCAATCGCCGCCGCCGCAAGCGAAGGATCGACGTAATAGCGCGTATCGGACGTCCGAACCGAATCCTTTGCGCGAAGGTTCGGACACCACGCAGGGGCGTCCTCGATGACAAAGAGCTTGCGCAATGCATTCAGGTAGGAATAGATCGTGTCGTCATCCATGCGGGCCGCCTCATTCGCCGCAAGATCCGCCTTGATGACGCTCGCCGAGGCGGACGTGCCCTGAAGCCTCGCATAGGAGCGCATCAGCTTCAACGCGCGGTCTGCATCACGCGCAACGCCATCGACGCGCGAGATGTCGCGCGCGACGATCGCCATCACCACGTTCTTCACCGTCTCGAAGCGCGCCCGCCCCGACATCTTCAATGTCTGTGGCCATCCGCCGCGACAGACGATCTCGCACATCTCCTCCAGCTCATGGCCGACGGCTTCCGCCGTCGTGATTCGCTCGCCCTTCAGCAACGCGCCCAGGCTCACGCCGCCGGACGACTCGCCCGACTCCCACAAAGACATCGGACGCATCTTGAGCCACGAAAACCGCCCCGTCCCCGAATGCTTCAGCTCGTCAACGTCAACCGGCACGGCACTCCCGGTAATCATGAAGCCCCCGATAATCGACTGTCGGTCTGCGCGATAGCGAATGGCATCCCACAACTGCGGCGCAATCTGCCACTCGTCAATCAGGCGAGGCATGGCCCCTTCAAGAATCTTGGACGGCTGGATGCGCGCAAGCTCGACATTTCGCTCGCGTCTTTCGGGTTCATCCATGTAAATGACACTCTTGGCGACCTGTTCGCAAGTCGTCGTCTTCCCGCACCATTTCGCACCTTCGACCAAAACTGCCGCCGAGGACGCCAGTTTCAGCCGAAGCACATCATCTACCACGCGACTTCTATAACCGTTCATAATTTCAGATAGTATACACGATCTCGCAGATAACGTCAACCGTTCGGGTATCTGGACGCTTTTCGTTCGGGCATTTGGACCGGATTTGTTCGGGTATTTGGACGGTTTTTGTTCGGGCAGTCTGAAACATCAGGCCATCTTCTTCAGGGCTTCGCCCGCAAGTCGGTAGACCGTCCAGTCGATCATCGCCTCCGCGCCCAGCGACTTGTAGAACCTGATCGACGGCGCGTTCCAGTCGAGGCACCACCAAAAGCCGTATTTCGCCATGCACATCAAATATTCAACTCAAGTTGCATAGGGAATTCATTCTCTCTTTGCCTCTTTGTGCTATTCTGCCGACGAATGCTCCAAATTTCCTTATCGGCGCATTTCCGACATCCGGAATTACTCCTTGTCCGGCGCGCAGGTGGTGCAGAATAGGAATGGCCGCACTTTGGGCAAATCCACCAAACCTTTCCATTCTTTCCGGGTGTGATCTGGTCTGGATGCAGACTCCCGTTTTTCGTCCAATCCCATTCCTTACAGAGGTCTGGGAACAAAGTCAGAAGATCGTTCTTCCCCTTGACCACAACGCGATTAGCACAACACGGGCAACCACGTCCATGCGTTCGATTCGCAATCTTTGCCAGCCACTCATGGCCACATGTTCGGCATTTCCACCACACCTTTTCTTCACACCCAGAAGAAAACTGTTCGGGACGAAGGTTGCCATTTCTCGCATAGTCCCACTCTGCCAACAACTTCTCGTCAGAAAGACAACCAACCTTCGCAATCCTGTTCCGGCGATATGTTTTGGCAGATTTCTTCCTTGCGCATGAAGGACAACCATTCCCACTCACACGATGAGCAATGGTCATTTCATAGTCTCGCCCACAACATGCGCATAACCACCAAACCTTCCGTTCGCTTTTCCATGACAACGCTGACGGTTTCCACTCGTGATTTTTAGTTGGATGCCATTCCTCCGCGATTTCATGGCAACGTTCCGCCAGTGAATTCTTTACGGATGCCCGATACTGATTGATCTCATAACGATCTCGTTCCAAATCAACATCAATGGCACTGTGAAATTGCAAAGGCTTTCTTCGCGTCCACATATTGCTTTCCGGATCAAGTTCATCAAGAATCCATGACACCAACCGTTTGAACCCTTCTTTCGTCTCAACATCGGGGACAGAAAATATCTTGTCCGCTAAACCTCTGCCATCCTCCGGCATGACCTCCTTTACCCGCCAGAGTTTTATTCCATGTTCGTGACAAAGTGCACATTTCCTTTTTTCACGGTCAAAGTTTGTTTCTTTATGCCAAGCTACGCCATCATACTCAATGGCAAGCTTCTTTTCCGGGATGTAAATGTCCAGTTCCATCCGCCTAAGCCAATTCGGCATATATCGACTGATGGCGTCTGGATAAATCTTTTGGATATAATAGTAGAATGCCTGTTCGCGAAATGAGGTTTGCCGGCCAGAATGACATATTGGGCATCCCGTGTGGTCAGACGTTCGTTTATTGAGCGATGCCAAATAGGCATGCCCTAACGGACATTGCCACCAAACCTTACGGGCTTCTCCCCGCATGACGTCCGAAGGTTTTAACGCACCATTCTTTGTCGGATGCCATTCTTTAGCTATCGCAGGTTCTGTTGTCGCAAAGTCGTTATGTCCGACATAAAGAACCTTCCTCGCACAAGCAGGGCAACCACGCCCATGAACACGGTTGCTGATCTTGGCTTTCCATTCAAAACCGCATAAATGGCACTTCCAGTTCACCGTTGAATTACTGACTGGTGTGAATTCAGACGGCAACACAGGCGCATTCTTCGCATAGTCCCAATCTTTTAGCAACTTAGAGTCCGCAAAACACCCTTTATTCTTGATTTCAGTCTTAACACGACTCTTCCCTATTTTTCCACGTGCACAAATCGGACAACCCGACCCCCGTTGATACCGAGAACGGATCGATGCTTTCCATTTATGCCCACATACCGCACACTTCCACCAGACAATAAGTGCACTCCCTGCAACATACTGAAGTATGTCCTGACCTTGATTTTTTGACAAATCCCATTCGTCCGCAATCTGCGAATTCAATGTCCGCAAATCGTTGACTCCGACAGTTGGATGCTTGATTCCCATATATTCGACAGATACAACAACTGCTCAAGGCTTCGTCCACTTGATTTTGCGCAGATCCGCCTTGCTCGCGCACTCGGTCCAACACATTCATTGACGCAGATTATACCAAAAATGTGCCCGCCGTGACGGGCTCTGGCAATGACGTATCTTTTTTTACGGCTCTGCTTTTAGGCGACCGTTTCTTGCGCCCAGTTCTGCAAGAATCTTCTAACGCAAAGGTCGCAAAGACTTTTGACGCAAAGTTCGCCAAGACGCTTGACGGCAAGCAGACAAAGGTCTTTGCGTACCTTTGCGTCTCTCCCCCTTTGCGCTCTTTGCGTTAACAGACTCTCTGAAGGTGCGACGAAACCGACAGAACTGCGCGAAGCGAAACTCCCTGTCACCTCTCATCGCCCGGCCATCGGCCGCTCTGTGTTAAATAACCAAAGTTCGATTTGACTGTGACCAACGAGACATTGTGAGGCCTTGAACGTAGTTTCGTTTTTCAAGGTTTAGCCGCAGAGAGGGCTCAAAGCGGGCGCAGAGATTTCCTTGCGCCCGCTCTGTGCCAGCGGCGAAGCCGCGCCTTGCGGCAAGAGAACAAGGCCGCAAAGGCTTTTGACGCAAAGATCGCCAAGACGCTTGACGGCAAGCGGACAAAGGTCTTTGCGTACCTTTGCGTCTCTCCCCCTTTGCGCTCTTTGCGTTAACAGACTCTCTGAAGGTGCGACGAAGCCGACAGAACTGCGCAAAGCGAAACTCCCTGTCGCCTCTCATCGCCCGGCCATCGGCCGCTCTGTGTTAAAAGTGAACCAAAGTCCGACATGGCTGCGTCTCGCCGAAGCAAAGAAACCTCTTCACCGCTCCTACCCGAACGGGCAGGGGCTGAAACGCCCCGCAATGCCGACAAATTCGCTATAATATGCGGCCAAGACACAAACGAAAGGGAAAAGCAAACATGATCACCACTCAACTCAAAGTCCTGACGCTGACCGCCGCGCTGCTGGCCCACGGCCTCGCGCAGGCGACAGAGACGACGACGGTTTCGCGTGACGCCTTCCGCATCCGCGATCCGTTCGTGCTCGCCGAAGACGGAACCTACTACCTCTACGAGTCGAAGCCCTGGTCGGGCGGACGCGGCGTCGCAGTCCGCACCTCGAAAGACCTCGCGCGCTGGAGCGAGAAGACGCCCGTCCTCGAACTGCCGGACTCGAACGCCTGCACGGCCGTCTGGGCACCGGAAGTCCACACGTACGACGGCGCCTACTGGCTCTTCGTGACGCTGACCTTCGCCGCCGACGCCGCGCATCCGATTCCATCCCTGCTGCAGGACGGCTTCAAGGGCGGCAAGCGCCAGCCGCGCGGCGTGTGGGTGTTCAAGAGCGACAGCCCCCTCGGCCCGTTCGCGCCCGTCAAGGACGGCAGCGTGACGCCGTCCGACTGGATGTGCCTGGACGGGACGCTCTGGGTCGAGAACGGCCAGCCATGGATGGTGTTCTGCCACGAGTGGTGCCAGACGGGGAACGGCCGCATGATGGCCGCGCCGCTGAGCCGTGACCTCGCGCGCTTCATGTCCGAGCCGATCGAGCTGTTCCGCGCCGCGGACGCGCCGGGCGGCGGATGCGTGACGGACGGACCGTTCCTGCTGCGGACGAGGGACGGCGTCCTGCGCATGATCTGGTCGAACTCCGTCAAGGACTGTGGCTACAGCGTCCTGCAGTGCGCCTCCGCCGGCGGCTCGGTTCGCGGACCGTGGAAAAGCCACACGCCCCTCTACACGCGCGACGGCGGGCACGGCATGCTCTTTCGCACGTTCGGCGGACAGCTGACGCTCACCCTTCACCAGCCGAACACGTCGCCGAACGAGCGGATGCGGCTCTATCCCGTCGAAGAGACGCCCACGGGACTCAAGATCAAGCAGACGAATCAATAGACAGCCTGCGGCGCTTAACACGGAGATTTCAGAGGGACGGAGCCACGGAGGTGTCAAGATTAAAGCCTTTCAACTGATTGTCCTCTTCGGAATGTCTGCAACGACGACATTCGCCGCATGTGCGGCGGAGATGCCGTGGCGGTCGTATGCGCGCGACGGGCAGCTCTCCCTGACGCCCACGGGCGACGTTACGCGGGTCGCCCACGCTGGCAACTCGTCCTGGGAAGTCGCCCGCCGCGACGGCCGCATCGCCGTGCGTCCCGGCGAGGCCTTCCGGCTCGCCTGCTCGCTCGGAAGCATTCGCAAAACCGACAAGGCCGGTGTGCTTCTCGCGGCGACCCTGTTCAGCACAAACGGACAAGCCCTCTCCTGGCGCTACGGCTGCGTCCGCGCCCAGCCCGATGGCACGACCGAATCGACGTTCGCCGTCCCCGAAGGCGGCGCGGCGCTTGTGCCGCGCATCTTCGGCCAGCACGACGCCGACTTCGACCTCAAAGACCTCACACTCGAACGCACGGGCACCGTCCCGCGCGCCGCCGACCTGCCGGACGTCGCAGCCCTGCGCACGGAGGCGCTCGACCTTGAGATCCAGACCACCACGCTGGCGCTCGCCGTCACCGACCGACGGACAGGCCGCACGTGGCGCACAACCACAGGCAACCGCGCCTATCCCCGTTTTCTCGTCCGCAAGTTCACGGCATCCGCCCATGCCCTGCGCTTCGGCGTGACGGACGCCGAGACCGGCACGCCGCTCGCCCTCGTCTTCGCAACCGACCCAACGGCCTCGGCTGAATTCACCGTCACCCTCGCCGGACGCGGACTTCTGAAGGATCGCCTCCCCTTTCCCGATCCGTTCGCGGGCGCACCGGGCGACCACATGATCCTGCCGCTGAGCGAGGGATTCCGCCTGCCGATGCACGAACGCACGTTCGTCGGCGCGATCGCGTCCCTGCCGGACGTGCTGGTCGGCCGCTACGACTGCTACCGCGACATCTACCCGCCCGAACTCGTGCGGCAGCTCGGCTGGCCGCCGGACGGCGACGACATCTGCCGCAACACCGCCGCGTGGCCGGACGGCGCCATCTGGAACAGCGCGGACGCAAACGACCTCCGCCGTGCGTGGGGCGTGACCTGCCCGGACGGACAGAAGCGCTTCTGCGTCGCCCAATGCACGCGCTGCCAGCCTGCCCGCGTGCGCGAACACGTCGCGCGCGAGCTGAAGGCGAAGCCCTTCACCGCCCGCTTCATCGACGTGACGACAGCCGTCGGCGCCGAGGAATGCGCGAATCCGGCGCATCCGGCGACCCGTACGCAGAGCCGACAGGCACAGCGTCCATGTACATTTTCGACCATCGGCTGTGGACAGAGCGAAAAGATCGGTTCATTGAAAGCTATCGCCTGACCAGCCCCGTCGCCCGGCGCACGGGCTACAGCAAAATGACCGACCACCGTGCGCTCACGCCCGACCGCCTCGTCCAGCGCACGACCTTCGCCGACGGCACCGTCGTCACCGTCAACTTCGGCACCACGCCCTACCGACAGCCGAACGGCGCAGTCCTGCCCCCGCTGTCAGCCGATCATTGAAATGCCACGCGTTCAATTCGCGTAGATTCGGTGAATGCGCAACGTCGAGGCGCGACGACCGCCCTTCCTACGAAGCCTCATCACGCCACCCAACCCCATGGACGCTGCCTACATGTCACGTAGCGAAAGGCCGCGATAGGAAATCTGCCGTGCGCGCTTCTGTGGGTTCGCCGAGAAAAAGGCCTCGGCTTTCCGGCGCAGGACGACTTCATCGAACCGACGCGCATCACGCTTGACTTCGCAGAAGTCGAGACAGATAGAACTTCATAATTAAACCGTCGTAAATTATATGGCAGTTAAATTAATGGCGGTATTATAGCAGAACCTACCTCCGTCCGTCAAACGTCTCGGCCAAGTTCGTCGTCCGCGCCTCGACCAGCCCCGCAACGCCGACCTGATACCTGATCGGGATTGACGCGCCCCTTCACGTCATTGCGAATTCAAGCCTACTCCGCCAAATCAAATTCCAAGACGCCTCCGGCGGTGATGTCGTGCGTCGAGATCCAGCGCGACTCAATTGCGCGTCCGTTCAGCTTCACGCCAACGATGCGCCACGCCTGAGGCGAGGCTTTCGGCGCCAAAATCGTGAACGTGCGTCCGGCAGAACACTTCGGATCAAGCCGAATCACCGTCCGGCTGAACACAGGTGCCGTCAGGAACCAGCGTCCGTCGCCTGGGCAGAGCGGATGAAGCCCAATCGCGGACAGCACATACCACGCGCTCATCTGTCCGACATCCTCATTGCCGCACAAACCAAAAGGGCCCGTGCCATATGCCCCCGCCAAAATTCTCCGCGTCCACCATGACGTCATCTCCGGCCGCGCAGAATAGGCCCACAGAAACGGCAGGGTGTGACAGACCTCGTTCGGATGGTTGTAGGCGGCGTTCCAGCGGAAGTCGGACGGCACCGCCGCGAAGAACCGCTCAAGTTCTTCCGTAAACCGGGCCTTGCCGCCCATGAGCCGCATCAGCCCCGCCACGTCGTGCGGAACAAACCACCCTTGCTGCCAAGGGTTCGACTCGACGCATCCCTGATAATACTTGTCGCGTCCTTCCCACGGCAGCCAGCCGCCGTCGGCCGTGCGCGTCCGCATCCAGCCGACTTCCGCCGACCAGCTGTTCGTGTAAGCCTGCGCGTAACCAAAATACCGAGCCGCGACATCCGGCTTGCCCATCAGCTCCGCCAAGCGCCCACAGCACCAGTCGGCGTAGGCATACTCCAGCGATTCGGAGAGAGAGCCCGCCTTATATCCCTTCTGCCGGTCGTTCGACTCGATTTCAAGCGTCTCCTGCGCAAGCCTGAGCGCGCGTTCCGCGTCAAACGTGCGGATGCCGCGCTCATAGGCCATCGCCATCACGGGAATGAGCGGCTGCCCGACCATGCAGCCGGAATCGCATCCGAGGATGTCCCAACGCGGCAATGTCTTTCGCCTGCCCGACGTCACCGTCGCCATCATCGAGTTGATCAGGTCCGACACGACATCGGGACGGATCAGCGTCAGAAGCGGCATCTCGCTGCGAAAGACGTCCCAGCCCGAAAAGACCGTGCGCTTCACATACCCCGACCCCTGCCCCACGTCGCGCGGGTCAATCATCGCATGGTAGAGGGCGGTTGCGAAGATCGTGCGTTCGTCTGCCGTGCCGCCCTCGACCTCAATCGTCTCCAGCGCGGCGTCCCACGACGACCGTGCCGCCGCGCGCATCGCGTCGAAGTCGACTCCGCACGGCGTTTCCGGCGCCTCGTCATCAAAGGCGAACGCAACATGCAGAACGACCGCCTCGCCGGCCAAGACCGGGAATCGGACGCGCACCCTGAGGTTCGTTTCGCCGCCCGCGCGCTCCACCTGGTCGAGCGGCTTTGAGCAGATGCCTCGAAACCGCACCCTGTAATCCACCTTGCCCGCACCGCGCCCCCAACCGCCGTCACGATGGTCACAGACGATCTCTCCCGCGAACGAATGCCGCCCTGTCACGCGAAACGTCTGCCGACCATGCGGCTTGGCGCGCGAAATCTCCCCGATGCGCCGCGCGAGATCGACCGTGAACGAGCCTTTGCCAGCGGTCTCGTAGGTGAAGCGAATCATCCCTGCGCGCGGTGCCGCCGTGAGTTCGGCGAGCACCCCCGCATCCGGCAACCTCACACGGTAGTAGCCCGCCTCGGCCCGTTCGTCCGCATGCACGAACCGGCTTCGGCCTGCCTCACCCGGCATGACCTGGAAGTTGCCGAACTCGCCATACCAGCCGACGCCGCTCATGTGGAGGAAGCTGAAGCCCTCGATCGTCTTGTGCGTGTACGAATAGCCTGAGCCGTTGTCGCCGCCCGTCACCGTGTCTGGCGAGAGCTGTATCCGCCCGAACGGCATCGCCGCGCCTGGGAACGTCTTGCCGAAACCGTGAATCGCCTCGTCGCCGCGCAGCCCTTCTTCAGGATACGTGACCGTGCCGATCATCGGGTCTACCCACTCGACCAGCGCCGCCAGAAGCAAAAGCCCCATCATCATGTCCTGCCACTTCCTTTCAGTGCCCTAAGTCGATGACGGTTGGACGGCCAGCTTCCAAATCCAGTCCCCGCCCCTTCCAGATGAACGTGCCCGGGACCGGCGTCTCGACAGTGCCGCGCACACCTTCGCCCTCGAACACGGCGTCGAGGCGGATCATGCGGCCGGACGGATGCGGATACGACGCCGTGACGCGCGTGAGTCCGGCGGGCTGCGGCGCAATGCGCACGCGCCCGAAGAACGGCGCCGCGCTGCGGATGCCGGCCACGCCCGTACGCAAGAACCAGAGCGGATGCGCGCCCCAGGCATGGCAGTCGCTGCGCGAATCGTGTCCCGGGTATTCCGGCTCTTCCAGGCACGTTGACGCCCCGACCTTCACATAGCCTTTCCACAAGTCGAGCCGCTTGAGGAAAAGGTCTGCGCGACCGAACTTGAAATAGGCTTCAAAGAGGTAGTAGGAGAAGTAGACGCTCGCGGGACAGAGGCCGGGCGTCGTGACCAGGCGATCGAAGAGACGCCGCGCGCGCGCCCCTTCGAAGACATCCGCCAGCAGCGCGAGGCTCTGCGCATGTTCCGAATGGACTTCGTGCGCCGTGTCGGAGGCGAAAAGGCCTCGCCTCTCGTCGAAGAACGTTGCGGCAATTGCCGCGCGCAGACGTTCGGCCTTGTCCTTCCAATGTTCCGACAGGGCTTTGTTGCCGAAAGCCGTCTCAATCTCGGCAACGCCCCGCAGTGCCATCAGGTACAGCAAGTTCAACTCGGCGTTCGCCCCGCCCGTGCGCGAGCCCGGTGCCCAGCCCCCCTTCCAAGCCGGATGCGGCACCCAGTCCAGAAAGCTCCAGCCGGGCAGGTTTTCGAGCAGTCCGTCCGGGCGCTCATACGTCTCAAAGCCAGAAAGCGTGCCGCGCAGACCCGGCAGACGCGCCTTCAGCCAGTCACGGTTCGCATGGTTCATGAGGTAGTCGTGATACATGCCGAGATAGCACAGCGTGTACGCCGCCCCTTCCTGAAGACCGCGCGTCGGGAAGTTGAACGGAACCATCCCATCGTCGCGCGCGTTCAAGGCGAAGAGATCGACGGCCCGCCGGATCAGCGCATCGTCCGACGACATCGCGGACAACACATTCAGCTGGACGCGCGTGTCGCCCGGATACATCTGCTGCTCATAATACGGGCAGTCAAAAAGCATCTCGTGCGCGCACATCTGCATCGTCCGGACGGAAATCTCCTGAACGACCGCCAGCTGCGAATCGTCGGGCGACTCAAACCGACTCTCGCATCTCAGCGGATAGCGCGACTCGATCAGCGAAAGGTCTGCCACCGTCAGCGGCGCATCGCCCGCCGCAAACGTCAGCTCGCACCAGCGTCCGCACCTGAACCAAGGCGGCTGGAAGACGGCTCTCTCCCGTCCATCCGGCAGAAAGACGTCACCAAACCCATCGAACGTCTTTCCTCTCCATTCGCCGCGATTGCCCTTGAACAGGCCGGGATACGCCGCGTCGTGTGAAGGCTCGCGCAGGGATTCGGCCCATCGCCACGCGATGCGCGCGCCCCGCCCGCCCCGGACGATGGCCTCTGGGTAGGCGCAGATGTAGCGGCCCAGATCCCACAGCACGGTAACCGTCGTCTGCGGCGGAACGACGATCGGGAAGCGCATCTCCATGCCCGTGACAAACCGCCCCGGACGGACGCGCGTCTCCGTCTGGTCGGGCAGTTCGGACGGAAAGAGCAGCCAGCCTTCCTGTCGCACGCCCCACACGCCATGCGCAACGTTGACGGGCTTTCGGATGACAGACGCAATCCGCCAATCCACCCCTTGCCGGTCGAAGATCCCAGAACCCGCCATCTCGAAGCCATCGCCGACACCCATTGCGCCAGCGGCCGTTCCAAGAGATCTCAGTCCGCCGAGCGCGCACACCTGCCAGTCTGCCTTTCCCGTCGTCAGCATCGCGTCATAGGCCCCTTCGGCCTTGAAGCAAAATCCCAGACGGTACGACAGCTGAGCCAGCGGCGCCGCCGCCCCCAGTCGCCAGACCGTCGCCTCAACCGTATGCTCGCCCGGTTCGAGCGGCAGACGGTAACTCTGGTACGTCCAGTTCTCCACCGTGCCACGATGCGGGCCGCGCGCAACGAACCGCCCATCGACCGTAAGATAGAAGCGCTCGTCAGCCGTCACGTCAAATTCAAGCGGTTTGCCGTCCGCGCGAAACGTCCGCGCGAAACGCAACACACGGATGTCCGCCCCGCCCGGCTGCGTGTCGTCGGGATGCGTCACCCACGCCGCTTCATCGATTGGCTGAAGCGGAAAGACGCCCGTGTTGCCGCGCGTGTAGCGGGCTGGACGGAAGAGGCGTTCCGCATCGCCGACCGCACAGGCGGAGGGACAGGCCCCCGCGACCGTCAACGTAACGGCCAGCGAAACGCCAAACGCTTTTCGCCAGCCTGTCATTTGCGAACCTGCTCCTCGTACGAGGCTTCGAGCCGTCGCGCACCGCCCAGTCGATAGGTCGTGCGATAGGCATGGCCGACACCCGCCTCGTCCTTGTAGAAGCCGTCGTAGAAGTCAATCGCCAACCGTCCGTCCGGCAGGCGGAACAGCCGATGACAGCAGTCGACCTTCGCCTTTTCACGCGCCGGCGTGCGCACCAGTTCCGCATCCAGATGGCGGTCAATCGGCTGACGAACCCAATTCCCGTCCGTCTGTGTCCAGATGGCGCGCACCATGCCGACGCGGTCAATCCGAACGCGAAACCCGCCTTCCTCGAACTCATAGCCGCCGATCATGACCTTCAATCGGTCGTCCCCTGTGTCGGGACCGCGGTTCTTGGCCATCGTCCGAGACTCGCCGGCCACGACATCGCACCGAAGATCTTGCAGCTTCCTTCCGCCGACGCTCACGGCCAGCGTCGGCTCCGCCCCCACGCGGTCCCACACGAAGACGTCCGCCGTCGGCGAGACCCTCCGGACGGACAGCGCGCGGTCTCCGGCAATCGCACCGACATCCGCATTCGCGCCGCCGAGTCCGAACGGATGATAGAGGTTGCGCCAGCGCAAGGCGCCATGCCGCATCGTGTGATAGGACGTGCTTGGAACGACGTCATAGCCGGGATGCCAGATGAAATGCGGACTGTTCCACGCGCCGTCGGACGAATGCGCGAACCAGCGTTCGGCACCGGGAAACCGCACCACGAGGCGCACGTCTTCGGTTTTATGTCCCTTCGTGTCCACGACACGGGCGTGCCAGCCCTGACCGTCCCGCGCCACGCGCACACAGTCGTCCGATCCAATCAGTCGGTTCGACGCATCGCGCAAGTCGAAGACAGGCGTACCGAACGCGCCGACATCCCCGCGCACGGCTAACGGCTTGCGCACCGACGGCGAAACGAGCGTCGTGACATCGGCGCCCTCCACGCGCCGGAGCAGATAGCCGTAGGGATCCAGATTCACGGAGAACGATCCGCCGGGCCATGTGACCGTCCCCTTCGTCCGCACGGGGTTGAAGTTCACGAGGACGACGCTCTTTCCCTCGTCTCCCGATCGCAGGCAGGCGAAGACGCCATCCGGCGCAGTGACGCACCGGTAGTCCGCCCGCCCGCGATTGAGCTCGGGGACGGCGCGCCGAACGGCGAAAATGCGCCGCCATGTCTCGAAGCAGCCGTCTTCGCCCTCGTTGTAGACCAGCGGAAAGCCCTTGATCCACGCGCACAGGGCCATCAGCGCGTCCGTCGGCGCGCGTCCGTACCTGTCGGCGCTGCGCGGCGTGTCATGGCTTTCGGGATAGCGCATCAGCACGACGTCCGGCAAGAACGCCAGTTCCTGCTCATGCAGCCAGCGGCGCATCGCCTCGGCGAAGTCCTTCGGCGACATCCCGCTTTTCAGCGCCTCCGGCAGGTTGTCGTGCGCAATCCGCTGGTCGTAGATTGCGTCCGAGGCGATGCCATGCTGGCTGAGATTCGATTCGGCCAGCGACAGCGCACGCGGATTCTCGGCCCGCATGGCCGCTCGGATGGCCCGTTGCTGAGCCCACGCGCCCTGGCACTGCGCATAGCTGGCCCGCGCATAGGGAATGTCGACGCTCCAGTTCGGGTTGAGCGAGCCGATCGGCACGTCAAGCCGCCAGCCGTCCAGCGCGTATTCGCGCGTCATGTGGCGCACATAGGCGGCGAAATAGTCGATCCACGTCGGCCAGTTGAAGTCATAGCCCCAGAAGTCCCGGCTCGTGCCGTCCTCCCGGTAGGCCAGCCATTCGGGATGGGCTTTCGTCCGCGCGTTGCTGCTGAAGCCCCCGTGCATCACGGCATCTCGCCAGACTTCGACCCTTTCGGCATGAGCCGCCGTGACGAATGCCTTGAAGTCGTCCGGTGTGCCGACGCCATCCATCAGCCTGTAGTAGTCGCGGGGCACATAGCACGTGACGTCCTCGACAGGCCTCAGCCAGACGGCGTTCATGCCAAGCGCCTTGACGAGCGGAAGGCTGTTGGTCAGGGCGCGGAACCCGCGCGTGTCCGACAGCCATTCCGCCGCCGTGCCCTTCGGATGCGTGGAGTAGAGCAACACGTCCTTCACGCGCGCCTCGCGGTCTGTGACGACCTTCATCCCTGCGGCTTCATACCATGCCGGAAGAGCCTCCAGCGCCCGGTCGGCGTCGCCACGGCGGAAGACATGCCACGTGTCTCCGACCGTCTGCGGAACGCCCTTTTTCACATGGCCCTGCGCCTCATGGACGGTCGAAAGGGCGAACCCCGCCGCACGCTGCGTGACGAACGACCAGGCCCTGTCCGAATACGGCCTGTGCGTGTCCTGCACGAACGCGACCGACCAGCCGTCCCCGCTTTCGCCGACAATGGGCGAGACGTCCTCGTGTCCGCGCTCCGTCACGCCGTCCGCAAACGTCGAGGCCGACACGAATCGCGGCGGGAAGTAAAGCGGGCGCCGATAGCCGCCGCGCGGCCGCCGACACGGCATCAGTCCGCCCGACAGCCAGATCTTCTTGACCTTTCCCGGACGCTCGTTCAGCCATTCGAAGTCGATCTTCCGCTGAAGCATGAGACGGTCGCCGTGCAGACGGTAGGACACCGTGACGCGCCAGTCGGCGTTCGTCGACGTCACGCACACCGTCCGACCGTCCTTCTGCCTGACGGCGGACTGGAAGAACGCCGGCGCATCCGACATCTTCCACGGCTCGCCGTCCGGCGGACTGACGACAATCGGCTGCGGGAAGCGGGTGTCGCGCACCAGCACCGTCTCGCCATCGACCTTGCACTCGACCGGAAAGCCCGAACGACCGTCAAACCGCAGGTTCAGCGCGCCATCGCCAAAAGACCAGTCCGACCCATGCCTTCCAAGACAGGCCTTGAGCAGTTCGGGCGACAGGAACGCCCGCGTCTCGTCGTCGACGAGCGAAAAGCGGTTGCCGTCGTTCGGCGTGGAAAGATAGTTCCAGACACAATAGGGGATACCCCACTCCCTGCAGACGTCAACCACGTCGCGCATATAGGCGACGCGGCTTGCGGGCGGCGCGTGGCGGATCGTGCCGAACTCGCCGTTCCAGAGAATCTTGTCGGGATGCGCCCGCGTGAACGCCCGCGCGCCGGACAGGCTGTTGCGGATGAAGTCTCGGCCGATCTCCTTCATCCCCTCGTAGCCGCCGCTCGCCAATCCGTTCACCTCTCGCTGAAAGGCACGGTAGCGTTCGACGTCTCCCGACGGATAGTCCATCACGCGATTGAAGTAGAGCGGCCCCGCCTGCAGTACGCCACGCTGGTGCGTGAACTCGTAAGGCGCGTACATGTGGAACGTGTAGACCACTCGGTCGTCATCCCAGAGCTTCAGCTGGGCGAGCGTATTCGGCGAGTTCCAGTCCGTCGAGCCAATCACGACCCAGCGCGTCGGATTCCGTGCGCGAATCGCCTTCAGCGTACGGTCTGCGAGAGCGTTCCACTTCTCGGCGTCCACGTTGCGGACTTCGTTCAGCAATTCGAAGGCGAGACCGGGATGGTCGTGATAGCGGCGCTCGATCTCAAGCCAAAGCGCGACGAACCGCGCCTGAAGTCCCGCATCATCGAGGAGCGAGACCTTCTCCTCGATGTCGCAGTAGTTCCCCACCGCCTTGTGGAGATTGAGCACCATGTTGAGCCCATGCCGCTCGCACCAGCCGACGAACTCGTCGATCTTGCGAAACGTCCGCTCACGATACCGACCGGGTGCTTCCTCCAGCACGATCTGGTCGAAGCCGAGCCGAACATGGTCGAAGCCCCAACCCTTGATGGACGCGATGTCCCGTTCCGTGATGTACGAGTCGAAGTGCTCTAGGTCGCCCTCCGTGAGCGGCAGCCGCCACTTCTCCGGCAGAACGTTGAACCTCTTGTAGTTCGTGAGCCAACCGCCAATTCCCATGCCGCAGGAAAAACCCGGCCAATCCCTTGCCGCCGTCGGCAACAGCAAACCGACAGCGGCGACGGACGTGAACAGAATACGCATTGTCATGTCTCTTGCATTCCTTGGAAAATCGTTTAGGGCACGGTGCAGGCCAAACGGAACGAGACGGTCTTGGCACCCGCAGACTGCACGCATTCGGAATGCCTGAACGGGATGTCGATGTTGTCGCTGCCCTGATAGATGCTGCCGCCGCGCACGACGCGCCGCTCAGCATGGTCGGCATCCGGCGTCGCACAGCCGACGGGATCCGTCAGGGGCTCCGTCTCGGAGACAAAGGCGGCCGCGTAATCGCCGCGATACCAGCCCTCGGCATCGTTCAGCCAGTCGAGGCACATGTCCCAGGCGTTTCCCTGCATGTCGTAGAGGTTCCAGGTCGTCGGGAACCCCTGACCGACCTCGCGCAGCGAACTCGGCGGCTGATTCCAGACGGGCGCGAAATAGGCGTAGTCCGAAAGCCGCCGCCCCTGCGCATCCACCCCCGTGCGGTTGGCATACGTCAGCCCCGTGCAGTTGGCGTTCGGATTGTCCTCGCCGCGTGCCGCGAACTCCCACTGAGCCTCGGTCGGCAGGTCAAGCAGAAGCCCTGTCCGTTCGCGAAAGCGTGCCAGTACCGAGTCGGAATCCACCGCATGGCCGTCCTGCGGCCAGGTCTTGCCCGTGCCGCGCAGCGTCTGATAGCTCACCTGGTTGACCGGGCGGCCGGGCGCAGACGCATCGTCCTGCCATGCGCTCGGATTCAGCCCCGTCACCTGGCGATACTGCGCTTGCGTGACGGGGTAGACGCCGAGGTAGAAGTCAGACGTCAGCTTGACATAGTGGTGCGCGGACTTGACGCGCCGGGCGCTCGTCTCGCCCACAGTCGTGTCATAGCCCATTCGCCAGACGACAGCGGCGGCGGGAATGCGGCTCAGCACCATGTGCGTCGTGCGGTAGCGCACATCGGACAGGCCACCCGGAAGAGCGTCGAAGGACGCATAGAAGGACTGGTTTGACAGTCCAAGCGACAAGTCCGTCACCAGACAGGGTGGCGGCGTCGAGAGCGGCCAGCGGCAGATCTTCATCGAGACGCCGCCGTCGTCCGACCAGTCCGCATTCGGAAACCAGTAGAACGCATGCTCGCCGGGCGAAACCCGACGTCCCACATCGCCCGCGAACGCAAACGTCGCCTGGGCCTGCACAGACGCACCGCCTTTCGTCGCCTCGGCGGTCACGAACACGTCCTCGCCCTCTGGCACCGTGTAGGTGAAAAGCACCTTGCGAACATCGCCGGACGCCGAGCCGAGCCTCGCCGGGCAAACCAAGCGGAAGCCGACGGACGGGCTGCCGACGTGCGTATAATACGAATACCGGCGACCGAGATAAGAATCCCCGCCGGGCGACTGCTCGTAGGAGCCGCCCCGTGCGACGCGATCCCAGTTCTGCATTTCGGGCACACCCTGCGGATCCACGCCCGCGCACACGGGATAGACGACCTTGTCCTGCCAGCCCGACTGGTCGTTCATCTTGTCTCGACAGGCCTCGTTCACGTTGGCATGGATGTCATAAAGCCCCCATCGATTCGGCAGAAACCTGCCGACGGGCAACGTGAACGGCCAATGGTTCCGCGCCGTCCCGTCCGCCCCCGTGCCGTAGTCATAGGGAGCAAGATAGCCAAATCCGCCGTAGGCTTTCAGCGCGGCCCCTGCCTGCGTCTGCGAACCGTCAGCCCACGGTGTCGTCACGCCGGCACGCGCGGCAAACTCCCACTGAGCCTCGGTCGGCAGGTCGAACGCGATCTGCGTGTTCGCACGCAAGACCGCGAGGTCGGAATCGGCCCCCACCTCGTCTCCCGAACCGCGGAAAGCGTTGTAGGAACGGTTCTCCAGTGGACGCTCGTCACAGCGCTCATGCTCGTCTTCCGTGCTCCAGTTCGTCCACGCCGCGTTGTCCGCCCTGAACTGGCTCGGATTGTCGCGCCCGACGCCGTTCGCGTACTGCCCCTGCGTCAGCTCGTACACGCCGATGTAGTAGTCGTCCGACATCGTGACCGTGCGAAGGCCGTCAGGCGTCAGCCGTGCCGCAGAAAACGGGTACTCCGCGCCGCAACCCATGCGGAAGGGAACGCCCCGTGCGGCAATCTTTCGCATCACGAGCTTCTCCGTCCGATAGATCCGATTGGTGAGGCCCCCATCGGGCAGTTCGTCCACTGACGCATACCAACGCGTCTTCCGGGGCGCGACAAGATCCGTCACCTGATAGTCCGGCAGGTTGTCCAGAGGCCAAGCCGTCAGGCGAATTCTGAGGCTCTTGTCGTCGATCTTCAGGTTCGGAAGCGATCGGCGCGCCCGCCACAGGATCGACCGTTCGCCTGCTTCGCAGGGCACGGAGACATCGCCCCGCAAGCCCGACACGTGACTCACCTGAACGTCATTCGTGAACAGCGCCAACGTGACGACGGCCGGGCCGTTTTCGAGACGGTAGGAAATCTGATAGGTCGTCCCCGCACCGATTCTGTCCAGGCGGATGCTCTCCTCGGGGATGACGGGCGATGCGCCCGCGCACCACGCGGCGCTTGCGATGCCGACTGCGGCGAAAACGTTCCTGAGACTTGTCATGTGCATGTTCCCTTTCTTAACGGATGATCAGGCAGAACGCGGACATCGTGTCGAGATCGAACCCGACAGACCACGCCGTAAACGCCAACGACGAAATGAAAGATTCCGTCACGGGCACGGCACTCTCCGAGACCGTTCCCTCGATCCGTCCGCTTGTGTCGTATTTCCACTCCAACGGCTCGTTCGCCCAGACGCCGCCCGTCAGCAGCAACGCCCCCGCCAGCAGACTGGCGACGAGTCGCTTTCGACACGGCGTCAGATCTACCTGGCGGCCGTCTCCCTGACGGCTTTTCTTTCCGAATGACTTTACCTGAACCATGGATTCGTTCCTTTCTGAGTGTTTTTTCGTCGTCGCCCCGTCACAGCCCCCATCTGGACGTGACGGACAGCGAACAACATCTCTTCAAGGCCGCGAATCCCGTCGGGCGTCGTCAGCCCGCCGTCACGACACGCGGCGGGCGATGCCGCGAGGCTTGCCCCCCCCCCCCCCCCTCACGGGGGGCGAGGAAGCGCCCTTCGGCCACCAGCAGCAGCCCAAGGGCAGAGACCCAAGATCTTCTCGCGCAAAAAGTCATGCGCATATTATATCATATTTTCGCTTATATTGTATTGCGCAAAATATGCTTATGTTTTACGAAACCCCATCGCACCTCTCGCCCGGAGGAGACGAAAACCTGCGTGGCAAAGTCCTTGTCCGCGCTCCAGCCCCGGAGGACGAGCCCGCCCGTCAGCACGCCAAGAAACCGCTGGAACTGGTCGTAGACGTTCCCGATGTCGGCGTTCGCAAGTCCTAAGGCCATCACGCCGCCCAACACGCCGACGACAACCGTCGACACCTTGCCGCAGACGAGCAGCTTGCGCGAATCCCACGAACCTTTCATCCAATACCGTTTGTAGAAATCGACCGTGATTGCGCTCGCCGCCGCGTTGAGGTTGGCGGAGAGCGTGGACATCGTGGCCGCCGCGACGGCGGCGAGGACAAGCCCGGAGACGCCGACCGGCAGGTCGTTGCCGATGAAGAGCGGCAGGATCGAGTCGTTCTTCGGCATCGTCACGTCCAGAAGCGCGGGATGCGACTTGTAGAACGTCCAGAGCGCGACGCCGAGGACGAAGAACACGAAGCAGTTCACGAACGACAGGACGCCGTTGAAGACGATGGACTTCGCCGCTTCGCCACGACCGGCGCAAGGATGAGGATGCCGAAGGATATGACGTAGTAGCGGCAGTCGTCGAGATACGACATCGCCGGAATGGAGATGAAGGTGATGGACGAGAACATCGTCGCGTAGATCGAGAGCGACACGACCCACCACGGCAGCTTGCCGCCGGCGCGGAAATAGTCGTCAGCCGAACGGTTGCGCCGCATGAAGTAGACACCCGCACGACCGCCGCACCGCAACGCGGCACACCGCCCGGCAGCTCGAACCAGGCATCGCCCACGACCGAATAGGCGCGAATCGCTTCGGCGAAACGGTAGTCGCCAACCGGGCGATCCGGCGGCAGCTTCGCGTTCCACACCGCCTCGTCCGCCCCGCCGAAGAGGAGGATGTGCTGGTCGCCGACGGCCACGGCGGACGCGCCGACGAACGTCTTGCCGAAGCGGGCGTCCAATGCACGTCCCGTCCGCGCATCGTAGCCGGGGAAGAGGAAAAGACGCCCCTTCTGCGCGACGAGAACCGGCTGTTCGCCGAAGACGGCGGGCAGCCCCACAACCTCGCGCGCCTCCTCCCAACACGGCGCGTCCGACGCGAGATCGATCTTCCAGAGGACGTTTGAGCCCGTCACGTACACCACGTCTCCCAACGCCGCCACCCCCGGCATCTTGCCGAGCAGCACGACGCCATGCGACACGCCGGCAAACGGACGCGCCACGCCCGTGCCCGGCAAGTCGAAACGGTCGCCCCACTTAACGTCAACGCGCGCGAACGTGCAGAACGCCGACGCAGCGACAAGACCAGCGAAGAGCAGACGAGCTATCATACAGAAGTTTCCCATTCAGGCCTCATGGTGCTGCTCGCGCCAGGCTTTCGGCGTCAGGCCCGTCTCCTGGCGGAAGCCCCGTCAGCTTGCGGAACCGCGACAGGATTGTGTTCGGCGACAGCATCGTCTCCGCGACCAGCCGCTCCACACCGTAGTCCTTCTCCGGGTGACGGCGAATCCGATCAATGGCCTCGCCCATCTTCTTGAAGCAGTTTTCGGTCAAATGCGTGTCCATGATGCGTCCCTTTTCAGACTTGGACGCGCATTTTACCATATCGCCGCCCGGCCCTGCGTTCACGCAGAAACTTTGCGTTTTCGCGAACATTCACGCCCTTCAGTCCTTCGCATGGCGCAAACGCAAGGGCGGCACGGGAAACCGCGCCGCCCTTGCGTCGAATCTCGTCCTCGACGGTCAGTCGGCCATCGGACGGACCTTGCCCTCCTTGATGCGCTTCTCGATGACCTGCTGGGCGATGTTCTTCGGCACCGCCTCGTACTGCTTGAAGATCATCGTGAACGAGCCGCGGCCCTGCGTGACCGTGCGGATCGCGTTCGAGTAGCCGAACATCTCGCCGAGCGGGACGGTCGCCTTGAGGAGCTTGACGCCCGCGCGGTCCTCCATGCCCTCGATGCGGCCGCGACGCTGGTTGATCGAGCCGTTCGCCGCGCCCATGTACTGCTCGGGGACGACGACTTCGACGTCCATCATCGGCTCCAGCAGCTGCGGCTTCGCCTTGAGGAACGCCTGCTTGAAGCACTGCATCGCGCAGGTGATGAACGCGAACTCGTTCGAGTCGACCTCGTGGTACGAGCCGAAGTAGACCGTCGCCTTGACGTCCACGACCGGGAAGCCCGCGAGCGGGCCGGCCTCGAGCGCCTTCTTGACGCCCTTCTCGACCGCCGGGATGTACTCCGTCGGAATCACGCCGCCCTTGACTTCGTTGACGAACTCGAAGCCCTTGCCCGGCTCCTGCGGCGCGAGCTTCAGGCAGACGTGCGCGTACTGGCCGCGGCCACCGGACTGCTTGACGTGCTTGTACTCGTTGTCGACCGGCACCGTGATCGTCTCGCGGTACGCGACCTGCGGCGCGCCGACGTCGCACTCGACGTTGAACTCGCGCTTCAGGCGGTCGACGATGACTTCGAGGTAGAGCTCGCCCATGCCGGCGATGATCGTCTCGCTCGTCTCCTGGTCAAACGTGACGACGAAGGTCGGGTCTTCCATCGCGAGCGCGTGGAGCGCGACGCCGAGCTTCTCGTTGTCGCCGCGCGACTTCGGCTTGACCGCGACCGAGATGACCGGCGCCGGGAAGTCGATCGACTCCAGCGTGATCGGGTGGTCGGGGTCGCAGAGCGTGTCGCCCGTGCGCGTCTCGGTGAGGCCGACGCACGCGACGATGTCGCCGGCGTGCGCCTCGTCCAGGGGCTCCTGCTTCGAGGCGTGCATGCGGAAGAGGCGCGAGATGCGCTGCTCCTTGTTGATCGTCGAGTCCAGAAGCTCCTCGCCGAGCTTCAGCGTGCCCGAGTAGACGCGCACGAACGTGATCTTGCCGCCCGACTTCGGGTCGTTCATGATCTTGAACGCGAGGCCGCAGAACGGCTCGGTGTCGCTCACCTCGCGCTTCTGGGTCGGATCGTCGGCCGAGACCGCCGGGCCCGCGTCGAGCGGGGACGGCAGGTAGTCGCAGACCGCGTCGAGGAGCGGCTGGATGCCCTTGTCCTTGAACGCCGAGCCGCAGAACGCCGGGGTGATCGTGCGCGCGAGCGTGCCCTTGCGGATCGCCTTCTTGATCTCGTCGTTCGTCAGCTCCTCGCCCGCGAAGAACTTCTCCATGAGCGCGTCGTCCTGCTCGGCGGCCGACTCGACCATCTTCTGGCGGTACTCCTTGGCCTTCTCGACGTACTCCTCCGGGATGTCCTTCTCGATGACCGTCTTGCCGAGCGACTTCATGTCGAAGTAGAGCGCCTTCATCTTGATGAGGTCGATGACGCCGTCAAACGTCTCCGCCGCGCCGATCGGGATGACCATCGGCACCGGGTTCGCGTTGAGCTGGCTCTTCATCTGCTCCATCACGTTGTAGAAGTTCGCGCCGACGCGGTCCATCTTGTTGACGAACGCGATCTTCGGCACCTTGTACTTCTCGGACTGGCGCCACACCTGCTCGGACTGGGGCTGGACGCCGCCGACCGCGCAGTAGAGCGCGACCGCGCCGTCGAGGACGCGCAGCGAGCGCTCGACCTCGGCCGTGAAGTCCACGTGTCCGGGCGTGTCAATCAGCGAGAGTCGGTAGGCGCCCCACTGCACGCACGTCGCGGCGGACTGGATCGTGATGCCGCGCTCCTGCTCCTGCACCATGAAGTCCATCGTCGCGGCGCCGTCATGCACCTCGCCGATCTTGTAGTTCTTGCCGGAATAGAAGAGAATGCGTTCGGACGTCGTGGTCTTGCCACCGTCAATGTGGGCCATGATGCCGAAGTTTCTCACGTGATCGAGCGGAATGTCGCGCTTTGCCATTTTCTTGTTTCTTCCTTTACTTAGAAAAATTTTGCATATTATACCGAAAACAGGCCCCGACTTTCAAGGGGGGTATTTTAAGACGGGCCTTACCGAGCCTTCAGAGACCTCTTGAGAAGCGCCAAAAGCGTCTTGCGCTCCTCCACCGAAAACGCGCCGATGCGCTCCTCCCATTCACGCTCGAATGCGGTCTTTTCGCCGCCAAGAGCCAGAAAATGCGCCTTCAGCGTCTTCTTCGTCGCGTCAAGGTACTGGCGGACTTCGGGATTGAGCTCGTCCATCACGAGCGCATTCTCGGCCGCAAGCGCCGGAAAGCGCGGCGAGACGAGATAGGCCGTGAAGCTGAGCCCCGCACCCGAACGGACGCCCGCCGGCTGCTCGTGAAGCTGGAAGCCGTCCGGCCCCGCGAAGACGAGGCGACCCGAACCGACGAACTTGCGCTTCCACTCGATGACCTCCAGCTTCGCCTCCGCCCCGCCGGGCAGCGTGAGCGTGTAGTCGGTCACCTGACGCTGCACGATGACGGGCGTCACGGGCAGGCCGTTGAAGTAGATCCGCACGTTCGGGTAGCTCTTCAGGTAGAGCGCGAACTTCGCCGCGAGGTTCTGCACCGTCTCGCCCGCGTCCAGCAGCGAATCGACCGTCGCGCGCACGTTCGTGACGTAGACCTCGGTGCCCGTCGCGAAACCCGCCGGCGCGTCTTCGAGCGAGAAGACGCCGGGACGTTCCGCCGTGCCGGACAGCTTGTAGGACAGGAGCCGGTCGCCCGCGCGCATCGTCGTGCGCCACTCGACGCTCGAGCCGAGCGCAAACGCCTTGAAGCGTCCGCGCCCGTGGCGGCCGTGCAAACGACGCCCCGCCGTCGCCGTGCCCTTCCCCGCGCGCTTCCAGCTGCCGCCGAGGTTGCCGAAGGTCTGGTCGGCGCGGATGACGTCAATGCCCGTCCCGTCGTCCGAAATGCGCACCGCGTCGACCGCGCCGAGCGGATTCGTGATGAGATCGACCTTGACCTCCCGCGCGTCCGCATCGAGCGCGTTCCAGACGAGCTCCTCGATGGCAGCGAGCGGCGTGCCCTTGAAGAGCGATTCGATGTGGTCAGCCTGGGCCTGGACGTAGATCTGTTTCATCGAGAAGTTTGGGAGGTTTTGGAAGTTTGGAAGGTTTGGGAGTTTGGGAGGTTAGATTTCGAGCGGCACGGCAGCGCCGGACTTGGTCACTTTCTCGATGCGCTGGCGGATGGACTCCAGGTCTTTCTGGCAGGTCGCCACGAGCGCGCGCCCCTCCTCGAACGCCTTGATCATGTCGTCGAGATTGAGCGCGCCGGACTCCATCTGCGCAACGAGCCCTTCCAACTTCTTGAGGTTGTCTTCAAACTTCATTCCGCATATTATACCAAAAACGGCGTCGTTTCAGCGCGTGCGCCAGGCGGCGGGGGTCTGGCCCGTCTCGCGCTTGAAGAAGCGCACGAGCGACGGCGCGTTCGGGAAGCCGCAGGTGCGCGCGATCTGCGTGACGGTCGCGCGCGTCGAAATCAGCTTGCGCTTGACCGCGCCGATGCGGGCGGCGGCGATCGCCTCGCCGATCGTCTGTCCCGCCAGTTCGCGGAAGCGCAGGTCGGCGAGGGAGCGCGACACGCCGAGGTGGGCGACGACGTCTGCCGGCGTGAGGTGGCGCGTGTCGTTCTCCGCGATGAACTTCCGCGCGAGGCGGATGAGGTGCTCGGCGGGCTGGGGCGTGCGCGTGGAGTCGCGTGTCAGGATCTCGCGGACGGACGACTTCAGGACGACGAGCCGGGGGCGTCCGCCGTTCATGCGGCGTTCGAGCTCCTGCGCGGCGCGGAAGCCGAGTCCGACGTGGTCGGGCAGGATGCTGGAAAGCGCGGGCTCGACGCCCCGGCACAGCACCTCGTCGTTGTCCGTGCCGAGGATCGAGACGCGCCCCGGCACGTCGATTCCGGCCTCGGCGCAGATTTCGAGCGTCCGAAAGGCCGCGTTGTCCCAGTCGGCGAAGACGGCCACGGGCTTCGGCAGTCGCTGCAGGGTCAGGACGAACGCCGCGTTGTCGCGCGCGTTGGCTTCCGGCGGCAGGACGAGCGTGCGGCAGTCGAGCTGCCGGGACGCAAGGGCCGCGCGGAAGCCGCGCTCGCGCCGGATCGACCACTCCTCCCGTCCGGGCGAGCCCGCGACAAAGGCGAAGGAGCCGAACTTGCCCATCTCGAAGAAGTAGTCCGCCGCCGCGCGGCCGACGTCCTCGTCGTCAAGCCGGACGAACGAGGCCGTCGGGAAGACGTCGAGGCGGTCGCTCTCGAAGTGCGAGAAGACGACCGGCACGCCGCTTTTTGCCAGCAGGTCGACTGTCTCGGCGTCGGCGGGGTAGTCCGTCGCGATGCCGTCGTAGGGCGTGGAGGTCTCGTTGAGCAGCGTCTCGCGGATGCGCGACGTGCTGTCCAGGAGCCGCAGCCGCCAGCGCCTGCCGGCGTTGACGAAGCGGAAGAACCCCGAGAGCGCGTCACGTCCGGACGCGCCGCCGATGTTGATCGCGACCAGGACGCGCCGCAGCGGTTGCTTGCGGATGCGATGCAGCTGTAGGATGCCGGACGTTCTCTTCATGTCTTCATGCGCGAATTATACCAAATGAGATGTAAAATTTGGCACGTCGGCCCGACATCTCGCCCGATAACGCGCGCGTCGGAGCGGGAAGCTGCTCGCTCGGTCTCGTCGTTCGGGTTTGCGCTTCTCCCCGAAGACAATCGGCCGACTTCAGCCTGCCGTGCCTCGGCGAAACAATTGGTTGCGAACGAAACCTCTCCGACGCCTGCAAACCCTCGCTCCTCACTCGCGCCACTTCCCGCCCCTCCGCGCGAGACGCCGCACCTTCGGGGGTTGTCACGCAGAGCCGCAGAGATTTTCTATATAGAACTGACACACGCACAGGATGGCGAAGCGGCGACGTCAGTCGCCTGTGGCCCGGAGGAGCCGACAGGCGCACGAGAGGACAGAGAGGATCGCCCATCGCCTCGGCGTTTTCGCTTGTTGAGACGTATTCTGCCGAGGGGAATGGCTTGTCACGTCTGATCGACTGACGTGTGGCGATGGTGGCGATTCCTCGGAGGACGGTTCGCGCGATCTGTCGGTGACGACGGGCCTGCGATTTTGATAGGATTGTTCTGTTAGATAATAAACTCTTGGGCTGGGTGATAACGCCTCCCCTTGCGTTCTTGACGGCGCATTTGATAAACTTCCCACCGTGTTCAACTCTAAATAGGAATTACGCATGAACAGCAGAATGGGAAAATGGGCGTGCGCCGCCGTCGCGGTCGCCGCATTTGACACGGCAACTGCCGACACGGTCGCCTGGTGGCGGTTCGGGGACGGTGCGGCGGGGACGGCCGCGACGACGCTCGCCAACGCAATCGACGCGACGCAATTCGCGGGGACGGCCGTTTCGACCGGCGGCACGGGGCCGCAGTTCGCCGAGGCATTCGCCGCCGACGCGCGCCTCTACGATGCGGCGGCGCACCAGTCGTCCGTCAACGACCGCGCGCTCCGCTTCGCCGACGAGAACGGCAACACGGGCCGCGTGGAAGTCGCCTCCGCCGATGCCCTGCGTCCGCAGACGTTCACGCTGGAGTTCTTCTTCAGGTACGAGGGGACGGAGTTGCCGAACTGGAAGCCGCTCGTCGGCATGATGAACGGCGAGGGCAAGGAGGCGTTTTACGTTCGTCTCCACAAAACCTCGGCCAACACGCCGCGTCCGTCGATTTCCCTGCGCTTCCACAACGCGGCGGGCGAGCTGAATGCGTCCGCCGACTGCGCCTCGGACAGCCTGGCGGACGGCCAGTGGCATCACGTGGCCCTGCGCGTCTGCGAAGTGGACGGCACCTGGCAGGCGCAGTGCTTTGCGGATTATGTCTCCGTCGGCACCTGCAAGTTGACGGAACCCATCCATTACGCGGACGGATATCCGCTTCTCATCGGCGGCAGTTTTTCTGGCCTCATCGACGAGGTGCGCCTCTCGAACGCGGTTCTCGAGCCGACCGCGTTCCTGCGCCCCGTCTCGCCGAACGCGGACGAAGACACGGCCCTTTACCTTGACTTTTCCCCCCCCCCCCCCCCCCCCATCAACAAGGCACCGGGCGCATCTCCAGCCTCGGTCGGCGCGATCATGAAAGGTGACACGACGACTTCGGGCGACGTGCCCGGCGCGACGGTGCGCGCGAACGTCTGGGCCGCGACCGGCACGGCGAACGCGGCGGCGCTGCATCTCGCGACGAACGACGCGAGCGCCCATTTCACGGGCCGCCTCACGTTCGACGACCGGGCGAACCGCGTGTCGGACGACGACTTCACGGCCGAGATGTTCTTCAAGATCGACGACCTTGGCGAAGCGTTGGCGAGTGACGACGACTGCGCGTATCTCTTCTGCGCGCCGACGTGGAAGCTGCGCGTCATGCGCAAGGATGGCTGGCTCACCGGCTACTTCCCGGGCGCCGAGTCGGGAACGACGGCCTCGTTCTCGTTCGGGCCGTCCGTCGTCGACGGAACCTGGCATCATGTCGCACTCGTCTACGGCAAGTCCGCCGGAAAGATCGGCGTCTACTTTGACGGCTTCCTCAAACGGGAATTTGCCGTCGGCTCGCTTGAAACAACGGCAACGTACCAGACGACCATCGCCGGCAACATGTGGGATACGGGCGACAAGTACCAGATTGCGCGCGGCGCGATCGACGAGGTGCGCATCACGCGGCGGGCGCTGAAGCCGGCCGAGTTCCTGACGGTCGCCCCGTACGCCAACGGCAAGCTCATCCACCTGACCTACGAGGAGAACGTGCTGGATTCGTGCGTCAACGCCCAGGTGTTCGGCGGCGGCTGGACGAATGGCGTGAATAGCGTTGAAAATCAGCCGAATCCGCCGACGCTGTCGGGACGCGTGCCGGGCAAGTCGCTCCTCGACGCGGCGGGCGGGGTCGTCCGCGAGACGAACGCGCACTCCCTGCGCTACGACAACCGCTATCTCGCCTACGAGTCGGCAAGCGTCCTCGACCGCGCCGACTTCACGCTGGAGTTCTTCTCTCGCGCGTCCGCCACGAAGGCGACGGCGGGCGTGATGCGGCTCGTGGACAACAAGGACGTCAACGACTTCGTCTGGGGACTGCGCACGGACGCGACGGGGAAGACGCTGGAGCTCGTCGCCTCGACCGAGGCGGAGGCGAACAAGGTCGTCGCGACCTATCCGGCGGACAGCCTCGACGGACGCTGGCACCACTACGCGGCGAACTTCAAGACGGTCGACGCGAACACGGTCGTCACGCTCTACCGCGACTACGAGCAGGTCGCCCAGGCGACGCTGAACGGCGTTCTCGCCGTCGCGTCCGGCGTGTCGCGGTTCTACGTGGGCGGCGGCTCGGCGGGACATCTCGACGAGATCATTGTCTGGGACGGCGAGAAAAAGCCGAGCGACTTCCTGCGCGCGAAGAAGTCCGGCGCCGTCCTCATCATCCGATAAGCAAGGAGCGAACATGAACCGACGCGAATTCATCGCCGGCGCCGCCGGATTCGGCCTGTTGGGGCCGTCGCGGACGCTGGCGGGCGATCAAACGCCGCCGCGCCTCGTCTTCGGCGTGATTTCCGACACCCACCTGAAGGACGCGCGCAGCTGCGCGAAGTTCGCGCGGGCGCTCCGGTGGTTCGACGCGCACGCCGTCGATGCGGTGATGTGCTGCGGCGACCTGACGGACTGGGGGCTTTCGCACCAGCTGAAGATGGTCGCCGACACGTGGCGCGCCGTCTTCCCCAACGACCGGCGCCGCGACGGCACACCGGTGACGCGGCTCTTCCTCTACGGCGACCATGACAACGGCGGCTACGCCCACCACCATTTCGGCAGCTTCGAGGCGGCGCAGAAGATGTACGGCTTCTCGGCGGCCGAAGTGGAGGCGATGGCGATTCGGCAGTCGGGTGCGGCCCGCCGCTGGGAGGAGGCATTCGGCGAGACATACGAGCCGCTGTTCGTCCGCGACGTCAAGGGCTACCGTTTCGTGCTTGCGAACTTCACGATGGACGGCGGCGCGGCAAATCCGCGCGGAGACAACACGCCCGGTGCGGAAGAGCGTCTCGCGTCGCTTGCGCTCGATCCGGCGAAGCCGTTCTTCTACGCCCAGCACCGCGTCTTTCGCGGCACGATGGGCGGGGCGGAAATGACGGGCCTCGACGACGGACGTTCCACGGCGATGCTCGCGCGCCATCCGAACTGCATCGCGTTCTGCGGTCACGCCCACCGCACGCTGACGGACGAGAAAATGGTCTGGCAGGGGGCGTTCACGGCCATCGAGGCACCGTCCCTCGCCTACGTCACGCAGGCGAACGGACGCGAGAACGCGCGGGTCATCGACGACGCGCGGGCGCGGCAGGGCGTCACGCCGCTGCTTCCGACGTATCCGATGTCCGTGCCCGAGCAGGGACTGCTCGTCTCGGTGTGGGACGACCGCATCGTCCTGAAGCGCATCGACTTCCGTCTGGACGCACCGCTTGGCCCGGCGTGGGAGCTGCCGCTCGGCGCAGACGCCGCGAAGCCGTATTCGTTCGACCGCCGCGCGGCGGAGACGCCCGCGCCGCAGTTCCCCGTCGGCGCGCGCGCGACGGTCGTGCGGTGCGCGGCGGAGAACCGCGAGCGCGAGCCGATCGACCAGTGGCGCGTGACGTTCCCGGCGGCGGTCTCGACGGCGACGGCGCCGCGTGCGCTCGACTACGAGGTGCGGGCGTTCGTCGGTGACGCGACGACGCCCGCCGTGACGCGGCTCGTCTACTCTGATCGCTGCGCCCGTCCCGAAAGCGAGGAGACGATTCCGGTGGCCTGTCCCTTCGCCGTCGAGGAGTTCCCGGCGGGCGCACGGATGCGGTTCGAGGTGCGGGCGCGCAATGCGTTCGGACGGTGCGGCGCGCCGCTGGAGGTGCGGACATGAAGCGCGGTCTCTTGCTGATTGTCGCGGTGGCTACGTTGGCCGGATGCGTCCGCGAAGCGTCAGACGATTCCCGCCGTGCCGACTGGAGACCGGCCGAGCGGTGGCGAGGCTTCAACCTTTTGGAGATGTTCGTCTGGCCGACGAGCGATCCGACGCCCGCCTATCGCGAATGGGACTTCCGGCAGATCCGTGCGGAAGGCTTCAACTTCGTGCGTCTGCCGATCGACTACCGCTACTTCACGCACGGCGGTGACTGGAACGCGATTGACGAGGCACGGCTGAAGGTCGTGGATCAGGCGATCGAATGGGGCGAGAAATACGGCATCCATGTGCAGGTCTGCCTGCACCGTGCGCCCGGCTACTGCGTGAACCCGACGGGGAAGGAGCCGGCCGACCTGTTCGCGGACGCGGCGGCGCAGGAGGTGTTCGCCCGCTACTGGGGACTGTTCGCGCGCCGCTGGAAGAAATGGCCGAACCGCCGCGTCTCGTTCGACCTCGTGAACGAGCCGCCGAAGATCGACGAGGAAAAGTACGTCGCGGCGATTCGTCCGGCGCTCGCGGCGATTCGGGCGGAAGACCCCGACCGCCTCGTGTTCTCGGACGGACGCGACGGCGGGAACCTGCCGACGTTCGCGCTCGCGGGCGAACGCGGCGTCGCGCAGGCGATGCGGGGCTACAGGCCGATGTCCGTCTCGCACTTCGGCGCGCCGTGGTGCGCGGGGCTGACGGCGTCCCTGCCGCCCGTCTGGCCGCTTCCCGAAGACGCGCCGACGGGACTGCTCGCGGGGCCGGGCAAGCCGAAGCTGCGTGCGCCGCTCGTGATCGAGAACGTCCCGGCGGGCGAGATCGCCCTCCATTTCGGCGGCGTGAGCGAAAAGGTGACCGTGCGCGTGACGGGCGACGGCGAGACGATTCGGGACATCGCCTTTCGTCCCGAAAAGGGGAACCCGAACTGGCGCTCGGTCGCGGAGCATCCGAAGTGGAAGATCCTGCAGGGCGACTACCTTGGCGTCGAGACGACGCGGGTGGCGCGCGCCGTGAAGCGGCTGGAGATCGGCCTCGCGGCAGGCGACTGGTGCCATCTGACGGGCGTACGCCTCACCGCGCCGGACGGACGCACCGCCCTGTTGCGCCTCGTGCCGCGCTTCGCGCCGCCCTCGCGGTTCGTGCAGCGGTTCGTCGGCTTCGGCGCGTCCCGTCCGTTCGTCTCGGCCGAGCCGCCGGACACCACACCGCGCCGTTACGCCGAGGTGGGACTGGAAGCACTCTACCGCAGCAACTTCAAGGCGTGGGACGACCTCGCCGCGACAGGCACGTTCGTCATGATGGGCGAGTTCGGCGCATTCAGGGCCTGTCCCCACGACGTCGCCCTCGCGTGGCTGGAGGACAACCTGCGGCTCCTGAAGGAGCGTGGCTGGAGCTGGGCGCTGTGGAACTGGCGCGGCACGTTCGGCGTCCTCGACTCGAACCGCACGGACGTCCGCTATGAAGACTACGACGGCCACAAGCTCGACCGCGCGCTGCTGGAGCTGCTGAAGCGGTATTAACGGAGAGAATTCGCCGTATTCATTTGAGAAATGCCTACGGCGTTGAACACGGAGGAATTGGAGGTTGGGAGGCACGGAGGCCGTTATCAAAAAATCTCCGTGCCTCCGTTCCTCCACCACCTCCGTGTTCAGCGAAAGCAACAAAGAAAAGGAAATAATTTAAAATGAAACACGTTTACTTGCAGTTGGCGATGCTTCTCTTTGCCTCCGTTCTCGCGGCCGTGTTCGCGTACGCGATGGACTTCATTCCGCTCGATGCGCCGACGGAGATCCGGGTCGACGGACAGCCCGCCGGAAGCCGCGTCACGCTGGCGGCCGACGGCACGCTCACCCTGCACGGCGGCACGGCGTCGACCGTCACGCTCGCCTGGCGCGGCGGCCTCGGTGCGGCGACGCGGGTCCTCGGCGGCATGTGGGAGCGCACCTACGGCGACAGCGAATGGCGGCGGATCGACGCGGCGGACGCGCCGCGCGGCGGGACAATGGCGTGGTACTTCCTCGCGACGGACGGTGCGCGCACGGACGGCTACGGCGTGAAAGTCCAGCCGAACGCCTTCGCCTGCTGGCGGGCGCGCCCGGACGGCCTCGAACTCAGCCTCGACGTCCGCGCCGGGGCGGATCCCGTCGCGCTCGGCGACCGTGCGCTCGCGCTCTGCACGCTCGTCGCGCGCAAGGGCGTTCCCGGCGAGTCGGCGTTTGCGGCGGGGCGCGCGTTCTGCCGCACGATGTGCCCCGTGTCACGTTTGCCCGCCGCGCCGGTCTACGGCTACAACGACTGGTACTGCGCCTACGGACGCAACACGGCGACGAACTTCCTCGCCGACGCGAAGTTCCTCGTGGACGCGATGGACGCGCAGCCGGGCGAGCCCGTGGCGAACCGCCCGTTCGCCGTCGTGGACGACGGCTGGCAGAACGCCCTGCAGCACGGCGGCGACCCGTCGCGGCCGGGCGGCCAGTGGGGCGCGGTCAATCCGCGCTGGGGGATGGAGATGCCGGAGTTCGCGCGCCGTGTGAAGGCGCTGCGGGCGCGCCCCGGCCTCTGGTACCGTCCGTTCGAGCCGGACGAGGGCATAAAGGCCCTGCCCGTCGACCCGACCGACCCGAAGTGGGAGCGGCGCATCCGCGAGGAGATGGCGCGCTTCGCGGACTGGGGCATGGAGCTCGTCAAGATCGACTTCATCACCTACGACTGGAACGTGGTCTGGGGCTACGAGCTGGCGGCGTCGCCCGTGAAGAAGCCGTTGCCCAAGTGGCGCGACCGCTCGCGGACGACGGCGGAGGTCGCGCTCGGCCTCTACCGGGCGATGCGCGCGGCGGCGGGCGACCGGATGCTGATCATCGGCTGCAACGCGATCGACCATTTCGCGGCGGCGCTCTTCGAGCTGCAGCGCACGGGCGACGACACGAGCGGGTACGACTGGGCGCGGACGCGCAAGATGGGGCCGAACACGCTCGGCATGCGCGCGATCCACAACGGCATCTTCTACCTGAACGACGGCGACTGCGTGGGGCTCGTGAACGAAGGGGACGTGCCCTGGCGGCTGAACCGCCAGTGGCTCGATCTCGTCGCCCGCAGCGGCACCGCGCTCTTCACGAGCTGGAAGCGTTCGCTCGCGACCGATCCCGAAATCGCCCGCGCGCTCGGCGCGGCGTGGAAGACGGCCTCGCGTCCGGCGGCGACCGGCGAGCCGCTTGACTGGCAGGAAACGCCGCGCCCGCAGCGGTGGCTCATGGACGGCGGCCGCGAGGCGACCTACGACTGGGAGTGAATTTTTTTAATAGATTCAAGCAGCCGCCACACCCACGCATAGGGCGCTACAATCACGAAACTGTGCGTCCATGCCCCTTGAGCCCCCCTATCCTTGAATGTGACCATACTGGCATTATGGCAAATACGGTGCTGTGTCCTTCTTAAGAAGATTCTTGGTTATGTCAAATTCGAGGTTCGTGTCGTTTGGCGTGGGATTGAACGCATACGCCCTGAAATTCAAATAGCTGCGGATCTCTATCTTCCCGTAGATCTTTGAATAGTGACAGGAGACAAGCTCTCCCTTTTCATTGTACTGGCATCTTGTTCGGAGGATAAGGCATTCGTCCTCATCTACATCGCACACTTCTTTCCATCCCGACATGTTCTCTAATTTCATGTATTCGTGTCGAAACTCAGTCTTGAGAACTGCGTTTGTGTCCGCCGCATAGCACGAACGGAAACTGCTGCCAGTGAATGCCTTGATCTTGTAAGCGCCGTTTCCCCTCCCCTTGAAGAACAGGGCCGACTTTCCAGTGCAAGTCCGTTCATCATAGTTTTTCAGAATGTAGAAATCGGCAACTTCACCCTTGCCATGCGGAGAGAGAAAATCACCAACCACCATGTCAAATCCGTATTCGCCATGAAGCGGAAGCTTCGTGCCGAGCCATGAAGGGGGGCTATAGCCAAACATCGGAATCGGATTCCTTATCTTTCGCATGACGATCGATTCTTCCTTTTCATGCTCGGCGAGTTCCACATAAAACAGATGATCTTTTTTCATCTTGTAGTAGATATCATGACATGGGGGCTGATAATAGCCGTCTGCAGACAACCAATATGTAGAATCTGTGGACACTACATCAAATTTAACGGACACAACGCCATTGGAATCAGCATACGCAGTAATCGTGCGAAAATCGCTCGGTTTGCTACCCGTGCCCATAAATAACTTCTTCAGAGTTTCGATCTTGATGATGGCATTCGTGACAGGATGTCCGCTTTCATCGTGAACATTGACTTTCAGTGTGACTGATTCAGAACAACCGACAAGCGGCAAAGACAACAACACCAGCATCACCAGGCTCTTCATTGGTTGATTCCTTCCTTTATGGCGTTAAAAATGAGATAGGTCCATGCGTAAGGGGCCTCGACAATGAAACTGTGTGTCCATTTCCCGCCTCCCGTCTTCCTTTCCTGCATATCCAAATTGTCACGACCCGAAATCGGATTGCGTCCCGCCGCATACGATTCGGCGGGAATCGCGTCGGCGAGCAGCTGGTTCTTCTGCGGGATGTCCCGGACTTGATTCGTCGTGCAGATCGACATGTCGTCGAACGCCCCGAAAAACGGCACCGTCCGAAGCTGGGCATCGGTCAACTGCGCCGCCTGCGCCGGCGTCAGGTGAATCGTCAGGGGATCTCCGCCACCGACATAGTCCGGGTTGTTGACGTCATAGTCGGCATTGAACGACCAGCCGGCCTCGTTGTTCCCCGGCAAGAACGCCGGCCACACGCCTTTCCGAGTCTCCTGGTTCGCCCAGGCAAAATTAGCGGACAAGATGGGGTGCTCTCCTCCGTCCGCATTCGCAAGCACCTCCTCTTCAGTCGAATAGTAGTTCACCGCATTTCTTATCGCCGCGAATCGGCCTTTCCACGTCAGGTCGCGGCGCGCGTCAGCCGTGCCGAACAGCTCGTGCCAGTGGCTGGCGCGAAGCCGCAGCGCATAGGGCCGCCAATCGCCCGGCGTCATGTTGTTCCGCGAGGCCGCCGTCACCGCGTTCGGGTCGTACGCCTCCAGCGGCACGGCGGCGTTCAGCATGAAGTAGCGCGCGACCGACAGGCCATGCTCCGCGATCGCGGAGGACACCATCATGTTGCCGAGCGAATGCGCGGCGACGTACCGCGCCGTTCCGGGAAGCGCGGCAACCGCCGAGCCGAAGGCCCCTGCCGTCGCCAGCGCATGGTCGACGTTGGAATAGTAGTCGGGCGTGTTGCCGAGGTAGAGCGCGCCCTGCGAGTCGTTCCCGTACCACGTCACCGCCGTGAACATCGCGCGCGAACCCGACTGCCACAGCCGCTTGAACATCTCGGCCGACCACGCGCGTGCGGCGGTCTCGTCCACGTTGTACCCGTGGACGAACACGAACTGCCGTCCGTCGGACTCCGCGTCCGGGAAGTTCGCCGGCACACCGAGGGCTGACGCCCGGCCGACGGGCGCGCCGCAGATGCCGCGCTGGTTCAGCCACCGGTACATGTCCTCGACGCCTGACAGGCTGACGGCCAGCCTGTTCGAGCAGACGACCTGCGAGCCGTACAGGACGTCGATCCACAGGGGCTCTTCCGAAGCGTGGCGCCCGTCCACCCAGAACACGCCTTGCGGGCCGCCACCCTCCGCCAGCGCCGCGAACGCGGTCGGCACGTCCAGTCCATACGCCCCGATCCTCTCCTTTGTCGCGAAGCGCGAATCCTGATCCAGGGCGGGGCCGAACCCGGACATGTCGCTTCGGAAGAACGACGCCAGGCCGTCCTTCCCCATCGTCGACCAGACCGCGTTCAAGGCCCCGCTCGGATGGCGAAGGCGATACGTCAGCGACGGGCGGAGGACTGCAGGGACGCTGTCGGCCACCGGCTTCAGGTTCAGCCAGACGGCCGCGTAGTCGACCAGGTCGCGACGCCCGTTGACCTTGCCGGTGTCCCAGTCCAGTCCGTTCGCCGGGAACTCGTCCGAGACGGCCCTGGCCATGTCGCCGTCGGCGGACGAGCGGTCGCCGTCGTCGTTCGTCCAGAAGCGGAACGGACGCCCCTGCCCGACAAGCGCCGCGTCGTCTTCGCCGATCCGCCCGTCGCGGTCCATGTCCGGCACCAGTTCCGGGTCCTCCAGCACATGGAGCGTCGCGACCAGCCCCTCCGCGACATTCCCGCCGCCATACCCCGTCTCGTCAGGGTCATGCATATGGACGTGCGCCGAGAGGAGCCCGTCCGCGTTCTCGGCCACCCAGCCGCCGCCGGCAAGGATCTCGTTCCCGTCCAGCCGTTCCGTCGAATAGCCGCGATACGAAGGGGAGGACGGAACGCCGTCTATCTTCGCCTGCCAGCAGTACCACGAATAAGGCTCCGTGTGCCCGTCGCTGTTCAGCCAGCGCATCGCGAGCCGGTAGGCGTTGCCCTTGCGCATCCTGAGCGGCACGTCCTTCCGGGCATTCGGCGCGCCCATCGTGATGCGCCGGACGCGCGTGTCGTCCGGACCAAGGCCCTCTATGTCCATTTCCCATGCCGCATAGTCACCGTTGATGTTGAAGGTCAGCTCGCGGAACAGGCCCGCGTCGGGAGCCGCGCCGCCGTCCGAGGCGTCCGCCGGGTTCGCGCCACGGGCGACCTCGGCGCCGTCGCCTACGCCGTCGCCGTCCGTGTCGGGATTCTGCGGGTCGCAGCCGTTCCGGTATTCGTCGATGTTCGACAGCCCGTCGCCGTCTGGGTCACCCGCCGCGCCGTCAGCGCCACTGGCATTGCCCGGATCAAGCCCGTGCGCGGCCTCCCAGTCGTCTGTCATGCCGTCGCCGTCCGTATCCCTCTTCACGGGGGACGAACCGGCCGCGACCTCCTGCCTGTCCGAGAGGCCGTCCCCGTCCGAATCCGCCGACAGCGGATCCGAATTCGCGCCGAAGAGGAACGCGAGCGCGAGGTCCTCGGAAACCCTTCCGGCGGAACGGTAGCACCATGAATGCAGCCATCTGCCGTCGAAGGTCTGCATTCCGACGCTGGCGTAGCGCCCGTCCATGTACGGCCCGTCGACGTCGACGTAACGGGCGTATGCGCGGTCTGGCGCATTCGTCGGAATCGCCAGCTGGAAGGAAATCGAATTCGTCTGCCATGTCGACGTGCTGTAGTGGGAATTGAGCCATTCGACGAGCAGATACCCCGTTCCGTCGTGTGTCGCCGTACCGTACCTGACGGAGGTCTGCCGACCCGCGATGTCGGAGCGGATGCAGGCATACTGGAGATACGGCGCGATGACAAGGGCGTTCGCGTCAATCCTGTACGTGAAGTCGGAGGCGGACGTGGAATTTCCCCGATTGGCGTAGCCGACCTTGTTCAGGAACACAAGCCCGTTTGCCGAGACGGTCAGGTTCGTCACGACCTCGCCCTGAATGCGAAGCGGCATGGGCAGGGGGCGGCTGACGCAACGCCTTGAGTTGGTGGAGATGTCCGTGGTCAAGTCTTCGCTCGCGTCAAACGACAGCCACGAAATTGCGTTTGTCGCGAAGACGCTTCCCGTCTCCTCGCCGTCGCGGAGGCCGTCGCCGTCCGTGTCGGCGACGGCAGGGTTCGTCCCGTACTCCATCTCCCTGACGTTGGGCAGGGAATCACCGTCGGGGTCGCCGTCCGCGCCGTCATTCTCGGCGGCGGACAGCGGGTCGAGGCCGTTGTCGAGCTCCCATGCGTCCGTCAGTCTGTCCCCATCAGTGTCAGCATAGCGCGCGCTCGTGCCGATCACCGCCTCCAGACCGTCATCGAGGCCATCGCCGTCCGTGTCTGCCATGGTCGGATCGGACCCCGTTCCGAAATGGTAGGCGATCACCGTTCCGTTCGAGATCGCTCCGACGGCGTTGAACGAGACCTGGTACGTCCGCTCGCGGTTCGGAAGCTGCGCACCGATGGTCGCGCCCGATCCGTCGAAGCCGTCGGACAGGCTGATGTAGCGGACATACACCGTATTCGTCTCCGACTGCGGGATGACCACCTGGAATGTCGCCGCGCACGTCGGGCTGTTCCGCTGCGAATAGAGCCGGATGCCCGAATACTGCACCACGGCATATCTGCGGCCCTCTGTTGCGACGTCGGCAACGGTTATCTGCGCGCCCGTGTTCGCCGCCGCGTACAGGTCGTCCCAATAGGCGGCGACGGCCGTATGGCAACCGCTGACCGTGTAGGCCACCAGATCGAAATTCCCATCGTCTGCGGAGAAGCCCGATGACGCATTCCTGTCCGACATCAGCCCGACGATGCCGTTCACGCCTACCGTCATGTTCGTGTGCAGGCATCCGGCGCATCGCACGGCAAACGGCAGCGGCAGAACGAACCTCTGGCTGTCGTAGCGCTGCGTCGCCAGCAGAAGGTTCGTTCCGCCGGACACGTCGAGCGTCGGCAGGGCGTCGGCATATTCCCACCAGCCGACTTCATCTCGATCCGAAAGGCCGTCGCCGTCCGTATCCGCGCACCAGGGGTCTGTGCCATTCTGGAATTCGGCCCGGTTCGTCAGCCCGTCGCCGTCCGCGTCTTGGCTCGCGTCGTCCTCTTTCGGATTAAAGCCGTTTTCAGTCTCCCACCCGTCCGGCATTCCGTCGCCGTCCGTGTCGGCGAGGGTCGGGTCTGTCCGGGACACGAGACGCTCGAAGGTGTCGGAGAGGCCGTCGCCGTCGGTATCGACAGTGAGGCCGAGCGTGAAGAACATCGAGGTTGTCCACCCGTTCGGCAGACTCGTATGCGGTAGCTCGATGACAAGGCTGTCCGCGCCGGCAGGGAGCGCCGCCGTGCCGACGCCCGTCCAGCCGTCCGCGTCCAGTTGCGCGCGCGCATAGACCTCGACGCCGGACGCGGTGTCCGCCTGCGCAATCGGCCAGTGCGCACGAAGGAAGACCGACGTCTCGGCGGGACGGATGCCCGTGGCGCAGACGTCCGTCACGGCGTTCGTCCAGTCGGGAAACAGGTCTGGGACCTCCGCCTCGGCCTGCGCCGGAAGCGGCGTGGCGAGTTCCGCCTGAACGGTGCGGGGCTCCTCCTGAAGCACTTCCGCATGCTTGGTCGAGCCGTACTGGACAAATCCGCCGACACACACGAGACCGAGCAGAACCTCTCCTATCGGACGGTGCAGAAGCCTGTGCAAGAGACGGAAAGGGCGGATGCCGTGGCTGTGCAAAAGGCACACGAACCAGGCGACCGTCAGGACAGTAAAAGTCACAAGACCGCCAAGCCCCCACCAGACGGAGGATGAATCAGACCAAGTATTCATAAGCGAGGAACGTGTGGTATTATACTAAAATTCCTTATTGCAGGTTGCGTACACCACGGCATGGCCCCAAAAGGTGTATCATGTTCACATGACAATCGGAACCGTTGCGAAAAGGGAACGTCGCAAAGGCAAAAAGCCTTTGCGGCCTTGGCGTCAGGATCCTTTGCGTTAAACAGAAAACCGAAAGGAAACTGAAATGCAAAAGAAGGTGCAATATAGTCGACTTGGCCTGATTGCTTTTGCGCTTCATGCCTCTGGGTTCGCACACGCGATGGACTTCATCCCACTGTCCGACCCGGCGGAGATCCAGGGCGACCTACGACTGGGAGTGACCGAGGCGCGCGCGACGGCTCGTCGAAAAGATGAACGCGCCGCTTCGGCGGCGCGTTTCCTTTACAGCAGATTGCGCTGGATCTTGCCCGAGACGGTCTTCGGGAGCTCGTCCTTGAAGACGACGATGCGCGGGTACTTGTACGGCGCGGTGTGCGTCTTCACGTAGGACTGGATCTCCTTCTTGAGCTCCTCGGTCGCCTCCTTGCCCTTCACGAGCTTGATCGTCGCCTTGACGACCTGCCCGCGCACGGGGTCGGGCGCCGCCGACACGCCGCACTCGACGACGTACGGAAGCTCCATGATGACGTTCTCGATCTCGAACGGGCCGATGCGGTAGCCGGACGACTTGATCACGTCGTCGGCGCGGCCGACGTAGTGGTAGTAGTTGTCCTCGTCCTTCCACGCGAGGTCGCCCGTGTGGTACATCCCCTGCCGCCAGGCGTCCGCCGTCTTCTCCTCGTCCTTGTAGTAGCCGAGGAAGATGCCGGGATGCGGATTGTCGCGCGGCGTGCGCACGACGATCTCGCCGTGCTCGCCGGGCGGCACGCTCTTGCCGTCCGCGTCCACAAGATCGATGTCGTAGTCCGGCACGGGCTTGCCCATCGCGCCGGGCTTGATCTCGTCGCCGAAGAGCGTCGCGAGCGCGCACGTCGTCTCCGTCTGGCCGAAGCCCTCGTAGATCGAGAGGCCCGTCGCCCGCTTGAACTGCGTGAAGACCTCCGGGTTCAGCGCCTCGCCCGCCGTCGTCGCGTGGTGGACGGAGCTGAAGTCGTACTTCGAGATGTCCTCCTTGATGAGCATGCGGTACATCGTCGGCGGCGCGCAGAACGTCGTGATCCTGTACTGCGCGAACATCGGCAGGATCTTCTCGGCGTGGAAGCGCGAGAAGTCGTAGACGAAGAGCGCGCCCTCGCACATCCACTGCCCGTAGAGCTTGCCCCAGCTCGCCTTCGCCCAGCCCGTCTCGGAAATCGTGAAGTGCAGCCCGTCGCGCTCGACCTGGTGCCAGTACTTCGCCGTCACGTAGTGGCCGAGGCCGTAGAGGTGGCTGTGCAGGGCCATCTTCGGGTAGCCCGTCGTGCCGCTCGTGAAGAACATGAGCATCGGGTCCTTGCCGCCCGGCGCGTCGGGACGCCGCCCGTAGACGCGCGAGAAGCCGACGTACTCCTTGTCGAACGACCGCCAGCCGGGCCTGTCCCCGTTGACGATCATCCGGATCGCCGGCTGCGTCTCGGCCTTCTCGGCCTCGGCGGCCACGTCGCCGTCCACCGTGCAGACGAGCGCCTTCACGTCCGCCGCCTTGAAGCGGTACTCGAAGTCGTGCACGAGCAGCTGGCTCACGGCGGGAATCACCACGGCGCCGATCTTGTGCAGCGCGAGGATCGTCGGCCAGTACTGGTAGTGGCGCTTCAGCACGAGCATCACCTTGTCGCCCTTGCCGATGCCGAGCGAGAGGAAGTAGTTCGCGATCTGGTTCGACGTCTCGGAAATCTCCTTGAACGTGAACCGCCGCTCCGTCAGGTGGTCGGATACGTGCAGCATCGCCAGCTTCTCCGGGTACTTCGCGGCGATCGCGTCCACGATGTCGAACGCGAAGTTGAACCGCTCCGTGTTCTTGAAGCGCACGTGCAGGAGACGCCCGGCGAGATCCTCGTCGGTCTCCACGAACTTGTCCACGACGAGCGGCACCTTCTGCGACTGCGGGCGCACCGTCTCCAGCCCGAGGTGCGTGTCGCCGCCCTCGCCCGCCATCACCATCGCGAGGAACGTGACGCCGTTCGGGTCGGTCGCGACCATGCCATGCGGCGTCGAGGAGCGGTAGTAGATCGAGTCGCCCTCCTTCAGCTCCTCGACGTGCTCGCCGACGCGGATCTTCATCGACCCCTTCAGCACGAGGTCGAACTCCTGCCCGCCGTGGGTCGTCGTCGCGATCGGCTGGTCGAGGAGCATCGGGTCGTACTTGTACGTGACCCAGTAGGGCGTGCCGAGGCGATCGCGGAACATCGCCGCCTGGTTGCGGATGTCCATGTGCGACTCGTGGGCCGTGAGCGGACCCTGCCCCGCGCGCGTCACCTCGTAGCCGGAGAGATGGGCGCTGTGGCCCTTCAGAAGCGCATTGATGTCGATGCCGAAGACGATCGCGCACTGGTGAAGGAAGTTGAACGTCGGATCGACGAGCCCCGCCTCGACCGCCTTGTAGTCCTCGACCGAAACTTCGGTCTTCTCCGCCATCTGTTCGACCGTATAGCCGATGATCTCGCGCATTTCGCGGATGCGCGCGGCCATTTCCATCAGTTTTTGCTTTGCTTCTGCGTTCATTTTCAGGATCCTTTCCTAAAATGGGCGCGTATTATAGCATAAATCAGAGGGCACAGTCATGCGCGATCTGCGTACGCAGCTCGTCCAGCGTGGCGAACGTCCGTTCGCGGCGGATAAAGCGCACGAAATCGACGGTGAACGGCGCCGACGGCACGGACGCCGCGCCGCATTGGAGAAAGTGAATTTCCAGCATTGGCGTCGGCCAGCGTCGGTCGCCCAGCGTCGGCGCGACGCCGTAGTTCGCGACACCGCGCACACCGTCGACCGCCACTGCATAGACGCCACGCGGCAAGTCGATTGCCAAGTCCATCAGCCGCAGGTTGACCGTCGGGAAGCCGAGCTTCGTGCCGAGGCCCTTCCCCTTCTGCGGTTCGCCGTGCACGCGGAACGGATGCCCCAGCATCGCGTTCGCCGCCGTGATGTCACCCGCCGCGAGCGCGGCACGGATGCGCGAGGACGAGATCGGCGCGCCGTTCCACGTCGCATACGGCACGGTCGTGACGGCATAGCCGCGCGTACGCAGCCACTCCGCATCACCCGCACCGCCCTTCCCGAAATGCCAGTTCGCACCGCAGCGGATGTGCGGCCGCCCGTTCGGCGAATCGAGGTACTGCGCGGCGAAGGCCTCCGGCGGCAACGCGGCAAGTTCCGGCGTGAAGTCGAGCGCGACGACCTCCTTCACGCCACACGCCCGAATCGCCGCAAGACGGTCATCGAGCGACATGATGAGGCGCGGCGCATGTTCGGGCGCAAGCACCGTGAGCGGATGGTTGCGGAACGTGAGCGCACGGTCGGCATCCGCGAGAATCGCCTGGTGTCCGCGATGGACGCCGTCGAAGAAGCCTACTGCAAGGCTTTGGACAGCGGCATTACGCACGGCGCGAAGTCCCTCATTTCGGTTTCGAGGAGGCGGTCAAACGGGATCGCGTCCTTCACGTCGAAGCGCCCGACCGCCGTCCGCCGCAGCGATTCGAGCGACGCGCCACAGCCGGCCGCATCGCCGAAGTCGCGGACGAGCGCGCGCGGGATGACACCCTTCGAGGCGCGCAGGGCGAACCGTCCGTCCGTTTCGACGTCGAAGCGGTAGACGTGGGCGAGAAACTGCTTGTGCGCGCCCGTGTCGGCGATCTCGTAGGCGGCCGTCCCCTCCTTGCGGATCGTGCAGAACTGCGGCTCAACCTGAAAGACGTCCCCGCGAAAGCCGGGCAGCGCGGCGGCAATCCGCGCGGCGGGGTCTGTCCCCGCGTCGGCGGGGCCTGTCCCCACGGGCCGCCCGTAAATGTCGCCCGTGTCGGTCTTCAGGCCGAAGCGGATCTTGCCCTCGTAGGTGCGGTCGGCGCCCATGACGCGGTCGGCGAACTTGTTCGCGTCGCCGAGCAGGAGGATGAAAAGCCCCGACGCCGACGCGTCCAGCGAGCCGCCGTGGCCGACCTTGACGAGGTTGAACTTGCGCTTCACGGCCTTGACGACCGTCGCGAACGCAATCCCCGCCGGCTTGTCCACGAGGAGAAAGCCGCTGAGGTCTTCGAGCATCTTGAGTTGCGTGAGATTTGCCATGCTTGATCTTCAATCGGTTTTAAGGCCGCACATTATAGCAAAACGGAGGACGGCAGGCGCATCGTCTTGCGGCAGGCGCTCTTGAGCAGGTCCTTCACCGCCGCGCGCATCTGCCGCTTCGCGGAACCCATCGTCGCCTTGATCGTGCAGCCCGCCGCCTTGCGGTGGCCGCCGCCGCCGAACTTCGCCGCCAGCACCGTCGCGTCCCAGTCGCCGCGCGTGCGGATCGAGCAGCGCGTCTCCTTCGTGCGGTCAGGAATCTGGTAGAAGAACAGCGCAATCTCGTTCTTCGCCACGGAGCGCGGAATCTCGATCACGTCCTCGACGTCCGCCTTGTTGCCGCGCACGGCGCGGAAGTCGTCACGCGTGAGCGAGACCTCGGCGACCTTGCGGTTCTTCCAGATGTGCAGCGACCGCCAGGCGAGCCGCTTGAGGCCGATCGTCTTGCGCGAGAAGCTGCCGTAGAGGATGTCGTTGATGAGCGCCGTGCGTACGCCGTGCTTCAGAAGGTCGCCCGCCGCGCGCATCGTACCCGGCCGCGTCGCGTCGTAGGCGAAGCGTCCCGTGTCCGTCACGAGCGCGACCCACAGGGCCTCGGCGATCGGACGGTCGAGCGGCCATTCGTTCCACTTCGCGAACCGCCAGACAAGCTCGCCGGCGGACGACGCCGTCGGGTCGACGATCTGCACGTCGCCGAACGTGCCGTCGTTCGTCACGTGGTGGTCGATGCAGATCGCCGGCAGCTTCTCCGCGACGGCCTTCACCTCCGGCGGCATGCGCGCGAACGAGCTGTTGTCGAGGGTGATCAGCAGGTCGAACCTCTTCGCGCGGCGCAGCTTGCGCACGGGGATGAGGTCTTCGACCCCTTCGAGGAAGCCCGGCTTGCCGAGGGCGTTGACGTCGGCCGTCGCGAACGCCTCGTGGCCCGCGTTCCTCAGCAGCCGCGCGAGCGCGATCATCGAGCCAAGCGAATCCCCGTCCGGGCTCAGATGGCCGGAGATGAGGATTCGCTTCGACTTGGCAATCAGGTTCGCCGCCGCCACATAGTTCTCTCTTTTCGACATAAGTTCTCGTTGATTAGGTCTTCTCGTGATTCGTCCCGTCGGCGGCGTACGCCGCCCAGTCGTCCAGCCTCGCCCGTTGGTCGGCGATCCAGTCTTCATCCACCGTCTCTTCCGGCGACGGCTCAAGCCAGTCCTTGTAGTCCCACCGCCAGTCCCGCGTCGAACTCGGCGGCCAGAAGATGCCGCGCTCGATGCGCGGCAGAAGCGCCTTGATCGCCGCCTCGGCGTCCGGCAGGTAGCCGCCGCCCAGCGGCTCGGTGAAGACGACGTCGTCCGCCGTCTTGCCGAGGACGCAGTAGCACGACGAGATCCGGTCGCGCGTGGCGGCGGCGAATTCGCCTTCGCCGTCCGCGTCGAGCATCGCGCAGTAGAGCGGCAGCTGGAAGCTCTTCCAGACGAGCGAGCCGTCCTTCTTCTTCTCGAAGCTCGCGGCCCTGTCCGCCGTGTCCCAGGTCTTGTAGTCGATGACGCACCACTCGCCCGTCCGCTCGTTGAAGTCAATCCGGTCGCACTTGCCGTGGAATCGCGTCGAACCCTGCGTGCCGTCCGGGCGCGCGAACGCATACGACAGCTCCAGCTTGCGCTCGACGGCGACGATCCGCCAGCCGTCGGCGCGGCGCGCGACCTGACGGACGGCGAAGTGGCCGAGACGCCGCTTGACGGACTCGCCCTGCATCCAGACGATCGCGGGGACGGACGTGCCGAAGCGCGCCGCGAGCTGGGCGTCGACCCGTTCCTCCAGGAACGCGCGGATCGCCGCCGCGTCCGTCGCGTCCTTCAGGCCTGACAGGCCGAACGCCTCCAGCGCCTCGTGCGCGAGGTTGCCGTATTCCCAGCTCTGCAGCTCCTCGGCGCGGTCGTCCATCCGCTTGTCGCCGAGAACCTCCTTGTCTCGCAGGTAGTAGGTAAAGGGACAGCGCAGGTAGCCGTCGAGGCGCGTCGGCGAGATCTTCGTCAATTCGCGGAACGCCGGCGGAACCGGGAGGTGAAGCTTCCAGCCCTTCGGCAAGTCGGCCGCAGACCCTTCGGGCGTCCCGGCGTGCGCACCGTAATACGCCCGGACGCGCGCAACGAGATCCGCGTCGTCGTCCGTCTCGAAAAGAAGCCGCGAGGGCTTTACGACGTCACCCTTCGCGTCGATCGCATGGAACAGGACCTTGACGGCGTCCGCCGCGCGCGCGCCGACGACCAGTCGCAGGATCGCGCGGTCGCGCATCTCCTTGAAGGCGTTGTCGGGGAGCCCCAGCCGACGGCGGAGCGAATCGGGCAGGAACGGATGCCCCACGACGGACTCGGGCACGCACCCTTCCTGAAAGCCCGCGATGACGATCTCGTCCGCCTCGACGAACGGCAGCTCCATCCAGCCGTCCGTCAGGATCGCGTCGTCCGCACCGGACTCCAGCGAATAGGTCGCCTCGTCCAGCCGCAGCGCGAGCAGGTCGCGGTCGTCGCCGCACTCGGAGAGAAGCGCGCTGACGACCTCGGCCGCCGCCGCGAACTCGCGGTCTCCGGGATCGGCCTCGTCCAGCGTGCGCGACTTGAAGATCGAGCCGAGCAGCGCGCGCAGGCCTTTCTTGCGAAGCTGAACCTTGACGAACTCGAAGATCGCGCGCAGCTTCTTCTCCGTCTTTGGCGCGATGTCGTCGATCTTCTCGGGCAGGAACTCGGCCTGGCGGTTGTCGAGGTCGACGAGCGCCGCCGTCATGTCTTCATCCGACAGGCGCAGTTCGTCGCAGAGCCAGCGGCGGGCGTCGCCGCCGCGAATGAAGGCGGAGAACACGGCGTAGGACTGCGTGCGCTGGAGCTCGACGACCTGGCGGACGAGATGTCCGAGCGACGAGGTGACGAGGCGCGTCTTCGCCGGGTTGCAGACCGTCAGCCCGCGCGCCTTGAAGGCCGTCTCGATTTCGGGAAACAGCGCGGGATCGGCGATGCAGAGGGCCGGATACGCCTCGCCCGGCTGCACGGCGGCGAAATAGTCGGCAACCCGCGCCGCCTCGTCCGACGGCGTCGCACAGGGAAAGACCTGGGAAAAGGGATGAAGGAAGTGGGAAGAAGTGAGAAGTGAGGAAGTGAGAAGTGAGGAATTCTGGAAATCGTCAAGCCTCAAGACCTCTTCACAGCCCTTCCCGTCTTCAGCACACAAAGAACGGACTCCCTCCTCGCTTCTTCCTTCTTCCTTCTTCCTTCTTCCTTCTTCCTTCACCGCCTCGATGCGATCGCGCCTGCCGCGCCGGGCCAGCGCGGCGAGATAGCGCGTCTCGACATCGGCGAGCTGACGCCAGCGTTCGGCCTCGTCGGGGAAGTCGACTTTGAGGACGTCCGCCACGTCGGCAAAGGCAATCGCCTTGGGCAGCAGGACGGCTCGGATGTCCGCGAGCTGCCGCGCCTGTTCAAGCGCGACGCGTCGGTCGCCGTCTTTCGTGCCGAGGGTCTCCGCAAACGCCGCAATCTCGTCCGTGCGCCCCGCGAGCGTCGGGTCATCCTCGTCCAGCAGAAGGCCAAGCGGCGTCTTCACGAGCGGCGGCACGAGCGCGCCGAAGCGACGGGCGAGCGCAAGGCGGAGACGCCGCCCCGACTGCGCGGTCGGCACGACGACGCAGACGTGCGCAAGCGACTTCGCCCCGCTGGGATCCGTCCGCACCTTCGCCGCGAGCGTCTCGACCGCGTGGTCAAGGAACTTCATGCGACGCGGCCAGGGCTTGCTTTCGGCTTCGCTCAAGCCAACTCCGACTGAAGAAGCCGCCGCGCCGCGCCGGGACCTTCCAAAAGACGCCTGAAGTAGCCCTCGATCTTGTCGGCGAGCGGCGTCTGCGTGTAGTCGACGTGGAAGAGCGATTCGTTCGCGAGCAGCGGACGCAGCTCGCCCCTGTACGACGCGGGGTCGTTCCAGACGACGCCCTTGAGCTTCGCCTGAAACTCGTCCTTCAGCGGATCGGGCGACACCTCGATCGGCTTCCCCTCGTCATCGACGGCGAGCAGATAGCGGAACCAGCCCGCGAGCGCAAGCGGAATCGCGACGAGCGTGTCGAGGCTCTTGCCGGCGGCGAGGTAGCTCTTGACCGTCTCGCCAAAGCGGATGCCGACCTTCTGCGACGTGTCCGTCGCGATGCGGCGCGGGTCGTCCGGCATGAACGGGTTCGGCAGACGCGCGTTGACGACCTCGTCGATGAAAGCCTTCGGCGAGATGATCTTCGGGTCGATGACGACAGGCAGCCCCTCGACGTAGCCGAGCCGCTTCACGAGCCGCACGATGTCCGCGTCCTTCATCTCCTCGCAGATGAGCGTGTAGCCGAGCAGACACCCGTACATCGACATCGCCGTGTGCAGCGGATTGAGGCACGTCGTCACCTTCATCTTCTCGGTCATGTTCACCGTCGCGCGGTCGCAGAAGTAGACGCCGGCCTTTTCGAGCGGCGGACGCCCGTTCGGGAAGCGATCTTCGATGACGAGATACTGCGGCTTCTCGGCGTTGACAAACGGCGCGATGAACGTCTTCTTGTCCGTGACGATCGGCGCCAGGCCCTCAATGCCATCGTCCGTCAGCGCCTTTTCGACCAGCGGATGCGGACGTGGCGTGATCTTGTCGATCATCGACCACGGGAAGGATACCTTCGACTCGTCCTCCAGGTACGCGAGAAAGCCACCGTCCGCGAACCCATTCCTGTGCCAGGCCTTCGCGATCTCGATCACGGCGTTCCGCAGCTTCTCGCCGTTGTGCGAGCAGTTGTCCATCGAGACGACCGCAAGCGGCAGCTGTCCGGCGAGATAGCGTTTCAGCAGGAGCGCGCAGACAATCGACATCGCATGGCGCGCCGCGTCGGGGCCCTCCTTCATGTCCGCCTCGACGACCGGCAGCCGCGCGCCGTCCGGCTTGCAAAGCGCATAGCCCTTCTCGGTGATCGTGAACGAGACCATCTTCAGCGACGGCGCGCGGAAGATTTCCGCCAGACGCGCTTTCGCGTCCGCGTCGGCGAAGTTCGCCTTCACGCCCTCGGCGACGCCGGCGAGGACTTCGCGCGTCGTCGTGCCGTCGGGGTTGAGGAGCACGTTCAGCGTGAGGTTGTCGTGCGGCGCGTAGATCCGGTCGATGACCTCGTAGTCGAACGTGTCGCAGGCGATGATGCCCGTCTTCGTCAGGCCCTCGTTCAGCAGCCGCTGGTTCAGCGAGCCGATGAAGCCGCGAAAGATGTTGCCCGCGCCGAAGTGCACCCACTCGGGCGTCTGCCGCGTCTGCTCGCGCACCGCAGCGATGTCGAACGCCGGCAACGCCACGTGGGCGGCCGCCCAGGCAGACGCCTCGCTTCGGATCGAATCAAGGTTCAGTTTCATGTTTTTCCCTCTCGCTGTTCTGTTTGAGAGGGAATTGTATCAATTTTATCGTCCCGCGTCCACCCCCCACACCCAGTTGGCGGGGCTTCAGCATGAAAAAAGATCCGCACTCTTATTGACAGGCCGTCGCACTTTTGGTCCGTCGGCCCGACAGCTCGCGCGAACCGTCGCTCCGGGCCACGGGCGACGGGGTAGAAAGATTGCTTTCGCTGAACACGGAGATGGCGGAGAGTCGGAGACGCGGAGAACTTTACGTGATTCACAAAACCTGAAGCCAGGCCGATGTCGGCCTGGCTTTCTGCGGCTCCCGTCTCCGCGTCTCCCGGACTCTGTTTCCTCCGCGTTCAGCGCCGCAGGCCTTCTTGTGCAGGACGCCCAAGTCGCCCGACCGGAGGCGGGAGCGCCGTTGCCCCGAAGCGCGCCGCACGTCGGCAAGCGACAAAATGAGCGGAAGCCCTCGGCCGACTTCCGTCCGGGGCCGCAGAAGCGGCCTGATCAGAACGAGACGACGGCGCCGACGGCCCAGTACCAGCCGCTCATGTCGACGGAGGCGCGCGCGCCGTCCCCGAAGTCGAAGTCGGTCTTGCCGCCCAGCCGCCAGTCTACGTTCGCGTAAAGCCCCAGGCTCTCCGTGAAGAGGTACGTCGCCTGTACGCCGACGATCCCCTGCGCGGCGAACTTCGTCTCGCTCGCCGCCGCGCCGTCCGACCCGGCGTCCGCCACGTCGGTCACGTCATGGACGTACGGCGGGATGTCGACGGTCGTCCGCTGATGCCACGCCCAGTCCTGACGCCCCGCGCACTTCGCGTTCAGCCAGTCGAACGCCGCGCCGAGGCGCACGCCGAGCGACAGCGCGTCCGTGGCCCTCCATTCCGGCACGAGAAGCAGACGGAACTCGCCGTAGCCGAGGTCGAGCGAGCTGCGGCTCGACTCGCGGTAGTCGAAGTCGATGACCGTCGATCCGTCTGTGGAGACGTCGCGCGTCGTCTGCGTCCGTGTCGAGCCGAAGCCGTCGGACGCCTTCTGGCGCGGGCAGAACGTGCCGCCGATCCCCGCCCAGAGGCTGAAGCGGTCGTTCTGCCAGACGCTGTACTGCACGTCGAGATCCGCGCCGTAGGCCTCCACGCGGTCGGAGCCCATGCCGAGGACGGACGCCTTCATGTCGCCGCGCCCGAAGCCTCCGACCGTGAGCCGCCAGCTCCGCGCCGTTCCCTGCTCGTCCTCCGCCGCGAGCGCCGCGCCGAGTCCCGTTGCCGCGACTGCGGCGATGATGAGTTTCCTCATTGTTCCTCTTCTCCTTCTTGTTTGGTGGTTGTTTCTGCCTTGACCTTGATGAACGTGCACGAGCCGAGCGCGACCGTGAGGTCGGCCTCGCCCCGTGTCGCGTCCCGCAGGTACGGCGTCAGGTCGAACGCCGTGCCCGAAAGGTACCGCATCTTCCGCGAGAGGTCGCGCGTGCCGTAGACGTGGACGCAGCCCGTCGCGAGCGGCGCGCGGATCGCGTTCCCCTCGCCCGGCGTCACCTTGATGCGCACGCGCCCCGTCTGCGGCTCGAACGCGACGATGCGCAGCGTCGGCGTCGCGTAGGTCGCCGTCGCGGACGTGCCGAGGACGTCGAACTGCGGCGCGATGCCGAGGTCGGCGGCGACGGGAATAAGCGCGGCGTCGCCCCTCACCGTCACGGTCGTCACGTCCGAGTGCGCGGCGAGCGCGTCCGCGAGCAGCGCCTTCACCTGCGCGCGCGTCGCCGCCGGGAGCGTCCTCGATTCCGCGACGATCTCGACCGAGCCTTCAACCGTCACGTCGGCGAAATAGGTCGTGACGCCGCCGACGGTCTCGGCGCGCACCGTTGCGTCCGGCGCGTCCGCGAGGCTGAACGACAGCCCCTTCGTCGGCGTCGCGAGAAGTTGGTACGTCCCCGTCTGCCAGCCGCCGGACGGCGCGTCGACGGGGACAGGCCCCGCCGCCGTGAC
>CAKTZI010000024.1 GCA_934635385.1 uncultured Kiritimatiellota bacterium | reverse complement strand
CAGATCATCGGCCTCTCGCCGAAGATCACGCTCGTCGAGCCCGGCTCGCTGCCGCGCAGCGAGGGCAAGATCAAGCGGGTTATTGACCTTCGGCGAACGCGTTCCGTCCGGGCTTGAGCGGCGTGCGCACGCCCTGCCAGTCGAAGTCGCCCGTGAGCCCCGGCGGCAGCACGACGCTGCCGACCGCCCGTCCGTGCGCGAACTTCAAGTCGACGTAAACCAGCCCCTTCGGCGTCGGTGCGGCGGCCTTCACGAACTTCAGCCCGCCCGGCTGCGGCGCGACCAAGACCTTCGCGTAGCCGTCCGCCGCCGGACGCACCCCCGCAACGCCCGTCAGCAGGTGGTAGAGCGGATGCGAACCCCAGGCGTGGCAGTCGCTGCGCGCGCGAAGCCCCGGCGCCTCCGGCGGCGTCTTCAGTCCGTCCTTCACGTAGCCGCGCCAGAGGTCGAGCCGCTTCAGGAACAGGTCGGCGCGCCCGAACTTCAGGTACGTCTCGAACAGGTAGTGCGAGAAGTAGACCGTCGTGCGCGCAAGGTCGTCCGCCTCCAGCAGCCCCCTGAACGCGGCCTCGGCCTTGTCGCGCGGCAGGATGTCCGCCAGCAGCGCAAGGCACTGGGCGTGCTCGGAGAAGCGGTCTTTCCGAACCGTATCGGCGAGCAGGCCGCGCGCGTCGCTCCAGAACCGGCGGACGATCGCCTCGCCCGTGCGCCGCGCCTTGGCCCGCCAGTAGGCCGCCAGCGCCGTCTCGCCCAGCGCCGCCTCGGTCTTCGCCACCGACTGGAGCGCGGCGACGTACTGGAGGTTGTTGAGCGCGGAAAGTCCGCGGCGTCCGTCCGGCGCGTTGCCGAAGTAGTCCCACTCCGGCACCCAGTCCATGAAGCTCCAGCCCGGCAGGTTCTCGACGAGCCCGTCGGCGTTCTCATACTGCGCGAGCGCGCTCATCGTCTGGCGAAGCCCCGGCAGGCGCGCCTTCAGCCAGTCGTTCGTGCCGTGCCACAACACGTAGTCGCCCGCCATCATCGCCCAGCACATCGAATACGTGGACGAGTCCTGCACGTTCCGGCTCGGGAAGTTCATCGGCACCATTCCGTCGTCGCGCCGCGCGTAGTCGAAGATGCCGGCCGCGTAGCGGAGCGGACGGTCATCGCCTGACAGCGCATTGAGGATCAGCATCTCCACGCGCGTGTCGCCGGGATACATCTGCTGCTCGAAGTAGGGGCAGTCCATGAACATCTCGTGCAGACAGTTCTGCATGCCGCGCACGCAGATCCGCTGGACGTCCGCAATCGACGGGTCGTCGCAGGCGAAGCGCATCGCCGGCTCCAGCGGATAGCGCGTCTCGGCGAGCGCGAGCCGCGTGAGCGTCAGCGGCGCGTCGCCCGTCGCGACGGCAATCTCGACCCAGCGCCCCGACCGCCACCACGGCGTCGTGAACCGCGCGCGTGCCCGGCCATCGCAGCGGAACGTGTCGTCCATCGAACGCGCGACGCGCGCACCGACGAACACGTCGCGGTTGACGGGTGTCATCGCCCCGTCATACAGCCGCTCGGCCCACGACCAGCGGATCTCCGCGCCCGCGCCGCCGGACGCCTCCAGCTCCGGGAACGCACAGTAGTAGTCCTCCAAGTCCCAGAGGAAACGCAGACGCGTGCGCGGCGCGAGCGTCAGGGGACGCCCCTCCTTCAGCAGCGCCTGCACATCGGCGATGCGCGCATCAGCCGCATCGGACGCCGCGTAGAAGCGGTTCGTCTCGTCAAAGGCCGTCTGCACGGCGTGGACGGTTCCGCATGTGCGCACCTGTTCCAGCGGATCGGGACGCTCCGTCGGGAACAGCGCCCAGCCCGGCGCGTGAAGGCCGTATTCCGAGGCCGGCAGCGGCGTACGCACCACCTGCGCGGCGCGCCACGCGGCAGCGGGCGGCACGGCGTCGAGAAAGCCGGTGCCGACGGAAATCGTCTCCGCGCCCGTCATCGTGTCCGGGTCGGTGACGCGCCCGTAGCGGATCGACTTGACCTCCGCCGCACGCCACGCGGCCTTGCCCGTCGTGAGGCGTTCGTCATACGCGCCCTCGGCCTTCAGGACGAAGCCGTTCCGTCCGGACGAGAGGATGCTGAGCGCACCCTTCCGTCCCGGATCGAAGACGACGGCCTCCAGCCGATGCGCGCCGAGGGACAGCCCCCGGACGGCATACGTCTCGTAATACCAATGCTGGACGACGCCCTTGTGCGGCCCGCGCGCGATGACCGTGCCGTCCAGCAGCAGGACGAAGCGCGCATCCGCCGACACGTCGAACCGCAACGGCGCGGCGGAGTCGACGGCGAAGTCGCAGCGGAAGCGGACGAACGGCGTGTAGTCGCCCTGCGCGACGCCCACGCCGTCCAGCCACACCCAAGCCGCCTCGTCAATAGGCTGCTGCGGCACGAGGTTCGTGTTCCCGCGCGCGAACCGCTCGGCGCGGAACACCTGTTCGACCTCAAACGCCCACGCCGAGCCGACGCACAGCAACGCCCCCGCAACGAGGGACAACAACAGCTTCATCCGATTTTTCATTTCCTGTCTTTCATTTTGAATTCGCTGCCGACGGCGCACACGAGGCCCGTCAGGCGGACGTCATGCGGCTCGGACGGCAAGTCGCCGACGACCTGAAACGGATAGGCAATGCCGATCTTCGGCGTCCGCGCGTCGGCGGACTCAAGCAGCCGGTCATACCAACCGCCACCGTAGCCGAGACGGCGCCCGTCGCGCGTGAACGCGAGCCCCGGCACGAGCCAGGCCGTCGGCCGCGCGACATCCGACGAGGCTTCAACCGGTTCGAGAATGCCGTGCGGCCCCGCGCGCAGACAGTCTGGGGACAGGCCCTTCACGTCCGCGAGCGCATACGTCTCGCCCGTCCAGCGCGGCGCCAGCAGACGGATGCCACGTTCCAACGCCACCGCGACAAACGCCGAGAGGTCGATCTCGTCCGGCCCGGCCAGGTAAATGGCCACGACGTCGCCCAGCGGACGCGCAGCCAGCTGCGCACAGACGTCACGCGAGGCGCGCGCGCGCACCTCCGGCGGCACCTCCTTGCGTCGCCGCCGCATCTCGTCTCGCCATGCGGCTTTCTCGTCTTTGATTCGCATGTTCAGTCAACCTCCACGCGCAGCGGCACGTTCGGCAGGCACGTCCCGTCCGAGACGGCCTCGTCGAGTTCGCGCGCGCGATCCTCGTCGTACCACCAGTACGGGAAGACGCCGTCCTCGTCGCCAGAACGGCCGAGAACCGACGACGGCATCCCGAACTTGTTCCAGTAGAGAAGCCGATGCTCATCCGTGTTCCACAGCAGGACATACGGAACCTGGTCGGAGACGAGCCGGTCAATCCGCCGGTAGGCCGCCGCACGTTCGGCGGCGGACATCATCCCCTTCTCGGCGGCGATGAGCGCGTCCACCTCCGGCACGTCCAGCCCCGTCACGTTGTTGCCGCCCGCGCGCCTGCCCTCGGCCGAATGCCATGTCGTCTCGGGATTGCGGAAGACGCTCGCGCCCCACGCCGCCCACGTCATGTCGAAGTTGAAGGCGTCCATGTCGCGCATCCATCCGGCGAAGTCCTTGCGGACGATCTCCATCCTGACGTTGCACGCGGCGAGCGCCTGCGTAAAGAGCGAGAGGAACTTGTCCTCACCCGCCGAGCGCGAGAGGAACGTGAACGTGAAGCCGTTCGCATAGCCCGCCTCGGCCAGCAGCCGCTTCGCGCCTTCGACGTCGAACGTCCACTGCGCGTTCGCGCACGGGTTCGCCGCGTCGTAGAGGTCTTCGTAGTAGCTCCGCTGGAGGAAGTACTCGCCGTTCATCATCGTGCGGTTCATCGTCTCGCGGTCGACGAGCTTCGCCATCGCCTGGCGCACCTTCAGCCTGTCGAACGGCGGACGCCGCTGGTTCATCGCGAAGCCCTGGAAGCCGATCGGCGCACGGTTCTTCACGCGCCGCTTCAGGATCCAGTTGCGCGCGAACTTCGGTCCCTTCGTCTCCGCGTTCATAATGCGCGCAGAATAGACGGGGTAGACGTCGATGGCCCGCTTCTTGAGCGCCTCGAAGGCGTTCTCGTTGTCCGCATAGTAGCGCATCACGATGCGGTCGAAGTTGTAGAGCCCGCGCGCGGATGGGAAGTCGCGCCGCCACCACGTGCCCGTGCGCCGGAACTCGCTCTCGACCTGCTCGTCGACGCGCGCGAGGCGGTACGGGCCGCTCACGGGCAGGCCGACGAGCGACACCTTGTTGAAGTCGCGCCCCGCAAACGCATGCTGCGGCAGGATCCAGAACATCCCGCAGTGCAGGAGGTCGCGCCAGTCGCGCGGACTCGTCCCCCTCTTGCGGAAGCGCACCGTCCGCGCGTCGAGAACCTCCGGGCTCTCGAAGACGCCGAGCATCGTCTTCCACGGGCCGGTCTCGCTCTTCGCGTCCATGACCGCGTCAAAGGTTCCCTTCACGTCATTCGCCGTGACGGGCCGCCCGTCCGACCAGCGCGCACGGTCGTCGAGGACGAACGTGAACGCCCGCCCGTCGTCCGACACCGCCCACCGCCGCGCGAGGGCGGGCACGAAGTCGAGCGTGTCCGAATCGACCGAAATCAGGTTCTCGTACATGAGATCGAACGTCATCTTCGTGTACGTGTTGTTGTCGATGTAGGCGTTGTAGCTCTTCGGGCCCTGTCCGCCCGAAAAGCGGATCGTGCCGCCCTTCCGCGCATACGGACTCGCCACCGGATCGGGCCGGTCGACCCAGTTCGTCGCGGGATACCACGTCACCGCCGCCAGGAGAAGAAGCGCCGTCGTCATCGTTTCACGTCAGCGAACACGGGCCGTTCACGCACCCGCCGGGACACGCCATGACCTCCAGGAAGTTCGCCGGCAGCTTGCCGGCGGCGTAGAGCTTGAGCATCGTGCAGCTCTTGCGGTCGATGCCGTTGATCTGCTTCGCGTTCAGCTTGAAGCCGGGGATCTTCGCCGTCGCCTCCGCCAGCACCGCCTCCGTCACGCCGCAGCTGCGCGCGAAGTTGCGCGCCGTCGGGTTCGCGGGCCGCGCGACCGGCCACGGGTCGCACGAGAGCACGTCGACCTTGCGCCCCGCAAGGATCGCGCCCAGCTCCTCGAACGACAGCACGTAGTCGACGCTCTTCCGCCGCGCCTCACTGCGCTTGGCGACGCAGGGGCCGACGAAGACCGTCTTCGCCAGCGGATCCTTCTTCTTCACGATCTCCCGCGTGTAGACCATCGGGCTCGGCGTGAGCGAGACGTGCTCGACGAGATCCGGCAGGTGCTTCGCGACGAGGTTCACGTAGGCCGGACAGCACGAGGTCGTCATGAACGTCTTCGGGTCCTTCTCCATGCGCTCGACGAACTCCGCCGTCTCGTGCTGCGTCGTCAGCTCCGCACCGAGCGCGACCTCGATCACGTCCGCGAAGCCCGCCTTCGAGCAGGCCGTCAGCAGCTGCTCGATCGTGCCGGGGAACTGGTGCTCGGCCGACGGCGCGACCATCGCGACGAGCCGTTCGCCGCGCTTCATCGCCGCGAGCACGTCGAGGAGCTGCGAGCGCTCCATGACCGCGCTGAACGGACAGGCGTTGAAGCACTTGCCGCAGAAGATGCAGCGCTTGAAGTCGATCTCGGCGACGCCATGCTCGTTCTTGCGGATCGCCCCGACGGGACACGCCTCCTCGCACGGCACGGTCGTCTTCACGATCGCGTGGTAGGGACACGCCGTGATGCACTTGCCGCACTTGATGCACTTCGTCGGGTCGATGACGCTCCGGCCGTTCACGACCTCGACCGCCTTCTTCGGACAGTTGTAGACGCAGGGCCGCGCGAAGCAGCCCCGGCAGTTCGGCGTCGAGACGACCTTCGCGTCGGGACAGCCGCTGCACGCCGGGCCGCAGACGGAGAGCGGAGAGAGCGCGACGAGGCTGTCGGCGGGACGGCTCGGCTTCGCGCCGGCCGCCGGCGAGACCCGCTCGGCGCAGTACGCGCGCAGCGTCTTCGCCTCGTCCGTCTCCTCCTCGACCGTGACGCCGAGAAGCGCCATCAGGCGGTACTTGATGACCGCGCGGTCGTGGTAGACGCAGCACCGCGAGGGGTCGCTGCCCTTGGGGCGTAGCCTGATCGCGATCTGGTCGATCTCGTCTTCGAGCGTCCCCGCGTCAAAGGCGCGGACGAGCCGGATCATCAGCTCGCGCCGGAGGAATGTCGCACCGTTCAGCATGTCAGGCGGCCCCTTCCAGCAGTTCGCGGACGCGCGCGACGACCTTCTCCGGCGTCGCCTGGCACAGGATCTCCGAACCGTTGATGCGCACGTACGGCGCGCCGCCGAGGCTGTCGCGCTCGCACAGGTCAAGGCAGGTCTTCGCCTCGACCTCGACGCGCCCACGGCAGTCCGCCGGAAGCTCGTCCTCCAAGTTCATCATCTTCGCCGCGCCCAGCAGGTAGCAGGCGGTTCCGCAGCAGATTTCGACTTTGATCATCGTTCGCACACATCCTCTCTCGCACGCGCGAGACCGTCTCCCGCGTGACGCAGCGTAGTATACCAATTCTTCAATTCGTCCTTCAAGTCGCAGGAGCCGGATGCGCCACGCCCGCGAGACGGCGGCGCGCCCGGTCCAGCTCCTCGCGCTTGGCCGCCGCCCCGGCGGCAATGAACGCCTTCAGGGCCGACGCATCCTGCGCATCCAGCGCGCGGCGAAACGCGCCGAGACGTTCCATGAAGCCGTCCAGCACCGTCAGCAGCGCGTCGCGGTCGGCGAGATAGAGCGCCGCCCACGTTTCCGGGTCGATCGTCGCGATGCGCGACATGTTCGCGAAGCTGCCCGCCGAGAAGCCGACGGACTCCGCGACGCGCGGATCCTGCGCGTAGGCCGAGGCGATGACGTGGCCAAGCTGGCTCGTGAAGGCGATCATCTCGTCGTGCTTCGCGGGCGTCGTGACGACGACCTGCGCGAAGCCGAGCGACAGGAAGAGCCTCTCCAGCGCGGACTCGCCCGCGTCCGGCTCCGGCGGACACAGCACCATCGACTTGCCGAGGAAGAGGTCGGCGGTCGAGTTCGCGAACCCCGTCACCTCCTTGCCCGCCATCGGATGCCCGCCGACGAACCGCCAGCCGTCCTTGGGCAGCTGCGCGAGCGCGCGGCAGATCTCCGTCTTTACGCCGCAGATGTCGATGACCGTCGCGCCGCGCTTGAACTGGGCGGCGTGTTCGCGAATCCACGGCACGATGACGTCGGGCGGCAGGCAGACAAGCACGACGTCCGCCTTGGACAGCCCCTCGCTTTCGCCGTGGTGCAGCGCGACGGTCTCGTAGCCCGCCCGCCGCGCGGCCTTGTAGAAGGAGCCGCCGATGAGGCCCATCCCGACGACGGCGAGCGTGAGGTCGCCGGCCTTCGCCGTGTTCGCGAGCTGCGCGCGCTGGCGCGACTTCGCGACGTCAAAGAGCGTACGGAAGACCGTCTTCACCTCGTCCGAAAAGTCGTCGCCCGCCGCCTCGCCGGCCGCGTCGAGAATCGCCTCCTCGCGCACGGGATCGTAGACCGCACGGCCCGTCGCCCGCTTCGCCTCGGCGATGTCGCGGACAGCCCGCAGACGACGGATGACGAGCGGCACAAGCGCGCGGTCGATCGCGTCGATCTCGGCGCGCCCCGCTTCCAGCGACTTCGGCGCGTCTGCGCGCGAATCCGCTTCCCGTTCTGCTGAATCCCTTTTGTGCATCAGATATGGGGAGATTATAGCAAATCCCCCGTCTGCACTTCAACCGTGACGCATGCTGTCCGCACAATGGGACATCGCCGTTCAGGGGGCGAGCAGGTTCAGGTTCGGGTCGCTCGCGTCCTGCCCTTCCTGCGCGGCGGTCGAGGCCGTATCCGCTTCACGCGGCGAGGCGCGCAACGCCCGCACGAAATCCGCCGCCGGCAGACGCGACACGCAATAGGCCGGAAACAGCGAAAGCCGGATGCCGTCCGCCGCCTCGCGCACGCCGCCCATCATGTCGTGCCAGCGCGCGGACGCAAGCGGCGCGACGGGACGCAACATACGCGGCGCACCGTTCCACTGCCAAATCGCCGCCACGCGCGCCGTGCCGCCGTCAAAAACGTAGCACTTCACGCCCGTGCCGAGATCCGGCTCGGCGACGCATGGCGCCTCGCCCAGCAGGTCGGCGCATGCGCGAAAGGCGTAGAGCGCCGGCTTCGGCAGATCCCCGAACCCGTTGTCGCCGTTGCCGAGCGCCGTCAGGTTCCAGTCCACGCCGGGGCGTCCCGTCGCGAACATGAAATGCGAATAGTGGTCGAGCCCCTTTGCCCACGCGATGATCATGTTCCGCAAGTCGACGTGCGCCTGGTTGAGCGAGAAGCGGTCGATCGGGCCTGGCAGCGGATGGTTCGGACTGCACGCGCCGGCCTCCGTCTGCGCCCACCCCGCGACGCCCGCCGCGCGCGCGGCCTTCCGTCCGCGTTCGAGCGTCCGCCCGTAGTCGGGACAGTCCGGGTTCGCGTTGTAGGCGTGTTCGGTGATCAGGTCGACGTACGCGCCGCCGCCCGCGTCGAGGAACTTCTGGATGAACGCGAGATCGGTCGAACACGTGCAGGGCCCTGCAAGGCGGACACCGGGATGGCGCGCCTTCAGGAGCGGACGGAACTTCGAGACGAGCGCGACATAGGTCTCGACAGTCGGATCGTCGAAGCGCGTGGGATCGGGGTTCTTCATCCGTCCGCGCCAGATGTTGAACTCGTTCAGGAACTCGTAGATGTCGATTTCGCCGCGATGCGCGTCGGCAAGGCGCAGCATCTCGTCAAACCACGGCGTCGGATCCTTCGGCACAAGCGTCTCGCCGCGCAGCGGCTGGCCGTCCACGGACGCGGGCGTACCAAGCACCATCAGGTTGCGGAGGCCGTTGTCCTTGAAGAGCTTCGAGTAGGCGTAGCCCGCGTCGAGATGCCAGCCGCGTCCGTTCGCCCAGAGCCGCGTCGTGCCGATGCCGAATTCCTTGAGGAAGCCGAGCGTCTGCTCGGGCGAGCCGAACATCACGTTCACCGAGAGCCGCCGCGCGAGCCGCGTGCAGGGCGGCTGGACGCCAAACGTGACGCACGAGACTTCCGGCAAGCCGTCGCCCGTCGCCGCCCGCGTCTCCCAGACCGCGTTCATCGGCCCACGCCACGCGGACGGCGGCATGATTCCGCCCGTCACGGCCTTCTCCTCGCCCGGCTGGAGCGTGACGGTCGCCGTGCGCCGCGCGTCCGTCGCCTCATGCCCATTCCACGCGAGAAGCTTGCGCGTGACGCGGTAGGTGCAAGGCTTCTCGGACAGGTTGACGAGCCGGAATTCGGCCGTGACCTTCTCGCCAGGACGGTAGATGCCCCGGTCGTTCCCGATGAGCCGCGCCGACGACGCGAACGCCGCCGGCGTCGCCTCGCCATCCGTCCGCCCGACGGTCGCAAAGGCGTCGTCCACCCAGACCGTCACGCCGTCCGGCACGGCGATGCGCGGCACGGCGACGGGCACGCCCTTCTGCGCCAGCACGTCGCCATAGCCGCCGATGCCGTCCGTGCGCGAGCCCCAGGACGGCACGGCGACGACGACCTTCGTCCAGTTCGTCTCGACGGCGACGCGGCGATCGTATTGCGCGCCGGACTGGATCAGCCAGCCCGCCGAAATCCATGCGCGCCGCGCCGCCTTCGCCCAGAACGAGAAGACGGCGGTACGATCCTGCACCCACGGCACGGGATTGAAGTAGAACTCGCCCTCCTCGCCTTTCGCGCGGTGCAGGCGGAACGAATGCCGTCCCGAACGAAAGACCTTGTCGTCGCGCGCGGGCTTCAGGAGCCCCGTCGCGACACGTCCCTTCATCTGCTCGATGACGCCGCCGCGCGTCCCGAACCGCAGCGACTGCTCGCCGACCGCGCTCGTCGCGTAGAAGCCGCGTTCCGCGCCGCCGTTCGCGAGATAGTTGCGCCCCGGCTCGTAGGCAGCCATCGGATCGGGCGCCTCGAAGAGCGCGAAGTCGTGCAGACGGTAGACGCCGGGCTCGCGCAGGACGTAGGTGAACGTGAGATCCGTGAGCCGTGCGTCCAGTGTGCGCGTGTGCTGCCAGACGGTCGGCTCGGCGGCGAGCGGCAGGGTCGCGGGCTTCCAGAAGTGCTTCTTCGACTTCCCTTCGTTCGTGCGGTCGATCTGCCCTTCCAAGGTGCCGTACCCCTCGGACACGCCGTCCGCCGACGTCGTGAGCCGGTAGGTCATGCGTTTGCCCGCGTAAGACGCGCGGTCGCCGAGCGGCACGCGAACCTTGACGACGGCGTTCGTCAGCGCGTCGATCCGCACCGTGCAGACGCCGTTCGAGACCGTGCGCACGTAGGTTGCCGCCGGCTTTTCGGGTCGTGCCTTGTCCACGGCGCTCACCCAGCACCCGGCCGTCGTCCAGTCGGCGCGGAATGCGGCGCTGCTGTGCAGCGAGAGGAAGACGGCCATCGCGAGAAGAAGAACTTTCATGGCGCGCATTTTACCATATTGAGCATGGAAAGTGGGGCATCGCGCGAAATCCGCGAAGGAACAAAATGCGAAATGATGATTTTTTCGTGGCCCGTCGCGCATTTCTGGCCCGGAGGAGCCGACAGTCTCCCGAACCGTCCTGCGAGGGTTTGCAGGCGTCGGAGAGGTCTTGCCCGCAGCCCGTGGTCTCGCCGAGGCAGGGCAGGCTGAAGCCGGCCGATTGTCTTCAATGAGAAGCGCAAACCCGAACGACGAGACCGAGCGAGCAGCTTCCCGCTCCGACGCGCGTGTGCCGACGCGCGAGGCCCAAATATGATAAACTATGCGGCATGAAGACCATCATCTGGTTCAGGGGTACGCATGGCGCCGCCAACTCCCGCATGATCGCGGGACTGTCGCGCGCCGCCAAGCGCAGGGGCTGGAGCCTGTCCGTCCTGCCGCGTCCGACCGCCGGGGAATCCATGAAGGAGATCATGGCCTTCTGGGACCCCGACGGCGTCATCACCGCCCTGCCGTTCGACGCGGCGGACTACGGGCGCGCGGCGGTCGTCATCATGTCCGAACGCCCCAAGGGCTTCACGGGCAACGTCTCCTTCATCATGCACGACAACGCCGCGACGGCGGAGGTCGTCGCCAAGGAACTTCTTTCGCTCGGCTATCCGCACTACGCCTTCGTCGGCGCGCGCACCGACGGCGAGTCCTGGAGCGACGCGCGGGAACGCGCGTTCCGCCGCATCCTCGCCCTTCACGGACTGGACTGCACGACGTTCCGTCCGTCGGCAGAAGACCGCGCGAACAGCCTCGCCTTCCAGCGGCGCCTGCGGCGGTTTCTCGCCGACCTGCCCAAGCCCTGCGCGCTGTTCGCGGCGCACGACCCGATCGGCGCCGAAGTCCTCGCCGCCGCGCACGCCTCCGGCATCGCCGTGCCCGGCGAGCTGGCCGTCTGCTCGGTGGACGACGACGAGGAGATCTGCCTCAACACGGTGCCGACGCTCACGAGCGTCCACCCCGAATTCGAGCGCGCGGGCATGCTCGCCTGCCTGCGGCTCGCGGAGGTCTTCGCGGACAAGAGCCGCCGCGCGCCGCCGACCGACTACCGCATCGGCCCCGGCCCACTCGTCCGGCGCACCTCGACGCGGCGCGAAGCCCTCACGGACGCACGGGTCTACAAGGCCCTCGAATTCATCAGCCGCGAAACGCCGCGCGGTCTCGCCGCCGCCGAGGTCGCCGCGCTCTTCCCCTGCTCGCCGCGCATGGCGCAGATCCGGTTCAAGAAGGCGACGGGCCAGACGATCCAGGAGGCGATTCTCGAAACGCGCACGGAACTGGCGAAGACCCTGCTTCAGAACGACAGCCTGGCGATGGACGCGCTCGCGAACCTCGCGGGCTGGAGCTCGGCGCGCCTCCTGCGTCTGCACTTCCTCAAGAAATTCGGCCTGACGCCCGGCGAATGGCGACGCCGCCACGCGCACCCGAAGTCATGAGCCGCCTCGCCGACCTCGCGCGCCTCGCCCTGCCCGTCGCCGCCAGCACGCTCGTGATCGCGGTGGGCGAAATCGCCGACCGCGCCTTTCTCGGCCACTGGTCGGCGGACGCGCTCGCGGCGACCCTGCCCGGCGGCATGCTCGCGCGCGTCTTCACCGGCGTCCTCGTCGGCACCGTCGGCTACTCGGCCGCGATCGTCTCGCGCTTCACGGGCGCGACAGGCAAAACGCATAAAGGCGTGAACGAGGCCGAAAGCTTGTCCCGTGCGCGCTGCGCAAGCGGCGCGACCGACGCGACGACGACCGCTTTCGCGCAGGGCCTCTGGCTGACGCTGTTCGCCGCCCCCGTCTTTCTCGTCGCCGCGCCCGTCGGCCTCGCCCTGATCAACGCCGCCGGACACGCCGAGGCGATTCGCGCGCATGAGCAGACCTACTACCTCTTCAATCTCGCGGGCGGCGCGCTCGCCACGCTCGCCGCCGCGCTTGGCGCGTGGTTCGTCGGACACGGCCAGACGGGGCGCGTCGCGACGGCGGCGCTCGTCGGCTGCGGCGTCAACCTCCTCGCCGACCCTCTGCTCATCTTCGGCCTCGGCTGGGGCGTGGCCGGGGCGGGCGCGGCCGCCGTGCTCGCGCAAGCGACGACCTGCGGTGTGCTGACCGACCTGCTTTGTCGCGACTTCCGGGCACGCGGACACGCCGCCGGACGCCTCCGCTTTCGCCGTACCGAGGCCGCGCACCTCCTGCGCACGGGGCTGCCCGTCGGCCTCTCGTCCCTCGTCGGCAGCACGACCTTCACCGCGTTCGTCCTCGCGCTCGGACGGCTGGACTCTGCCGCGCTCGCCGTCGGCAATGCCTGCTTCGCAATCAACAACTTCTTCTACACCCTGCTCGCGGCGGTCGAGACGGCCATCATGATCCGCACGGGACAGGCCGTCGGCGAAGGCCACGCGGACGAGGCACGGCGCATCCGCCGCACGGGCTTCGAACTTGACGCCCTCCTGTTCGCCGTCTTCTTCGGACTCGTCCTCGCGTCTCCCGAATTTGCGCTCAGCCCCTTCATCAAGGACGGCGACACGACCACTCGCGCTGCATTCGCGGCGCAGGGACGCATCTTTCTGACAATCCTCGCCGTCGCGGGCGTCTTTCGCGCGACGCAAAGCGCGCTGACCGGATTCCTGCGCGGCACGGGCAATACGCGACGCATCTTCGTCGCGCAGGTCGTCGCCTCGCTCCTCGTCTGGATGCCCCTCGTCGCCGGCGCGCTCGTCGGAAGACTTCCGCCCGCCCTGCTGTTCGCGACGTTCCCGCTTCAGCTCGCCGTCAACGCGGCGATTCTCGCCGCGCCCTACTCCTTCACGATGCCGAAAGCGTCGTAGAGGTTCGCCGTGCCGTCACGCTCGACCGTGTAGAAGGAATAGACGAGACGGCTGCCGTCGATGCGGAGGACGCCAAACATCGACCGGCCCGTGTCGGCCGAGGCGTCGTCGCCCGCTCGCGCGAGACGTGAATCGACATTGACCGCGCCCGTGGCGACCTTCAAATGCCGAAGCCGATACGACTTCGCGCCATCGGCCGCCGCGTAGTCCTTGAGCTCGCCGACGCGGTGTCCGGCGCAGCCCGCGCTCACGTAGTAGGTGCCGCGCGGGTTCACGTCGCAGGTCACCCCGTCGATCCTGCGCGTCGTCGGCGCGGTCACGACCGCCGCCGCGTCGTCGTCCGTGAAGGTGAAGCCCGGCCCGTCCCAGCGGTACGGACGCGTCTTCGAGTAGGTGTGGTCGTGGGCCTGAAGGACGAGATCGACCTCGCCCGCCGCACAGATCGCGCCAAGCCGCAACACGAGGTTGGAGGCGCAGACGCTCTCGGCGAAGTCCTTGCCGCGCATGTTGTCGCCGGTCGTGTAGGGCCCCGCATGCGTCATGACGACCGTCCATTTCGCCGTGCCGCGCGCCCGCGTCGCCGCGAGGTCGTCGCGCAGCCAGTCGAGGACGCGCCCATGCCGGTCTTTGCGCCAGGCGTAGTCGACCCACGGCAGCGTCGCGACGTGAACCGCGCCGAAGTCGAAGGAATGGCAGCCGACGTAGCCGTTGTTCGTGACGGCGAAGTTCTCCGCGACGACGTTGCTTTCGGTCTTGTAGGTGAAGTAGTCGTGGTTGCCGCTCGCGTGCACCCACGGCACGCCGGGGAAGTGCGGCGTCGCGGAATCGGCGGCCATGCCCCACTGCAGGTAGCGCAGCTTCGCCTTCGCCGTGTTCGGCCCGGCGTTGTAGAGGTTGCTGTCGTAGAAGTCGCCGCCTTCGAGAATGAAGTCGATCGCGTCCGCACCGCCCGCGACAGCCGCCGCCGCGCGGCTGGCATTCCCCCACATCGCGAACTTGCGCGCGTCCTTCGTCTGCGCGTCGTTCAGGTTGACGATCGTCACGCCATCGTCAGGCGTGCCGACCGTGAAGCGTCCGTAGGCCCAGTGCCCCTCGCAGCCAAGCCGATAGGAGTAGACGCCGCCCGCCTTGAGGCCGTCCGCGACGGCGGTGTGGCGACTCAGCGCCGGATCGTTCGCGCGGGTCGTCTTCGCTTGAATGACGCGCCCCTTGGACGCGAACCGCGCCGCGTCGGACGCGCCGTAGTCGCCTTCGAGCAGCACGACCGCGCCATGCGTGACGTCCGCTGACGTGTGCCACGCGAAGCCGCGCGTGTCAGGCCCCGCGAAGATCGAGAGCATGACCGACCCCGGCTCGGCCCCGACGGCGTAGCGCGCCGCCGCCGTCTCCGCATCAACCGCGCCGGCGATTCCGGCAACGCCTCCAACCAACAATCCAATCAGCAGCTTCTTCATCGTCCGACTCCGTTCAGCGGATGAGCAGCAGCGCACCGGCTGGACGCGCCGTCAGCGTGGCGTCGGTCGTGTCCGTCGGCGTCACGAGCGAGAGCGTGCACGACGTGCCGTAGGAAACCGACAGGTCGTACCAGCCGGGAACGGCAATCGTCTGTGCCGCGCCGTCCACCGTCAGGGACGTGATGTCCTCGCGCAGCAGCGGCACGACCGCATGCTCGGCGCCGTGAATCCGCTTCCACCGCCGATTCGCGGTGCCGTTGGCGTAGACGCGCGTCGTGCCGATTGCCCCCACGCCACGCACGACGGCGATGCCGGTCGCGACAAGCTCCGTCCCGGCGAGCGGCACGCCGTCCTTCTCGAACGCCAGCGTCAGCGTGTAGGCTCGTTCGTCCGCCTCGTCCGTGGGCGCGGCCACCGTCCAGACATACGACGTCACGCCCGCCGCAAACGTCAGCTCCTGCGAGGCACGAGCGGAGGCCAGCGTCAGGCGCGCCGTCGCCGCGTCATCCGGCGATTCCCAGGCGAGCGTGACCGCACCGCCGCCCAGCGTCCGGCCGAGGAACGTCGTGCAAGCGCCCGTGTCGACGCGGCACGAGGCCGACGCCACCACCGCCGGAGTCGTCGAAGCCGCCGTCTCGGACGCCACCGTCGTCGGCTGCATCTGGACGCGGAAGCCGAACTGGCGTTGCGCGGCGTTGGCCAGCGTCAGGCGCGCCGCCGCACGGAACGGCGCGAGGCCGTAGTTGTAGGTGTTCCAGTTGTCGCTCGATCCGCCGCGCAGACAGACGCCGCCCTTCACGGAAAGCGGATCGGTCGCCGCCGCCGTGCCAAGCCCCTTGTTCGCCTCGATGAGGTCGCGACAGATCTCGCCCGCATTGCCGAGCATGTCGTAAAGCCCGTAGTTGTTCGGAAGCTTCGTGCCGACTGTCGTCACGGGGACGTCTTTCTTGCCGTTGAAGAAGACCGCGAGATGGGCCAACGGCTCGTAGGTGATGTCATACATGTTTGCGACCGTCTTGTTCGTGTAGCAAGCGATGTCGTCCGGCAGATCCGTGCCGTCGTAAAGGCCCGTCGTCGTCCCTGCGCGACACGCGGCCTCCCACTGAGCCTCCGTCGGCAGGTCGAACGTCCAGCCGTCGCCGACAAGCGCCGCGAGCTTGCCCATGAAGCTGTCAGCCCCCACGGTGTCCGTCGGCAAGCCCGACCCGCGAATCTCCGCGACCGTAACCGTGTTGGCCGGAACGGCCTCGCCCGTCGTACCGTAGTCTTTCGCGCGCGTCGCATTTCCGCAGAGTTTCCACTGCTTCTGCGTCAGTTCGAAGACGCCAAGGTAGTAGCCCGACAGCGTGACCGCGTGGACGTCTTCAAGGCCATAGGCCTTCTGCTGGCTTGTATAATCGTTGTAGTCTTCGTTCGGGAGACGTCCCGGTTCGGTCGCGGGCGAACCCATCGTGAACGTCTGCGCAGGGATGTGGCGCATCACGAGCTTCGTCGTCTTGTACGTTTCATCTTCCGCAACGCCAAGCCATGCGACCGTATCGACACCCGAATCCCAATATTGCCGCTTCCACGCGCCGTAGGGGCCGACGCCCGCACGCGCCGCCGAACCGCCCGTGAGGTCCGATTCCGTGAGGATGGTCTCAAAGCCCGTTTCGCCCGCCGTCTTCGTCAGATCGAAGACGACATAGAGGATGCCCGCCGAATGGTAGTCGAGCGTCGCGTCCGCATACGCAATGCCGAGGCGGAAGTCCTTCAGCGTGCCGCGTCCGGCGAGGCCGGGGACTTTCGTCGGATCGATCTTGATGCGCTTGCGTCCGACGGACGAAATCACCGTGTCGCCCGTAGCCGCCGACAGCGGAATGTCGCAGAGATACGTCTCGCCGTCGTAGGCCGCGAGCGTCGCCGTCGCACCGGGCGCCGTCACGCTGCCGGAGACGGTGAACTCGGCCACGATCTGCCCTGACCACGGCCACAGCTGGCGAAGCGCAAAATCCGCCGTCTCGACGACCGGCGCGGCCGACGCGGCAATGACCGAGACGAACAGGCCACAGGCTGCGGCACAGGTTTTCAACGTGTTCTTCATTTTCGTCATCCTTTCTCTTGTTCAGGCTCTTCGGCCAGTCACTTCGCCACGGGCGTCATCAGGACGCGGAAGCCGTACTGCCGCGCCGTGATGCTGTTCGCCGGACGCGCCGTGCGCGAAGCCGCACGGAACGGGGCAAGGCCATAGTTGTAGGTATCATAGTTGTCGCTCGATCCGCCGCGCAGACAGAAGCTGCCCTTCGTCGTCAGCGGATCCGTCACCGCCGCCGCGCCAAGCCCCTTGTTTGCCTCGATGCGGTCGCGGCAGATCTCACCCGCGTTGCCGAGCATGTCGTAAAGCCCGTAGTTGTTCGGAAGCTTCGTGCCGACCTTCTGCACGGCGACATCCTTGCCGTAGACCGCCAGCGCGGACAGCGGCTCGTAGGTGATGTTCGCCTCCTTCATGCTCGCGGCCGAGCCTTTCGTGTAGTAGGCAAGATCCGCCGGCAGTTCCGTGCCGTCGTAAAGGCCCGTCGCCGTCCCTGCGCGACACGCGGCCTCCCACTGAGCCTCCGTCGGCAGGTCGAACGTCCAGCCGTCACCGGCAAACGCCGCAAGCTTGCCCATGAAGCTGTCGGCCCCCACCGCGTCCGTCGGCGCACCCGACCCTCGAATCTCCGCGACGGTGAGCCTGTTGGCCGGAACGGCCTCGCCCGTCGTGCCCCAGACGTTCGCGCGCGCGACGTTGCCGCAGAGTTCCCATTGCTTCTGCGTCAGCTCGAAGACGCCGAGGTAGTAGCCTGACAGCGTGACCGTGTGGACGTCTTCAAGACCAAACGTCTTCACCTGACACGCCGTGCTGTCGCTGCGGCTGTAGTCGTTGTAGGCCGTGTTCGGCAGCCGGCCCGGCTCCGTCGCGGACGAGCCCATCGTGAACGTCTGCGCGGGAATGTGACGAAAGACGAGCTTCGTCGTCTTGTAGACGTCGTTCGTGACGTCGAGCCACGCAACCGTGTCCGCACCCGCGTCCCAGTACTGGCGTTTCCACGCGCCGTAGGGGCCGACGCCCGCGCGCGCCGTCGAGCCGCCCGTGAGGTCGCTCTCCGTCAGCGCCGTCACGAAACCTGCCTCGTTCGCCGACTTTTCGAGATCGAAGACGACATAGAGGACACCCGCCGACGCGAAGTCGAGCGTGGCATCTGCGTAGCTCACCGCAAGCCGGAAGTTTTCGATGCGTTTGCGTGCAACGAGCGCGGCGACTTTCGTGGGGTCAATCGTGATGCGCTTGAGGCCCGTCGTGCGAATCACCGTGTCGCCCGTCGTCGCGTCATGCGGGATGTCGCAGAGGTAGGTGTCGCCATCGTAGGCTTTCAGCGTCGCCGTCGCGCCGGGCGCCGTGACCGAGCCTGTCGTCACGAACTCCGCGACGATCTTCTCCGACCACGGCCACAGCTGGCGGACGACGAAGTTCTCCGCATCGACCGTCACGGCGGCGTGAGCGGACAACCCAAGGCCCAGCAGCAGTGCGCCGCCGAGACCAACGACAGTTCTTCTTGTGCGTGTGTTCTGTTTCATTTCGCGTGTTCCTTGAACAATTCGAATAACTGGGTATTATAGCCGATTCCCGCGCCGAAAAGTGCAACGCTCCGAAACGAATTTTGATACAAAATGCGAAACCGCCCGAATGGCCCGCATCACGGCGAAAACGACAGGGGCGTGGTCCGACAGTGTCGGACCACGCCCCGATTGCGAAGCCGCTGCCTTCGCGTCAGCCCTCGATCTTCTTCACGACGCTCGTGCAGGCCTTGAGGACGCCCGCGACGTCCGCGAGGTTGGACGGGATGATCATCGTGTTGTTCGCCTTCGCGAGGTTGCCGAACTGCGTCAGGTACTGCTGGGCGAGCTGCATGTTGACGGACTCCAGCCCGCCCTTCTCGCCGATGGCCTCGGCGACCTTGCGGATGCCCGTCGCCTGCGCCTCCGCGACGAGCAGGATCTCCTGCGCCTTGCCCTCCGCCTCGTTGATGCGGCGGGCGCGCTCGCCCTCCGACAGCGCAATCGCCTGCGCCCGCTCGCCCTCGGCGCGGTTGATCTTCGACTGGCGCTCGCCCTCCGACTCGGCGATCATCGCGCGCTTCTCGCGCTCGGCGCGCATCTGCTTCTCCATCGCGTCGCGGATCGTCTGCGGCGGCGTGATGTTCTTGATCTCGTAGCGCGTGACCTTGATGCCCCACGGGTCGCTCGCCTTGTCGACGGCCGAGACGATCGCCGCGTTGATGGACGTGCGCTCCTCGAAGCTGCGGTCAAGGTCAAGCTTGCCCATCTCGGAGCGCATCGTCGTCTGCGCGAGCTGCGTCGTCGCGAAGAGGTAGTTGCCGATGCCGTAGCTCGCCTTCACCGGGTCCATCACCTGCACGTAGAGGATGCCGTCCACCGAGACGGCGATGTTGTCCTTCGTGATGCACTCCTGCGGCGGCACGTCGATGGCCTGCTCCTTCAGCGTGTGCCGGTAGGCGATGCGGTCGATGAACGGGATGAGGATGTGGAAGCCGGCATCGAGCGTACAGCTGTACTTGCCGAGGCGTTCGACGATGAACGCCGTCTTCTGCGGCACGACGATGGCCGTCTTCAGGATGGCGACGAGGATGATGAAGGCCACAAGGCCGAAGAAGATGAGCGCTCCCATGATGTTTCCTTTCTGCTGTTCGTTTGGTTTGATTGTCTGAAAAAAACGTGCGCTTTTGCTATACTTGCACCGTTATCGGCACGGTGTCGGCAGTCCACCCTTATCGAAAGTGGAACGAGCAGAAACGCCTGCCTTCGGCGGACGGCACATCAGCTCGTCGAGCGCGCGGCCGACGGCTTCGGGGGACGCCTTGAACGTGACGCGCCCGTGCGGCGACTGCGGATCGTCCGTCCAGACGTTCGTGCCGTCCGTGCCGACCATGCGGTGAAAGCCGCGCTGCAGGGCGAAGAGCGGCTCTGCGCCGCGCACCGCGACGAGCGCGGCGATCTCGTCCCAGCTCGGGTGGCCCGCCATCTGATCCCAGCTCTTGCCGGGGACGACCTGATGGCGCGGCGTCATCTTGAACCGAAACGCGTCGCGAATGGGGTTCGCCGTGTCAGGGAGTTCCGCGACAGCGCGCCCCGCGTAGCAGTGCCGTCCGATCGGAAAGTCGATGAACGTGATCGGCACGTTCGTCGGCCAGTTCGTGAAGGCGTACGCGCTCGCCGCCGGGTCGTTCTTCGAGTTGTACTCCTTGCCCTGCGGATAGTCGCACGCCATGCAGACCCATGCGCGCACCTTGCGTTCGACGAGCGCACGGTCGCTCCGCAACAGGTCGGCGACGTTGTTGAGGAAGCCCACCGAACAGAGGACGACGCTCTTGTCGGGCGCGGCGGAAAGCGCGGCGCGGTAGACGTCCACGGCCGGCGGCGCGTTTGTCGAGACGGCGTGGCGGACGAAGTGCGCATACTTCTCCGGCAGACCGTAGCCCGCGTCGCCCGGCCCCTGCCGACCGCCCGAACGCGCGCAACCGACGGGGATGTCGGGGCGTCCGTAGTAGGCGTTGATGATCTCGCAGGTCGCGACGGACTTGTTGCCCTCGCCCCACGTGTTGCTGCCGACGGCGATGATTTCGCATTCGCCCGCATCCGCCAGCGTGTGCAGGATCGCGAGCGCGCCCACGTCGTCGTAGTCCGTGTACATGTCGGTGTCGAAGATGACGCGCGGCACCTCCGCCGCAAAGCCGTTCGCCGCAACGGCCACGAGTGCCGCCCACATCCTCAGGGATTGTCTGGTCATATGCCTGCTCTTTCTGTCCCTGTTCTCACTTCGCCGGTTCAATTCGCAAATAGCCCGAGACGGGGATCTCGACGTCCTGAAGCCCGGCCTTCAGCGCGACCGTGCCACACTGCGCGCCGAACGTGTCGAAGAGAACGCCCATCGCCGGGCCGCCCGCGAGGCGCAGGGCGACGCGCGACTTACCCGTCGCGTTGACGACATAAATCGGGCGATCGACCGTGCCGCCGTCCGCCACCGTCGCGTCGTTGTAGACCGCGACGATGCGCTCCGCCGCCGACTCCGCCTCGATCACGGGATAGAACGCCTCGAAGTGGCGCGGACGGAACGCCCCCTTCAGCAGCGTCTCGCGGTGGTCGCGCGTGAAGCCGAGCCAGTGCGCCACCATCTTCTTGTGGTCGGCCGGCAGCTCGCGCAGCATGACCGAGTACTGGATCACGCCGAAGAGCGACGAGAGGACGAACCGCGCCGCGTTCTCGGCCGTGTCCGCCACGTTCCACTCCAGCATGTCCGCGTGGACGGCCGTCTCGCCGGACGTGAGGCGCAGGTTCGCGATGCGGCAGCGGTTCGCAAGCATGTCGCCGGGGCAGTCCGTCGCCCGCAGCATGTTGCCGTACTGGCGGATGCCGGGGCCGATGTAGCTCTGGCGGAACTCGACGAGCGCGTCCGGCTTGACGGACACGAGCCGCGCGTGGACATCCTTCATGAGGCGGTCGATCGCCTCGGAGAGCGAGCGGATGTCGCGCCCCGCGTAGTTCTCCTTGATCGCGGGGTCGGGCCCGCTGAACCCGATGGCGTCGATGAAGTCGAGCTTGAGGCCGTCGAGATCCCAGTCGCGCATCGCCTTCTCGTAGATGTCGCACAGGAACGCGCGCACCTCCGGGAAGCGCGGGTCGAGGCAGGAGTAGTCCGCCCAGCGTCCGTCGCGGTTCCAGAGGTACTTGCCCTTGAAGCGCTCGTAGTTCACGCTCTTGTAGCCGACCATCGGCACGCCGTACCAGATCATGTACTTCAGCCCCATGTCGTGCACCTTCTTCACGTGCGCGGCGAAGTCGGGGAAGCGGTTCGTGGAGACCTGCCAGTCGCCGCAGTAGGAGTAGCCCCGGTTGTTGTCGTCCGTCTGCCAGCCGTCGTCGACGATCACGACCTTCATGCCGAGCGCGGCGGCCTCGGCGCACTCGGCCTCAATCGCCTTGTCGGACACGTCCTGATGGAACGAGTACCACGCCGAGTACAGCGGCTCGAACGCCGCCTCCGGGACAGGCGCGGGCGGGAGCGCGGCGGTCTTCGTGATCCACGCCGACGCCTCGGCGATCGCGTCGCCGAAGAACACGTCGCGGCGGTCGAAGCGGAGCGTCGTCTCGTAGGCGCGGATCGGCGCCTCGGGCTCCCGGAAGAAGTCGATCTTCCACTCGATGCGGCAGCCCTCCTCGCGCAGACCCGCGTTGAAGACGACGAGCCGCTTCGCCTCCGAGCACGCGACGGCGAGGCGATTCCGGTCGCTGTCGTTCAGGAACGCGACGAGCGGCATGCCGCTACAGAGGCGCGAGGCGACTTCGCAGCTCCAGTTCGGCGGCATGCCGACCTTCTCCAGATGCAAGGCCGTCCAGCGGTGGTGCATATCGACCTGCGGCACGTCGAAGAGGACGGAGAACTTCGGCGGGGGCAGGTCTTCCGCCGCCGAAAGCCGGATCTTCAGCTCCGGCACGCCGTCCGCCCCGGCGGCGCGCGTGACGGCGAACGTCCAGCCGCCCGCCTCGGCGCACCGCACCTCGACGGGGCCCACGCCCAGTCCGTCAATCGTATTCGCGTATTCCGCCGCGCCCGCCGTCGCCGCCGCGAGCAGCGCCAGCCCCATCATCCACCGTCTTGTCATCGTCGTTGTTCTCCTTATTTGCTGTTTTCGTGAATTATACCAAAATCAGGGCATCCTCATCAATTCTGCCTATTGCTTCGGCGAGAGGGCTGTCAGGGAGAAGTTCGTGGCAATCAGGCGCATGGCCGCCGAGTTCGCCACGCGATGCGACTTCTCGCCGATTGTGGTGAAATGCATCAAGAAAGCGCCATGCTGTTGCAGAGGCAATCTTGCCTTCTCGACACTCGTCTTACGGGACGGCTCCGACACCGCCCAGACTTTCGCGGCCTTCGTATACGCCGCGCTTCTTCTGGGCGCGGGCGTCTCCCATGACGACGCCGCCGACGGAAGGCCGCGAAGCGCGCGGCGGCGGCCAAGGCGGCGAGCGCGGACGGCTGCCCGTTCTGACAGGCGGAGCGCTATCGAAAGCCTCGGACAAATCGGAGTCAAGGAGAAGACATGAGTACGAAGAATCCACTGCCGACCCTCGTGAGAGTCGAACAGCACCGCGTCGTCTGGCGCGGCATCAACAGGGCCGCGCGCTATCTCGGCGTCTGCCAGGGCCACCTTTCGCTGGTCCTGAACGGGCACCGCAAGCCGAGCGAAAGGCTTGCGCGCGGCCTCGCCCGCCTCGGCGTCACGCCGGAGCAATGCCAGAAGGGAGAATGAAAAAGATGAAGAGTAAGACGACAAAAGTAGAGGCGGTCGAAGCGGAGGTTGTCGAGGTGGGTGAGAATCTCACACGGAGGGACGGAGACACGGAGGTTGCGCTCGCGGACTGCTGGACGCCGATGGACGTCAACTTCAGCGACCTGAAAGTGGCCGAGGTGACGGTCAGGCGGCAGTACGCCCTGACGGGCGCGAAGACGGTGGAATCCGGTGGCGAGGTTTTCGACGTGCCAGGGGACGTTATCGAGAGGCGCGAGGCGCTGTTCACGGAGGCGACGAGCCGCCGGAAGCTCGAGCAGATGTGGTTCCGGTTCGCGGGCGGCGAACGGCGTCGCCGAGCGGACGGTCGAGGCGCGCGGCGACGGGACGACCGTCACGACCTACGGGCGCGCGGTCATCGGCGCGCGCGCCGTCTCCGCCGCCGCCTGCCCGTGAAATCCGTGGATAGCACAGAACGAAAGGCCTGACGAGACATGAAGACGACACCGAAATACACCGAGCGCGACTGGGTGCAGGAGCTCGAGGAGAGCCGGCAGATCACGTCGGCGGAGATGCAGTTCTTCGTCGACCGCATGGGCACGGCTGATGCGGCAGGTCGCGGCGCGCACGGGCCGGGGGTTCGGGACGGTGAGGCGCAAGTTCTACGCCTACGAGAGGGACGGGGACGCCACGCTCGTCGACCGCCGACGCGTGAAGGCGATGCCGCCGAACAGCACCGCCCCGACGACGACGCTGAGCTGGGCGTCCGAGAATAGCTTAAGCGCGCGGATGTACGGCATCGCGGCGGCGATCGTGCCGAAGTCGATTCCGTACAAAAGCCCGCCCAGCCCCGCCATCGCGAGGAGGAATCCGACCGGCATCTGTCCCTTTTCCGTCATCACACGGGATATTGTAGCAAACCGCCGCCGGAAATACCATCTTCGTTTCACCAAATAAACCTATTCGATTTCACAATCCCCCTTGCGTCGGACGGCGGCATCTTTGGCCCGTCGGCCCGACAGATCGCCCGAACCGTCCTTCGAGGAATCGCCGCCATCGCCACACGTCAGCCTATCAAACGTGACAAGCCATTCCCCTCGGCAGAATGCGTCTCGGCAAGCGAAATCCCAGAGGCGAAGGGCGATCCTCTCCGTCCTCTCGTGCGACTGTCGGCTCCTCCGGGCCAGTGGCGACTGGCGTCGCCGCTTCGCCAGGATCTGCGACAAATAGCGGAAGTCTGGGATAGTTCTCGACGCACAGGACAAGACGTTGCGTGAGGAGCGGGCGGGACGGCCGAGTCGCCGAGCGAGACGAGTTGGGCAGGACTGCGGCCTGCGGCTGACCTCGCGGTCGCCGCACGGTCGTCAGGACGCCCAAGTCGTCCGCCCGGAAGCGCGAGCACCGTTGCCCCGAAGCGCACCGCACGTCGGCAAGCGACTACGATAATCTCTCGTCCCCCTCCTTGCGGTATTATACGCATTGCTTCTGATAGGTTGCCCCCGTCCAAACCTCGGAAACACTGTGCCCCCGCCTTTCGGCCTGCTCCATAATTTGCTATACTTTCTGCCGATGAGAAGCCCGAAAACAAAGCACGTCGTCGTCGCCTTGCGCCTGGCCGGCATCGCCGGACAGGACAAGCTCAACGGCATCTTCGAATATCTCTCGGAAGGCCCGCGCTGGAACCTCGCCATCTACCGCACCCTCCACGAGTTCACGGCGGAGACCGTCCGCAAGGAGATCGCACGCGGCGCGACGGGCTTCATCGTCGGCCTCCCCGGCGCCGAGGACGCCTTTCGCGCCCTCGCGGACACCGCCCTGCCGACCGTGCTCATGAACGTCGAGTCCGCCGCGTTCGCCGCGCGCCCGGACGTCCTGACAGTCAAGAGCGACGCCGAGGCCGTCGGACGCACGGCGGCGAACACGCTTCTCCAGCAGGGCGTATACAAGAGCTACGGCTTCGTCGGCTATCCGACGGACGACGACTGGAGCCGCGCGCGCGGACGGAGCTTCCGCGATGCGCTGGAGAAAGCCGGCTTCATCGCCCGCATGTTCGACAGCACGCACTTCCGCAACCAGACGGAAAGCAAGTCGGTGCTTCGCGCCTGGCTCCGCACGATGCCGAAGCCCTGCGGCATCCTCGCCGCCTGCGATGACCGAGCCTACGAGGTCATCGACGCCTGCCGGGACGCGGGCCTCGACATCCCGAAGGACATCGGCCTTCTCGGCGTCAACAACGACCCGATCCTCTGCGAGAACGCCGAGCCGACGATCTCGTCCATCCAGCCGGACTTCAAGCGCGAAGGCCGCGTGGCCGCGCAGCTGCTGGACCGTGCCATGGCGCACACACGCGCAACCCGTCCGCCGACGGACAGCGTCGTCCTCGTCGGCGTCCGGCAGGTCGTCCTGCGCGGCTCGACCGTCCCGGTCTCCCACACGGGCAAGATGATCCAGCGCGCGCTCGCCTTCATCGAACGCAACGCGACGCGAAAAGTCTCCGTGCCGGACGTCGCCCGCCACCTGAAGGTCTCGCGCTCGCTCCTCGACCTGCGGTTCAAGGAACTCCAGCGCGAGACCGTGCACGAGGCAATCATCCGCATCCGGCTGGAGGAGGTCAAGCGCCACCTGCGCGCAACCGGCGACACGATCGACCAGGTCACCGCCGACTGCGGCTGGGAGAACCCCAACACGCTCAAGGCCCTGTTCAGGCGGCATTTCGGGCAGTCGATGCGCGCCTGGCGCAGCGTCTGACAACCCTTACGGCTTCCGGGCAGTCGCACAATGCCTACGCCAGTCGCCGCGTTGCGGACATCGAAAGCGAGACGGCGAAGAGGACGAGGAGCGTACCCGCGAGAAGGAACGGCACGAAGTGCTCGCGCCAGCGGTTGAAGACGTCCGCGTCCAGCCGCGTCGTCTCCAGCTGGTCGATTTCGTCCAGCGCCTTCTCCAGCGAGTCTCGGTCATTGACGGCAAAGTACGTGCCGCCCGTCTTCTTCGCGATCGACCGCAGCTGCTTTTCGTCAAACGTCATGTCAGCATACTGCACGACCTCGCGACCGAAGAAGTCACGCCCGATGATCGGCGTGCGGCGGGAGCGCGTGCCGACGCCGATCGCGTAGACCTTGACGCCCATCTTTACGGCGGCGGCCGCCGCCTCGTCCGGCTCGACCGCGCCCGTGTTGGACACGCCGTCCGACAGCAGAATCGCGATCTTCGTCTTCGGCTTCGCGTCCTTCAGCCGCGCGAGCGCCGTCGCGAGCCCGTCGCCGATGGCCGTCATCTGCTCGTCCCCTGAAATGGCGCGGCCTTGCGCATCCAGCGCGACGGACGGGATTTCGACGCCCCGCAGGACGTTCAGGAGCGCCGCATGGTCAGCCGTCAGGGGCGAGCGCGTCGCCGCGTAGCCGCCGAACGTGACGAGGCCGATGAGGTCGTCCGGCCGCTTCTCGACGAATTCGGCGAAAAGCTTCTTCACGACGGCGAGGCGCGTCGTCTGGCGCGAGAACCGCTCGCCTTTCGGCGTCAAGTCCAGTGCGTCCATCGAGCCGGAGACGTCCACCGTCATCGCGATGGCGATGGCATCAACGGACTTCCGCTCGCGTGCGAGCGACGTGCGCGGCCGCGCCGCCGCGAGAACGAGCAGCGAAAGCCCCGCAAGGAGGATGAACGGCGTCAGCGCCGCGACGCGCGCGCGCCAGCCCGCCGCTTGGGCCGGCAGTCGCGAGACCGCCGAGAAGCGGATGCCGCGCTTGCGGCCGCGACGCAACAGCCGCCACGCGGCGAAGCCGAGCGGCAGAAACAGCAGCAGAAACCACGGATTGGCAAAGCTCATTTCACGTCCTCCGCATCACCCTTCAGGTAGCCACGCGCCGAGGCCGTCGCCGCGTCCGCCATCTCCGGCGTCGCCTGGACACCCGCGAACTTCACCATGTCCGCGCTTTCCAGAAACGCCTTCAGCTCCGCAATTCGATTATTCGACAATTCGGCAATTCGACGGTCGCGCAAGAATTCCTCCGTCGTCAGGTGCGGGGCCTTGACGCCGTACTTGCGCTGGATGTAGCGGCGCACGACCATCGTCAGCTCGACGTAGAAGTCCTTGTAGCGTCCGCGTCCCGGCAGGCCCTTCTTGAGGAGTCGGTCCAGCTCGACCCACGCGCGCTCGATCGGGCTCATGCGATGCTCCTTGACCTTGCGCGCGACGAGCCGCACGAGCGCGACAAGCCCCGCGACGACGGCAGCCAGCGCCAGCAGACCGAGGGCGGCGAGGCCGACGAGCCGCCAGCTGAGCGGCGGCAGGTCTTTCTGCGGATCCGTCTCGATGCCGCCCGTCACCGGCTCGCGCGCAGCGGGCGGTTCAAAGGCGATCGGCCCGCCGACGAAGGAGAACTTGCCGTCGTCGGACTGGTAGGAGAGCAGCTTCGGCGAAGCCTTGACGACGAAGGGACGGATCTTGTAGGCCTTCGCACACGGTTCGGGCACGAGCCGCCAGTTCGCAACCTGCACAGTCGAGCCGTCCGCCGCGCGCACGGGCTCCTCGGCGAAATCCTCCGCGAGCGAGAAGCCGACGACGCGGTCGCGCAGGTCAGGGAGCGTCGCCGTGCGGTCGGCCGCCGCCATCAGCTCGACGCGCAGGAAGACGCTGCGCGCCGGATCGACCTGCGTCGTCTCCGACTCGACCTTGAACGAAACGCCGTCCTGCGAGGTCTCGAAGAGAACGGCCGCGAAAAAGAGCATCGCTAACATAGACTGATTTCCGATTTCCGCTTCATTATATCAAAAACCGTGCCGAACGGCAGGGCCGGTCGATTCGAGGCGCGACGAAACGAACGCCAGTCCCTCGGCCGTCGTGAAGAACTTGCCGTCCAGCTGCGCCTCGTAGGCGCGCTTCAGAATCTCGCCGAACTGAGGGCCGGGACGAAGGCCGCGCGCAATCAGGTCGCGTCCCTGCACAAGCGGCTTCGGCGCGGCGGCCTCGACCGTGAGCCGATGCGCGGCGGACAGCAGCCATTGGCACGCCTCGTCGCCCGTGTTGTCCGCCGCCGCGACGCGCACGAGAGTCTCGATGCTGCACACCTGCGTCGCGAGCCGCCGGATCGCCGCGTCCGACGACTGGGCGCGCCACATCGCATACGGCCGCATGTGCAGGCGCACAAGCGCCGGCACGTCCCGCAGAAGCCGCTCCTCGCGCGTGAGCCGCCGCAGGAACGACGTCGCCGGCGCGACGCCCGCCTCGTCATGTCCGAGCGAGCGGATGTGCCCTTTTTTCCGATCATAGCGCGTGCAGTACGGCTTGCCGAAGTCGTGGCAGAGGACGGCCAGTCCGACGAGCAGAGCCTCGTCCTTCGGGTCATGTTCCGCGTCCCGCCGATGCGCAAAGCGGTCGAGACAGTCGAGCGTATGGTTCCAGACGTCCCCTTCGGGATGCCATTCGGGATCCTGACGGCAGCCGATGATCCGCTTCAGTTCCGGGTAGTAGTCGACCCAGTTGACAGAGCGGAGGAACGCGAGTCCATGTGAAATCCAGAGGCCCTGCACGAGCAGCTTCGACCATTCGCCCATGAGACGTTCCGGCGCCAGGCCCTCCGGCGTCATGGTGCGGCAAAGGCAGATCGTCTCCTGCACCGGACGCAGCCCGAAACGCGCGATGAACTGCATGCCGCGCAGAACGCGCAACGGATCCTCGATGAAATGCGGCGAGACATGGCGAAGCCTGTGCCGCTGAAGGTCGGCGCGCCCGTTCCACGGGTCGAGAATCTCGTCCGTCAGCGGATCCCGGTAGATCGCGTTGACGGTGAAGTCGCGCCGCGCCGAGGCCTCTTCGAGCGACAGGTTCGGATCCGGCGCCATCTCGAACGCGCGGTGCCCGAGGCCGAGCTTCGTCTCACGGCGCGGCAGGGCGACATCGATGTCGTGCCCCTTGATCTTGAGGACGCCGAACGACGCGCCGACGAGGTCGAGCGCAAAAGCCTGCGCGAGCGTCGTCTTCAGCTTTTCGGGCGAAAGGCCGTAGACCTCGAAGTCGAAGTCCTTGGGCGCGCCGCCCAAGAGCCCGTCGCGGACGCATCCGCCGACGAGGAGTGCGCGTCCGCCCGCGTCCCGCACACGGCGGGCGACCTCAAGAACGGCTGGATCCATCGCGCAAACCGATTCCTTACGGTCGGGACGCCGCCGTGAATGCCCGGTAGACCTTCTCGTGCGCAGCCTTCAGCACGGCGGGGTCGAACTTCAGCACCTTGCGGTCGTAGGTCAGGAGGCCGTTGATCTCGACCTCCACGTCCGTCGTCTGCGTGTAGACCGCACCGCCCAGCCCTTGCGCCGCGAGGTCGGCCACCTTGTCGATCAGCCCGACGTACGTCTGCGCAAGCCCTTCGCGCGTTGCCGTGTCCTTGATGCCGCCGTAGCCCCAGTTGCCCTTGCCGTCCTTCTGGACTTTCCAGAGGTGGCCTTCGACGGGGTGCCCGAGGCCGCCAAACTCGCCGAGGAACGAGATCCGGCGGTCGTTCACGGGGAACATCGCCGGCCCCCGATAGAGGTGCGCATCCACGGTGTCCGCCGCCTCGCAGACGCCCGCCGGACGGTGCGCCGTCGTGACGCGGTTCGTCCATGCGACCCACCCCGTCGGAAGGAGGTGCCCGCCCTCCCAGTCCCAGCAACCGCTCGGCCCGTTCACGAGGCGCGTCGGGTCGTAGTCCCGCGCGAAGTCGAGCGTCGCGTGCGTCAGGAACGCACCCGGCTGCGTCCACCCCTCGTTGTAGGGACACCACATCATGATCGAGGGGAACGTCTGAAGCGCGTCCATCATCTCCTTCAGCTCCTGGCGCTGCAGGTGGTAGCGCGCCGTCGTCTTCGCCTCCTGCGGACACTTCCAGTTGTGCTCGCCGCTCGGCAGGTCCTGCACGACCATCAGCCCCATCTTGTCACAGAGGTAGTAGTATCGCGCCGGCTCGACCTTGATGTGCTTGCGCATCATGTTGTAGCCGCAGTCCTTCAGCGTCCGGATGTCGAACGCCATCGCCTCCTCCGACGGCGGCGTGAGGAGGCCGTCCGGCCACCAGCCCTGGTCGAGCGTGCCCATCAGGAAGACCGGCTCGTTGTTGAGGAAGAAGCGCAAAACGCCCTTCGCGTCGCGGCGCTTCTCGATCTTGCGCATCCCGAAATAACCCTTCACCGTGTCCGCGCCGCACGCGGCCGTGAAGTCGTAGAGGTTCGGCGCATCCGGCGACCACAGGCGGACGGGCGCGGGCAGCGTGAGCGTCACTTCGCCGTTGACGGTCGTCTCCTTGACACCCGCGACCTCGACCGTCACCTCCGGACGGTTGAAGCGCGGACTGCGAACGTCAAACGCGAAACTGACCGTCCCCTTGTCGATGTCGGTCGTCACCGTGTAGCCCGCGACGTAGGTCTCCGGCACGTTCTCCAGCCACACCGTCTGCCAGATGCCGGAGACGCGCGTGTAGTAGCAGCCCTTCGGCTCGAAACTCTGCTTGCCGCGCGAATTGACGAAGGCCTCCGTCGGATCCCACACGCAGACCGTGAGCTCGTTCGTGCCGTCCGCCACATAGTCGGTGATGTCGAGCGTGAACGGGTTCTGCCCGCCCTCATGCGGCACGTCCGTCACTTCGCGATGCCCGACGAAGACCTGCGCGCGGAAGTCGACCGCGCCGAAGTGCAGGAGGATGCGCTCGCCGGGGCGCTTCGCGCAGTTGATCGTGCGCGTGTACCAGAGGAACTCGTCGGGCTGCAGAAGACGTCCGACGCCGGAGAGAGCGGACTCGATCGCGAACGGAACGCGGATCCTGCCGTCCCACTTTTCGGGACGCCCCGGCGTGTTCGTGACGCTCGTCACGGCGTAGTCCCAGTCGCCGTTCAGGTTTGTCCAGCCGCCGCGCACCATCTGCGGACGCGGATACTCGCGCCAGGCGTTCTCGCTCGTCACCTTCTCGCCCCACGGCGTCGTCAGCGGCGCCGCCGTGACGCACGAAGCCAGCAGCGTCGCCGCCAGCAGAACTTTTTCCTGAACCTTTTCCGACATTTGTTTCTCCTTCTTGGATGTTTGGAGTAGTATATCAAATTTGCTTCGCCGAGGTTGCCGACTCCAGCGGAGACAAGGGACAGAGCCGACGGACATCGCGCGCGAAGTCCTTGTCGTTCGTCCGCACCGACAGGCGGTCGGCGAGCCCCAGATACGCCGCCATGCGCACGAAGGCGATGACCAGGCGGTCGGCCCGGTGCGCGCCGGTGCCGCCCGTGTAGGAAACGCGCAGACGCCCGTCCTGCATGACGTGTTCGTCCGCACCGTCGAAGACGATCCAGATGCGCAGCTCCGCCGCCTCCGGCTGCGCCAAGCGGGCCTTCGCCTGCGCGAGAAGAGCCGGACGATCCTTCGCGACCCGCTGCGCGCCGAGGATGAGATTCCAGCCGTCCCAGATCTCCAGGCGGCCGCTCGGCGGCAGGTTCCGCAGGTCTTCGGCCGCCAAGAGCGCAAAGTCGAAGTGCGCCTTCAACGCGGCGTTCTCGTCGCGCAGTGCCGCGTTCTCAGCCTTCGCCTGCGCCAACGCCGTCCGAAGCTCCTGCACGTGCGCCACGCGCGCACCGAGAATCAGGTCTTGCGCGTCCATGCGGAAGACAGCAGCAACAGCCCGACGGAGACGCAGATGAAGGCGTCCGCCACGTTGAAGCACGGAAAGTGGCTCGTCTTCCAGTGGAAGTCGAACATGTCGATCACATAGCCTCGGAAAATGCGGTCGACGAGGTTGCCGACGACGCCCGCGTAGAGCAGCGGCTCCGCCACGGCCCCCAGCCGCGACCCCGGCAGCCCGAAGACGCTCCGCCGCTTCCAGACAAGGAAGACGAGCGCCACGAGACCAAAGACCGCGAGCGGCCAGACATGGCCCTGCAACAGCCCCCAAGCGCAGCCCCGGTTCTCGACGTAGGCGAGGTTGAAGAGCCCCGGAATGACGGGAACCGCCGCCGCCCCCTTGAGGAAGCCGACGGCGAGTTCCTTGACGACCGCATCGACGAGCACGAGGTGCGCGGCGACGACAAGCGCGATCAGCGCACGCTTCACTTCGCGCCGCGCTCCATCTCGCTCTGGCACTCCATGCAGGTCAGCACGAACGGCTGGTTCAGGAGGCGCGGCTTGCGGATGAGCTGGCCGCAGACCGTGCAGACGCCGTATGTGCCGTCGTCGATGCGGTGCAGGGCCTCGTCGATCTGCTGGATCGTGCGGTTGATGTTGCCCATTTGGCCGAGCGCCTGCAGACGCAGCGTCTGCGCCGTGCCGTCGCCGCCGTCGGCCTCGTGGTCTTCGGACTCGTTGAAGCCCGTCGCCTTCATCGCGTCCACGCCGGCCATGGCCTTGGCGCGGGCCTCGAGCAGACGCCGGCGGAAGACCTTCAGGTCGGATTCGGGGAACTTCTCCGAGATCTCGTCGCGAGACCGCGACGTCGGCCGGCGCGAGAGGCGGATGCCGTCGTCGACCTGCTCCTGCCCGGCCTTCGCGGCGGAGCGCTTCATCTCCTCGGCGATGGACGCGCCGAACGCCACGGCCTTCGCCGTGTCGATCGGCGTGTATTCCTCAAGGACCGCCGCCGCCTTGACCGCCGCCGACGGGCGGCGGATGATGCGCGGCGGAACGCGCTTGATCTCGTTCTTCTCGACAGGTTCGCTGTTCATGGACATGGGTCTCCTTTCCTCGGAATCAGATCTGAATGCCGTCCGGCAGCTTCATCCACGCGCGGATCTCGTCCGTCAGCGGACGAATCTCCTTCACGGTCGCAAAGGTGAGGTTGCCTTCCTCGTCGGGCAGCTCGAAGTTGTCGCCGGGCTTCTTGCCCATGAGGTTCTGCGCGACGCGCGTCTTCGAGGAGAGGATGCCCCTTCCGAGGTCGTTGTCCCACTCGCCGAGGATCGTCCACGTCTTCTCGCCAGCCTTCGTCTCGCAGACGACGGTCACGCCCGGCATCACCTCGTCGGTCGTCGCGTCGGCGAAGTCGCCGGGCTTGACGGCCTCCAGGTCGGCCTGCATGAGCGTCTGCTTCTGCATGAGCGCGCGCTGCTCGTCCTTCGCGTACTGGTATTCGGCGTTCTCCGAGAGGTCGCCGTAGCTCTTCGCGAACTCGATGCGCTTGACGTTCGCCGGCATGTCCTCGTTGATGAGCTTGAGGTACTCGGCCTTCTTGAGCCCGAAGCTGCGGAAGGAGGTGATGCGCGCGTATTCCTTTTTCTTCTCGGCCTTGACGAGGTGCGCCTCCAGCGCGGGCACGATCTTCGTCATGCGCACGACCGTCGTGTGGTGCGTCGAGGGATCCCACGCGATCGAGGCCTGGAAACGCTCGAAGAAGAGCGCCTGGTCGGCCGGATTCGGCGCGAGCGCGTCAAAGATCTTCTTGAGCCAGTCGGTGTTCGCGAAGAGGCGGCGCACGATGTTCTGCATCCGCAGCGTCTCGCCGCTCTGCCGCCCTTCGCCGAGGGCGATCGCGTGCGTGAGGAGCGTGATGAGCGGCGGCAGCTCGGCCCACTCCTTGAACTGCTCCTCGTACTTGCCGACGAGAAGCGTCGTCAGCGTCGCGGGCGCCTTCGGCTGCTTCATGAAGTCGCCGATCGCCTTGCGGCACGCATCGTCCTGCGTGAACTGCCCGACGATCTCGCTGACCGCCGTGAAGCAGAGGTCGGGAATCGCCGCGACGAGCTTCGCCTTCGCCGCGTCGTCGCAGCCGAGGAACGAGACCATCGCGCCGACCTCGCGCGCCGGCAGCGCGGCCGCCGCCTTGACGAAACGCTTGCGCTCCCAGAGGTAGTCGCGCATCTCCTCTGCCGGCGGGTTCGCGAAGCCGAGGGACACGATCTTGCAGGCGAGGCGCGCGTAGAGCGCGTCATCGACCTTGCGCGCGGCCGTCGCGGCGAACGCGAGGCGCTCGCCGATCTTCGCCTTCGTCGCCTCGTCGGCGACCTTGAACTTGCCCTGCGCGACGTACTCGGCCACCGCCGCGAGAATCAGCTTCGGATCCGTCTCGTGCGCAAAGCCCGTGAGCCAGCTGTCGCCATAATCCTCAGCCGCCGCGCGGAGCTGGATGGGCTCGGTCTTCTTCGCGGGGACGGCGACGCACTTGTCGGCCTTCAGCTGCCCGCGCGCCGAATCCCAGAACTTCTTCCAGTTCACCGCCTTCACGAACCCGTTCTTGACGCAGTAGTCCTCCAGCCGGACGAGCGTCATCGACGAGCCGTTCGAGCGGATGACAGCCTTGACAAACTCGCCCGGCTTCTCCTTCAGCAGCGCCTCGAAGTCGGCCGGCGCCGTCTCGCGCAGGACGAGGATGTGGTCCTTCGGCGCGACCGTCAGCATGTCACAGGCCGCCGCATACGTGAACTGGTGGCCCTTCTTCGTCTTGAAGTCGACCGTGATGCGCTTGTAGAAGTAGTCGATCTTCTTGACCGTGCCGAGCCCCCACGTCTCGTTCAGCACCTTGACGCCCGCCGCGCCGGGGATGTTCGCGTTGAACGCGACGAGCTTCTCGAGCCGCATGAGCGACTCGGCGAGCGGACGCGCCCCGAACTCGACGCCGTCGAGAAAAGAAAGAAGAAGACGATCGTTCGTCGTCTTCTCCAAGGCGTCCTTGACGCCAACCGGCTGAACCTTCTTCGCAAGCTCCGCCTGATTTTCCCGCACGAGCTTGAACGCGCCCATGAAATCTTTCTTCTCGGCGCATTCGCCCAGTTGACTGACAATCGCTTCCGTCTCGGACATTTTCTTCTCCATGTGTTTGGACAAATTCAAAAAGCGGCGGGAATTATACCATAAACGCGGCGTGAGGAATAGTGGCCAAGTCAAAGCGCGGCAAAAGGGCCCTGAGCGAGACCGCCTCGCCCGGTGCCGCCCAGCCGCAGGACGCCGCCAGAAAGCCAAGGATCTCCTCCGGGCGCCGCCCCGCCGCACGGAACGCCGCGACACGCGTGTCGCCGTGCCGCTTCGCGAGCCGCTTGCCGTCCGCCCCCACGACGAGCGGGACGTGGAGGTAGGTGGGGCGCGTCTTCGTCTGCGCCCACGGCGCGAGGGCCTGAGCCAACAGGATCTGCGCGGGCGTCGCCGGCAGGAGGTCGTCGCCGCGCACGACTTCCGTCACGCCCATGAGGAGGTCATCGACCGCACACGCGAGCGTGTAGCCCGCGCCGCCCTCGTCCCGCGCAAGCGGAAAGTCGCCCAGCGTCGCCGCGACATCCTGCTCGTACGGTCCGGCGAAGGCGTCGACAAACCGCACGACCGTGCCCTCGGACACACGAAAGCGCCAGCAGGGAGCCGCCTTGACGGCGCAGGCGTCGGCCCACGTCGCGAAGCGTCCGCGACACGTTCCGGGGTAGTGAAGCTGCTCGCCGGCGTGCGGCGCCGACTGCGCGGCCTCGACGTCGCGGCGCGAGCAGACGCACGGATAGGCCAAGGGAGAAATCGTCGAATGATCGAATGGACGAAGGATCGAATCGTGCGCAGACGCGACTGTCTGATTGCGCAGAAACTCAAGCGCGGCGCGGTAGAGGGGCTTGCGTTCGGACTGCACGTATTCCTCGTCCCAGTCGAAGCCCAGCCATTTCAGGTCCTCGACCGCCTGCGCCGCCACGCCGGGCTTGTCCTTCGGATGGTCGAGGTCTTCCATGCGGAAGACGACCTTGCCGCCCTGCGACCGTGCGCGCAGCCACGCGACCATGAACGTCCGCACGTTGCCGAGATGCAGCGCGCCCGTCGGACTCGGCGCGAGCCGCCCCACGTATCGCGTCGACGTCACGCAGCCTCCGTCAGAACGCGCCGGTCGCGAGCGAGGTGAACGTCGAGATCGGCGTCGTGTCGCGGTAGTTGTCGATGACCTGGCGCACGTCGCGGATGAGGCCGTTGACCTCGTCGTAGAACTTCGGATCCTTCGCGAGGCGGCCGATCGTGCCGTTGCCCTCCTTGAGGTCGGTCGCGAAAGCGTTGAGGTTCTCCAGAAGCGCGTTCGCGCGCGCGACCGTCTCCTTCACGTCCACGCCCTCCGCCGCCTCGCGGAACGCCGCGACGCCGGCCTCCAGATCGTCGAACAGCTTCGCGCGGTTCAGACGGTCCGAGACGGCGCGCGCGTTCGCGAGCGTCTCCTTCAGGTCGGCGTAGACGGTCTCGTTCGTCGAAAGCAGCTTGCCGACCGTGCCTTCGCCGCGCGCGAGGCGCTCGGCAAAAGCGTTCGCGCGATCCATGAAGCCGTCGGCCTTCACGGAGACGGCCCGCGCGTGCGCCGACGCGGCGGCGACGTTCGTGATGATGGTCTTCAGTTCGGGGTTGGACGTGAACTCCCGCAGGTTCTTGGCGATCTTCGAGACGTCCGACATCCAGTCCGTCGGCGTCTCGCCGACGAAGAGCGTCGTCGCGAGCGGACGGATCTCGCCCTCGCCCTCCTCCAGCGCGAGGTAGTTGCCGCCGAGCATCGAGAGGTTGCGGACGGTCGCCGTCGCCGTCGCGCGCAGGACGACGCCCGAATCGATCTCCGCAAAAACCACGAGGTTCGACGGCGTCACCTCGACGTGATCGATCGCGCCGACCTTCGTGCCGCGATACATGACGTTGTCGCGCTCCTTGAGGCCGCCGACGCCATCGAACGCGACGCGCACCGTCACGCGGTTGCGTCCCGAAATGACGTCCACGCCCGAAATGACGATCGTGAAGTACGCCAGGAGCAGCAGCACCGTGATCATGAACAGCCCGACGACGAGCTGCGCAAACGCCTCGCTTTTCTTTTTCATCTTCCTTCTCCTTATCCCTTCTTCCTTCTTGCGTTTTCCCTCTTCCTTCTTCCTTCAAATCGTCTCTCCGCGCGCGGCCGCGAGAAACGCCCGCACCTCGGGGTTGTCCGACTTCTGAAACTCCTCCGGCGTCAGGCAGACGACGGCCCGGCCGTCCTTGACGAGCAGGACGCGGCTCGCGATGCGCAACGTCGAGACGAGGTCGTGCGTGACGACGACGGACGTCACGCCGCGCGTGCGGTTGACGTCGCGGATGAGCCGCGTGATCTGCGCGCTCGTCACGGGGTCGAGGCCCGACGTCGGCTCGTCGTAGAGGATGACCTCCGCATCGCAGACGATCGCCCGCGCGAGCCCCGCACGCTTCTGCATGCCGCCCGAAATCTCCGACGGGTACTTCTCGGCGTCGTTTTCGAGCCCGACCGCCTTCAGCGCCGCCGCCACGCGGCGGTCGATCTCGTCCGCCTTGAGCCGCGTCGTCTCGACGAGCGGCAGCGCGACGTTCTCCCACACCGTCTTCCACGCGAGCAGCGCGCCCGACTGGAAGAGGTAGCCGATCCGGTCCGTCGCGACCGTCACCTCGCCCGCGTCCGGCTCCAGCAGCCCGACGATGTGCTTGAGCGTGACGGACTTGCCCGTGCCCGACGGGCCGACGACCGCGAAGATCTCGCCCTTCTCGACCGAGAAGCTGAGCCCGTCCAGCACCACGGCCTCGCCGAAGCGCTTGACGACGTTACGAAACTCGATCATCTTCTCCGCCATCAGTAGAACAACCTCGTGACCATGTAGCCGGAAATGAGAATCGCCAGGAACGAGACGATGACGGCACGCTGCGTGGACTTGCCGACGCCCGTCGCGCCCAGCGTCGTCCCCAATCCCTCGGAAACGGAAATGATGCCGACGAGGAACCCGAAGACCGTCGCCTTCAGGAGCCCGACGTAGAGGTCTTTCGTCTCGGACATCACGAGCGCCCCCGTCATGTACTGCTGGAAGTCGACGTTGAGCTGCGTCGCGCCGACGAGGCCGCCGCCGACTGCGCCGACGATGCAGCAGTAGAACGCCAGCACCGGCGCCATCAGGACGAGCGCGAGGATGCGCGGCGCGGCCAGAAACCGCATCGGCGAAATGCGCAGGATCACGAGCGCGTCGATCTCGTCGTTCACCTTCATCGTGCCGAGCTCCGCCGCGATCGCCGAGCCGACGCACGCCGCAAGGCAGATGCCGCAGCAGAACGCGCCCATCTCGCGCAAAAGCGTCATCATCACCGCCGCGCCAAGGTAGATCTCCTGATTGAAGCGCGCCAGCTCGATGCCGACCTGCAGCGCGAGGATCATCCCCATGAAGAGCGAGACGACCGTGATGACGGGCAGCGTCCGGATGCCTGTCGCGTAGAGCTGGCGAAAGAGATCCGCACGCCCCGTCGCGCGTACGAGAACAGACGGGAAATACGCGACGGCCTTCGCCGCCACGATTCCCGCCCATCCGACGGACTCGATCGGTTTGAGGATGCCCCTCATTTCCTGTGTGCCATTTCCCGTTTGCCTCGCCACCCTTGGCAAAGTTGCCGCGTATTATACCATCTTCCGGACGACTCTGCGCCAACAGGCAGAGCCGGGACTCTTCTCCGACAGGGCTACGGCCTGTTCGGGACGGCGAACTCCGTCCGCACGAAGTCGGCGAGCGCCGTCTTCCAGTCGGGCGTACGGTAGCCGAGCACGTTGAGGACGCTCTTCTTCAGGGCCGAGTTGCGCGGACGCGGCGCCGGACGCGGAAACTCCGCCGTCGTGCAGGGCACGACCGCCCGCGCCCGGCCCAGCAGACGGAACAGCTCCTGCGTCAGCTCGTACCACGTGCATTGTTCCTCGCACGTGCCGTGGACGATGCCCGAGACGTCGGGACGGGTCAGGAGAAAGCGTATCACGTCCGCAACGACCTTCGTCGAGGTCGGGTTGCCGCGCTGGTCGTCCACGACCTTGAGCGGATCGCCGGCCTGTGCGCCGAGCCGCGCCATCGTGTGGACGAACGACGGCCCGCCCGCGCCGTAGAGCCACGCGATGCGGAGAATCACCGAATTGTCGGGATGGATCATCTGCACCATCTGCTCGCCGGCGAACTTCGAGGCCCCGTAGACCGTCTGCGGACGCGGAATGTCCGTCTCGCTCCACGCCCACGGCTCGCGCGGCGGCTCGCCCGAGAAGACGTAGTCCGTCGAGATCGCGATGAGCCGCGCACCACACGTCTTCGCCGCGAGCGCGACGTTGCGCGTCCCCTCCTCGTTGAGCCGGAACGCGAGGTCGCGGTTCGTCTCGCAGTCATCGACCTTCGTCATCGCCGCGCAGTGGACGATTACGTCCGGCCGAGCCGCAAGCGTCTTCTCCAGAAAGGCCGCATCGTCCGTGATGTCCCAGTCGGGCAGGTCCGCGACGACGATCTCGTGCGCCGCGCCGTTCGCCGACGCCGTGCCCAGCTCGCGCTGAAGCGTCCGCCCCAGCATGCCCTTTCCACCTGTAATCAGTATCTTCATTTCTCTCCTCTGATTGTCAAGTACGTATTATACGCATTTTCCGCTCCCTGTCAAATCCACCTCTCGCCCCACATTCTCGGCCCGTCGGCCCGACAGATCGCCCGAACCGTCGCTCCGGGAGTCGCACCTGTCGCCACACGTCAGTCAATCGAACGTGACAAGTCATTCCCCTCGGCAGAATGCGCTTCCGCAAGCGAGAACACCGAGGCGACAGGCGATCCCTGCGCTTCTCTCGTGCGACTGTCGGCTCCTCCGGGCCACGGGCGACAGGCATCGCCTCGCAGCATAGAACAAGACGTTGCGTGAGGAGCGGGCGGGACGGCCAAGCGCCGAGCGGAGAGAGACGGGCGGACGCGGTTCGCCGCACGCGCCGCGAAGGACGCGCGGGGCGAGGAGCCGGCATCGCGGCGACGAAGCACCGCACGTCCTTCGCGGATGCGGGCGGCGGGAGCGGACGCCCGGCGAACGGCAGCGAGGCCGAGGGCGACCCGCAAGCGCGAAGGCGCGACGCGACGAACTCAACCAGAAGTCGCCAACGCGGCGCGCTTCGGGGCCGCAGCGGAGCGGACCGCTTGCTGGGCGAGGCGAGTTGGGCAGGACTGCGGCCTGCGGCTGACCTCGCGGTCGCCGCACGGCCGTCAGGACGCCCAAGTCGCCCGCCCGGAAGCGTGAGCACCGTTGCCCCGAAGCGCGCCACACGTCGGCAAGCGATAGAAAGCGCGGAAGGGAAACCCCCAAAGAGCTGGGCCAAGACCGTTCAGTGCACAAGGCGGTCGGTCTCAAATTCCTTGACCATGCACGCGCCGACGAGGATGATCTGCCAGCTCATGTAGAGCCACGCGAGGACGATCGGCAGGAACGCGAACGAGCCGTACAGCGCGGACGACTTGGCGATGCCGACCTGCGCGACCGCGCAGAGCTTGAGCCAGCCGCCGAAGAGGACTGCCGTCACGAGTCCACCCCTCCAGGCGTGGCGAAACCGCACGGCGCAGTTCGGCACGACCCAGAAGAAGAAGCCGAACGTGAGCGACGCCATGCCAAGCGTGAACGCGAGGCCGAAGAGGCGCGAGTCGAGGATGCCGATCAGCCCGTCGGACACCCACTTCGTCAGCCACAGCCGCCCCATCGTCGCGACGAGGATGTCCTTCACGGTGTTGAGGATCGGCAGCGACATCGCCACCGTCGCGAGAATCGGCAAGACGACCATGATGAAGAGGTACATGTACGCGCGCTTCCAGACCGGACGCGCCTTCGCGACGCCGAAGATCTCGTTGAAGCTCGTCTCGACGGACGCGAGCGACGAGATGACCGTCCACAGCAAAAAGCCGAAGCCGATCCAGCCGAACGTGCCGACGTCGAACGTCTCGACGCGCGCGAAGATCTTGTTGGAGATCTCGCGGGCCTCGCGCGCAAACTCCGTGGCGGCGATGCGCTTCTTCTCCTGTTCGTCGGCGTCCGCCGCCGAGAGCAGCGGAAGATCCGCATCCTTCCCGTTCTCGATCTCGACGATCAGCGCATCGATCCGTGCATTGATCTGGGTCTTCGCGTAGGCATCGACGCGGCAGGTCTTCGCCGCGACGAGGATGCAGCAGAGGACGGGCACGACCACGAGGAGCGAGAAGTACGTCAGCCCCGCCGCGTGCATCGTGCAGTTGTTGTCCAGAAACCGCCGCACGACGCGGCACGCCCAGCCATACGCCTTTTTCATAGGAGAGGCCCTGTCAGAAGTCCCAGCGTGACGCCCGTTCCGTAGACTGCCGCAAGAATCGCCAGATTCTCGCGCAAACTGCGGTTCGTGCGGAAGAGGACGAGCAGCCCCAGCCCCGAGCCCGTGAAGGACGACGCCATCAGCGCGCCCGCGCTCATCGCGCCCGAGCAGTAGAGTTCCGCGCCCGCCACGGAGACGGCGCAGTTCGGGATGAGGCCGAGCGCACCCGCCGCGAGCTCGCCGAGGACCGGCGTGTTGAGGCGAAGCGCCTGCAGGCAGTCTTCGCCGAAGAAATGGAAGCAGAGCTCCAGCGCGCCCGAAACGAGGACGATGAAGAAGAAGATTTCCGCCGTGTGAATCAGCGCGGGCACGAGGACGCCCCGGTGTTCCCGACAGCCGCAGTGGCTGTGTTCGCAGAGGTCGTGGACGCGCACGGCGCGGCGCTTCGAGCGCACGAACGCGAGCACGCCATCCACCGAAAAGCCGATGACGACCGCCGCCGCGACCTTCAGGAGAACGATGCGCGCGAGGAGGCCGAGCGGCACCTGCTTCGACAGGAGGACGGGTATCAGCTCGTCGGACGTCGAGAGGAAGACCGCGAGAAGCGTCCCCGCCGTGACGACGCCGCCCGCATAGAACGAGGCCGCCGCCGCCGAGACGCCGCACTGGGGAATCGCCCCCGCGAACGCACCCGCGAGCGGCCCCACAGAACGCGCACGCTCGAGAATCCTCTCGAGCGCGCCGCCCGCATGCGCTTCGATCGCCTCCAGGACCAGGTAGGTCGCGAAAAGGAACGGAAGCAGCAGCAGGGTCTCTTTGACGAAGTCTATCACGCCGCGGAGATAGCTTCGTTCGGGCACTGCGCCGCGCAGGCACCGCAATCGACGCACTTGTCCGCGTCAATCGTGTAGGGCGTACCCTCGGAAATCGCTTCCGCCGGGCAGGCGTCCTTGCAGCATCCGCATCCGACGCACTTGTCGGCCGCAATCTTGTGAGCCATTTTTATTTCTCCTTCTTGGTGGTTGATTGACAACAATGGTGCGTATTATAGCACCTTGCCCCACTGTTAGACAACGGTAATTTGAAACCTTTCGTCACTTCGTGCTTTCGCCCGTGAATTCCCAGTCTGGGTAGAGGGACTTGAGCGCCGTGCGGAAGTAGTCGGCGTCGAGGACGCGATCTTCCTTCAGGGCCGTGACGTAAAGCCGTTCGAGCGCAGCGACGATTGCCGTACGCACTTGCGCGGCTTCGGCGGCGGCCGCTTCGGACGCGAGACGTTCGGCGCGCGCGAGGCGGCGAGTCGAGCGCGGCAGCGTCTTGTCGTCCTCGGCACGATACGGCTTTTTCTCCTGCTTGCGGACGTTCCCCTCGGCGTCGATGATCGTGTCTTCAATGCCGCCGGCCCACGCAAGATCCGTCACCGTCTTCTCCGGCATCAGCGCGCGCTCGCGCTCCTCCAGGTCTTGCCGCCACTCGCGCAGGTCGCGCTCCAGCGTCTCGAAGTCGATCTTGCGGAGCTCAAGGAGCTTCGCTTCGGCGATAACCTTTTCGGAGCGCAGCTTCTCCGTCGCGAGCGCGTCCGCCGCCGCCTCGGCCTTGGCTTCCTCGGCCTTCTGGACGGCGACCGCCTTCGCCTTCTCGTCCGCCGCCGCCTCGGCCTTGAGCTTCGCCGCGAGGCGGTTCTCCTTCGCCGTCTCGGCCTCCGCCTCAGCCTGCTTCCGCTGCGCCTCGGCCTGTGCGCGCCGCTCCTTCGCCGCCTCGGCATCCGCGCGCGCCTGCGCGGCGGCGGCGTCCTTCGCGGCACGGTCTTCCTTCGCCTGTTCGCGCGCCGCCTCGGCCGCACGGGCCTTCGCGTCCTCGGCTTCGGCCGTCTTCGCGGCGGCCTTGGCGAGGGCCGTCGCCTTTTCGGCGGCCGCCGCCTCGGCCTCGGCGCGCGCCTGCGCCTCGGACGAGCGGTTGACGCTCACGACAATCGCCGCCCCCGCCGCCGCCAAGACGGCCAGCGCAACGGCGATGATAGAGATGTTCTTCACATTTTGCCCCATCTTCGCCCCCTGTCAGAATTCTGGCACACGATAGCGCGTCAGCACCACGTCCCGCACCATGCCCGCCGGAACTTCCGTCGCCGTCAGCGGCGGACGGCGAAGCCGCGTCCGCAAGTTGCCGATGAACGTGCGCATCCGATAGTCGCAAGCCCCGGCCTGATAAAGTGCCAGCCGATACAACGCACGGGACGAAGCGCCCCCGCGTTCTGGCAGCGGCAAATGCAGCATCGCCGCCTCATCAAGCGCCTTGAGTTCATCGGGGTCGGCTTTCGCCGGATCCCTCAGCCACCCATGCCATTTCGCATGGAGCATCTTCGGATTGAAGGCGAACTCGTATGCCAACTGCAACCGTTCACGCGCCGTCATCAGGATTCTCCTTTCCAGATGCGCACATCAGATTCAAGGTTTGCCAAGTTCTCGCGCACCAGCACATCGTCTCGAAAGCGTGCGGGCAATCGCGAGACTGACTCACGGACGGCCTCCAGCGTCACGCCGCCCGGCCCCATCAGAAACTGGATGTCTTCCTGATCCTGATCGCTGTACCGATAGAGCTTTGAGGCGACGAGATCCGCCGGACTGCTTGTTCGAACCGTCAAGTTAGAACCCTGGAACAAGACAATGCAATCCGTTTCGGAAGCCGGCTTCGGCAACGTCAGCATCAGCGGCTTCACCAGTTCGATGTACGCGCCTTGATAGCCAAACGCCGGATTGACCGGCAGACCGGCCTTAGACGAAGCCTCCGCGAACTCGGACAGCTCAAGCGTTGAATAGGGCAACGCCACGTCAATGTCCGCCGTCACGCGAATCTTCGCGCCCAGCTGGGCGATCGCCGAACCCCCGATGACGAACAGAACCGTGCCCGGACGAACAAGCGGATCCAATCGCTCGAAATAGGCCAAGGCTTCCTGCTCGTCAATCTGCTGAACCATGCGCTTCTCCGTTTTTCTTCTCGGCATCGGCTTTCGCGCGCTCGTTCTCGGCGGCGGCCGACGCTTCGGCCTTCTTCATTTCAGCCTGGGCCTCGGCGAGCTTCTTCTCGCGGATCTCCTCGGCGAGCTTCCTGAGCGCGCTCTGGCTCTTCTCGTCGAGCATCTTTTCCTCCAGCTCCTCCTGCGCCTCCTCTTCGAGCTCCTCCTTGTGCATCTTCAGCCAGAGGTCACGCTCCTCTTTCGTCAGCGACTGGATCTTCTTCGCGCGGTCGACCTTCCACTTCTCGATCGCGAGCTTCGTCGTGCGCTCCTCGTCCTGCCTCTTCGCCTCGTCCTCCAGCCGGCGCAGAAGCTCCTTCTTCGACACGGGGTCGGCGAGCCGCGAGAGCGACCAGCCGTTGTCTTCCCATGGCCGCGCGTCGCTGAGCGTCTTCTTGCGGCGAATCGCCTCGGCCTGCGCCGACGCGCCATCGTCCATCACGTAGGGCGTCATGAAGATGAGGAGTTCCTTCCGCCCTTCCGTCTTGGTCACGCTGCCGAACAGCCACTTGCCGATCCATGGGATGTCCTTCAGGATCGGAATGCCCGTCTCCTTCTCCGACATCTCCGTCTCCGTCAGGCCGCCGAACACGACCGTCTCCATGCTTTCGAGCAGGACGTCCGCGCTCATCTCGCGCGTGACCGTCGTCGGCACGGCGACGTCCTGCAGCTTGCTTTCGCTCGAGTTGCTGCCGCCGCTCGTGTACTTGATCGACTGGCTCGCGCCCTCCTGCGAGTACTTGGTCTCGACCGTCAGCATCACCGTGCCGTTCGGGTTGATCTTCGGCGTCACCTTGATCTCGATGCCGAGTTCCTTCTGCTCGTAGTCCGGCACGGCGATCGTCGAGTAGGAGTTGCCGGACGACGTGAAGCCCTTGAGCAGGTAGCGCATGCTCGTCGTGTTGATCGTCGCCTCCTTGTTGTCGACCGTCATGATCACGGGCGAGGCCAGGTACTTCGAGCGCGAATCGGTCTTCGCCGCCGTCACGACGGCGCCGAGGTTCAGCGCGTCCGACTTGAAGAAGTAGTTGAGGCCGCTCCCGATCGGCGTCACCGAGACGACGTTCGTGCCGACGTCCAGAAGCGACGAGAGCGTACCGGAGCCCGTGCCGCCGCCGCCGCCCAGCATGGACTGGAAACCGGAGCGGACGCCGCTGTTCCAGAAGCCGCCGCGCCCGTAGACGGCATCGACCAGCCCGTCGCCGATGCGCGTCCATGTCGTCCCGTCCCGCTCGAAGCTGTCGCCGACGTTCTCGTTGACGAGGAAATTCCCGTTCTCGTCCATGTAGTTGTAGAGCTGGAGACCGTGGCTCCCGAGACGCGGCGTCGTGCCCGTCTGCCTCCTGTCGCCGAGCCGCACCCAGTCGACGCCCGTGTTCAGGTCGTCGCCGAGCGAGACCTCGATGATCACCGTCTCGATCAGCACCTGCGAGAGCTTGATGTCCATCGACTCGATGATCGACTCGATGGTCGGCACGAGCTCCTTGTTCGTCATGACGACGAGGCCGTTGATGCGCTTGTCGGCGAGGACGGTCGTATTGTCCTTCGAGAGCTCGCCCGCCTTCGCCTCGCCCGTGCGCTGGTTCGCCGGCTTCCGCGCCGCCGCGGCGGACGCGTTGTTGCGCGTGATGTTGCCGCCGGCGCCCTGCTTCGCGTTCTGGTTGGAGTTCTTCGTCTTGTTCTGCGACGACGACGAGTTGCCGATCAGGTCGTTGATCATGTCGCTCACGTCCTCGGCATCTGCATACTTCAGGCGGTAGACCTTCACGACCGTGTCCGGCGTCGTCTCGACGTCCAGCTGCTCGATCACCTTGTCGAAGAAGTCCATGTTCGCCTTCGACGTGATGACGATGAGCTTGTTCGACCGCTCGTCCGGCACGATCAGCACCTTGCCCCGGATCATGCCCCGGTCGGCGTCCGAGACGGTCATGACGAGCGACTCGTTGTTCACGGGCTGCGCCGCCGGCTGGGCCTGCGGCTGGTTGCGCCCGAGCAGCCCGCGGCGCAGCATCGGCCGGTTGAACGGCTGTTGCTGCTGCGACGAGGGGGTCGTCGGCGCCTTGTTCTTCTCCTGCCACTTCATCGCGTCGTCCACAATCGCCTGCAGGGCCTTCTGCACGTCCTCGACCGAGGCGTTCTTGATCTGGCGCACGAAGACCTGCTCCGTCACGGGCGCGGCGACGTCGATCGCCCGCGCGATCTCCAGCATGCGGTTGATGTTCTGCTCGGTGTCCGTCACGAGAATCTTGTTCGTCCGCTCGAAGACGATGAGAAGGCCCGCGTTCGACTTGAAGCCCTCCAGCACCTTCTGCGCGTCCTCCGCCGTCATGTTCGTGAAGGGAATCATCATCGAGACGACCTTGCCGCTCTCGCCGAGCTTCGTGTCGCTGTCCATGAGGATCGGGATGCCCTCCTTGCGGACGTCCTTGCGCGGCAGGGCGCGGATGAAGCTGTCCTTGTACGGCTCCAGGTGGATGCCGTTCATCTCCAGCACGGTCTCGATCGCCTCCAGGTACTCCTCGCGCGAGAGCTTCTGCCCCTGCTTGGACTTCAGCGTGATCGTCGCCGTCGGGCACGCCGGGTCCTTGAGGATCGTCTTGCCGACCTCGTCGCCGTAGGCCATGATGATGATGTCGCTCGCCGCGCCGTCCCAGTTGAGGGCGTGCCCGCCCGTCGGCTGAGGCGCCTCCTCGTCGCCCGCCGCCGCCGACCTTTGCGCCGCATTCGCCGGATGCGCCGTGTTCACGGAACGCCCCAGCGGCGACCGCAGCCGCGACGGCGCCGCCGCGACCGCCGAAAGGGCGAACGCACAGGACAGGACACTGGTTATTGCTTTTTTCATAAATTTAACCTCTCAACCTCTCAACTTCTCAACCTCTCAACCTCTCAACCTACTCCCTCATATACGCACAGTTGAGCGTGAAGTCACCGCGCAGATAGCCTTTCTTCGCGCTGGGACGGAAGCGCAGCTCGGCGATGTCGAAGAGCCCCGCGTCCGTATTCTCCAGCTCGTGCAGGAACTTGACGAGCGCCTCCAGCGAGCCCTCCCAGCTCGCGTCGATCGGCAGCACCGTCACGTCGTCGATCTCCAGCTTCTCCTTCTGCGTGCCGCGCTGCGAGATCTGGATGCGGTTGCGCGTCGCGATCTCGCCCATCTTCTGCAGCCACGTCGTGTCCGTCGCCTTGCCCGCCGCGAACGTCGGCATCGCCGCCTTCTCGGTCTCGTACGCCTCGTCCCACTTCGCCTTGTCGGCGATCAGGCGCTCCTCCTTCAGGTACGTCGCCTTCGCCTGCTCGTAGCGGCGCGCGGCCTTCTTCCAGGCGGATTCCGCCGAGAGGAACCACGTCAGCGCCGCGACGGCGTAGAGCCCGACCACGGCCAGGACGGCGAACACGGCCTTCTGCTTCAGCGTCATCGCGTTCATTCCTCTTCCTCCTTCGCCTCGAAGCCGAGGTCCAGGTCGAACCGCTGCTTGCCCTTCGACATGTTGAGCTTGCCGAGCTCGACGGTTTGAAAGACCCGCTCGGCGTCCTCATCTTCGCCGAACGCCAGCTCTTCCATCGTGTTCTTGAAGTCGTAGACCTCGGTATCCGTCTCGGCGTCGCCCGAAATCCGAAGCCCCGTCTTGCGGTCATAGCTCCAGTTCGAGAGCGTGATGCCGGCGGGCAGTCGGTCCGACACGGCCTTCATGATCTCCAGCGCACCGCGTCCGTGGTCGGAATACTCCTTGAAGACGTCCACCTTCTTCTTCTTGTCGCTCACGAGCCGATACTGCCGCGCGTGTTGCTTCGACAGGCTCTTCTGGTGGTCGGTCATGAACCCATAGACGACCGGCACGCCGAAGAGGACGCCCATCACGAGAAGCCACAGCCCGACGGCGACGGAGAGCCGCCGCACGAGCTTCGCCTTGAAGCGCGTCTCTTCCAAGACCTCGCGCCAGCTCGCCGGCAGGGCATTCAAGGCCGTCGGGTCCAGCGACCGCTCCGCGACGCCCTCGACCGCCGCGTCGGACGCCTCGACCGCAATCGTCTCCGCGAGCGGATTCGGGCCACCGAACGACTCCGCCTCCAGCAGAAGCAGCATCTCCTCGCGCGCCTGGTCGCCCGCGTCGGCGATCCCGCGCAACGCAACGGGCTGGTCGCCGTCCAGCACGATGAGCGTCTCGCAGTCCGGCGACGTGATGCGGATCAGCCGCCGCTGGCCGTCGGATGCGTCGAAGCGGCCCCAGATTTCGCGCAGCTGGCCGAGGGCCAGCAGATCGATGCGCGTCACGTTGAGCTTCTGCGCGTCCAGCGCCTCGGCAATGTCGTCCGTCGCGCTCTCCGGCAGCGCCGCCGCGAGAACGACCGAACCCTCCGCCGTCTCGCGCACCGTCTCGCAGCTGACCGTCAGCGGCTCGTCAGGAAAAGGACTCAGCGCCTGCAGGATCGGCGTCGCCACGGCGACGGCATCCTCGCCCGCCGGCACGCGCACCATCTTCGCGAGCAGCCGATTGAGCGGCAACGCCAGCACCGCCTCGCGTCCGGGATTCCCGGACTTGACGACGCGGAGCGTTCCGCCCTCGAAGACGGCGATCTGAAAGTCCTTCTGCATTTAGTCTGCAGATTATACCAAAATCTCCGCCGCCCGACTAACGCCCCGCCGTTGGGGGTTTCGGCGGGAGGTGAATGCGGCTACTGCTGCCGCGCGGCGAGCGCGTGGTACTCCTGCAGCGTGCGGACGCCGGTGCCGCCGAAGGCCCCGTCCTCGGCGAGGCCGCGCACGGCCGCGCGGAAGCCGTCGAGCGTCGTCGTGAGCGGCACGCCCGCCGCGACCGCGCCGGAGCGGAGGCGCGCGTTGTCCTCCGTCGCCTCGTTGCCGGCCTCGGTCGTGCAGACGACCCACTTCACCTGTCCCGCCTTCAGGAGGTCGAGCGCATTCGGGCGACCGCGTGAAATGCGGAAGACCGCCTTGGACGGGATGCCCGCCTCCCAGAGCCGCGTCGACGTGCCGCGCGTCGCGTAGACGCCGTAGCCGAGCCGCACGAGTTCGCGCACGACCTCGACGCCGGCGGCCTTGTCCTCGTCGCGCAGCGAGACGAAGACCTCGCCCGTCTTCGGGAGCGGACTCCCCGCCGCGAGCTGGCTCTTGAAGTAGGCGATCTCCGGATCGTCGTCGATCGCCATCACCTCGCCCGTCGACTTCATCTCCGGCGTGAGCGCGACTTCCGCGCCGGGGAACTTCACGAACGGGAAGACGGCCTCCTTCACCGACGTGTAGGGCGGCACGACCTCCCGCGTGAAGCCGATGTCGGCGAGCTTTTCGCCGACCATGCAGCGCGCGGCGATGTCCGCCAGCGGCACGCCGATCGCCTTCGAGACGAACGGCACCGTGCGCGAGGCGCGCGGGTTGACCTCGATCATCCAGACTTCGCCGTCCTTCACCGCGAGCTGGATGTTCATGAGGCCGACGATGTGGAGGCGCTTGGCGAACTCGTGCGCGTCACGCTTCACCTCGGCGACGATCTCCGGCGTCAGCGAGCGCGGCGGCGTGACGGCGGCCGCGTCGCCCGAATGGCAGCCCGCCGCCTCGACGTGCTCCAGGATCGCGCCGACGACCGTCGTCTCGCCGTCGGAGACGCAGTCGACGTCCAGCTCGATCGCGTGCTCGAGGAACTTGTCGACCAGGATCGGCTTGCCCTCGGCCGCCGCGACGGCCTCGGACACGTACTTGTCGAGCTCCGCGTCCGTCGAGACGATGGCCATGCCGCGTCCGCCGAGGACGAAGCTCGGCCGCACGAGGACGGGGTAGCCGATCTCCGCCGCGATGCGGTGCGCGTCGGCGACGGAATGCGCAATGCCGCTCGCCGGCTGCTTCACGCCGACTTCCGCCACGAGGCGCTTGAAGAAGTCGCGGTCCTCCGCGCGGTCGATGTCGTCCGGCGACGTGCCGACGATCCGCGCGCCGGCCGCCTTCAGCCGCTGCGCGAGGTTGAGCGGGGTCTGTCCCCCGTACTGCACGATCACGCCGTCGCACCGCTCGCGGTCGTAGATCTCCATCACGTCCTCGAACGTCAGCGGCTCGAAGTAGAGGCGGTCGGACGTGTCGTAGTCCGTCGAGACGGTCTCGGGGTTCGAGTTGACCATCACGACCTCGTAGCCGCGCGCCTTCAGGGCGAACGCCGCGTGGCAGCAGCACCAGTCGAACTCGATGCCCTGCCCGATGCGGTTCGGCCCGCCGCCCAGCACCATGATGCGGGGCTTGGGAGAAATAATCGAATGGTCGAATGGTCGAATCGTCGAATCGCCCGAAAGCCCCTTCCCCAATTCGGTAATTCGATTATTCGATGATTCGACAATTCGATTATTCTGCAATTCGATTATTCGATCATTCCCGTCATTCCACCCGTAATAGCTGTAGTAGTACGGCGTCTTCGCCCTGAACTCGCCGGCGCAGGTGTCGACCTCGCCGAACGACGGACGGATCCCCGCCGCGAGGCGCGCCGCGCGCACCGCCGCCTCGTCGCACCCGATCGCCGCCGCGATCTCCCTGTCCGAAAACCCGAAGACCTTGGCCTGACGCAAAACCCCCGAACCTTCCAAACTTCCCAAACCTTCCAAACCTCCCAAACTTCCCCTAAACGCCTCGATCTCCGCCAGCTCCCGCCTGAACCACGGATCGTACGCCGTCTCGTCGTGGTACTTGAGCGGGGCCTCCAGCGAGCGGACGGCCTTCAGGTACGCCTGCTTGAACGTGCGGCCGATCGCCATCACCTCGCCGACCGCCTTCATCTGCGTGCCGAGGGCCGTCGATGCGCCGGGGAACTTCTCGAACGCGAAGCGCGGAATCTTCACGACGACGTAGTCGAGCGTCGGCTCGAACGCCGCCAGCGTCTCGCCCGTGATGTCGTTCCTGATCTCGTCCAGCGTGTACCCGACGGCGAGGAGCGCGGCGATCTTCGCGATCGGGAAGCCCGTCGCCTTCGACGCGAGCGCGGACGACCGCGAGACGCGCGGATTCATCTCGATGATGATGCGCCGCCCCGTCTTCGGATCGACCGCCCACTGCACGTTCGAGCCGCCCGTCGCGATGCCGATCTTGCGCAGGACGGCGATCGAGTCGTCGCGCATCGCCTGGTATTCGCGGTCGGTCAGCGTCTGGATCGGCGCGACGGTGATCGAGTCGCCGGTGTGCACGCCCATCGGGTCCATGTTCTCGATGGAGCAGACGATGACGGCGTTCCCGGCCTTGTCGGCCATGACCTCCATCTCGAACTCCTTCCAGCCGATGAGCGACTCCTCGATCAGAACCTCCGTGTTGAGCGACGCCTCCAGGCCGCCCGTCACGATGCGCGTGAACTCGTCCGCATCATGCGCGATGCCGCCGCCCGTGCCGCCGAGCGTGAAGCCGGGGCGGATGATGAGCGGCCACGTGCCGATCGTCTCGGCGACCGCCCGCGCCTCGTCCAGAGAATGCGCACTGCCCGACTTCGGCAGGTCAAGGCCGAGCTCGCGCATCGCCGCCTTGAAGAGCTGGCGGTCTTCCGCCCGCGCGATGGCGTCCGCCTGCGCGCCGATGAGCTCGACGCGGTAGCGGCGCAGGATGCCCGCCTTGTCCAGCTCCATCGCGAGGTTGAGCGCGGTCTGCCCGCCGAGCGTCGGCAGCACGGCGTCCGGCCGCTCGCGGCGGATGATCTCATGAAGCGAATCGACGGTCAGCGGCTCGACGTACGTCCGGTCGGCGCGCTCCGGGTCGGTCATCACCGTCGCCGGATTGGAGTTCACGAGAATGACCTCGTAGCCTTCCTTCTTCAGGGCCTTCACGGCCTGTACGCCCGAGTAGTCGAACTCGCAGCCCTGCCCGATGACGATCGGCCCCGCGCCGATGATCAGAATCTTCCGGATGTCGGTACGTTTCATATCAGAGGTTGTTTTGCAATCTTCGTGCCAACGCGCGCCGTCCGTGAATGGCCTCTTGCGTCGCCGCCGGCGCTTTCATAAAATGTAAACGCTTCGGCCTGAACCTTACAGAACCTGCCGAACGCGCACCGCTACTTGCCGACGTTCAGCACCTTGAAGCCAATCTCGCGCAGCCGGGCCGCGTCCAGGCAGTTGCGCGTGTCGAAGACGAGGGCGGGCTTGCGCATCGAGCCGTAGATGCGCCGCCAGTCGAGCGCCGGATACGCGCGCCAGTCCGTCATCAGCAGCACGGCATCCGCCTCCTGTGCCGCCGCATAGGGGCACTCCTCGTAAACGACGTCCTTGAGGTCGGCGAGGTCAAGGCGCGCGTTGTCGAGAGCCTTCGGGTCCGTGACCGCCAGCCGCACGTGCTCCTCGGCGAGCAGCCGCGCCACCGCGCCGGCCGGCGTCTCGCGCGTGTCGCCCGTGTCGGCCTTGAACGCAAAGCCGAACAGCGCGATCTTCCGGTTCGCCAGCGTGTTGAACATCTCCTTGAAGAGGCGCGAGACGATCCTCTCCTGCTGGTGGTCGTTCATCTTGATGACGCCCGCCCAGTACTCGGCGGCGGTGTGCAGCCCGTAGCTTTCGCAGAGATACACGAGATTGAGGACGTCCTTCTTGAAGCAGCTGCCGCCGAAGCCCGGCCCCGCCTTGAGGAACTTCGGCCCGATGCGGCGGTCGGCGCCGATCACGCGGGCGACCTCGTCCACGTCCGCCCCCGTCGCCTCGCAAAGCCCGGCGAGGGCGTTGACGGAGCTCACGCGCTGGGCGAGCATGGCGTTCGCCGCCAGCTTCGTCAGCTCCGCGCTCCACACGTTCGTCGTGAGGATCCGGTCTTCCGGGACCCAGGGCGTACGGCCGCGGTAGATCTCGACGATCTCGCGGACGGCCGCCTGCCCGTCGGGCGTCTGCGGCCCGCCGATCAGCACGCGGTCGGGGTGGAAGAGGTCGTTGATCGCCGTGCCTTCGGCGAGGAACTCAGGGTTCGAGAGGACGGTGAAGCGGTGCTCGGCGTGGTCGTTCAGGATCGCCTCCATCGCCGCCGCCGTCCGCACGGGCAGCGTCGACTTCTCGACGACGATCTTGTCGCCGTCCGCAAAGCGCTTGATCTCGCGGGCCGTCGCCTCCCAGTGCTGGAGGTCGCTCGCGCGGCCCGCCCCGCGCCCGAACATCTTCGTCGGGGTGTTCACGCCGACGAAAACGATGTCGCACGACTTGACGGCGGACGCGATGTCCGTCGAGAAGAAGAGGTTGCGCCCGCGCACCTCCCGCACGACGTCCACCAGCCCCGGCTCGTAGATCGGCAGCTTGAAGTCGGCGGAGTTCCAGGCCGCGATGCGCACCGCATTGACGTCCACCACCACGACCTTGCGGTCGGGGTTCATCTTGGCGATCACCGCCATCGTCGGCCCGCCGATGTAGCCGGCGCCGATGCATACAATGTCCCTGTTCATCTTCATGGGCCGTATTATACCAAATCGCGCTCAAGCGGACATCTGCCTTATCGTGACCGCACTTACCCGATTTTTCGGGCAAGCGAGAGATTTCTTCGAGCGTGGGAAAGCCGTGAATCCTGTCAGTCGCCCAGACGAACGGCGTTCGTGCCGCCATTCAGCGGCATCTCGACACCGCGCCAGACGAAGTCGCCCGAAAGACCTGCCGGCAGCGTGACCGTGCCCGACGCTTTCCCCGCGTCGAAGCGCAGGTCCAGCCTGACGGCTCCGCGCGGCGTCGGCGTCGTGGAACGGATGAATTTCAGATGACCCGGCTGCGGCGCGACAAGCACTTTCGTGTAGCCCGGCGCCGCGCTCCGCACGCCCGCGACGCCCGTGTGCAGATGCCAGAGCGGATGCGAGCCCCAACCGTGGCAGTCGCTGCGCGAAGTCGTCTTGGGCGTCTCCAGGACCGTCGCGAGATTCCAGTCAAGGCAGTCCTTCCAGAATCCGAGATTGCCGAAGAAGAGGTCGGCGCGGCCGAACTTGAAATAGGTCGCGTAGAGGTAGTGCTTGTAGTAGATCGTCCCGCGCGCAAGATCGTCCGCCGTCGCCAGCGCCGCGAAGCACCGCGCGGCCTCGTCGCCCGTCACGACGTCCGCGAGAAGCGCGAGACACTGCGCGTGCTCGCTGAACTTCGTCTGCGCGACGTCCGAGGCGAAGAGGCACCGCGCGGGGCACCAGAACGTCCGCCGGATCGCCGCCGCAAGCCGCCGCTCCTTCGCGCGCCAGTAGGTCGCGAGCTCCCGTTCGCCGACGGCCTCCTCGGCGAGGATTGCCGAGCGAATCGCATGCAGGTACTGGAGGTTGATCTCGCCGTTCGGACGCGCCGCGTTCCCGTCCGGCGGCACGCCGCCCTCCTTGCTCTGCGTGTACCATTCGGGCACCCAGTCGACGAAGTTCCAGCCCGGCGTCCGGCCCAGCAGGCCGTCCGCGTCCTCGTAGGTCGCGAGGCCCATGAGCGTGTGGTTGAGGCCCGGCAGGCGCGCCTTGAGCCAGTCGACGTTCGTGTGCTGCCACGCGTAGTCGCCGAGCATCATCGCCGCGCATTCGGTGAAGCCGAGCGCGTCCTGCGTGCCGCGCGTGGGGCAGTTCATCGGGATGAGCCCGTTCTCGCGGCGGTCGGCGTCGAAGAGCGTAATCGCGTTGCGCACCGCGCGGTCTTCCGTGTCGAAGAGCCCCGCGACAAGATACTGCACGCGGCTGTCGCCCGGATACATCTGCTGCTCGTAGTAGGGACAGTCGAAGAACATCTCGTGCAGGCACATCTGCAGCGCCCGCGCGCACAGGGGCTGCATCCGCATGACCAGCGGATCATCGCACTCGAACGTCGCCGCCGGCTCGACGGGGTAGCGCGTCTCGGCGATCGCCACGCGATCGAGCGTCAACGGCTCGTCCCCCGTCGTGACCGTCAGTCGGCACCACTTGCCGCACCGCCACCAGGGTGTCGTGAAGCGCGCCGAAGCACGGCCATCGCAGCGGAAGACGTCGCCGAAGGGACGCATCATGTCCAGCCCCTCGAACGCCGCGCGGTCGCCCTTCTTCCCGTCCGGCCCCGTCAGGCACTCCGCCCAGTCCCAGCGAATCTCCGCGCCCGCGCCGCCGGACACGTCCAGTTCCGGATAGGCGCAGTAGTAGTTCTCGAGATCCCAGAAGACGACGGCCCGGCTGCGGGCGGGAATGACCGTCCCGGCCTTCAGCACGTCCGGCCCGCGACGGACCCGCCCCGGAGCCTTCGTCTCGTGCATCTGGTCGCGAAGCGGCGAGGGGAAGAGCATCCAGCCCGGCGTCCGGAGCCCGGCGAAGTAGGTGACCGGGCCGCGCACGGTGACCGCCCGCCGCCAGTCGGTCGGCTCCTCGTCCAAAAGCGACGTGCCCGTGACCTCGCACTGCGAGCCGACGCCGAACGCCCGAGATTCGCCCTTGTGCGTCATGCGCGTGTTCACGAGCCGTCCGATCCGCCAGTCGGCCGTCCCCGTCGTCAGCGCCGCGTCGTAGGCGCCGGACGCCTTGAGGACGAAGCCGCCGCGCACGGAGACCTGCGCGAGCGGCGCATGCTCGCCGACCTGCCAGACGACGGCCTCCAGGCGGTGCGCGCCCGGCGCGAGGCTACGAACGCGGTAGCTCTGGTAATGCCAGCGGTTGCGCAGACCGCGATTCGGGCCGCGCGCGATCTCCCGCCCGTCCAGCAGCAGGACGAAGCGCTCGTCCGCGCTGACGTCCAGCTCCAGCGGCGCGCCCGGCACCGCCTCGAAGTCGCGGCGCAGGCGGAAGAACGCCTGCGGCAGCTTCGCGAGCGTCGCCGCGTCCGTGCGCGTCTGCGAGAAGACGGCGCCGCCCCACACGTCGTGGCCGGGATACCAGATCCAGCTCGCCGTGTCGATCGGCTGCTGCGGACGCACGTTCGCGTCGCCGCGCCCGTAGATCTCCGGGCGAAACACCCGCTCGACCTCGAACCCGGACGCCGCCGCACCGGCCAGCGCCACCATCGCCATCAACAGTCTCTTCACGGCCGTCAAGTCTCCTCAGCGGATGATCAGGAGCGCGCCGAAGCGGTAGCCGAACGAGATTCGCTTGCCGTCCTTGGAAAGCCGCACGGCCCACGGATGGGGGACGACGACTGGCTGTCCGTCCGCGCCGACGAACTCGACCTCCGGCAGCGCCGTCAGCGGCTCCTCGACGGTGACCACCGTGCGGAAGCGGACGGGCTCGGCCGTCAGCAGGGTCTCCGCGCCGGTGATGCGGATTTTCGCGCCCTCGCGGAACGCGAGCGACGGCGCCGTCAGGGACGGCGGCGCGTCGGAGAGGAGCGCGTCCGCCGGAAACTCGATGTCGCCGCCGGGGAAGGCTTCCGCCGACGCGAACGCAAGCGCGCCCGCCTCGACGCGCGTCGCGCCGCCGTAGGTGTTCGCGCCCGCGAGCGTGAGCGTACCCGCGCCGCGCTTCGTGAAGCCGCCCGCCTCGTCCGCCGCCGCCACCGTGACCGGGCACGTGTAGCGCGCCGTGCCATCGGGGCTGTCGAGCGTGACGGCCGTGTCCTCGCCGTAGCCGCTGCCCTGCCCCGTCACGACGATGCGCACGGGCTTGAGCGTCTTCTCGTCGATCTCCAGAAACGCCGACGCACCCGTGCCGGAGCCGCTGATGCGGACGGAAACCGGCGTGCCGTAGAACGTCTTGGCATCGGAAAACGTCGCGAAGCCCTCCGGATCGCTTTCCGCCGTCGGAAGGTCGATTGACTGGATGGAGCAGCCCGTCGGCTTCAGGAACGCCGTCGCGATCTTCACCGTCTCCAAATCGTTCGTATCGACATCGACGACGGCGCCGCCGCCGTGGACGTAGACGGACGTGCGATAGTACGTGTCCATCGGCGTGGCGACCAACGGCGCAAAAACGCCGCCGTCGAAGTTCACCGTGAGTTCCGTCTCCTCCTTGCCGCGAATGTTCCGGGCGCGAATCATGCCGCCATCGGACAGGTTCACGACGGCGCCCGACGCGCTCGGATAGATCGACCCGCCATCCACGTGCAAGGCCGACGAGCCGCCCGACACCGACAGCGTGTAGGGGTTGCTGCCCGTCGCGTCATTGCCCAGCACAAGGTTCTGCGCCTTCAGCGTCAGCGTGCCGCCGCTCAGGAACAGGTCGGCGCCACCCGTCTGCCCGAGGCGAAAGCCCCAGCTGCCGTCCCCGATCATGGCCGTGCCGCCTGTCATCCAGACCGCGCCGTAGCCCTTGAAGCCCCATGAGCCATAACCGTTGCCGTTGCCCGCAAGGGTCAGGTTCGCGCCCGGCTCGATCTTGAGGGCGACGGGCGGCGCGGCGGTGTCCGCAACGGACGACGGCACGGATCCTTCCACCTTGGCACCGTCCCCGTAGAGCAGCATCCCCTGCTCAAGCCACGTCGTCCCCTTCATCTGCGACGTGCCGCAGATGCGCAAGACGCCAGCGCCCGCCTTTCGGAACGTCTTGCCGTCGGCCTGCGACAGTCCGCCCTTGAACGTCAGGCGTCCGCCGTCCACGACGCGGACGCGCGTCACGTCGGCCGTCGCCCGGACGGGTCCCGCGATCACGTTCAGGTCCAGAGTCGCGTGCGCGCCGTTCTGAGCCGAAAGGGAATAGTCGCCTAGCGAGTTGCAGTTCCGCGCCAGATCCACCGTCCAGGCAATCGGATTCCGCACGTAATTCAACAGCAGGCTGCCCGCCTCAACCCGGAGGACGTTCGCGTCCGACCCGCCCAAATTGACATTGCTGACGAGAACCATCAGGGCGCCCTTGACGTCGATTCCGCCGGGGTTTGTGAGTTCGGCATCCCAGAACTGGAGGAAGCCCGATCCCGTGCCGGTGAGAGTACCGTTCTGAAGATCCCAGGTTCCGTTTTTGGCGGTGAACGTTCCGCCGGCGACGTTGATTTCGCCGTTGAAGCCGTTCTGCAGTCCGCTTGAATCGAGCGTGTACGTGCCGCTCCCGGACTTGACGATTTTCGTCGTGCCCGCCGGCACGATTCCCGAGACGGTCTCGTCGCCGGTGACGTCCAGCTCCCACGTGGAGGCCGACGCCACCGACAGGACGCCCAGGACAGCCGCGACGGCGGCGGTGCGGGCATTCCGGTTTTTCACTTGCAGATCTCTTCTCATGTGCGTGTATCTCGTTTTCATGGTCATGAACCTTTCTTGTTTTTAGGGTTTTGGAAGATTTTTGTAAAATGTGTGGATGCCCGTCATTTCAGGAGGCGGATCTCGTCGGCGGCCAGGCGCAGCGTCCGGCGCGCCCCCTTCTCGTCCAGCGTCACGGTCTGAACCTTGTCCGTCGCGTTCACGAGCACGACGGCCCGGCGTCCGTCGTGCGCCTCGTAGGCGTTGCAGAAGACGACGGGCTTCTGGAGCGCGTACGGCTTCTGTCCGGAGGGCGTGACCATGTAGGGCTGCGTGTCGCAGGTCATGCGCGGCGGCTTCACCTGCCGACCGAACGCGAGCCAGTCGCGCCCTTCGCCGTGGTAGAGCGCCACCCAGCGCTTCATGAAGGCGTCGTAGGGGCCACGGCCCGACCTGACGACCTCTCGCGTCGATCCGTCCGCGCGCACCTCCTCAAGCGTCAGGCCGTCGACCCACACCGTCGCCTCGCCCGCCACGTGCAGCATGATGCGCAGGTGGTTTGCGTCCGCCGGAACCTCGAAGTCGCGCGACACGTGCGTCCAGCCGGCCTCCGGCTTCGGGAACGGGAGCGAGCCGCCCTTGCCGCGCGCGCCGAGGAAGCAGAAGTTGACGCTGTTCGGACGCGATGCGTGTCCCGTCTTCAGCCAGCCCGAAAGCCGGTAGGTTCCGCCCGCGCGGAACGAGCCGTCGGTCAAATCGACGTTCTGCGCCACATGGACGGCCGTCTCGCCCGCCTTCACCTCCAGGCGGATGGCGCGCGCGCCGTCATGCTTCGTCGCGGCGTCGACGAACAGGCGACCGTCATACGCCACGCCGTTGTAGCTGCCGAGCTTTCCCCAGCCGCGAAAGCCGCCCGTGGCGGCGACGTCCTCGAAATTTCCGTTCACGAGCGCCGGGCTCGCGTCACCGAGGTCGCGCGGCGTCGGCAGGAGGAACGGGATCTGCCCGTCGGCCGCCGCATGCGCCTGCCAAATGCGGTTGCCGCGCCGCGTGTTCGACTGGAAGCACGGCAGGTAGTCGTGGTAGATGTAGTTGAACACGCTCGCCCACTCGTCCGCCAGGCTCTCGCAGTCGCGGTAGTCCTGAATGCCGACGAGGTGGGTGAAGAACTCGTTCGGCTCCTCCACGCCCACGATGGCGTCCGGCTGGACCGTGCGCATCGTCTCGCGCATCGTGCGCAGCTGCTCGAGGAAGGACTGGCTCTTCCACAGTCCCTCGCCGGGGCCGTGCGGGTGGTGTTTCGCCCAGCACGCCGGGTAGAGACCGCCGACGACCTGATCCACCTGGAGCATCTCGCAGCCGAGCTGCGCGAGCGGCAGGCAGACGTCGCGGTTCCACCAATTGCGCGTCCACGGGTCGCCGCCGCACAGGCAGGCGCAGTCGCCGCCGCGCAGCCAGAAGGGCGTGCGCACGTAGCGCGCGCCGTCGCGGTTGTCGATGGCGTGCGGCGCGGCGACCCGCTCGAAGCGCGCGCGGTCGTCCCACGCGAACGTGCCGTCGGGCCGCTTGTCATAGGTCAGCGTCCAGTGATACCCGCTCGGCCAGGGGAAGGCGTGGGAACCGAGCGCCTTCAGGTCGGACACGAGCTGTGCGAAGGTCGCGTCGTCCGGCACGACGGGGAAATAGTCCGGCCCCACCCAGGTGCCGATCTTCTCCCAGCCCCAGTAGGCCGTCACGAGCGGCGCGTCGGCAAACTCCTTCTTCCAGTAGTCCCGCATCCACGCGCGGATGCGGTCGGGTTCCTTCAGCCACTCGCGCGTAAAGCGCACCATCGCGGGCGCGTCGCGCATCCAGGCGGGGATGTCGTCGCGGTCGCGGAACGGCTTCGCGGCCCAGGTCTGCTTCAGCGCCCAGGCGCGGTAGAGGTCTGCTGCGTCATGCCATGTGCAGGGATCGCCCGGCGTCCCCTCGAAGCCGCCCGTCACGAGATCGTACGCCTGCACGACGTCACCCGTGTCGAAGCCGAGACGGCGGCTCGTCACGAGAAAACCCGCCTTGACGCGCTCGCCGCCGAGATACTTGCAGTAGTTCGCGCCGTCCTCCGCCGCGAAGTAGAGGCCCGCGCGGTCGTCGTAGACCGTCGCGAACTGCGCGGCGAGCGTGCCGGGCCGCTTCGCGTAGACCCGCCAGCCGACGTCCTTCGCGCCGGGGCTGTACGTGACGCCGCCTTTCGACCCGCCATAGACGAACCGGTCGTCGCCGGCGTCCGAGCCGAGGACGGGCGCGACGAGGATGTGCGGATAGGTCGTCTCCTCGAGCGCCCAGCCGTCCGCCATCTTCACGGAGATGCCCCAGCGGACATAGGCATCGACGCCGCGCACCGTACAGACGACGGCGCGTACGCCCTCCTTCCGGAAGCCGCCGTAGACAAGCCTCACGCCGTCCGCCGCCGTCTCGACGCGGAACGTCGCCGCATCAGCCGCGCTGACCTCGACGCTCTTCGCGAAGTCGTCCGTGCGCGTCGCCTTCAGGAAGAAGAGCGGCATCCGGCCCGTCGCCGGCGCGAGCTCCGCGCCATGTGCCGTGACGAGACGCGAGACCGCGCCCTTGGCGTCCTCCGCAAGCTCGACCGTCAGCGAGCCGCTCGTCACGACGGCCGCCGACGCCACCGACAGGGAAGACAGGAGAGCCACGACGGCGACAGCGGCCGTGCAGTGGGCATTCTTCTTGTGCGCGTTTCTCGTTTTCATGGTCTTGAGCCTTTCTCTTGCTTTATTTTCGCTTGTGTTAGTTTCGTCTTCAGGGTTAGAGTTTCAGTATTGCATCAGCTGCAGGGCGTTCGGCCCCAACGTCAGCCGGCGCCACACGTCGCCCAGCCGATAGGCGACGTCCTGACGTTCGCTTGTCGCATTCCCGAAGACAAGCGCCCGGCGACCGTCCAGCGACTCGTAGGCCGCGCAGAAGACCGCCGGCATATCCGTCCGCGCCGT
>CAKTZI010000023.1 GCA_934635385.1 uncultured Kiritimatiellota bacterium | reverse complement strand
AGCGGAACCGAGGGAGGGACGCCGTTTTGCGTCCGGGGAAATCAGGGGCTAGTCAAAAAAATCGGGATAAGGGTGCAAGTTTGTAGAAAATCAACAATTCTATCAAGATTGCCCATATCACAAGCCGCCAATCGGTCGCTTCATGCGATATTGTACCAAAGAATCGGTCACTCGACCGACCGATTCTTGGTGGAATTGAATCCTTTTCCGACCGATTCAGACGAGACACTCTGCCTGAGAATTTTCCGCATCAAGTTCTCATCTTCATGATATACAATCAAAACAGACTGTTTTTAGCATCTTTCAACATTCAAACTATGGGGACAGACCCCTAAAATCGGGGGTCTGTCCCCACATGATCCTCTCACGCGATTTCGCGATCGAGGACGACGCGACCGTTGAAGACGTCATGCACGACGAGGCACAGATGGCCGTTCTCGACCTTGCCCTCGACGACCGTCGGGAAGCGGCTCGCGTCCGGCTTGCCGCCCGACACGCCCAATTCAGGCCCGCCGCCTACGACCTGCGCCCACGGACGATCCGCCGTCGGCGCGTCGAAGCGGAACTGGTGCCGATGCCCGCAGACGACGAGCTGCACACCCGCCTTCTCCAGGATCGGCACCCAGAGGTCGTGGCACTCGCGCGACCAGTAGGCGTAGTCGTGCGGGTCGATCTTCACGCCGTCGTGCGGATAGTCGGGATGATCCTTCGCCGCGAAGAGCGGAATGTGGCAGAAGAGCACCTTGAACTTCGCCGCCGCGATCTCGGGACGCGCAAACTGCTCCGCAAGCCACGCCGCCTGCGCCCGGCGGTACGGCTCGAAGTTCGCGAGCCCGAACCACTTCGGATGGCCGTCCGGCTTGTCCTCGCCCGTGTCCATGCCGACGAGCGCCAAGTCGCCGAGCCGCACGGCGAAGTTCCACTTGAGATCCCACTGGTCGCCGCGCCGCTCGCCCGGATGACGCGGCTGCATGACCTCTTCCTTCTTCGAGATCCAGCTGCCCCGGAAGTCATGGTTGCCTGACTCGAAGAAGACGGGAATCGACGTCGCGTAGTCGCGGTCGGCGATCGGCGGATCGAGGAAGATCTCGACGGCCGTCTCCTTCTTTTGCGTCGTGTTGGTCGCATCGCCGTTCCAGACGACCGCCGCCGGCGCGAGTTCCTTGATCTTCTTCGCGATCATCTCGAACGGCTTCCACTGCGCGTGCGTGTCGGTCATCATGCAGAAGTGCGCGCGCGCCCCCGCGCCGAGCGTCGTGAACGAGTACGTCGCCGAGACGACCGGCGCACCGAGCTTCGCGTCGTAGATGTTCTGGTAGTCGGTGAACGGCGTCGTGATCGTGCGATACCAGTATTTCGTCGCGGGCTTCAGGTTCTCCAGCCGCACCTCCAGCGCGGCGACGTCAATCGGCACGAGGCCGTAGCCGCCCGACTTGACGAATGTCGCGTTCTCGAACGCGGGATTGTCCGCATACTCGACGACACCCTTTGAAAGGCCCGAAACCTTCCACGTCACGCCCATCGTCGTCTCGCCTGGCGCCTGCAGATTGGGGAAACCGACCGTCAGCGGCGCGCCTTGCGTACCGAGAAACGGATCCGCCGGCGCAACCGCCGTCTTCGCCTCCGCCGCCACGCCGGCCGTCGCCGCGAGCGCACCCGTGCCAGCCAGAAATCCCCGGCGACTCATCGATTTGTTCGTCATGTCAAGTTCTCCTTTGGTACTCGTGGCATTATACCAAAAAACGTCCGCGCCCTGTTCCACACGACGCCAAGCCCGACACCGCTCACGGCAGACGTCCGGCCCAGATGTAGTCGAGGCGCACCGTGCCCGTGGCCGGCTCGCCGTCCGCGAACGCGATCTTCAGTTGCTTGACCGCGCCGACCGCCGGCATCGACACGGTGTAGACGCGATCGTCACCGTCCATGGGCACGACATCAAAGGCGACGCTGCGCGCGCGTTCCCACGTCGGTTGCCGCGCCGTCTGCCACCAGACGCGCATGCGCCGTGACGAGGTGTGGTTCTGCATCCGGATGCGCAGGGCGTTCGCGCGCGTCGCGCTGAAGGACACGCCCAGATGGCGGCCGCGCGGCGAGACGAGCGCGGCCTCGGCGCTCCCCTTCACGGCGATGACGTAGTAGTCGCCGCACACGAGCGCCACGGGGAAGGACTCCGTGCTCCAGAACGAGTCCTTCGCGGGCAGAAATTCGTAGTCCATGCCGGTCGCCTCGGCCGTCCAGCCCTGCGCATCGAGAGTACGTGCGAAGTCCCACGCGCCGAAGGTCTGTGCGCCGGACGGCAGAACGTGCACCGCCGTCCGCGCCGTGCGCCAGAGCGTCCCGTTGTCCGCCGTCACGTTCAGGCGCCAGTCGCCCGCACCGGGAAACGTCGCCCTTGTGCGCGCGGCGGCGGCATTCGCGAAGACGATGCCGCCCGCCCCTTCGATCGGCTCCCACCGCACGGTGGCCTTCGGATCGCCGACCGTCGCCGAAAGCGCGACCGTCGGACTGTCCGTCCAAACCTCGCCGCATGCCGTCACCGACGGCGGCTCTGGGTAGGGAAACGCCGCGTCGAGGTCTTCCGCGAAATCGAACGTGCGATTGCCCGTGAGCGTCCAGTCGTTCGTCGAGCGCGTCTCGTTCACGTAGAACGGCACGCCCGGCAGCAGCACGGAACCGTTGTCCGCGATGCGCCCGTTCGAGCAGGCGACGTCGGCGGGCGTCGTCGGATGGCCCCAGACCTGGATCTCGGCCGGCCCGTTCTTGCGTGCCCAGTTGTTGCGGTCGAACTTGCAGCCGCGAATCTCCACGTTGCGCGTCTGCGGACGGTGCAGGCCGAGCACCTCGATGGCCGCGCCCGCGTTGTTGCGGAACGTGCAGCGGTCGACGAGGCAGTTCTCGCCCTGCGCCTCGAAGTCGATGCCGCCCTGATCCGGCGAACCGGCGTCCGGCTGGTTCAGGAAGTGACAGCCGCGAATGACGAGGCCGTCGTTTCCGGCAAGCATAATCCCCATCGTGCCGGCCGAGGCATGGTAGCCAGAGGCGTCGAACACGCAGTCCGTCATCCACGACCGGCTCGCGACGTTGTACGGATGCGGCGAGGTGTTGGGCGCGTAATTGTCGTGGCAGAACATGCGGTTCACGAACGTGTCCGTGCCGCTGACCCGAAAGCCGCTTGAACACTGGTACGACTCGCAGTCGCGCATCACGACGTCCTTCGCGCCGAAGACGGCCAGTGCCGATGCGTGTCCACGCCCGCCCTCCGGCTCGACGTCCCGCCATTCGGGGATGCCATGCGCGTTGATGCGGTAGCCGCCCTCGATGTGGTGCGCGAGACAGCGCTCGACGAGGACGTTCCCGCGCGCCGGCGTCCCGCCGACGACCACGAGGCCGCTGCCCGCGTTGCAGACGATGAGGTCGCGCACGGCGAGGTACGCCGCGCGCGGCACGTAGACGCAGCGCTCGCGGAGGTGGCGCGTCCGCCGAATCTGCGGACGTCCCCCTTCGCCATACGCCCCGATCTCCGCCCAGCTGTCCGGCGCGCCGGCGGCGGAGACGTTGAGCTCGTCGCGGAAGACGCACCCGCGCTTCAGGAGCAGACGTTCGCCCGGCCCCAGGACGCGCCCCTTCAGGTTGCGGAACGTGCGCCACGCCGTCTGCGGCATCAGGCCGTCGCGCGCGTCGTCGCCCGTGTCCGCATCAACGTAAAACGCGCGCGTCTCCCGAATCGGCGGCGTCCACGCTTTCGCCGTCAGGGCCGGCTCTCGCTCCGGCATGAAGACGACGCGCTTCGACGCACGGCAGAGCGGGGCAGCATTTGTCATCGCGCCCACGCGCCGCACGGTGAAGTCGAGGAACGCGAAGCCGTCCGCGTCAGCGGCAACCGTCCATGCCAACGGTGTCTCGCTCGCCGCCGCCAACGCGGACAGCGCGACCGTCTCCGGCGCGACCGTCGCGCCGCCGCGCGCCCGGGCCGTGACCGTGCAGGGGCCGATCACCTCGCCGATGTTGCAGAGGACGCCGCGCAGCGTCGCCGGCCGCCCGACGCGCGGCATCAGCTCGCGCGTCCGGAAGAGACCGAATTCAACAATGTCCTGTCGCGCGTTCTGGATCACGACGTTCGTGACGTCCACGCGCCCCGACGTGCCGCGCACGAGGCGCGACGCCGGATTCGCCGCGCACCGTCCGCGCCTTGGCCGCGCGACGCTCTCCTGGCCATCGACGGCCAGCGCGACGGTGCGTCCGTCCCAGCGTCCGGCGAGGCGGTAGACGCGCCCCGTCTCGACGCTCGCCGTGACGGCGGCGCGCGGCTCCCAGCCGCCGTCGAGCCACACCCAGAAGCCGAACGCGCCGACCTCGCCCTCCTTGCGGTCGTAGCGCAGCAGGTACTCGCGGTTCTTGACGAGGATCGCCGTCTCGCCGCGCGGCGGCGTCCGGAACGTCGCGTCGCAGCTGATGCGGAAGCCGGGGCGGATCGACACGTCCGCCGCCGCCGCGCCGGACAGGAAGGCCAAAGCCGCCGCCAGCGTCATCACGATTCGATTCATGCTCATGGACATAGAATACCAAAACCCCCGTCAGCGGACAATGAGGAGCGCGCCGCTGTCGGACACCGCCTCCAGCGTGCCGGGCCCCGTCACGAATTCGGGACACGTCTCGGCGTTGACGAGCGAAACGTTCGTTTTCTTGCCGCGAACGCCCTGCCCCGTCCCTTCGAAGAACAGCGCGAGATTCATATTCTCCCTTTTGAGGCGACGGGACGACCGATCAGCTTCTCGAACTTCGCCTGAATCGCGTCCATCTTGTCGATATCGTTTGGACAAGAATTCTCAGCAAACAAGATTCGTTTCATTGTTTCAACACACGCTGAACAATGGCCGAATACTCCGATAGCCGTTTGAGGTATTCGGATTTCACATCCGACGGGACAGTCCAGGCTTTTCCTCGAAGGACTATCGTGTCAAGGGCTTCTATCCATTGGCTCACCAGCATGGCAAGGCCACGGAGATCTGAACGGCGTTCCCGTTCGCTCCAATCTTCACCGTTCACTTCGGCACCGGACTCCACAAGCAGGATTTTGTCGCACACCACCTTTAGAACCGAAAAGGGGACATCCAGACTGTCAGCGGCCTGAAAACCGGCTTTCCTCATTTCATCACAGCAATTCATGGCCAACCAGAAATTCGGGTCTGCACCAGTCAGATATCCGCGCACACGCCTCATGCGTGGCAGTCTCGCCAGAATGGCCGATGCATATTCGCACAAGAATCGGGATCTCACGGCACGATCCTGAATAGAACTCAAGGCTTCCGTAAACTGACGGGTTATTTGTGTGTCACGTATGGCGTTCCCTTCATTGGCAACGTATGAAATGATGTCCTTGACGCGACGACATCCGGCAACGTCCTGTTCTGAAGTGCCGCACCCGCAAAGGAAAGACGCCACTTGCACGGCAACGGCCAAAAGCAGAAACAACTGTCTCATTGTTCATTCTCCATTTCTCTTCAGAAGCCTAATGATCGTGTTTGTGCCACGAACAGCTTCAAATCCATGCTTCTCTACAGATGTTGTTCCATCCGAATCAATCTTGAACACTTGCGCGTAGGAACGCCCCGTTCGTTTCAGCACCGGCAAGTCCGTGTCGCAGGCATCTCGACTTTGCCACCCCATGGGAATCGGCCAGACAATGCATCCGTCCGACCAAGTGCCGTCTTCGCCGTCATCAATTGCTCCGTCCAAGCGAAACCGTGGCATTTCATCGCCTAGACAGGCATCGTCCGTCATGTAGAAGTTGTCGGGCGCTATGGCTTTCCATTTCCCCACCTTCCTGTCCTTGGTATGGTTCCAGATGTTTGTGAAAACATGGCTGCTGAAATAACCATCATGCGTTCCGTTCGTAGGAATCTCTTGCATTGCAAGGCCCGAAAATGAAACGCTGCCAGGGGAAACGTAAAGTTCCAGCCTCAGGCCTACTCCCCCGGCGTGACCTGTGGGAAATCCGAAGTCAAGCGCTACCGCATTCGGACAGACAATGGCCGATGGCTCGGCAAGACGTGTAGTGGGGGTATACGTGCAACCGTCCAACGTGACAGTTAAGTCAAGAGAGGCCATGATGAATGGGCATTGCAGCATACAGACGCCAAAAGACTCTCCGATTTCAGCAGGATAGGCGACTGTCCATTTGCAGGGCACGTCTGGCGTATTCCGGCAGTAGACACGTTCGCCAACACCATAAATTTGTCGTGTTCTGTTTTCTGGAACCGAAGCGACTGTCTCAAGTTCCACCCTCACCGCCGTCGCCTTGTCGACGGTCGTCTCCGTCCAGCCCGTCTCGTTCTCCGTGAACGTCGCCGTGACGACGATGTCGTCCTTGCCGCCGCTCGGACGGACGGCGCGGTAGGTGGTCTTGAACGCGACCTCCTCGCCCGGCTTAAGATCCTGCTCGAACGGCAGGGGGCGTCCGCCGTAGGGCACGAGGCCGTCCGCGCCCGCAATCTCGATGCGGACGTGCCCGCCGCGCGTGCCGCCGTACGCCCAGCAGTCGAGTTCCGTCTCGGTCGACCGCCACGGGACGGTCTCGCCCGGCGCGTCCTCGTACTCGTCCTCGAAGAAGACGACGCGCTTCGAGAACGTCGCCGACGCGCCCGGCAGGGGCGGCCACTCGTCGGGGTCCTCTTCGCCGCCGGGGTGGTCAACGCTGCCGCTGCAGCCGCAGAAGCCGCCGTAGGCCGGGAGGCGGTAGCCCTCGTATTCGAGGTAGCCCGTCGCGGAACAGCCGCCGCAGGAGCAGCCGTCGCCGCACGTGATTGAGAACGTGTAGCCGCTGCCGGAGACGCGGCAGCAGACGTTCGTCCACGTGAACGCCCCTCCAAGGCCAAAGGGGGATACCTGCATCGTGAAAGATTTGGACGGTTTGGAGAATGTTTGGAAAGCCGAAGACAGCAACAACGCACTCAGAGAAGGCTCACACGGAGGCACGGAGACACGGAGAATGGGCCCGTGGGCTTGGACGGCTCCGTGCCTCCGTGTCTCCGTGTGAGAAATGCTCCTCTGCTCGGATGTTCCGTGTGAACGAATCGAAACCGGCCAGTGGAGCCACAATGCCCTCCCGACCTCCTCCCATGCCTCCTCGATGTCGTCGCTTGACTTGCCGGCGACCTCGAACGGCATCGGGCACGTCACGCGGTACGTCTTGCGGACGCCTCCTCGCACTTTTCCACATTCCCACTCGGCACCTTTCCACCTTCGTATGGGTTTCCGAGAAAGAAGTTCTCCCACGTCAGCAGAACAGAGCCGTTCGCGGTCGCCGCCGTCCAGAGGTAGGATTGGTCGTGCCGCGCGAACATGGGCGTGCCGATGACGATGATCTCGTTCGACGCGTTTCGCAGCTGCGGGAGTACCTTGCCCCACGTGTGCGCCCAGCAGGAGGTGGAGGGGTGAAAAGTGGAAAGGTGGAGAAGTGCGGCGAACGCGGCAGTTCAACCTTGACCCTCCCCCTGTAGGCGTCGGTGAGGTGCCACGTGCCGACAAGTCGCGCGTTTGTTGGCCTCTTGCTGAAGTCGGCTGCGTTCGTCCGCACCGTTTCGAGACGATAGCCGCGCACCACGTCGCTGGACGAGACAATTTTCTCACACTGAGATACGGAGGCACGGAGTTCAGGCGAATCCTTGTCCATGGATTGGCACGGATTATCACGGATTTCAATTTGTGCCGATTCGCGAAGGTTCGTGGACACCCATTCCTCGCTCTCTCCGTGGCTCCGTGCCTCCGTGTGAGCCGTATCAACCTGTTCCACCTGTACCGATTCGTGAAGATTCGTGGCTACATTCCCCGGCTTCTGCGCAAAGACCGTCGCGACGACAACCGCCGTCACGATGACGGCCTTGGCGGACGGCGGCAACCTAACGAATCGTTCCGAAAGCCCCAGCAAAAACTTTCTCTGCCGAAGCATGAGAGCCGCAAGAGCGCACCCGCCCATGAGGGCGATACAAGCCCAGACGAAAGCCTGATCTCGGAAGACAGGCGCGACCATCACCGAATCTCCCAAAGGACGGCAGCGTCAAACGTCAGCGGCGGGACGGCGACGCCAAACGCCGCCAAAGAGAGAAGTAAACTCGCCACAAACATTTTCATTGTCGGAATTATATCATGTTGGTGAGGGCTTTAGCAAACACGCTCGCCCTTGCTCAGAACTTGTCCCACTTTTAGGAAATACAGGCGGTCGTCAAGGCGTCTCGCCGTCCCCGAAAGCGTTTTCGCCGCTCCTGAGCGGCGTCTCGGCGCCCTGCCAGTCGAAGACGCCCGTGAGCCCCTCCGGCAGCGTCACCGTGCCGGAGACGTTGCCGCCGGCGAAGCGCAGGGCGACCCGCACGAGACCCCTCGGCGACGGCACGCCCGCCTCGATCCGCTTCAGCCCGCCCGGCTGCGGCGCGACGCGCACGCGCGCGAACCCCGGCGCGTCGGGACGGATGCCCGCGACGCCCGTCAGCAGGTGGTAGACGGGGTGCGAGCCCCAGGCGTGGCAGTCGCTGCGCGCGTCGCCCGGCCCCTCCAGCGGCGTCTTCAGCCCCTGCCGCGCCATGTCGCGCCAGAGGTCGAGCCGCCTCAGGAGGATGTCCGTTCGCCCCTTGCGTGCGAGCGCCCCGAAGAGGTAGTGCGAGAACGAGACCGTGCAGCGCGCGAGGTCGGGCGCGGAGACGAGCTCCCGGAACGCCGCGTCCTCCCGCGCCGCGTCCAGTGCGCCGGCGAGGATCGCGAGGCTCTGCGCATGCTCGGAGAACGAGTCCTTCGCGGGCGTGTCGGCGAGCATCCCGCGCGCCTCGTCCCAGAACGTTCGGGCAATCGCCGCCGCAAGGCTTTCCGCTCGCCGCTCCCCGCGCGCCGCGAGCTCCGTCTCGCCCAGCGCCGCCTCGACCGCCGCCGCGTTCCGCAGCGCGAGCAGGCAGAGGAGGTTGTGAATGGACGAGCCTTCGCCGCCCGGCTCTCCGCCCGGCGGGACGCCCTGCGGCCACGCGGGCACCCAGTCGACGAAGTTCCATCCCGGCAGACCGCGCACGAGGCCGTCCGCGCCGACCTGCGCCTCGACGGCGGAGAGCCAGCGGCGCACCGCCGGCATCCGCGCCCGCAGCCACGGCGCGTTGCCGTGCCACCGCGCGTAGTCGCCGAGCATCATCGCCCAGTAGAGGGAAAAGGTCGAGGACTCCTGCAGCCACGTCGTCGGGTAGTTCATCGAGACCGCACCATTGTCGCGCTGAGAGACCTCGAAAAGGCGGAACGACTGGCGCATCAGCCGGTCGTCGGACGTGAGCGCGTCCGTGACAAGCATCTGGATGCGCGTGTCGCCGCCGTACATCTGCTGCTCGTAGTACGGGCAGTCGAAGTGCATTTCGTGCGTGCACATCTGGAGCCCGCGCACGCAGAGCTGCCAGACGTCCGCGACCGTCGGGTCGTCGCACCGAAAGTAGGCCTCCGGTTCCAGCGGGTAGCGCGTCTCCGTCAGGGACAGCGCGTCGAGCGTGAGCGGCGCGTCCGCCGTCTCGACCTCCAGCTGACACCAGCGCCCGCACCGCCACCACGGCGTCGTGAAGCGCGCGCCGTCGCGGCCGTCGGGGCGGAAGTCGTCCGTGACGCCGTAGAAGTACTTGTCCGTCCACCGATCCCGGCTCGTCGGGCCCTTGCGCTCCTTGCCCTCGACGACGGTGTGCCAGTCGAAGGCGTCGCCCGTGTAGAGCGCCTCGGCCCAGCCCCAGGCGACGCGCGCGCCCGCGCCGCCCGAGACGGCGAGCTCCGGGTAGGCGCAGAAGTAGTCGCCGAGGTCCCAGAGGAGGCGGAGGCGCGTGCGCGGCGGCACCGTCAGCGGACGCCCCTCGCGCAGGAGCGCGTCCGCGCGCGGCACGGCGGGGTGCGCGGCCGCCGACGCGCGGTACCAGCCGTTCGAGCAGACGTCGCGCGCGACCGCCGACCAGGTGCCGTTCGTGTCGAACGCCTGATTGTCCGCCGCCCGGAAGGCGCCGAGGCGGACGCGCCGCGCGACCTGCGCGGGCAGCTGCGAGGGGTAGAGGAGCCAGCCGGGGACGCGCCGCGAGCGCGCGGCGTTCGCGACGATGGGCCCGCGCACGACGACCGGGCGCTCCCAGCGCAGCGGCTCCTCCGCAAGAAGACCCGTCCCCGACACCTCGCACTGCGCGCCGACGGGCCCCGTCGGATACTTGTCGCGCGTCATCCGCGTGCCGACGAGGCGACCGACCTCCCACGCCCCCTTCCCCGTCGTGAGCGCGGCGTCATAGCGTCCCTCGGCGGCGAGCGCGAAGCCGAGCCGCCACGAGAGCTGCGCGTTCGGGGCCTGCCCAGGGTTGAGCTTCCAGACGACCGCGTCGAGGACGTGCCGTCCCGCCGCGAGAGCCGCCTCGTAGCTCTGGAAGAACCACAGGTTCGGGTCGCCGCGGTCCGGCCCGCGCGCGATCACCTCGCCGTCGAGCAAGAGGACGAAGCGCTCGTCCGCCGAGACGTGGAACCTGAGCGGCGCCGCCCCGTCCGCCTCGAACGTCGCGCGGAAGCGCAGGAACAGCCCGCCCGGCGGCAGCGCCGCGTCCGCCGACGCGAGCCACGCGGCGGAGTCGATCGGCGAAAGCGGCTCGACGCCCGTGTTGCCGCGCGTCAGCCGCTCCGGCAGGATGACGCGCCGGACCTCCGCGCCGGCGGCGGCAAGGGTCGAGAGGAGTGCCAGGGACAGAATCGCAACAGGTGTTCTCATGGTTTTGTAGTATACCATAAATCTCCGAACAATAGAGCCAATAAATCGTAAAAATTTTACGCCATCAAAACGAAAATCCCGGATTCTTCGCACAATCAGTTTTCTCGCTCCTCGACCGAATGCGCGCTCAAGGACGGGGAATAGACATCACGGGCGCAACCCTGGAAACGGTTGTCCTTCAAATCGACGTTGCGAATCGGCCCCGGCGGCAGCACCTTGCCGGAAATGCCGCGATAGACGACCGAAACGCCAGTCCTGAGTTCCGCGAAGCTGCAGTTGCGGACAACGACATTGTAAGGCGCGGGCCCTTCGTTCCAACTGAGAAGCCCCGTCAGCGAAACGCCTGTGTTGATGGACTCGAAACGGCAGTTCTCGATCAGCGCGTTTGCGCACTGCACCACCGCCCCGGTGCCGCGCAGGGACTTGAACGTGCAGTCGCTGAGGACAAACGAGACGCCCCAGGCATACGGGCGATAAAGCTGATCGGCCATCTCATTCATCCGAACGCGCCCATGCACCAAATCGCGTTTCTCCGTCTCCGTCCAGTCCAAACGGCCCATTGACTTCAGCGTCTTGACGTCCGGCGGAATCGGCGTGTCGAAAACCGTCCGATGCCACTTCGTCCCCGTTTCGCGCAAGGGTTCGCGCACACGCCCCGTCCACAGGTAGTCTCCTGTCGTCGAACTGACAATCAGCATCAGATCCCCAACGCCGTAATGGCCCTTCAGCCCCTCGGCGACAACCGTATCGCCGTTTTCGACATCGCGAATCATCCGTCCGTACGACAGGCAGTTGCAACCGTCGTCATTGGGCTGAATGAATTCCGAATGCGCGACAAACGCCCCGCGCGGCACGAACGCGCCGTCCGCATTGGAGGAGATCATCATCCCGGCTTTCGGGACAACCCCGACACGCCAAAGCGTCGGATAACGCGAACCCGTCAACGCGAATGCCGCCGCACGGGAGTTGCGAACGCGCACATGGTCGAAATTGCAGAACGAGCTGCCGCGCGCCCGCACCATGGACGCCTCGTTGTCCCGGTCACAGATCACCAGTTTCCATCCGCGCTGCAGGTCGAGGCGTCGATAGGCGACATGGCGGCGATTCAGGTAGACGCGATACGAATCTGCGTCGAACCGTTCCGCTCGCCGGTCAAAGAACGCCTCCTGTCCCAGCACTTGCCGTCCGTCCGCCGTGAACAGCGCGCACGGCAACGGGTGCGGACGCTTCGACAGGCGCATGTCCGTCGGCAGCAACGTGCCCGCGTCAGCAACGATATCGACAGTGCCGAGTTCCTTGTCGAACGATTCAATCGTTCCCTGCGCAAACGGCGTTTCCGCCAAGGACAGCTCGACGTTCGCAAGCGTGACGTTTGTGCAGACGAACAGTTCGACGCCTGTCGCCGCGTAGTTCGAGAAGACGAACCGCACCGTCTCTTGCGATTCGCCCCGGATGACGCAGTTCGCCAAGCCTTCGGCGCGAAAGGACGCCTTGCGCCCCGTCCCGCCGAAGCGATAGACTCCCGCCGGGATTTCAAGCACCGTCGGCGCACCGCCTCGTGCGCGCACCGCCACAAGGGCGCGGGCGAAGGCGGGCGCGTCATCGGCTGCGCCATCTCCCTTGACGCCGAAATCCTTGACGTTCAGCATCGTCGGCGCCACACCGGGCGCCAGCGGATAGGTCTTCCACTGGCGAAGTTCCTCCCGAACCAAGGCCCGGATGTGCGCAAGGTCTTCACGTCCCATCTCGGCGATGCACCGGCCGGTGCGATCGCCGCGTCTGCTCTCCGCATCGATCTGCGACGGCAGACGCGAACCGATTTCCAGCCTCTTTTCCAGGCGTTCGCGCTGAAACGTGCCTGGCGGCAGACTGTACAACGCCGCCTCAAGGCCGAGGTGATTCAGGCTGGCGGCCATCGCCGCGACAAGTGTGCAGAAGCCCATCATTTCAGCCCGCAGACGTCCATCCGGTAATCGGCCTCCGCACGTTGGCCGTCCGTCAGCCGCGTCTCGACGACCTGCCAGCGCCCGTCGCGCTTGCCTGTCCGCGAAAGCAGGTTCCTGAACACGCCTCGGCGCTTCAGCGCGTAGAGATGCCAGCCGCGCATCTCATCCTCGGGCAGAACGTCGTCCAGGTTCCGAAGAAACAGGATCTTCTGAAACAAGTCGCGCGCCTCGTCCGAATCGGCATCGCGTTCCAGTGCGCGGTAGGTCTTGACGATCAGGTCGGCGTAGGACGGACGCTGCGTGATGACGCCGCGTGACCCGAAACGGCGGAAGTGGTAGTACAGGTCGCGTCCGCCCCATCCGTTCAGCACGTTCTTCACGACCGGCTTCGCGGCGACGAGCGCGGCGATGCAGTCCGCGATTCCCTTGTCGCAGCCCTCGACCTTGTACCAGCCGTAGACGTCCGGGTGTCGTCTCGCAAGGTCGATCAGCAGCGGCATCGACGGCAACGGGGCCTTCGGCGCAAACGTCTGAATGATGACCGGGTGATGCGCCTCCGTCGCGACGGCCTCGTAATGCCGCGCATAGTCCGCGTCGCCGCGCCCGTCGTCGGCCATCCGAACCAGCATCGCCATGGGCAGCCCCGGATGGCGCGCGGCAATCGCCTCCGCGCATCTGACCCGGCGAATCGTGTCCGCCGTGTTCGTGCCGGGGCAGCACGGCGTGAACCAGACGCCCTTTCCGTCCAGTGTCCGGGCAATGACCTCCAGACCCTTGCGCTCCTCGTCCGGATCCAAGTGCCGCAGCGCGTCAATCGCCGCCGGCCAGATGACGCCGTTCACGCCACAGGCGACGAGAAAGTCCGTCTCGCGAGCCAGCGTCTCGTAATCCACCGCCCCGCTTTCGTCGTAGGGCGTCATCAGGATGGGGAATGCGCCACCGATTTCCGAGGCCCCTTCGACTGTGACGCAGAGCGCGACAGCGGTCGCGAAAAAGGCGACGAGAGCAGATGATTTCTTCTTGTTCATGTTTGGATTCTCCTTTCGTGATTACCTGACAATCAAGGCAAAGCCGCTCCGCTTCACGTCCAGCACAAGCGCGTTTTCACGCCGGATCAGCCGGAAGATGCGCGTCGCACAGCCCGTGCGATCGCACAGGGCAACATCCGTGAGCCCCCGCAACGACGCCCCGGAGACGAGCGCATACTCGCCCGGCGGAATCTTTCCGCCACTGGACAGCAGCTCGATCGTCGCCTTGTCCGGGAAAACGAACGTGGCATCGGGCGCGACAGAGGCGTTGCGAACGCCGTCCCTCGACAGCGCGAACGACAGCACATTCGTCGTCACGGCGACGGAGCCCCAGAAACTGCCGTCCAGAGTCGGCGGCTGGACGCCCTCGGCGACCGTGACGTTCCCCGTGCCCGAAAGGACGCCCGTGAATCCCGGACCGATAACGGCATCCGTCTCGATTTCCCAGACACCCGATCCGACAGGCGCGTAGTTGCCGAGCGTCCGCGCCGTCCCGCCCGCCAGCGTCACCTTGCCGGCGACAGGCGAACGGTAGGCGGTTATGCCCCACTTCTGGGCGAGATAGTTCTCGACCGTCGTGCGCTGGGCCTCCGTCAGCGGATTCGAGACACCCGACGTTCCGCCGAAGATCAGGATCTCGCCGTAGCGCGCACCGCCGCATTCCGTTCCGTCCGTCGGGAACGACTGGCTGTAGCCGAGCGTCCGAAAATAGTTCGCCTGCCCGTCGAAGGCGAGAACCTGATAGCCGCCTGAGAAGCCGGTTGCGCACGGATCGACTTCAACGCCATCCAGCCACGTGCCGCGCACGGACGCGAAAATCGGCGTCTCCGGCCTGTCCCGGTCTGTCGCCGTGCCGCCACGCACGAAAGAGGCCGAACACGACGACCTCGTGTAGTCGTTGGCCGTTCCGTAGGCCGACGTGCTGTAGCCGCCGAGCACGGCGCGCCCGCCGCCCTCTTGCGAGCCGAAGACCATGATGGCCGTGTAGACGCGCTGGGCGCCTTGCACGAGCGACAGCGACCGCCGCACGTTCACCGTCCCCGACGCCTTGGCCGCCCACTGGCGGTCGAGCGACGCCCCCGGCGCGTCGAAGGACAGCACGGCCTTTCCGTTGACCTGGTTCGTCATCACGTACGGCATGAACTGCGGATAGGGCCAGAGGTCGCCGTTTCGGGCTTTTCGGTCGTTGTAGAAGTAGAACCTGCTTTGCGCATAGGCCTCGGCGTCATAGCCGTCCGCATCGACGTCGGGCCGCCGGTCGGCGCGACGGTCGTACCACTGGTCAACGAGCGGAAAGTCGTTCGTGTAGACAAGGCCGTCCGTCCCCAGCGCCGTCGCCGTCTCGCGCCATTCCGGGTAGGTCTCCCGCGATTTGGACGTAGACGGGACGCCACGATAGCTCGACAGGTCAGATGCGTCCAGCCAAAGCGTCAGGCGGGCGTCGGCCAAGACGTCCGCAAGACGGCCGGCCCCCGAAAACGCGACGGTCGCGCCTTCGCGCACGTCCACCTCCACGGCCGCCCCCGTGGCGTCGATCCGAACGTCGCCGCCCGTGACAACCACTTCCCCGAAGCCGGAAATCCGCCCGATCTCCACGTCTCCGGACAGCGTGACCGTGTTGCCCGACAGGACGATTTCCCTCACGGATCCGCCCGTCGTCTCAAAGGTCAGCGCATCCGTGCCGGAGGCGTTTGGCCCGTAGACGATCCGGACGCCTTCGCCCAGGCAGTCCGCCACGGTCAGCGGAACGCCATTCGTCAGATACAAGGTCGAACCGTCCGCCAACGTTCCGACTGTCAGCGTCGCGCGCGTCTTGCCGAACACCGCAAGTCCGCCAGACAGCACGCCGATCGACAGCCTCTGCGCCGGCAGCAGCTCCCATGCCGCGCCGGCGACGGTTCCGTTCATCGCCTCTTCGCCCATGAAGACGCCCTCGCTCGTCACCCGCCCGACGTGCCAGTCGCCAGCCTGGTTCTCAATTGGGCTGAAGCACATCTTCGTCAGGCCGTTCGTGCTGGCGTAGAGGTAGATGTCACCGTGTCCCGGCGAGAAGGTCTTGGACAGGTGTACGCGCTGCTCGCGACCGTCCATGCGCGACGCCCCGGCGCCGGAATACACCTTCAGCTGTCCGTCGAAATCGTCCAGCGATCCTCGGAACGCGCGGATGACGCCGTTCTGCGCGGCGGCCGCCTCCAGCACGACCTGGCCCGAACCCGAAACGTTCCCGTAATGAAACCAGGCGCCCTGCTCGGCGACAAGGAACGTTCCGCCCGCAAGGCGCACGTCGTTCGTATACGTGTTGCCGGACGTGCTGTAGGACAGGTAGGGCGTGACGGCCTCCAGCCGCGACGGGGACGCATCGATTCTCTGCCGCAAGGCGATCAGGTAGCGCTTGGACGGCACGACGACCGTCGTCCCGCGCGAGAAGGCGTTCGGATTCGCCCAGACGACGTTGTAGCCCGTCAGCTCGAACGTGTCGCCGCCGGCCATGTCCGCGCCGAGGAACGCGAGCGACGTCGCCGCGTCCTCGTCCGGGGCGGCCAGCGCAATCTCATACGGGAAGTTCGGCCATGCGGTCAGCGCCGCATGCCCGGAGAGGACGAGCTTCGCGTCCGCTGCGGAAAAGCGGATCGTGTCCGGCCCGACATACGGATAACCGGAGTAGCCGACGGCCCGGCGGTTGCCTGTGCCCTTCCAGAAGTCAAAGCCGAACGACGTGTCGCTCATCGCCCGCCAGCCGGCGTTGTAGGCGGACGACACGGCGCCGAACCTGAAGCTGCACGGCAGAACGAGCTTCGCGCCCGCCGCCGACAGGATGTCCTTCTGGAAATGCAGCGGCGTCTCGCCCGCATACGCGGCAAGGCCGTAGACGGTCTCCGCGTCCGATGCGCCAGTCAGCAGGATGGCGCTTCGCAGATACCGCGACGCGGAATGCCGATAGTCAACCTGGCCTCCGTTCAGGCTCAGGCCTTCCGTCAGTTCGGTCGTGACGGTCACTGTCGCGTTCGTCACGTACTGCACGGCTTCGGCGGGGATGACGCCACCCGCCAACGTCAGCGTCAACGCCCATTCTTTCGCTTTCATCTTGTCGCCTCCTTCCTGACTGCCCGTTCAGGCAAGTTCCCATCCCTTGCGATAGGCCTGCCCGTAATGCGCCTGCGCGGCGGCATTCGAGGCGGTCTTTCCGTCCCAGGTGAAATGCGCCCCAGAACCGGCGAACGCGGCCATGTTCCCCAGCATCGTGCCCTTGCAGAGCGGAATCGAATACTCGAATGCGTCGCTGCACGTCCCCTTGCCGCGAATCGCGTCGAAGAACTCATTCACGATCCGCTCGCCCTGGTATGCGGCGACGTCGATGTCGATGTCCCGATGACGGCCGTTCTCCGGGTAATACCGAACGATCGAGTGGAACTCCTCGTACATCATCCCCTCTGTGCCGACGAACACCGTGCCGGTCTTCGGGATCGGACGCTTCACGCCGTAGCGGCGCTCCAGCTCGACAAGCTCCTCCGGGAAATTCGTGTATTCGCGCCGACGGCACATGTTGAGGGAGCCGTCCATGTACGGTTCGTCCATCTCCACGCCGCTCTTCATGCCGTCCCGCCAATGCAGCGTGATCGGCCCCAGCTTGCCGCGCGCGGGAAAGTTGAAGTCGATCGAATCCCGCAAGGCCCACGCGCCCGGACACCCCCAGGCAACGTCCCGCACATCCACGCTCGTCGGCTCCGCCCGCCAGAGATCCAGCGCGGTGTAGGCGCAGTCCATGATGTGCATGCCCATGTTGCCGATCGAGCCGTTGCCGTAGTCGATCCAGCTGTGCCAGTCGTGCGGATGAAGGCCGGTGCGCGAGCGGTTCTTTCCGTAGCGTCCGTAGAACGCGCACAGCGGCGACCCGCCGCACCACAGGTCCCAGTCCATGCCCTTCGGCGGCGGTTCGGACGGCGGACGCCCGGTCATCGAGTTGACCCGATCCGAGAAGCAGTACACGTCGGTGATCTCGCCGATGTCGCCGCGCCGGATCGACTCGACGGCCACGCGGCGCGCGTCGGTGCAGTGCCCGTAGTTGCCGCCCTGGGTAATCACGCCGAACTGCTGCGCGGCCTCCTGCAGAAGCCGGGCCTCCTCCATCGTATGGGCGAGCGGCTTCTCCAGAAAGACGTGGATGTGACGGCGCATCGCCATCAGCGCCGGCAGGGCGTGGTGGTGGTTGGTCGAGGCGATCAGCACCGCGTCCAGCGAATCGCCCAGGCGGTCGAACATCTCGCGGTAGTCGGCGAAGTCCTGCGTCTTCGAGAAGTCAAGGCCCCTGCCCGCGCGCTTCACGCCCGCAATCATCGCGGGATCGGGATCGCACAGCGCGACGACATCGATGCCGCCGTAGTCACGGATGCGCCCGATGTGCTTGTTGCGCGTGAAAAGCGAACAGCCGATGCACGCGAGCCGGATGGGCGCGCCGTCGCGCAGCTGCGCGGCCCGGTCGCGTCCGAACCCGACGCAGCCGATGTTGAAGAGCGGCAGAGTCCCGCTCGCCGCGAGCATGCGGAGGAAATCCCTCCTTGACGTTCCGTGTCTCTTTCCCGTTGCCATGGCTTCTTTCCTTTTTTTCGTTTTGCCGTTTTGCGTTGTGCGAGAACCCCTGTCGTTTCCCGCCTAGAATCTCATCCGCACGCCGAGGCCGCCGTGCGTCCAGTCCGTGTGCGCGCAGGCGTCGTCGAGCGCATGGCCGGCCGCGCGCGTCTCCGCACCGCAGACCTCGTACTGCTCGACGAACGCATACGCCGTCACGTGTTCGTTCACCGTCCAGCCGACCTCGACGCGGAACGTGAGCGCACCGCCCGTCGCCCCGACATCGCCGAAGACGCGCTTCGCGTTCCGGCGGTTGCCGCCTTCCCAGTAGACGGACGGCGTCACGTAGACGCCGCCCACGACAGGACACCGCCGCCGCACGCCAACCTTGCCGTAGAGATAGTCGTTCCCGACAAAGCAGCGGCGCAGGCGATAGAACGGCACGAGATAAGGGTTCTCCAGCGACTGGTCAACCTGCACCCACTGGTACGACCTGTTCGCGCGCTCGTTCGCGAAGCCCCGGTAGATCGTCCACGAATACGTCAGGTCGTTCGCAAGCGCCCACCCTTCCGCGAGTTCCAGCCGCATGTCCCACGTCGGCCCGAACTCCGTGTGGTAGAGCGCATGCCGATGCACGGCGGCACGGCGGTCGGTCAGCGACGAGACGTCCCAGTTCCGCACGCCGAACCGCCCGAACGCGCCCGCGTCATAGCCCGCGCGCAGGTTCGTGATCTGCATCGGACGATCCTCGACGATCTTGCCGAGCGACTGATAGGTCGTCCGCACTTCGGGCGCGAAGTCCACGAAGAACGGCGAGATCAGCGAGACGGCTAGGGTGAGGGTTGACATTGGTGCGTATTATCTCAAATTCCGCGAACTTACGCTTGCACGAGACGAAAGAAAAAGTGTATAATTCGCTCATGGAGATTCGCAAGAGATACACGCACCGCGTACTGGATGCCGACTGGATTCGCCGCGAGCAAAAGGCGTTCTTCAAGGCCGGCGGCCCCGCGCTCCGTCTGATGGCCGAGATGTCGGAGAACATGCCAAACGTCTCGCTGACGCTGAAGAACGCCGCGCGGCGCATCATGTTCACGAATCGCTACAATCTCTCCGTCTGCGGCTGGCGTTCGCTTGACGACGTGCTCGGCTACACGTCGCTCGAACTCTATCCGCCGGATCAGGCGGCCGTCTACGACACGCGCGACCGCGAGGTGTTCGAGACGGGCGTCCCCATCGTCGAACGCGTCTACGGATTCGTCGCCGACCGCTCGACGGCCCTTAACTGCGTGACGGTGCGCCCGATCGAGGACACGAGAGGCCGACGCATCGGCACGGCAACCCTGTACTACCGCGCCGACCGGAAGATGCGCGCGACGAACTGGTATGACCCGATCCGAAAGTCAGTCGCCTACCTGAACGACCATTTCGCGGAAGACGTGACGGTCGAAGAGCTCGCCGCCCTGTCACACTATTCCGTCGCGCAGTTCCGCCGTCTCTTCCACACGCTGACGCAGATGTCGCCGTCGGACTACATCCGGCACACGCGCCTCAACGCGGCGAAGACGCTGCTCATGACGACGGACAGGTGCATCACGGACATCGCGCTCGAAACGGGCTTCTACGACCACGCGCACTTCATCCGCACGTTCAAGGCCACAACAGGCCTCACCCCCGCGAAGTGGCGAATCAACGCGCACAGTTGCGAGTGTCGATAGATTGCAGTCGAACGGATGGCTGAAATTCAAGTTCATTCGATTAGAGTCGAACGAAGTCCAAAACGCGGAGTTCGTGTACCCGTCCGAAAGATTGGATTTTTAGGACTTTCTATACTTTATATCATTGGATTTTTAAGAGTTAGTACAGGTTATAACATTGGTTTTTTGATAGTTGCCATTGATTCGTAAGAGAGGATCTGCTATACTACCACCTTGTTTCGTCAGAAAGGGGTATTTTATGTACATAAACCGCAAGATAGACAAAGCTCTTGTCGAATGGATGGAGGATCCGAGCCACAAGCCGCTTCTCCTCCGTGGCGCTCGCCAAATTGGCAAGACCACAGCGATTCGCCATCTCGCCAAACACTTTGACGGCGACTTCATCGAAGTCAATTTCGAGACCGACAAGAAGATTGCTGCGATTTTCGAGGGCGACTTTCAGATGTCGCGCATCATCTCCGACATAGAGACTTACACGCAGCACCGCATAACGCCCGGCAAGACGCTCCTGTTCTTTGACGAAATACAAGCATGCCCAAGGGCAATATCCTCGCTACGATACTTCTACGAGAAAGTCCAGCCGCTCCATGTCGTGGCAACAGGGTCGCTTCTTGAATTCGCCTTTGCCGAAATCTCAGACTTCGGCGTTGGCCGCATCAGGAACCTGTTCATGCATCCGCTTTCCTTTTCGGAGTTCATGTGCGCGATGGGTGCGGAAGTCACGATGGAACATGCCGACAAGCTCTCTTTCGACAAACCGTTCCCGGATCCGATTCATGACATCATGCTCGGACACCTCAAGGAGTTCATGATTGTCGGGGGGATGCCCGCCGCCGTTGCGGAATACGCGAAGACAAAAAGCTTTCTCCGAGCCCGCGACCAGCAGATGGACATCCTCACGACGCTCAAATCAGATTTCGACAAGTACAGGACGCGCATCTCGCCTGACACGATCCGGGCAACGTTTACCTCTGTTGTCCGCCAGAGCTGCGAGAAGTTCTCCTATTCCGGCTCCCCGTCCGAGATATCCTGTGCACAGGCCAAAAGTTGTACGGCCCTTCTCGAACGGGCCCGAATCGTTGTCCGCACGCAGGGATGCATGGCCAACGGCATCCCCATCGGCGGCGACGAGAACAGGAAGCTTACGAAGTTCATGCTTCTCGACACCGGGCTTTACCTCTGCGAAAGCGGACTCGACATTTCAGAGTGGGCCGTGGACACGCCAGCCAAGTTCGTGAATCGCGGCAAGCTTGCTGAAATGCACGTCGGCCTCGAAATACTCAAGGCGGGAGATCCGATGAACGACGGACTCCTCCACTACTGGCACCGCGAGGCGAAAAACGCGAACGCGGAAGTCGACTACATCGTCCAGTACAGGAACGGCATACTTCCGATCGAGGTCAAATCCGGCGTTAGAGGGTCGATGAAGAGCCTCAGAATCCTCATGGACGAGAAGAGACTCTCCCTCGGCGTACGAACCTCCGAGGAGAACTTCGGCAGCATCGGCAACGTGCGCATCATTCCCCTCTACATGATCGGCAGATACGATGCCCTGCTCCGCGCAAACGCCGAGGACGGCAATCAAGGTTTGCCGCAATGACAGCTGCGAGTGTCAATAGATCACAGTCGAATGGACGGCCGAAATTCAAGTTCATTCGATTCTAGTCGAACAAAACAACGAGGGTCGAACGGACAGCTCTCGCAACGCGAGAATTTTCCGCATAAGATTCTCATTTTGCGATATCTGCACAAATCAACAGACTTTTTAGCATTTTTGACACGCGCAAATGGGGGACAGACCCCACCGAATGAGGGGCCTGTCCCCGTGAACATATCCCCGCGAACACGCAACAAGCGTTCTCAGTTTTTCAAATTGGTGAGACAAGATCATCCTGAACGGACGCGTCGTCTCCGACGTTGTCGTCGATGTAGGGCGTTCCGACGTCCTCGAAGCGGCAGCCCTCGACCGTCAGGCCGCGAATCGGCGCCGTCAGGAACTTGCCGCCGATACCCCGGATGCACCGGCCCTCGATGCCGACGAGGCAGTGCCGGAACGTGCAGTTCCGGATCCAGACGTTGTACGGGGCCGGCCCTTCCATGTTGCCCAGCGACGAGAGCGAAATGCCGCGATTCATGTGTTCGTAGGTCACGTCCTCGAAGAGCGCGTTCGGACAGGCGCAGACCGCCCCCGAACCGCGCAGCGACGCGAAGCGCGTCCGGCAGACGACGTGCCCGACGCCGAACATGTAGGGACGGTAGAGGACGTCCGGCTCGCGCGATCCGTCGATCTTGCCGTCCGCCACCGCCTGCAGGAAGCGCTCTTCGCCCGTCGGCTGCGGCAGGGCGATGGACGCGACCGTGCGGATGCCGTCCGGCAGGGCGTCCTCGAACTGCGTCTCGTGCGGCGCGCCGCGCGACGACTCGGCGCCGCCCGCCCGCTTGACACGGCCCAGGTAGAGGAACTGGCCCGTCTGCGCGCTCACGACCTGCATGGGGTCGCCGACCGCGTAGTTGCACGGTAGCCAGTCGCCGACAACCGTGTCGCCGTTCTCGATCCGCCGGATGCGCCGTCCGAGCGAATAGCAATTTCCGCCGTCGTCATTCAGGTGGTCAAACGAGCTTTCGCCGATGAACGTGCCGCGATGGTTCATGATGGCGTCGGCGCACGAGGCGGCGAGCAGCCCCGGCAACGGAAAGACCCGGACGCGCCACGCCGACGAGTAGAACGCCTCCGCGCAGAAGTTGACGGCACTGCCGCGCCCGTTCCGCACCCAGACGTTGACCACGTTGCACAGGTAGGCGCCGCGCGTCGTCTCGACGTTCGAGCAGAAGGCCTTCCGCAGGGGGATGACGACCTGCCAGCCCGGCTCCAGCCGTGTGCGCGGACGCCTGTAGTTGTAGTGGTCTTTCACGAGGTGGACGCGAAACCTCCCGTCGCCCAAGTCTTCCGCGCGACGATCATAGAACATCGACAGCCAGCCGTCGACGACCTCGTTTCCGTCCGCATCGAAGATGCCCAGGCAGAACTGGAGCCGTCCGCCGCCCAGGAATCGCGGATCGTCCGGGCGCACCGTGCCGGGATGCTGACGGACGACGGCGACCCCCTCCGCCTTGTCAAACGACTCGACGACGCCCTGAAAGAACGGCGTCTCGGTGGAGGCGACCTCCAGATCCGCGACGGTCACGTTGGCGCCGCCCCAGACGCTCACGCCGCCCTGCTCCGTGTTGTCGAACCGCAGCCGCGTCCGCTCCGGCGAAACGCCGCGCAGGACGACGTTCGTGAGGTTCCTCAGCTCGACATGGACGCGCTCGCCCGGCGGCGCGAAATGGAACTCCCCTTCGGGAATCTCGATGACGACGGGCGCGCCGCCGTAGCCCGCCGCCGCCGCAATCGCCGCGTCGAACGCCGCCACGTTGTCCGTCTTCCCGTCGCCCTTCGCGCCAAGGTCCGCGACGCGGATCACCTTCGGGGTGACGCCGGGGGCCAGCGGATAGGTCGCCCAGTAGCGAAGCTCGTCGTCGAAGAGGTCGCAGAAACGCCGCAGGTCTTCCGTCGCCAGGAACGCGAACGCCAAGCCGTCCGTGTCGCCGCGCGCCAGCTCCTTCTGCGCAAAGCCAAACAGGCGGCCAGCGATCTCCATGCGCTTCACGGTGCGGACGCGCTGAAACGCATCCGCCGGGATCTCCGCCTTGACGCGCTGCCACTGCGCGCCCATGCGGGCCTTGAGCGCGGCGAGCCGCGCGGGCGTCTCCCGCAGAATCTCCGCCCGCAAGGCGGGCGAGAGCGCCGTCTCGCGGTAGACGGGCAACGTGGGCTGAAACGCGGCCGGCGATTCCAGGGAAACGCCAACCGCCAGCAGACTGGTCAGACAGATTGAATGCCGCAGCGCCATGGTCTCTCCTTTCCCGTCAGCGGATGACGATGCAGATGCCCTTCTGCCGCTTGCCGACGCGCATCTGCACGTAGTCGAAGCTGAAGAATCCCTCGGCCCCGTCCGGGTCGCCCTCGTTGACGAAATGCAGCTCGTTCGCGCCGGCCTTCAGCAGATTCCGCGGGATCTTGAACGAACGGTTCTGCCAGCCGCCGGACGTCCGCTCCTCCGAATAGACCGAAACGCCGTTGAGGTACGCCACGAACTTGACGTTCTCGCGCGCCTGCTCGAAGACGCTGCTGAACGCGACCTCGTACCTGTGGAATCCCGCCACGGATTCCGGGACGTCAAACTTCAGGCGCATGCCGGAGCCGGGCAGGGCCTTGTTCCTGAAATGCCCGAAGTCGCCGTCCGGGACATAGTAATCGACCGGCGTCTTGTCGATGCTTCCGTTTTCCCATTGGTTGCCCGAGACCGTGCCCTCCTGCCAGGAGCCGCCGACCGCCAGCGCGTCCGTCCGCAGGGGGTCTGTCCCCGCGTCCGTGCGCGTCAGCGTCAGCGTCGTCGTCTCGCCGGCGACGAACTGCGCACCGGGGATCAGGAACACCGTCCACCGGTTCGCCTCGGCCGGCAGGACGCCCACGGACGTTCCGTTGGCCTTGAGCTCCAGCAGGCCGGACGCCGAGTCGGCGGCGCCGCGCCACCGCAGCAGCTGCGGCAGCCCGTCAAACCGCGTCGGGACGACAAACGCGACGCTCTTGGACGCGCCCGCCGGGATGTCGCCGCCAAAGGCCCCCCATCCCGCATCGGCGTCGAGCGGCCCTTCGGCGACCGGCTCCGCGCCATTGAACTCCGCCGACGAGCCGTCGGCCACGCCCGCGCGAACGAGATCCTCGTTCGGCCACGCGAGTACGCGCAGGACCTCATCCGCCGTCAGCGCCCGATTCCAGACGGCGAACTGGTTGACCTGTCCGCGAAAGGCACTGTAACAGGCGGCCGAATCGACGTAATAGCCCCACTTCTCAACCTTGGCCTCGTTGCCGAGAACGAACGCCCCGGTCGGACAGGGGCGATACTGGCCATCCTTGCTGCTGAAGGACTTGGCGACGAGACGGCCGCCTTCCTGCATGACCGTGAGGTCAATCGCGCCGCCGTCATTGAAGACGAAGACCGCATCCGTCCACTTGTTCGACTCGATCTGCACGGCGTTCGCGCTCACGCCGCTCAGGAAAGGCGTGCCGCCAATCCAGCAGACGAACTTGCCGTCGTTCTGGACGCTCCACTTAAACCCATGGCCATCCGCCGACGCGCTGTCGCTCGCGGCATTGACGAGCCAGTGCTGGCTCGTCTTGGGGCTGATGCAGTCGCCCGCCCACTTGAACCGCAGGTGGAACGACCAGCTGTTGGACGTAATTCGGCTCGCCGTGTCCGACAGCACGATCGTGTTCGGCATCGAGCCATTGTTCGCCGTGCGCACGCTCTGCCGAAAGCCATAGTTGCGCGCGCCGGGAACCGTGCGCTGCGTGTAGGGGATCGTCACGGCGTCATTTGTCCAGCAGAAGTCGCCGCCCGTGTCCGCGACCGTCCCGTCCAACCAGCCAAACGGCCGGATCGTCTCGGCCGCCGTCGGCTTTCGCGCATCCACCACTTCGTCCACCTGAATGACGCCGTCGCCGTTTGCGTCGCTGTCGCCACGCAGCCAAACGATCGCATCCTCATGGATGTCACCCCCGACCGAAGCCATCAGCGTCCCCATCGCGAACGCCAGGCCGGCGAGGAGACTCTTCCGGAAGTTTTTACCCCCCCCCCTAAAGTTGAAGGAATCGACGCGAAACGAGTTATTCTGGCCATGTTCTTATCTCCTGTTGGTTGTTTGTGTTTTCTGTTCGTGCGCGTCCCTGCCGAGGGACACGTTTCCCTGACGGGAAAATCGCATGAGGACGATGGACTGCGGCGGAAGCGCCGTCACGTCGTCCAACGGCGCGGACGTCCGGTTCGCGTCGGTGACGACGGCCCCGGCCAACGCCAGTCCGCACGCCCCGATCGCGACGGGGATCGCCTCATCGCCGTCGTTGACAAGCAGGGCCGCCGCGCCGGCCTCATCCGCCGCCGCCGCAACGTGCAGGTTCGGGCATTCAGGCGCGACGTCCGCCCGAACCGCACGGCCGCGCTTGCGCAATTCGTTGAACGCCACATACGCCTGGTAGGCCTTGCGCGGCTCGTAGGTCAGCGGATTGAACAGCGGCGCGTAGTCGCCGATGCCGCAGCGCGCATCGTAGATGCACGCGAGGTCGCAAGGGCCGTTCTGGAGCCCGACGAGCATCGCCGCGATGGCGGCCGCCGACTGCGCCGTCCCGAGGTTCTGGCGTCCCGCATACGGCAGCCACTCGTTGAAGATCCGCTCGGTCCCCTGCCGCGTGAACCCATAGGACGTCAGCAGGCGGTCGGCGTAGCGCACCTGCTTCAGCGCCTCGGCCGGCTTGGAGTAGGAGTGGAAGGAGAAGAAGTCCAGCGGCCAGCCGTTCGCCCGGACGGACGAAAGGAAGTTCGTCGCGCAATCGACGAAGTAGTCTAGGCGCGGCGACGAGTTCCCGGCCGCCGCCCGCGCCGCGCCGACGCCGACATAGAAGCCGCAGCTCCCGTAGCCGCCGATCTTCAGGTGCGGAAACTTCGCCTTCAGGTGCGACGCCACGACGCCGTAGAAGCGGATGTAGTCCGCAAACGTGCCGTGCCACATCGGATTGCGCGCCGGGTCCGGCTCGTTGTCCGGCTCGTTCCAGATCTCCCAGTAAGTGACTTTCATCCGAAACCCGTCCGCCCAGCCTTCCGTGTAGTGGCGGATGACATGCTCGCAGATGCGCGCCCACTTCGCGAAGTCCTTCGGTGGGTCGAGGAAGTAGCCGGGATACCCCGCCGTCACGGGATTGTCAATCGTCACGCCCAGCCGGAAGAACGGCTCGACGCCGTTTTCGACAAGAGCCTTCATCAGCGCGTCCGTGTAGGCGAAGCTGTAGTTCTCCGGCCGCGTCTCGTCCGCCGCGAAATCGCGGAAGAGATTCGGGACGTCCACATAGCGCAAGCCGCCGTAGGGGCCGCCGACGTCGTGGAGGCGCGCATAGGGGATGCCTGCCTCCTTCAGGTAGTGCATCAGGTCGAAGGACGTCGGCGCCCCGATCATCGGCGGCTGCCCGACGCCGTTCACCGGCTTGATCTGCCCCACCGCCTCGTCGCAAAAGACTGTCACGCGCGCAGGCTCTGCACCCGTAGCCTGTGCAACCGCGCACATCACGGAAAGCCCCAACGCCGCCGCGAACCGACCGACGCCCAACGTCAGGTTTCCACGCTCTGAATGCTGTCTGTTCATGTTCGTTTGATTCCTGTGCTTTTCAAGACGAGTGACATTATACCATAAATTTCCGAACAATAGAGCCAATAATTCGTAAAAATTTTGCGCCAGCAAAACGAAGCGCAAAACCAACGAACAACCAACAAGAGTCAATCAAGAAAGTTCTTCGACCGCTTGCGGCGGTGAGACCGCAATCACGCCCATCGCTTTTTAGGAATGCCTACGCGATCCGGGAAAAGAAATCTGTGGCGCGAATATGCCGAATGCCGTCCATGCTCATATCGATGGAATCCATCGAGATCACGAACTTCGGATAATTGTCCGAAATCCCCCTGAACGCACCGAACTCGCGTACGCGAGTCTCTTCAGTCGGCATCAGGTAAGCGACCTGATAATACGCCTTTTCGCCGTTTCGGTCGGCGACGAAATCGACCTCTTGCTCGTGCACGCGCCCAACCGTCACGCGAAACCCACGCCGGACCAGCTCAAGATAGACAAGGTTCTCAAGCGTCTGGTCAATGTCGCGCATTGCGGCTCCTCCGACAAGCGCGCGCCGCATGCCCGTATCCGTCACGTAGAACTTCTCGTCCACCGACAGGATCCGCCGCCCGACGAGATCCTCCCGCTTGACGCGCCGGAACAAAAAGGCGTCTTCGCCCAGTTCAAGGTAATTCAGTACCGTATCGACCGTGCAAGGGCGTCTCTCGCTCTTGAGGAAGCGGACGATGGAGGCTGCCGAGAACGTATGCCCGGCTTCCGTCATGACAAACTGGAAGATGCGCCCCAGCATATCGACGTCCCGAATCCGTCCCCTCCGCACGACACCCTTGAGGAGGATGGACGAATAGACGTCTTCCAGATAGTTCCGGCAAAGGTCTACGCGATAGCCCAGGCTGGAAAGAAACGGCATCCCGCCAAACTGGAGATACCGCACGAACAGGTCGTCTCGCGTCAACTGAGGGAATGACGCGCGAGCCGCTTCTTCAAACTCAGGGAATGAGAATGGCGTCACGAGGATTTCGACATATCGTCCAGTCAGGTGGGACGCGAGTTCGCCCGAAAGCAACTTGGAATTGGAACCTGTGATGTAGACGTCCACGTTCTTCTTCGCCCGCAACGAGTTGACGGAAATCTCCCAATCTTCGACGTGATGTATCTCGTCAAGGAACACGTAGACTTTGCGGGCGCCGCATTGGGACATCCGCTCCAGCACATGTGCATGCAAAGCGCCCTTTTTCAGGTAGGCAGCATTTTCCTCTTCTTCAAGATTGAAGTAGATAAACTCGCCATCTGGATTTTTCGGCTTCACCAACAGGTCACGAATCTGCTCCATGAGAACAGATTTCCCCGAACGCCGAATCCCCGTCAAGACCTTGACGATGTCAAGATCAACATAAGGCCGAACCTTTTCAAGATAATCATGACGAATAACCATAGAATTTCTCCTGCCGAACATTATACCATAGATTACAGTCGAACGGATGGCCGAAAATCAAATTCATTCGATTATAGTCGAATAAACAGCTGGGGTCGAAAGAAACGACTCTCACGGCATAAGAATGTTCCGCATCGGATTCTCAATTTAAGCTATCTGCACAAATCAACAGCTTTTTCAGCGTCTTTGACATGCGCGAATGGGGACAGACCCCACCGAATAAGGGGGTCTGTCCCCACAAACCTTCGTTCTTTACCCTCGCCCTTTTTGTCCGACAAGAAAACGATGGCAAAACGCACGAGGACTCAACACATCCAAACCTCGATAACCATTTAATTCCAAAAGGTCATCGTCGCCACTGCAAATGATTTTGGCCTTGCCGCCCACGGCACAAGCAACAATGGCATCGTCGTCGGGGTCTCTGCAAACACGTCCGCTCAACGTCGCCGGGCGCACGATGGTCAGGACGCTCTCCAGTAGCGCCAAAGGACGACGGTATGGAACCGTTGGATAATATTCGTGCAATCGCTCGGCAACTTCATGATACTCAGACACGACCGCGCTTGTCGCCACAATCTCGATTCGCTTCGACACGGCCGCGCGAACGATCTTCTTTGGATCGCCGCCGAAGAAGATTGCGCTCATCACGACATTCGTATCGAGAACAACCCTCACCCCTGCATCCTCTTGGAACGATGTACGCGACGGACCTCGCAGAGCGCCCGAGAGACATCCGACGGCGTCATGCCAGCTGCTTTCGCCTGACGACGGGATTCATCGAACACCTCTTCAAACTCCCGAGCAAGTTCGTCTTCGGTCGGCACCTTGATTGGCTGCATAATGACCGAACCATTGTAGACAAAGACAGTAAAAGATGTCCCCGCTTCCCATCCATACAGGCTCCGCAGGGATTCCGGCAGAACCACCTGTCCTCTTGATGAAAGTTTAGTCGTCAGCACATTCGTCATTTCAGGATTCCTCTTCTCTCGCAAAGTGAGTGTATTTTACCGCAATTCCCGCTGACAAGTCAACCACGGCATATGCCGAATGCCGTCCATATAGGATTTTCATCCTGCGCTACCTGCACAAATCAACAGCTTTTTCAGCGTTTTTGACATGTGTGAATGGGGACAGGCCCCACCGAATGGGGGCCTGTCCCCACGAGATTTGTGAGGCCGCCCCCCAAACCATCGCCTAGCCGCGCGGCGCGAACTTGTCCACGAGGCCGAGGACGAAGATGACGACGACCAGGAGCGGCAGGACGTAGGCGCAGTAGACGCGCAGGGCGGACGGCACGCGCGGGCCGCGTCCCGTGTTCGCCTCCGCGAGGAAGTTCCGCCACCCCCAGCCGAAGCGATGGCAGCAGTAGAGCGCGAAAGCAAGCCCGCCGAGCGGCAGAATCAGGTTCGAGACGAGGAAGTCCTCCAGGTCGAGGACGCACGAGCCCGCGCCGAACGGCTGGAACGCCCCCCAGACGTTGAAGCCGAGGAGGCACGGCAGCGCGAGGAAGACGAGCGCGCCGCCCGTGACGAACCCGGCCCGGCGGCGGCATCGAGGCCGACGAACGCGCCGGACGCCATGCGCACGAAGTAGATGAGCATCCAACCCGTGACCGTCGTGTAGAACATCATGAGGAGGATGTTGCCGAGGAAGCCCGCGACGCCATGCAGCCGCCACACCTTCTTCTCCGGCGTCAGCGTCGCATGGAGGCGCACGATCGACCGCTGGGCGGCGCGTCCGGCGGCGAACTCCATGAGGAGAATCGGCAGGCCGATCAGCGCGAGCGCGACGAGGTAGAGCGCGACGAACCAGCCGCCGCCGTTCTGCCCGGCGATGTAGGGGAAGCGCCAGACGTTGCCGAGGCCGATCGCGCACCCGGCGGACAGGAAAATGAAGCCCAGGCGACTCTCCAGTCTCTCTCTCATAACGGAAATCTTCGCTCCTCTCGAATCTCTCAGATTTTTGACGTGTTACTCATGATTGGGCGCGAAGTATACACTTTTATCCGAGATCCCGCAACTTGGCACGTCGGCCAACCGAAGCCGTGCGCTCACCAGTGGTAATAGCGGTAGGGATCGTCGTCGGGGATGGGGACGTCGGCGTAGAGGACGCGCTCGACGGTTCGGCGGAAACCGAGGTTGCCCATGAGCCGCGACAACATGAACTCCGCATGCCGCTTCGACGTCCGCAGGTACGGCTTGCGCTCGGCATCAATCTGCCACGGCGGCACCTGCCAGAAGACGAGCCGTCCCTTGCCGTAGCGGACGACCCGCACCGCCTCGTTGCCGTCGAGCAGCGCCTTCATCCGCGCGCCGTAGCCCGCGATCACGTCGAGGCTCGCCGTGTTGCTCTCGCCCTGGTACCAGATCGCGCCGCGCAGGGCGTACGGCACGACCGGGCTGACCTTGCCGTTGTGGTACTGCGACGGCTTCTGTCCGTTCGTGCCCTCGCGTCCGGGCGGCGGCGGCAGCGTGCAGTCGGGAATCCACGTCTCGATGTCCGTCGCGCCGACATAGGCGCCGAGGAGGCCGACGGGAATCTTGAGCGTCGTCTGCAGGTAGTAGCCGTACCAGAGGGCGACGGCGGAAAAGCCGCCCGTGAGGCAGAACTTCGGCGTGACCTTCCGCCAGCGCACGTCCTCCGCCGTCAGCGGCACGTCGCTCCAGCCGTTGCCGAGGGCCGCGCAGCGCAGGAGCGGCAGGTCGAGGACCTGTCCGAGCGCGCCGCCGAGCCGCTCCCGCGCGCGCGGCGACTCGCCCCTTCCTTCTTTCTGCCGCCGCCTCAGATCTCTTCGCAAAGGACGACGTCGCCGCCGTGGAAGACGAGGACGATGCGGTGGAGCGTCACCGTCCCGCCGTTCTCGCGCAGGTTCCACGCCCGCGCGAGGTCGTGGTCGGCCGCGTAGCGCGCGAGCTGCGCCGCCGCCGCGTCGCGGATCTTCGCGAGCGCGGCGGGCGAGGCGTCGTCCGACGCCTTCAGGTACTTCAGCTCCACGAGCGCCGCGTGTCCGATCTCGGGCCAGCGGTTCAGCTGCGGCTCGAAGGCGATGTCGACGAACCCGCCCGCCGACTCCTGCTCATGGCGGACGATGTACGGCCCGTGCCCGACGTAGAGGAGCGCGCAGAGGGCCGTCTGCACGACGCGCTCGCCCTCCGCCGCGTCGCGCACCTTCCAGTAGCGCGAGACGACACCGCAGGCCGTGTCCAGCGCCCCGTGCCAGTCGCCCGTCTCCGCAAAGTCCGCCATCCCGTTCGCGATGTCGAAGACGCGCGGGTCGATGCCGTTCAGGTCCTGGTACGCCTTCGGCACGAAGTCGTGCAGGAACTCCCCGACCGTCAGGTTCGGGATGCCGAGCGTCGAGCGTCCGAGGCGTTCGCCCGTGACCGTGACAAGCCCGTTGTAGAAGAGGAACGAGACGAAGTTGTCCGCGATGCCGAGTTCCCGCGCCTGGAAGGACTTCCGCAAGGTCGCCGTCGCGCCGAGCCGCGCGACGATGTCCTCCAGACGGTGGAAGTTGCCGTTGATCTTCCGACCCTCGGTGATGACGTGGCGTATCTTCATGTAGTCCGTCCGCAGGTTTTCGTCCACGAGGTCCGGCTGGGGCCTGTGGTTCTGCAGGAAGTACAGCATGTAGTAGAGGACGAGCGTCGGGTTCGCGACGCGCGCCGGATCCTTCCCGTCCGCGCCCGCCTCGGGCGAGAAGCGGTAGTTGTCGTACCACCGGCGCATCGTCTCGAACACCGCCTCCCCGTCGAACGCGAAGCCCGCATGGGCGCGGTAGTAGGCGAGCATGCCACGGATGTCGTCGTGCGTGAAACCCGTCAGCGCGGCGAACGCGGGGTTCAGCGAGATGTTCGTCGCGATGTTGAACCCGCTCGTCACGTCGTCCATCGTCACCGGCGTCACGCCCGTCACGAACATGCGCGTGATCGGCGCGTCGGTGTTGGTCGTCGCCGCCTTCAGCTCGTTGAAGAACTGCTTGAAGAAGCCGTCGCCGTGGCAAAGCGACTCGTACTTGTCGCGCGACTCGGCGAGGAGCGTGTTCGTGAAGTTGTCGTACTCGTCGATGCAGACGTAGAGCCGGACGCCCCTGCCCTTCAACTTGGTCGTGAGGGCGTTGAGCTTCGCATGGCACGTGCGCTTGGCGCGGATCGCCTCCGCCGTGCCGCCCGGAAGCTGCGCCGCATGGCGTTCGGCGAACTCGTCGAGGCAGTCCCGGCAGTATTCGTCGAAGCTCGCCTCCACACGGTCGGCGCGCTTCTCGACCGCCGAGAAGTTGAAATAGAGCCAGAAATACGCCCCACGCTCCGCCGTCGGCTCGCGCCCGATGTCGAGATCCCCGAAGAACTCCTCGAAGCGGTGCGCGTAGTCGACGTCGTAGTAGCACTGGAGAACCGAGCAGAACAGCGACTTGCCGAAGCGGCGCGGCCGCAGGAACATCGCGTAGGATGTCTTCTCCAGCTCGCGGATGAGCGCGGTGCGGTCCACGAAATAGCCGTTCTCCGCGCGGATTCGCGCGAAGTCCGTCACGCCATACATGATCTGCTTCATCTTTTCCATGCCCGTATTATACCAAAACCGTCCGTTTCACGAGCGCGTAATTCGCGCGGCTCTGCCAGTCGATGATGACACCCGCGCCCGTCGCCTGTTTCAGGAATGTCCGTCTGTCCATCGTCATTTCTCCCTGATCTCCTTCACGAAGACGCCGTTGCCCCCGGTCAGGAAGTAGATCTTCCTGTCGAAGACCTGAATCTGGCGGCTCTTTCCCGTCGGCAGGGGATAGCCGCGCTCGAACGTCCGAAACGACTGTCCGCTGTCCGTCCGTCTTCGTCCAGGCGCGTGCGCCCGGCGCGAGCCGCCAGTAGTCGCCCTTCCCGAAGGAGCTGGCCGTCACGGCGCTGCCGTCTGCGGAGAACACCAGTTCGGCAAGCGTGCGGCGCTGCCATTCCGTGCGCCCGTAGACGAACGCCCGTTCGTCCGTCGGCAGGCCCTCGCCCGCCCACGTCCACGTCTCGCCGCGATCGGTCGAGACGTACGGGCCGCCCTTCCCCGGCGCCACCGGGCCGCCGACGCAGATCCAGAACTCGTCGCGGTCCGGCCGCACGGCGACCGTGTTGATCCCGTGGGGCGCGACCTTGCCCCATGTCCACGCGGGCAGCCCCTTGGCCGAGGCGTTGCGCCACGTCCGCCCGTGGTCGGTCGAGACGTTGATCTCGCGCGTCGCCTTGCCGCCGCAGCCCATCACGAGGCCGGGCGTCACCGCCGAGAAGGCGACGGACGCCCAGTAGCACGGCAGCTGCGAGCGGAACGTGCTTCCGCCGTCGTTGGACACGAACGAGCCGAGGTCGGCGAGGCCGTAGGCGATCGTCTCGCGGTCGAACGGATCGACCTCGACCGTGAACGAGCAGACCTGCATCATGCCATCGACGCGGCTCGTCCAGTTCGTGCCCGCGTCCACGCTCTCCCAGATGTCGAACCAGTCCGTCGCAAACCAGTGGCGGTCGTCCGCCGGATCGACCGTCACCGACCCCAAGGCCGGCATGTTCACGTCCTTCCCGCAGTGCCGGGCGAGGAAGGTCTCCTTCTGCGGCGCGCCCAGCGTGCAGCGCGGCAGGGGCAGCGTTGTCCACGCGGCGTCCGACAGGCTTCGCCGGTAGAAGATTCCCGTGGAGTCGCCCAGCACCCAGAAGTCGCGTCCGGCGCCGAGCGCGAGACGGATGCCCTTTTTCGGATACCCCAGTCCATCCGGGGCCGGGGGCGGCAGCCCCGCGTCGAAGGCCGTCCACGTCGCGCCGCCGTCCGCCGACTGCCGCACGTGGCGACGGTCGAAGATCCCGACGAGCGCGGACGAGCCCGCGACCTGAACGATCTCGTCCGGCGCCGCGTCCGAGACCTTGCGCCACGTCTCGCCGCCGTCGTCGGAGCGGTAGAAGCCCGTCTGGCGCGGCGTCTGGCGCATCGCATCCGTGAACTGCCAGTTGCCGAGGAGCTTCGGCTCGACGGGCGGCGCGCTCGCGTAAAGACGGCCACGCACCGTGCGGTCATGGCGGACATCCGTGAACCAGTGTCCTTCCGGGCCCGTCTTCCGCCACGTCTCGCCACCGTCCCGCGAGACGAAAAGGCCGTCCCAGTCCTCACCGGCGACGAGGCTGTCGTGGTCGAACGGGTCGCGGTCGAGCGCCCGCCCCAGCATCCGCCGCCGACCGTTCCCGTAGAAGCACGCGGCGAGCGTCGCCCGCCAGGTCTTTCCGCCGTCCCACGTCACGGCGATGCCGCCTTTCGACGCGCCGCCCCCGCCGCCGCCAACGATCACGACCCGATCGGCGTCGCGCGGATCGACGGACAGCCCGCGCACGAGGTCGATCTCGCGGTCGCGCAGGTCGAGCGGCAGGTTCCCGTGCAGGGGCCGCCAGTGGCGCCCCCGGTCGTCCGAGCGGTAGGGGCCGCCGACATCGACGTAGCTGTAGAGGCGGTTCGCGTCGCTTGCGCAGAACGCGACGCCCTGCACGTAGCCGCCGCCGCAGATCGGCAGAACCCGCCAACCCGCATCCGAACATGGGGACAGGCCCCCGGCATCCGGCTGGGGACAGGCCCCCGCCGACGGCTGTGCCGCCAGCAGGAGCGCGGTCGCCGTTCCAACGCAGAAGACCTGTCGCATCGTCTTTCCCTCCTGTCTCATGAGAATCAATTTGCCAAAATTATAGCACAAACGGCAAATTAGCGGATGATGAGGGTGATGCTGGGGCGCCGCTGGAACGACAGCACGAGATCCGTGCCGTTCTCTGCCACGGTCGCGACGGCCTTCCAGCCATCCACCGGCAGCTTCACCTTGCGCAGAGCCGCATTGAGGCGTCGCACGTCCTCGAAGCCCTCGGCCGTGGCGATTACGCAGGAAACCTTTTCCAGTTCCTCAGCCGTCTGCGGCACGTTGGTGAGTTCGGCCGTCAGACCCGCCGCAAACGACAGCGTCCCATCGGCGACGATCGCCTGGGCCGTGCCCGCCGTACAAGCCGCGACGTCCACAGACAGCCCCGTCAGCGTGACGGTCGAGGCCGGCGCCGGGCTTGACAGTCAACGTGCCGTCCTGCACGAGCCAGCGGTTGGTCGGGGTCATGCGGCCCCAATGCTTGCGGAAGGACGCCTCGGTGCCGTCAAAGAGCACGATCGCGTCGCTCAGAGAGCGGTTCGCGGGAAGTCTTTGTCGAAGACATTTTGACCCCCGATAATTGCAGTTTTGCATGATTTTACGCATGATTTGATCCTTTTCCCGATTGTTGGTTTCATTGATAGCCTATTTCGCGTTGACAAAGCAAGGGCGTCCATTTTTCGCCCTACTTGCCACGCCGAAAATTATAGCAAAACAAAACCGACTTTTGAACCAACACTTTTCCGACTTTCTGGCTACCCCTTCGCCGACAGGAACCGATGAGCAGACAAGGCCAAATGGCAGACACCAGATAATACGAGCCAAAGGGGGTAAAAAGTAGCAAGTTCATAGACATTACCCCATTAACTTGCATTTTCGCGGTATGTTTTGATATACTGCACACCATGAAGTTCTATAAAAGGGAAAAATACCTTCGCAAGATGCGCGGGTTCTATCGGGACACCGAAATCATCAAAGTCGTGACTGGCGTTCGCCGATGCGGGAAATCATGCCTGATGGAGACTGTAGCCGATGAAATCAAGGAGCAGGGGATTGCGGACGAGCAGATCGTCTACCTGAACCTTGATCGTCGACCCTATCGAAGCGTCAAGACAGCGGAAGCCCTTGAACGACTAATCGGCGAGAAAACGACGTCTTCTGACGTCACCTACCTTTTCATAGACGAAGTTCAAAACGTCGAGGGATTCGAAGAAGTCCTAAATGCTTTTCGCGAAGAAGGCAACCACTCCATTTTCATCACAGGGTCAAATTCATATCTGCTCAGCGGCGAACTCATCACGAAACTGACGGGGCGCTATCTTGAATTCGAGATGTTCCCCCTGACCTTTGACGAATACCTCGGCATGAAGAAATTCCTTGGCAAACCCATCGCAGACAATGCCGTCGACGAATTCGATCGCTTCCTGCGAGACGGCGGATTGCCGAAAGCCGTCCAATACGATTCTGACGCAGACCGCCGAACCTACATCGAAGGCGTGATTTCGGAAATCTTCGAGAAAGACATCCGCAGACGAGTCAAAGTGCGCCACGTATCCGTATTCCAGAAAGTCCAAACCTATCTCATCAACAACTTCGGTGCCACCACGAGCCTCACGAAAATGCTGGCGGCACTGGAGAAAGACGGTACGCACATCAAGCGCGAGACGCTCAACCGCTACATCGACATCCTCAAGGACGCTAAGGTGCTCTATGAATGCAAGCGGTTTGACCTCAAGTCACGGAAGTCAATCTGCGGCGAACAGAAATATTATCTGGCCGATCTCGGATTCTACTATGCCGGCAACACCGATACGCGCATCAACTACGGCCCCGTTCTCGAAAACGTCCTGTACGTCTACGCGCGGTCACATGGCTACGCCGTCAGCATCGGACGCATCGGCACGCTTGAATGCGACTTCATTCTCCGTCACGGAGACACGCAATACGCCTACGTCCAGACGTGCATGACGATGTCCAACGCGCCAGCGACGGAAGACCGGGAATATGCCCCGCTTGAGAAGATCGGCGACAACTATCCGAAATACGTGCTGACGCGAAATGACCCCATCCAGAACAGGAACGGCATCATTCACGCGAACCTGCCCGCATTCATGCAAGGCAACCGGACATTCTAACCAGCAGCGTTTCGAGGGATTCCGGGACGCGCTCGCCGCGCACGACTGCGAACCCGTCCTGATCGACTCGCCGCACATGGCGGGCTCGCCCGACGACCTCGCCTATCTGAAGGACGCGCTGGCGGCCCTGCCGAAGCCTGTCGCGGTCATGGCCGCCTACGCCCAGCGCGGCGCGCAGGTGCTTCAGGCGTGCGACGGCGCAAGCCTGTCCGTCCCCAAGCACGTGCAAGTCCTCGGCGTGGACGACGACCCCGTCTTCTGCGACTTCTCGCGTCCGACGCTGACAAGCCTCTCCACCAGCCAGGTCCGCAAGGGCGAGGTCGCCGCGATGGCGCTCGACCGGCTGATGGACGACGCGCACGCGGAACGGAAGGTCATCAAGCTGACGGACGCCGAGATCGTCGAGCGCGAAAGCACGGCGCCCATCGCGCCGGCCGCGCACCTGATCGAGCGGGCGATGGAGTTCGTCGAGCGGCAGGCGACAAGCGGCATCCGCGCCCATGACGTGGTTGCGCACCTCGGCGTCTCGCAGGCCCTCGTCAGCCAGCGGTTCCGGGAGTACGGCTGCCGGACGCTCTCCGACTCCCTCGCGCGCGCCCGGCTGAAGGCCGTGCGCATCAAGCTGCGGACGACGAAACTCAAGATCGGCGCGATCACCGCCGCCTGCGGCTTCCCCAACGCCGACTACGCCAAGCGCCTCTTCTGCAAGACCTACGGCCTCACGATGCGCGAGTACCGCCGCAGCCTCGCCGCGCACACGCCAACCCAAGGGAACTCGAAGCCAAAGCGCTGACGCGTCTCAGATGTCAACCTCGACATCGACGGTCTTGTCTGCGGACGTCGGCTTCGGCTCTTCTGGCGCCGGCTTCTTCGCCGTGATGCCGCGCGCCTTTTTCGAGGAGGTCGGCAGATAGCGGTAGTAGACCATCAGCTGCAGCGCGACCCAGCACGTCGGCGCGACCGGCTGCGAGCCGATGTGCATGTCCTCGCACGTCCAGTAGCCGAGATTGCGCCTCTCGCCCTTTGAATCGACATACGCCCCCTTCTTGACCGTCTGCCCGTTGTAGTAGACGTCGATCATGTGGCGATTCCAGTTCTGCCACCGCTTGCCGCCGCCGTTGAAGAACACCATCGTCGCCCAGTAGTTGCCGCGCACAGGACAGCACGAGCTGTCGATCGAGCCGAGCGTCGGCAGCTCCCAGTCGTCGTCGAGGATCTTCATCGTCTTCTCGACGATCGGCAGGTCTCCGAAGCCGAGGTACTGGAGGCCGACGACGCCGACCATGAAGTGCCAGATGCCCGTCCGCCGATAGCCCGCGCGCGCCGGCCCGTAGTAGTCGCTCGAGAAGCCGCCGTCCTTCTGGTTGCCCTGGATCAGAAAGCCCTCCTTCAGTTTCGCGAGCGCGTCCGCAAGGTTCTTCGGCTCGATGCCGCTCATCTGCGCGGACTTGAGCGCCATCGTCTGGAACGCCATGCGCAGCAGCTGCGGACGCGTGTTCAGCCCCCGGTCGTCGTCCGGCCCCCAGGTCGTCGCGCAGAGACGGTCGGCCAGCACCTGCACCGCTTGCGTCGCCGCCTCCTTGAGATTCGGGTTCTTGAGGAAGCCATACGCCTCGGCGAGCGCGTGCGTTCCGACCGGGTCGAGGTTCTCGCGCCGCGACATCAGCCATTCGAGCCCCTTCGAGACGCAGCCGCCGAACTCCCCGCCGCCGCTCTTCTCGCCGTGCGCGAGGAACGTCAGCAGCACAAGCCCCGTCACGCCCTGCCCGTCCGCACCCGTCGAGCCCGCCCAGCTGCCGTCCGGCCGCTGCTGGGTCTTCAGCCACCGCAGGGCGTTTATGACGGACTCCTCCGTGCGCCGGTCGCCGCCGTACTTGCGCAGCGCCTCGACGCGCGAAGCCGCGTTGCGCGTCTCGCCGTAGATCGACTTCATCGTGACCGGCGACTTGACGAGCGAGACAGACGTCGGATCCGGCGGGCGCAGCGTCTGCTCGACGGCGGTCGACGTCGGGCTCGGCGCCACGACGTCCGTGACCTGCGTCGGCACGTCGGACGGCGTGTCGACCGTGATCTCGACCTCCATGTCGTCAGGCGTCTCGATCTCCGTCTGCTCGCCCTCTTCCTCCAGGACGTCCTCTTCCTCCTGCGTTCGGGCGACGTCGATCTGGATCGTCCGCTTCGCCTGCCCCGTGATGTCCGTCATCACGCAGAGGACGATGACGAAGACGACCGGGGCAACCACGGCGACGATCGGCGCGGCGAGCCGCTGAAGCTCCGTGCGCGCGAGCTTGTACTCTGCCGAGGCGCGCGGCTTGCCGAGTCCCTTGACCATGCGCGCGAGGCGCTGGAAGAAGCCGACTTCGGCGTAGGCCGCCTCCAGTTCGGCCAGATGCTCCTCCATCACCTCGTCCGCCGTCGGTTCGCGGTTCTCGTCGTTCATTTTCCGCCCTCCTTCTTCGGATACGCCAGCTCGACGGCGATGTTGCCGAGCTTCGCCGTCTCGCCGCGCCTGTTCTTGCCCTTCGCCTTGACGGTCACCTCGTTCGCGCCGGTGCGCAGAAGCCCCTGCGGAATCTCGTAGAGCTGCGTGCCCGCCCGCTTCTTGAAGGACTTCAGCTCCTTGCCGTTGAACGTGACGACCGTCTCCATGCCGCTCGGAATCGACGCCTCGGTGACGAGCGTCGCCTTCGGCGCATCATCGCCCTTCAGCGCGGCCGCGTCGTCCCACACGTTCACGTGGTACTTCGCCACGCCCTTCGAGAGGGGGATCGGGCTGTTCGAGAGCAGCGACTCGACGCCCGCGTACTTCGCCCCGTCCTTCAGCGGCCCGTTCGCCGCGCGGTCGTTCGTGTAAGAGACGAAATACCGCTTGTCCGCGCGCCTGTTCGCCGCCGCGTCGAAGGGCGCAATCGCTCCATGCGAGATCCAGCCGACCTCGTGGTGCAGTGCCATCGTGTACATGCAGCCGGACGCCTTGCAGAGAAGCGCGTCCGCAATCCGCGCCGCGTAGGTCGGGCGGCTCTGGCGTGGCAGGCGCTCGTCGTCGCCCGAATAGCCGGAGTCATTGCCGACATAGATGCCGCTTCCGACGAACGAGACGTAGTACGGAATGCCCGCCTTCGCCGCGAGGTCGCCCGTCACGTTCCAGCGGTTCAGCTGAAAGCCCCCACCCAGCACGACCGCGTCCAAGAGCTTCGCGTCGAACCAGCCCTGCAGGTTGATGCCGATGTCCTTGCAGTAGCCGACGGAGTCGGGGACGCGCGCACAGAACGTGACGGGATGGCCGAGCCGCGTCGCCGCGCTCTTGCACGCCGCGCCGATCTTCTGCATCATCTGCGTCAGCTGCTCGACCTCCTTCGGCTCGGCCTTTCCGCCCGTCGCCACGCTGCGGAAGAGCGTCGGGTTCATCATGAAGTCGACCATCAGCCCGTCGATGTCGTACTTGCCGGCAATCTCGCACGCGACGGCTGCGAACTTGTCGCGCACCTTCGCGCTGCCGTAGTCCACCGCGACCGCCGAGGCGTGCGGCGTCCCCGTCTTGCCGTCGGGACTCATCAGCGCATCGGGGTTCTTGGTCTTGAACGACGGCCAGAGGTACGAATACCACGAGCCGGGCGTGTTCCGCGCCCCGCCCGGACGCGCCCCGTGGATCAGCAGGTTGACCGGCAGCGCGACGACAACCTCCTTCTTGTTCTTGCGGCACCACTTGACCGTCTCCGCCAGCGGGTCGATGCCCTTCTGCGCGAGTTCGGGCATCGCGTTGCGGTACGGCGCCAACCACTTCGAGTCGGACGCCGGCTGAACGGTCGGGAAGTCCGCCGAATTGAGCTTCGCCGCCATCGACCCGAACCCGAACGTCGGCGCGACCACGAGCGTGTCGAACTTCAGCGAATCGAGACCCGCCAACGCGACTTTCGGATAGTTCTCGGCCGTCGCCGGCAGCGCCTTCGGCCAGAAGGCCGCGTGGTAGGCGACGTAATGGTAGAGCGTCTTGCCGCTGAAGGCCGAAGCCGTCAGGGTCAGCGACAGTGCCGCACATGAAGATAGACAAAGGCGTTTCATCATTCAATGAAACGCCACAGGAGGCTTCGGGGTTCACCCGACGAGGATGTTCGCCGGCCTTACGAGCCGGGGTGGACGGGCTTCGAGCCGGCCTTGCACATCGGGCATGTCTCGGCCGTCCACGTCTCGGGCGTCATCTGCATGAGCGAGAACATCGGGATGCGGCCGAACTTGACCTTGCCGCCCGAACGATCCACGAGCAGAATGACGCCCGCGACCTTCGCGCCGGCGGCCTTCACAAGGTCGATCGTCTCCTGCACGCGTCCGCCCTTCGTGACGACGTCCTCCGCGACGACGTAGCGTTCGCCCTTCTTGAGCGCGAAGCGGCGCATCGCCAAGACCGTGTTCGGCTTGCCCGTCGCGTCCACGCCCTCGCCCGGCACCTTCTCGGCGAAGACGCACTTCACGTTCAGCTCGCGCGCGACCTCGTGCCCGACGAGGATGCCGCCGACGGCCGGCGAGATCACGCCGTCGATCCGCTTGCCGAGCTTGCCGCTCTTGACGGCCTGCCGCGTCACCTCGCGGCAGAGCTTTTCGGCGATGCGCGGATAGCGCAGCACGTTCGCGCACTGGAAGTAGCGGTTGGAGTGCAGCTTGGAGCGGAGCTCGAAGTGCCCCTCCAACAGCGCGCCCGTGTCCTTGAATGCCTGGAGAACCTGTTTCTGCGTCATGTCTGAGTTTCCTTTCTGCTGTTTGTCCTTTGTCGTCTGTCCATTGTCGGCAAGCCTAATCGTCGAGCTTCAGAAGCTCCTCCTTCGAGAAGCCGAACGGCGGCGCCTCGTCCTGTTCGGTCGGGATGACCGCCGGAGGCGGCGCGGCACACGTCGGCAGATAGGGCGGCGGACGCCAGTCCATCCGCCGGAGCTCCGGCGGACGGGTGCGGTCGGAAAGGCGGACGAGCGGCGTCGGCGGGTCATCCGGCAGTTCGCGCAAGACGAGGTCGTCCGGGCGGATCGCCGCATCCGTCGGCTCGCCGGAACCGGTTGACTTCGCCCGGCGCATCACCTGGGCCTCCTCGTCCGGCGTCAGGCTCACGAACGCCGCAAACGGTCGCGCCACCACCCCCTGCGACGGCAGGGGGTGCGGCGTACGCCGCAGCGCCGAATAGGGGAGGCTACAGAAGACGGCGACCGGCAGCGCCAGCGCCGTCAGGAGGGAGAGCATCTCGCTTCGCACGCGCCTCATTCGCCGCTCTCCGTACGCTTCTCGGCGAACAGGACGCGCGTGACGCCGTTCGCCCGCGCGAGCGCCGCGAGGCGCATCAGCTCGCCGCCCGCCACGCGCCGGTCCGCCAGGACGAGCAGGGTCTTCTCCGCGCGACGGGAGAAGCGATCCGCGAGCTGCTCGCCCAGCGCGCGCCGCGAGGCGTCCTCGCCCATCAGATAGCGCGTGTCGTCGAAGAAGACGAGCGTCTCGCGCGGCATCGGCATCATCAGCGCGACCGGCGACTCGCCGACGGCATCCTTCGACACCGCCGCCGGAAGGTCGAAGAGCGTGCCCTCGGCCGCCGTGAGCGTGCCGGAGACGACGCGGAGCTGCAACAGCAGCAGCCCGACCGTGAGATACGGCGCGGCCGCGACGATCGGCTTCAGCCAGGCCGCGCCATGCCGCCAGATGCCCGGTGCGCGTTCAGGCGTCCATCCCCAGGGGCTCACTTCGCCTTCTCCTTTTCGCGCATCGCCTCCTTCTCCTTCTGCGTGGAGATGTAGCCGATGATCTGGCTTGCCGCCGCCTCCAGCTCGACGACGATGCGGTCGAGCCGGACACGCAGGAAGGAATACATCACGGACGCGAGAATCGCGACCGCGAGGCCGAACGCCGCCGCGACGAGAGCCTCCATCGCGCCGTCCAGCAGCGCGACGCGCGAGACGAGCGCGTCCGCGTTCGCCGTCTGCACCGTGCGCACGAAGCCGATCACCGTGCCGAGGAGGCCGAGGAGCGGCGCCGTCTGCGCAATGATCGCCAGCACCGCGAGCCGCCGGTCGAGGCGGCCGATCTCGGCGCGCCCCTGCGAGTCGACGGCCTCGCGCAGGACGCGCGCCGAACCGCTGCGGTGCCGGATCGCCGTCGCGACGACGGACGACACGGGCGCGACCACGTCCTCGCAGATCGACAGCGCCTCGTCCCGGCTGCCGCGATCCAGGACGTTGATCACGCCCTTGAGGAAGTCCGCGTAGTCGACCTGCGCCCGGCGCAGGTCGAAGAACCGCTCGAAGAAGACATAGACGGACACGACCGCCAGGACGAGCAGAAGCCCGAACACGGAACCGCCGACAAAACTCACAGGAATCCCCCTTTCTCCGTCAGGCGACGGATGCGCTTGCGGGCCTCTTCGGCCGCCGGACTGTCGCTCGTCGCGACCAGGTCGAGGACGGCGACGGCCTGATGGCCCTTGCCGCGCCCCTCGAACTCGTCCGCCAGCCGAAACGCCGCCTTTGAAAACGCCGCGCGCGCCTCGTCATCGAGCCGCACATGGCCGAGCCGCTCCCGCCGGTAGGCGAGAACGACCTGCGTGTAATACTGATCCATCGCCTCGTCAAGTCGCCGGAGCTTCTCCAGCGCGCGGGCGATCTTGAACGAGATGACGAGCTTCGCGCTCGGCGAGAGCGCGCCGCCGAAGAGAATCGCGCGGTAGGCCTCCAGCGCCGCCGTGTAGCGGGCGGGGTTGTCCGCGCCCATCGCGAAGAGCGCGTCCGCCTTGAGGAGCCGGGCGCGCGCGCGGTCGGTCGCCGTCACGTCCGCCGCCGCCGCGACCCGCTCGGCGACAAGCACCGCCTCGTCGAAGCGCGCCTGCTCGTTCAGCGCCTCGCCCTGCAGGAGCAGCGCCGGCAGCCGCACGGGCGAAGCCGGGAAGGACTCCACAAGCCGCGTCGTCAGCTGGATTGCCGACGTGTAGTCGTTTTCGGCAAACGCCGCACGCGCCGCCCACAGGAGCGCGTCCGCCGCCGTCTCCGGCGAAAGGCCCGACACGCCGGACGCCTCCAGGAACAGCCGCCCGGACGCGCGCCAGTCGCGGCGGTTGTACTTGAGCTTCGCCAGCCAGAGAAGGACGTCCGCCCGGACGCGCGGATCGGTCGCCTCGGCAAGCAGCCCCTCCGCCAAGCGCTCGGCCTCGGCGTCCTCGCCGGCGCCATAGAGGCACAGGGCCTCGAAGAAGCGCATGCGCGGCGCACGCGCCGGATCGTCCGCCGCGACCTGCCGGAACGCCGCGCGCGCCTCGGCAAAGCGGTAGGTGCGGTAGAGCCCGCGTCCAAGAGCCTCCCGTTCGCGCACCCGAACCGCCTTCTCGATCTGCTCGGACGCCGACGTCTTCGGATATTTCTTCAGCGCCTGACGCGCCCGCACCAGCGCCTCGTCGAACCGTCCGAGCGACAGGAGAACGTCACTCTGCTTGAGCGCGGCCTTCGCCCGCGCGGCGTCGGTTTCGGCGACCTGCTCCGCCCGCACGAAAGCCTCCAGCGCCTCGTCGAACCGACCGAGGTGCGCCAGCGACCAGCCAAGCCCCTCCTGCACGGCGTCCAGCCGGGCGGCGTCCGGCCAGATCTCGGTCGCCTCGGCATACTGTGCGTACGCCTCTTGCCAGCGCTCGGCCGCAAGCGTCGCATCCGCGACGGACAGGAACGCGTCCCGCGCGCCCGGCGTGTCCGGCGCATCCTTGACGACCGCGCGAATCAGCGCGGCGCCCTCCGCCGACGTGGCGCGCTCCTTCAGCAGCGCCGTGCCGAGGCGCAGCGCAAACGCCCGCCGCCCCGCCGCCGTGTCCGCCTCGGCCTGCGCGCGCCGCAGAAGCGCGGGCTCCATCAGGTTCGCCGCCGCGACCGCAAACGCGCGCGCGGAGACGTTCGACTGCGCGCAGACTTCGCGCCAAAGCGTCTTCGCACCCGCCTCGTCGCCCGCGCGCGCAAGGCGGTCAGCCTCGTACAGCAGGGACTGGACAGCCCCCGCCGACGAGCCGCCCGCCGCCAGAAGCCGCGCGGCGGCGGCGTGGTCGCCGCGCACGACGGCCCGGTAGTAGTCGAACGCCGCGCCCTGCGCATCCGCCCAGCGATCCAGGGCGTTCGAGACAGCCCCCCACTTGCCCTCGGCCGCCCAGCTTTCGAGCTGGACGAGCCGTGCGGCCTCCCCATCGCCCGTTTTCGCCGCATGTGCACGGGCGACGGCCCAGAAGCCGTCGCGCAGCGCCTCACGCGCGACATCGAGATCGTTTGAGGCCATCGGCGAAAGGCCCTGCGCCGCCGCCGAAAGGGCGACGGCAGCCAGAAAGGCAACGGCCCGACAGGAGAGACGCGAGAGGCTTGAGAGACACGAGGACCTGCAACCGCGTACGGTCGCTTTCTGTCTCCTTGGCCTCGCGCCCCGCTCGTCCCTCTCGTCTCTCATGCCCCTCTCGCCCTTTCACAAAACCATCAGACCAGTTCCCCCAGATACCCCATCTCGGCGAGCAGACGCTCGTTCTTCATCCAGTTCGGCTCGACGCGCACCCAGAGCTCCAGCTTCACCTTCACGCCGAAGATGTCGGAGAGCTCGCGTTCGGAACATTTGCGCACGTACTTGATCGTCGCCGCGCCCTTGCCGATCACGATGGGCTTCTGGCTCGCGCGGTTGACGAGCAGCTCGGCCTCGACCTCCCACGTCGGCGCGCCCTTCTCGTTCGCCTCGGTGATGCGCTTGACGACGACGCCCAGCTCGTGCGGCAGCTCCTGATGCAGCTTCGCAAGATACTTCTCGCGGATCGAGTCGGCGATCGTCAGCTTGCGCGGATAGTCCGTCACGATCTCGTCGTCGAACAGCTTCTCGCCCTCCTCGGCCAGGTCGAAGAGCGCGTCCAGCACGCCCTTCGCGCCGCCCGGCGTCGAGGCGATGGCGCGCACCCATACAGGGTGCGAGGTTGAGAAGTTGTGAGGTTGAGAAGTTGTGAGGTTGTCCGCGTCTAAAATCTCAACTTTCTCAACACTCTCAACCTTCTCAACCTTCTCAACTTTCTCAACACTCTCAACCTTCTCAACTTTCTCAACACTCTCAACACACTCCCGCCACGCATCCCGGTACATCGTCTCGTAGAACGGGGCCTTGTCGGCCTTGTTGAGCACGAAGACGACCTTCTCGGGACGCTCCTTCGCGAGCCGCTGCATCCAGCCGATGTCCTCCAGCTGCGGCTCCTCGGAGGCGTCGAAGACGACGCACGTCACGTCCGTCCCCGCCGCGCTCCGCCGCGCCATGCGGTTCAGGAGCCGCCCCAGCTGGCCGACCGCCTTGTGCAGGCCGGGCGTGTCCAGGAGGACAAGCTGCCCGCGCGCGTCGGCGACGATGCCGCGCACGGTGTTGCGCGTCGTCTGCTCGACGGGCGAGACGATCGAGACCTTTTCGCCGACAAGGGCGTTGACGAGCGTGGACTTCCCCGCGTTCGTCCGCCCCACGACCCCGACGACTGCGACCTTCGCCATCTTACGGCACCGGGAAGTTCGCGACGAGTTCGGCGGCCTCGCGCTTGACGCGCGCCTGCACCTGCACGTTCGCGATGTCGTCGAGGACGTCCGCGATCCACGTGCCGATCTTGATCATCTCCGGCTCCTTCATGCCGCGCGTCGTCGCCGACGCCGTGCCGACGCGGATGCCCGACGTCCTGAACGGGCTCTCGGTGTCGAACGGAATCGTGTTCTTGTTGACGATGATGCCCGCCGCGTCGAGGGCCGCCGCAGCCTCCTTGCCGGTGATGCCCTTCGAGGTCTTGACGTCCACGAGGAAGAGGTGGTTGTCCGTGCCGCCCGACACGATGCGGTAGCCGCGGTCCTGCACGGTCTTGCACATGACCTGGCAGTTCTTCACGACCTGCTGCGCGTAGCCCTTCTTCGCCTCGCTCATCCACTCGCGGAAGACGACCGCCTTCGCCGCGATGATGTTCTCCAGCGGGCCGCCCTGCATGCCGGGGAAGACCGCGCTGTCGAGGGCCTTCGCCCACTTCTCCTTGCAGAGCACCAGGCCGCCGCGCGGGCCGCCGAGCGTCTTGTGCGTCGTCGACGTCACGAAGTCCGCGTACGGGACGGGCGACTCGTGCGCGCCGCCCGCGACGAGGCCGGCGATGTGCGCCATGTCGACCATCATGATGCAGCCCGCCTTGTCGCAGATCTCGCGGATGCGCCTGAAGTCAATCGCGCGCGGATAGGCCGAGGCCCCCGTGAGCAGGATCTTCGGCTTCACCTCCAGCGCCTGCCTCTCCAGCGCGTCGTAGTCGAGCCGCTCGGTCTTCGGGTCGACCGTGTAGGGCACGATGTGGTAGATCTTGCCGGAGAAGTTGACGGGCGAGCCGTGCGAGAGGTGGCCACCCTGGTCAAGCGCCATCGACATGATCGTGTCGCCCGGCTTGATCGTCGCGAAGTAGACGGCCATGTTCGCCGCCGAGCCGCAGTGCGGCTGCACGTTCGCGTGCTCCGCGCCGAAGAGCTGGCAGGCGCGCGTGCGGGCGAGCTCCTCCGCCGCGTCGACCGGCAGGCACCCCGAATACCAGCGCTTGCCCGGATAGCCCTCGGCGTACTTGTTCATCAGCACCGAGCCCGCCGCCTCGCGGCACGCGCGCGACGACGTGTTCTCGGACGCGATGAGGTTGATCTCCGCATCCTCCTGCTTCGTCTGCGCCTCGATCGCGGCGAAGACCTCCGGGTCGTCCTTCATGAGGCCCGAGCAGTCGGACAGCCGTTCGGCGCGCTCCAGCTTCCAGCGGCGGCGCACGTGGCGCGCGTCGTTGTCGACCGGCGTCGCGAGGAACGTCTTCGCGATCTCGACGGCGTAGTCGCCCGAAACGACGTCCGCCCCCAGGCAGAGGACGTTCGCGCCGTTGTGCTGGCGCGCGAGCGTCGCGGCCTCCGTCGTCGGACAGATCGCGGCGCGGACGTTCTGGAAGCGGTTCGCGACCATCGACATGCCGAGGCCCGTGCGGCAGATGAGGATGCCGAAATCGGCCGCGCCGGAGGCGACCGCCTGCGCGACGGGCACCGCGTAGTCCGGGAAATCGCAGCTGGCGCGGTCAGCCGGCCCCAAGTCGATGACCTCATGGCCGTCGCCGAGCGCCCGCACGAGGTGCCCCTTGAGCTCGAACCCGCCATGGTCGGAAGCAACAACAATTTTCATCAATCAGCCTTTCTGAAACTTGGACAGATAAATGCGGAAATTATACCATATGTTGCCTCGCTTCCGCAAACGAGAGCACCTTTTCCGCGTTGGCGAAGGTCAGGTCGGCGAAGTCGTCCGCCGACATGCCGCGCAGGTTCGCGAGGAACTCGCACGTGTGGCGGATGAACGCCGGCTCGTTCGTCCGTCCGCGCATCGGCACGGGCGCGAGAAACGGCGCGTCCGTCTCGATGAGGATCCGGTCGTCCGGCACGTAGCGCGCCGAGACACGCACGTTGTCCGCCGCCTTGAACGTGACGATGCCCGAAAACGAGACGAAGAAGCCGAGGTCGAGATACGTCCGCGCCTCGTCCGGCGTGCCCGTGAAGCAGTGGATGATGCCGCGCGACGGGATCTCCTTCAGCAGCGCGAGCGTGTCCGCCGCCGCCTCACGCGTGTGGACGACGACCGGCAGGTCGCGCCGCCGCGCCTCCTCCAGCTGCGCGGCGAAAAGCTTCATCTGCGCCGCGCGCGTCTCAGGGCCGTAGTAGTGGTAGTCGAGCCCGATCTCGCCAATGGCGGCAGGGGAAATGATCGAATGGTCGAATAATCGAATGGTCGAATGGTCGAATGAGCGAATGAGCGAATCAATAGACTCTGTCGGCTTGGCCCAATCAACGCCGTCCATGTCAAAACCGAACGCCGTCACGACCGTCGGCAAATCGCTCCGTGCCTCTCCGGCTCCGTTTTCTCCGTGTTGAACGCCGTAGGCCACGTTTGCCGCCTCGTTCATTTCGCGGCTGCCGCCGACGGCCATCAGCTTCTCGACGCCCGCCGCCCTTGCGCGCGCCAGAATCGCGGCTATCGCCGCCGGATCCTGCGCGTCGAAATGGCAATGCGTGTCGAAGAGCCTCATGCGACCGCCTCCGACAGCGCGTCCCACACCTTCAGCGCCTGCACCGTCTCGCGCACGTCATGGACGCGCACGACGCTCGCGCCGTTCTGCGCCGCCCAGAGCGCAATCGCCAGGTTGCCCGCGAGATCCTTGCCCGGCACCTTCGTGCCCGTCAGCTTCTTCACGATGCGCTTGCGGCTCGCGCCAATCAGCACACGTCCCAGCTTCGCGAGCTCGGCCGTGGACTGCAAGAGCCGCAGATCCTCCTCGCGCGTCGTGTCAAAGCCGATCATCGGATCGAGGTAGAGACGCGGCAGATACGCCCGGTACGGCGCGAGATCCGCCGCGCACCGCACCGGCAGGACAAGCTCGACGTCGGGATAGACGTCCAGCAGCTTGATCATGTCGGGAATCGGCTGCGCGTAGACGCAGTTGACGATCGTCGCGCCCGCCTCGATCGCCCGCGCCGCCGTCTCCGGATGGTAGGTATCGACGGAAATCAGGACTTTCGTCCCCCTTCCCTCTTCCTTCTTCCTTCTTCCTTTTCCCTTCAGTGCCTTGACCTCGCCCAGCACGGGCTCAAGCCGCGCCCACTCCTCGTCCCACGCGAGCGGCGTCGCGCCGGGCCGCGTCGATTCGCCGCCGAAGTCGAGAATGTCCGCCCCCTCGTCGATGTGGTTCGCCGCACGGCGCACCGCCTCTTCGGGACTGAAGAACTTTCCGCCATCCGAAAACGAATCGGGCGTGACGTTGATGATGCCCATGACTTTGCAGTTCATTTTTTCTTCTCCTCATGACAGTAATTCCGAATCGGACACCCCGCGCACTTCGGACGCACCGGCCCGCAGCGGGTCTGTCCAAACGAGACAAGATGAGAGTTCCACGTCTTCCAGTACTTGACGGGCAAGAGCGCACGCAAGGCCATCTCCGTCTCCAGCGGCGTCTTCGTCTGCACGAGCCGCAGACGGTTCGTGATGCGGTGCACGTGCACGTCCACGCAGATCGCGGGCAGGTCGAAGCCGACGGCGACCGTCAGGTTCGCCGTCTTGCGTCCGACGCCGGGCAGCTCGCACAGCTCCTCGACCGTGTGCGGCAGGACGCCGCCGAACCTCTCCTTCAGGACGCGCGGCAACGCTTTCAGATGACGCGCTTTGTCGCGGTAGAAACCGACGGGGTAGATGAGCTTCTCGATCTCCGCCACGCTCAGGCGCTCCAAATCGTCCGCATTGAACGGGGCACTGGGGCCTGTCCCCACGCTCGTGCCGAGGTCTGTCCCCACGGCGCGGCGGGCGACGCCGGCGGCGAAAAGCCGCTTCACCGCCCCCGCCGTGCAGGCGTCTTTCGTGCGCGCGCTCAGGATCGTCCCGACCAGCACGCAAAACGGATCGTGCGTCTGTGCCTCAACGAGTTCGATGATCGGCGCGGCGTGTGCCTGGAACTCCGCCTTCAGCGCCGCGTCAATCGCCGCGATCTTCCGCAGAAGCCGCCGCCGATCCGATGTCTCGCCTGCCTTTTGTCTCATAGGCGAGAATTATATCACATTGCGGGACATCGTGTGACGCGACAGATCGGTCGGGTGCAACGAGATTTTTCTGCAAAGACTTCGCAACGTCCCCTTGACTTCCGGCGTATTCTTTAGTATTCTATAGAACATGGAAACTGAACAGCGCCGCAGGGCCGAAATACTTGGGGAACTCGAGAACATCCCGTTCGCGGTTCAGGGGAAAATCTGCGAAAGCCGCAAGAAGCTTGCGGACGGAACGTTCGCCGTCTACCACAACCTCCAGTGGTGGCAGGACGGGAAGAACCACGCCATGCACATACCGGAGAACCGCCTCGCCGAGTTCGAGGAGGCCGTCAGGGGCGGCAGGCGGGCGAAGGGCCTGCTCATGGAGCTGTCCCGCCGCGACGCCGAAGCCGTCCTCTCGGCGGAACCGGCCTCAAAAAAAAAGTCCGCCAGATATGCTTCGAGGGAGGGGCGGAGCTCGAGGCGATAGCGAACGCCGCGCTGGACTCGCTCGCGAAGGACGGAATCGGCTGCACCTCGCAGCTCGAACACGCCATGGGCAAGGCGGCGACCGGCATCTGCCGCAGGCTCCTGTCGGCAATCCTGCAGTCGGAGGCCGCAGGGGCGGAGTACACGCCCAGGCCGGGAGAGCGCAGCGCGGGGAACAAGGGCATCGAGATCGTCAGCATGTTCGGCCCCGTCGGCACGGCCAGCCGGACGTACTACTACGACAGGGAGAGCCGGCGCGGGCGCTACCCGTGGGACGAGCGGATGGGGCTTGTCGGGCGCTACACGCCCGCCCTTGTCGAAGAGGTCGCGCGGGCGGCGGAGGGCGGCCCGTACAGGAAGGCGGCGGAGGAGTTCACGAGGGCGCACCACTTCGAGATGTCCGGCGACACCATGCGGCACATCGTCGAGAAGATCCGGACGGAGCTCACGTCTTTCGCGAAGCTGTCCGAGCTCGGGCCGAAGGAAGACGAAAAGGGCGAAGTCGACGTGGCCTATGTCCTTGCGGACGGGACCGGGCTCCCGTTCAGGCGAAACGCGCTGAAAGGCGCCAGGGGCAGGAACGGGAAGGCGAAGACGAGGGAGGTCAAGCTCGGCGCAATCTTCACGGGAGGCGTCGATTCGGAAGGCAGGCCGTTCCGCCTCCGGGACACCACGACCTACGTCGCGACGACGCACCGGTGGGGGAAGTTCATGAGGCTCCTCCGGGCGGAGTTCGACAGGCGCTTTGGCAGGATGCCGAAGCGCGTCGTGTTCCTGTCCGACGGGGGCAAGTGGCTCAGGAGCGTCAGGCTGAACGAATTCCCCTTCGCGACGGCGGTACTCGACTTCTACCATGCGACGGAGCATCTCGAGCCGGTCCTCACGGCCCTCGGGCTGAGGAAGGGGACGAAGAAGTACAGGGAGAAGTTCCGCTACTACTGCAGGCGCATCAAGGCGGGCAAGGTCGAGTCGGTGATCAGGTCGGCGGACGGCGCATGCCCGAAATCGAAGTGGAAGGACATGCGCAAGGCCCTGAAGTACTTCAGGGAGAATGTCGACAGAATGCACTACGACCAGTACATGGCGGACGGGCTCTTCATCGGCTCAGGCCCCGTGGAAAGCGCATGCAAGACGGTCCTCGGAGCACGGACGAAGCAGTCGGGGATGTTCTGGTCCCTCAGGGGGGCAAAGGGGATGATCCCCCTTCGCACGCTCGAGAAATCGGGACGGCTCGAGGAGTTCTTCAACTACCGGCTACGGCATCTGCGGCAGGTCGTCAGCATCGCGGCATGACCAATGCAGAAAAATCTCGTTGCACCCAGATCGGTCGGACTCACGCCTTACCGTTCCAGGAACCGTCCGCCGCGATGGCCGGTGAATGCGCCGTCCGCATAGGGCACGACGCCGTTGACCATGACGAGCTTCACGCCGCCCGTGAACTGGTGCGGCGCGAAATACGTCGCCTTCGCGACAAATTCCGCCTCGTCCCAGACGACGAGATCGGCAAACGCGCCCTTCTCCAGGACGCCGCGCCCCCGGATCCCGAACCGCCGCGCGGGAACGGACGTCATGCGGGCGACCGCCTCCTCGCGCGAGAAGCCGAGCGCACGGACGCGGCGGTAGAATTCGGGCATCGTCGCGTAGGCGCGTGGATGCGGATGATCTGCCGACAGCGGCCCCCACGGCGCACGAAGCGAGGCGTCGCTCCCCGGCACGATCCATGGCCGCGCGTAGATCTTGTCGAGGTTCTCCTCGCTCATGCCGAAGAAGAACGCGCCTGTCTTGCAGCCGTCCCGTTCGAGAATCGAGCAGATCAGGTCGCCGGGGGTCAAGGGCGAGGACGAATGCGAGGACGAAGGACAGCGGACAGCGGACAGCGGCGCGACCATTCGCCCATTCGCCGATTCGCCCATTCGATCATTCGACCATTCGATCATTCGATCATTCGCCGATTCGATTATTTCCCTTACCGTCTTTCCGCTGAAGGCCCTGTTTTCCGCCGCCCACGTGCCGCCGATCATCACCGTCGACCAGTCGCGGTCGAGCGCGTTGATTTCCGCGACAATCCGAGATCTGAGATCCGAAATCTTCAATCGAGCCATCTCCGCCGGCGCGGCGCCCTCCTGCGCCCAGTCCGGCAGCAGCACGTCGAGGTCTGTCCCCGCCGCGCAGTAGGGATAGCGGTCGCTGCCGAGCAGCAGACCGTCCGACATCGCCCGCTCGATCTTCTCCAGCACGGCGTCGATCTTGTGCCAGTTCTTCCTTCCGCTCGTCTTCAGGTGCGAGATCTCCGCCCGAATGCCCGTCTTCTGCGCGAGCGCGATCACCTCGTCGATCGACTCGAGTATCCGGTCGCCTTCCGAACGCATGTGCGTCGCGTAGAGGCCGCCGCGCCGCGCGGCGACGCACGCCAGGGCCTCGACCTCCTCCGGCGTCGCGTACTTCCCCGGCTGGTAGATGAGTCCCGTCGTGAGGCCCCAGCCGCCCTCGTCCAGCGCCTGCTCCAAGAGCCGCTGCATGCGCGCCATCTCGTCCGGCGTCGCCGCACACCCCGCGTAGCCGACGACGGACGAGCGCAAGGTGTTGTGTCCGACGAACTGCACGGTGTTGACGGCGGGTTTCGCGGCGTCCAGCACCGCACGATACTCGGCGAGCGAACGCCACGTGAGGCGGTCGCCCAGCAGCGCGGCCCAGTCGCTCGACAGCCGCGCCTCGCCATAGCGCGGAGCGATGGAGCCGCCGCACTGGCCGTTGATTTCGGTCGTGACGCCCTGCGTGACTTTCGACGGCGCATCCGGCTCCAGCACGAGGTAGGCGTCCGAATGCGTGTGCGCGTCGATGAAGCCCGGCGAAACAATTCGCCCCGTCGCGTCAACCGTCGCAACGTCCGCACGCGTGGGCGCAGCGTCCGGCGCATGCGGCACGACGTCGACGATCCGGTCGCTGTCCACCCACACGTCGCCGACAAACGCGGGCTTCCCCGTGCCATCGACAACCGTTCCGTTGGCAATTCGCGTCATCGCGCATGCAACACGTTTTTACTGCGGCGGCCGCTTCGTCGGCCTGTTCTGCTTCTGCCCGAAGTCGGGCTGGCGGCGGCCCTGGAATCCCTTGTGCCCCTGACGCTTGCGATTGTTGCGGTTGCGGTTCGCGGGATGAACCCACGGCGCCTGCGGCAGGCCGTCGTTCTGGCGGCCCGCCTTCTGGTCGGCCGCATCCGAATGGTAGGGCTGGTCGCGGTCAACGGGAATCGTCTTCTTGATGAGCCGCTCGACGGCCTTGAGCTGGCCGCGCTCCTCGCCCGTCACGAACGAGATCGCCGCGCCCGACTCGCCGGCGCGCGCCGTGCGCCCGATGCGGTGCACGTAGCTTTCCGTCTCCAGCGGCAGCTCCATGTTGACGACGCACGAGACGTCCGGCACGTCGATGCCCCGGCTCGCGATGTCCGTCGCGACGAGGACGCGCACCTGACCCTTGCGGAAGCCGTCCAGCGCGCGCGTGCGCTGGTTCTGCGTCTTGTCGGAGTGGATCGCCGCGCACGGGATGTTCTCGCGCGTGAGCTTCTTGACGATGCGGTCCGCCCCGTGGCGCATCTTCGTGAAGGCGATGACCTTCGTCCATTCGGGGTGCGTCTTCAGGAGGTGGATGAGCAGCGAGTCCTTGCAGGCCTTCTCGACGAACATCACCTTCTGGTTGATGCGGTCGACCGTCGGCGTCTCGGGCGAGATCTCGATCTTCACGGGATCCGTGACGAGCTCGCCCGCGAGCTTCGCGATCGCCGGCGACATCGTCGCGGAGAAGAACAGCGACTCGCGCGCCTTCGGCAGCTTCGAGATGATGCGCTTGATGTCCGGCAGGAAGCCCATGTCGAGCATGCGGTCGGCCTCGTCGAGGACGAAGCACTCGACCTGGTCAAGATAGAGGATGCCCTGCGTCATGAGGTCGATGAGACGGCCGGGGCAGGCGATCACGATCTCCGCGCCCTTCTTGACGTCCTTGACCTGGCCGTACTGCGAGACGCCGCCGAAGACGCAGGCGAACGGCAGGTTCGCGTGCTTCGCGTACTTGCGCACGTTCTCCGCCGTCTGCGCGGCGAGCTCGCGCGTCGGCGAGAGGACGAGCGCGCGCGGATGGCCGATGTGGCGCGGACGCCGCACCTTGACGAGGCGGTTCAGGATCGGCAGCATGAACGCCGCCGTCTTGCCCGTGCCCGTCTGGGCGATGCCGATCAGGTCGCGCCCGTCCAGCAGGTAGGGAATCGCCTGCTCCTGAATCGGCGTCGGCTTCGCGTAGCCCGCCTCCGAAATCGCCTGCTGCAGCTTCTGGTCGAGCCGCCCGAACACCGTTCCTTCAAACATCTTCTTCTCTTCTTTCCTGCCTTACTTCACGCGGCCCGTGTAGGCGTTCGCGCCGGAATTGTCGATCACGTACCGGAAGAACTTCTTCTCCGCCTCGCCGCGCGCCTTGTCCCACGGACGCGGCCCGCCCGCGAGCTGCACGGCCCAGAGCTTCAGCTCCTTGCGGTGCCAGTTGACCATGCAGTTCGTGCCCCACGCGCCGCCGTGGCCAAACCACTGGTCGTCGCCGTCCTTCTCCGGCGCGGCAAGGCCGAGCGAATAGCCGCCGAGGCCCGACGGACGCGTCGAGACCGCGAGAATCGACTTCACCGTCTCCTCCTTGAGGATCCGCGCGCCGTTGTCGCCGACTCCGAGGTTCATGAGCATCTTGTAGAACTTGAGCTGGTCGTTCGCCGTCGTCCAGAGGCCCGCGCCCGCCGAGGCGAAGATGCGCCCGCGGTCGTTGTAGGGACGCTGCTCCATCGCGTGCTCGTAGAGGTACTTCGCCGGCGCGCCCTTCTGGCAGGTGTAGCTCTCGACGAGGTGCGCGAGCTGCGCGTCCGTCGGCCAGAACGTCGTGTCCTTCATGCCGAGCGGATCGAGGACGGTCTGCTGGAGGTAGTCCTCCCAGTGCATCCCCGTCACGACCTCGACGACCGCCGCGCCGATGTCAATGCCCGTGTTCGAGTACTGCACCTTCGTGCCCGGCTCGAACAGGAGCGGCGAGGCCGCCGCAATCGCCGCCGTCTGGCGGAGCGGCGCGCCGCCCGACCAGCCGCCGCCCTTCAGGTTGCCCTGCTTCGCGCAGATCTCGAACGGGAAGCCGCCCGTGTGGTTCAGCACCATGCGGATCGTGAGGACGTTCTTCGCCTTCACGAGCGTCCGCACGCCGTTCGACTCCCCGGCGTTGATCCAGAGCGTCTTGAACTCCGGCAGGTACTTCGACACGGGATCGTCGAGCGTGATCTTCCCTTCCTCCACGAGCTTCGCGATCGTCACGCCGCAGAAGCCCTTCGTCTGCGAGCACTGCATGTAGACGTCGTCGAGCGCGATCTTGCGCTTCGCCGCGACGTCCGCATAGCCGATCGCGCACGTCTCCTGCACGCCGTCCTTGTAGAAGACGTTGATCGCGCCCGGCAGCTCGCCGGAATCCACGTAGGGCTGAAGCGCGTCGCGCGCGAAGGTCGTGCCCGAGTCTTTCGGCGCGCCAGCCAGGCAGCAGCCGGCGACGACCGCCGCCAAAATCGACAGAATGGGTTTCTTCATCTTATGTTCTCCTTTGTTTTCTTTTGTTTGGGTTTGACTCAAATTTGACTTGTCTCACGAATCGTGGAAGAACCGCCCGGCCTCGGTCACGACGCGCGTCGCCGTCGGGTAGTCGAAGCAAGGCTCCTTCTCCAGCCGTTCCACGAACCGCGCGGCCTCCCACTTCGCCATCGCGAGGTCGTGCAGACGGAAGTTGCCGCACGTCTCGGCCGTCGTCCCCGGCACCTCGCCCGCGTAGTCGCGGCAGTGGCGGAACGCGGCGAGGACGAGCGGACAGATCTCCTGCGGCGTCGGACGCCCCTTCACGAGCAGGTAGTTGCCCGTGAGGCATCCCATCGGTCCCCAGTAGACGATGCGGTCTTTCCACACGGGGTCGTTGCGCAGGTACGTCGCGACGATATGCTCGATCGTGTGGAGCGCGTTCGGGTGGACGGCCGGCTCGACGTTCGGACGCTTCATGCGCACGTCGAACGTCGTCACGAAGCCGTCCCCGACCGCATCGACGCGCGAGACGTAGATGCCGGGACGGATCTTCGTGTGGTCAACCTGAAAGCTGGCAATGAGTTCCATGGCGCTAATTCCTCCCTAAATCCTTATTTCGCGTACTGGCGAACGATCGCCTCGTATTCGTCGGCCTGCTGCTCCATCGACTCGACCATCTTGAGCTGCGTCCGGCAGCGCACAAGGTTGTGGTCGTCATAGGCCGTGCGGAAGTACGTGTCGCCCGCGAGGTAGTCCGTCAGGAAGCGGATGCCGATCGTGAGCGTGATGAGCCGGCCCGAAAACGCGAGATTCGCCTTCTCCGCCTCCGTCAGGAACTTCGCACCCGCAAGGTAGCCCTTCACCAGCGCCTCGAAGTATTCCCTCTTCGAGTAGACCTTCGAGAGATCCTTCTCGTCCTCGGCGGCGGCGGCGGACGACGTGCGCACCATGTCGCCGAAGTCGTAGAGCGCGGAGCCGGGCATCGTCGTGTCGAGGTCGATGACGACGTTCGTGCCGTCCGGCGCGAGCATCACGTTGTTGATCTTCGTGTCGTTGTGCGTGACGCGCTCCGGGATCTCGCCGCGGCGCATCATCGTGACGATCTTCGCGGCCTCTTCGCGGCGTTTGTCGACGAACGCGAGTTCGGCGGCGACTTTCGCCTTGCGGCCCTTCACGTCCGCCGCAACCGCCGCGTCGAGAAGGCGCAGACGGTCAACCGTGTCGTGGAACTTCGGGATGATTTCGCCGAGGCGCGGCGGCGGCAAGTCGGCGAGGTCGTTCTGGAACTTCGCGAACGCGCCGGCGGCAAGTTCGGCCTGAGCCGGGCTCGTGATGAGGTCGACGGACGTGTAGCCCTCCAGAAACGCATAGACGCGCCACGGGTTCTCGTAGCCGATCACGTCCAGCGTCTTCACGCCCTTCGACTGGAGGTGGCGCGTGACGCGCAGCACATTGCTTTTCAGAAGTTCCGGCGGGAAGATGTCGGTGTTGACGCGCTGGAGGATGAAGCGCACGCCACGGTCGGTCTCGACCTTGAACGTGTCGTTGATGTGCCCAGACCCGTAGCGCGCGACATCCGTCACGCCCGTGACGCCCATCTGATCCAAGACGGCGCGAAGCTCTTCCTGCGAATAGTTGCGATTCGACATCTGTAGAGGTTGTCCTTTTCCTGTTAGTCGTGAATTATAGCAAAAATCCGCCGTCCGCACCTGCACGCCGCATGCCCGTGTCCGTCTGTGGTCACCAGCTCATCCGCGTCGGGATGCCGGCGGCGGCCATCACGGCCTTGATCTCGGCGAGCGTGCAGTCGCCCGTGTGGATCATGCCCGCGACGATGGCCGCGTCGGCCTTTGCCTCGCGGAAGACCGTGACGAGATGCTCCGGGCAGCCCGCGCCGCCGGACGCGACGACCGGGACGCCGACCGCCTCCGCGATCAGCCGCGTGATCGTCAGCTCGAAGCCCGCCCGCGTGCCGTCCGCATCGACCGAGTTGACGACGATCTCGCCCGCGCCGAGATCCGCCGCGCGCTTCGCCCATTCGACGGCGTCCATGCCCGTGAACTCGCGGAAGCCCCGCGTCGTGATCTCGTAGCCGCTCGGACACCGCGCCGACTTCACCGGATCCATGCCGAGGACGACGCACTGCGCGCCGAACGCCTTCGCCCCCTCCGCGATGATCGCCGGATTCTTCACCGCAAGCGAGTTGACGGAGATCTTCTCCGCCCCCGCGAGGATGACGCGCTCCATGTCCGCCGTCGTGCGGATGCCGCCGCCGACCGCGAACGGGATGCGCACCGCCTGCGCGACCGCCGCGACCATGCCGATGTCGATCGGCCGCCCTTCAGCCGAGGCCGTGATGTCGTAGAAGACCAGCTCGTCCGCCCCGCCCTCGGAATACTTCACCGCCATTTCGACGGGATCGCCGAGATCGACGTTGTTCTTGAACTTGACGCCCTTCGTGACGCGCCCATTGCGCACGTCGAGGCACGGGATGACGCGCTTCGTCAGCATGACAGCCACTCCTTGATGAGGTCGAGCCCGACGCGGCCGGACTTTTCGGGATGGAACTGGCTCGCCCAGAGGCGGCCCTTCTTCACGAGCGCGGTGAATTCGACGCCCGCGTAGTCCGTCACGCCAACCGTGTACGGGCAGATCTCGGCATAGTAGGAATGGACGAAATAGTATTCCTCCGCAGGAAATTGCCGAATGGTCGAATGGTCGAATGATCGAATTGGAACGGCTCCCGTCTGCTTCCTCTCGCCAGATTCGATTATTCGGTCATTCGTCCATTCGATTATTCTCACCTGATTCCAGCCGATCTCCGGCACCTTGAAGCCCGCGACGTGCGGAAAGCGCTTCACCTGCCCCGGCAGGATGCCGAGCGTGTCGACGCCGCCGTCCTCCTCCGAACGGTCGAAGAGAATCTGCATGCCGAGGCAGATGCCGAGGAACGGCTTCGTCTCGGCGGCCTCGCGCACGGCCTCGACGAGCCCCAGCTCGCGCAGGCTCTCCATCGCGTACTTCGCCGCGCCGACGCCGGGGAAGACCACGCGGCCGGCGGCGCGGATCGCCGCCGGGTCGCGCGTCACGGCCGTCTCGACGCCGAGCGCGTCAAAGGCGTAGCGGACGCTTGTCAGGTTCCCGGCCCTGTAGTCGACGATCGCCGTCATGCCTTTTCGACCCCCTTGATGATGCCCGCGCGCGTGAGGCGGTAGTTCATCATGCGCGGCGACACGCCGAGCTCGCGCCCCGCCGCGCTGCGGTTGCCGTTGTGCCGCTTCAGCGTCTCCATCAGGACGCGCCGCTCGAACGCCGCGACCTGGTCGTCCAGCGTCAGCTTCGCCTCCGGGTTGAACGGATCTTCGGCGAACTCCTCGACCTGGATCGCCGGCGGCAGGTTGTAGCCGTGGATCGTGTCGTCCTTCGTCGTCAGCACCGCGCGCTCGATGCAGTTCTCCAGTTCGCGCACGTTCCCCGGCCAGGCGTAGGCCTGCAGCATGTTCATCGCCGGCGCGGAAATGCGCGCGATCGACTTGCCGTACTTCATGTTCATGCGCCGCAGGAAATGCTCCGCGAGGAGAATGATGTCGTCCTTGCGCTCGGCGAGCGCGGGCAACACGATCGGGAAGACGGAAAGCCGATAGTAGAGGTCTTCGCGGAAGAGCTTCTTCTCCATCAGTTCCTCCAGGTTGCGGCTCGTCGCGGCGATGAAGCGGACGTCGCTCTTCAGCTCCTCGTTCGAGCCGACGCGCGAGAACGTGCGCTCCTGCAGGAAGCGCAGCAGCTTCACCTGCACGGGAATCGAGAGGTCGCCGATCTCGTCGAGGAAGAGCGTCCCGCCGTCCGCCGCCTCGGCGCGCCCGATGCGCCGTTCGCGCGCGTCCGTGAACGCGCCCTTCTCGTGCCCGAACAGCTCCGACTCGACGAGAGCCTCCGGCAGGGCCGCGCAGTTGAGGACGACGAACGGCTTGTCCTTGCGGATGGAGAGGCCCTGAATCGCGCGCGCGACAAGTTCCTTGCCCGTGCCGCTGCCGCCGCGAATGAGGACGGTCGCCTCGCTCGGCGCGACCTGCTGGATCTGCTCGTAGACGACGCGCATCGCGGGCGCGTTGCCGATCAGCTTGCCCACGTTGTCGGACAGCAGGTCGCGCAGCTTGCGGTTCTCGTCCATGAGCGTCGTGCGCTCGGCGCATTCCTCGCGGTAGACGGACGCCGCCTCGGCGATGATGCCGGCGATGATCTCCAGGAGCGCGACGTCCTGTCCGAGCGACGTCGTGTCGCCGCGCATCTCGCGGTCGGCGGAGAGCGTGCCGACGATCTGGCCGCGGTGGATGAGCGGCACGCAGACGAACGACAGAGCCTCCTCCGGGTTTCGCGCCTTCGTGCGGTTCAGGAAGCGCCTGTCCTTGCGGATGTCGAGGACGACCTCGGCGCGGCCCGTCTTCGCGACGAGGCCCGTGATGCCCTCGCCGATGTGGTAGCGCCCCAGCGCGCGCTCCTCGGCGTTCAGCTGGCGCGTCGAGGCCTCGATGCGCAGCTCGTCGCCCTCCAGGAGCGCGAACGTGCCGCGCAGCATGCCCATGCTGCGCTCCAGGATCTCAAGAACCTCCTCCAGGAGCTTGCGCACGTTCCGCTCGCGCACGACGGCGGTCGTGATCTCCTTCAGGACCGTGATTTCAGAAGACGGCTTTGCTTTCATGGTCACGTATTATACCATTTATCTTCGCGCGCGCGAAGTAGGAAATCTTCGCTTATTACACGAGATGGAATTTTCTGCAACGAGCCATTACATTTCACGTAATCCACGTGCGGCAAAACCGCCCGAAAGCGCGCCCGGCGGCGCATGTGGCACTTCTTTTGCTGAAAAAATGTAAAATCACAATACCGTGATCAACAAGGAGTGTAAATTGAACAAGTACATTGAGCAAGTCCTGAAGGACGTCAAGGCGAAGAACGCGAACGAGCCGGAGTTCCTCCAGGCCGTCGACGAGGTGCTGACGACCCTCTCGCCCGT